>JAWKTK010000027.1:0-118166 GCA_041399205.1 Pirellulaceae bacterium | reverse complement strand
ATCGCGTTGAGCTTGTAACGGGCCACGGGAAAGTCCCAGTACTTGTCCTGCCGATCTTGCGACACGTCCGATTAAATTCGTTGCGAACATGGGAATGATGTCTTTCGTAAAATGGAGCAACTTGGCCGTTTCAATGTTGGATCAGGAACGAGACGGCACATTCGATTCGAATCCAGCGAAAGTGCCAGCCTCTCTATTTGACTATGACGCCATGTGAAACGATTCCAGGGCGACTTGGATTTCCTTTACATGACGGCGAATGGTCCGTTCATTCACGCCTTGCCGAGCGGCGATTTCACGCTTCGTGTAGTCCAGCATCAACATGCGGACAATTTCTTGGTGCTTGGGGTTCAGGCGATCGATCGTGTCATTCCATTCGCTTAGCGACTGCTGGCCGCTGGTTGAACAGACGCTTTCCAACCGCATGTCGTCGGCCAAATGCAAGTCTCGGCTGACGTCTCGCTTCTGACGAGTAGCGTCTTTGTTTGTTTTCCGAGCCTTATTGACCGCAATCGACAATACCCAGGAAACAAATTCGCGGTCCGTTGTCAGGTTTGATTGCCCCTTGCGAATCTGCACAAACATGTCAAGAAAAACGTCTTGGCAAACGTCGTCCAAACTGACTCGAGTCCGAACTTTGGCAAACAAAACAGCTTGGATGCGGCTGAGTACTTGCGGCATCAAAGCCTCATGCAACTGTTCGGACAATTGAGGGTCCTCCGTTCGTTGCCATGCTTGTGCCACTTCTACAAGGCTAAGGCGAACTGTGTTGCGAGATTCAGTAACTTGAGCATTTGTGGTGTTGGTCATCATTTTCCCCGTATTTTGCTGGCCTGAAGGAGTTGCGATTGTTGAATTCGAAATAAACAACGTTTCCTTCATGCCCCTAAATACCGGTCTCACATGCCATCCTGCGCACCGCCCCAAAAAAAATTCAGATCATTGTCCCGTCCGCCTCCACTGCCTTGGGCGACCCGCTTGTCCCACGGGCGCCAAATATTTTCCTGCACATTTCTCCTGCAAATCGAAACCAGGGATTATGCGTTGGTGCGAAATCTGCCAACCGCTTCTGATTCACTTCGAACCTACCGTACTCGGCGTCCGGCAACCTGCACCGGACGGAATTCAACGGGACGCACACGACGAACAATTAGCCTGTATTGCGTTTGCTCTCCAGCGACGGATTCATTGCCGAACTGCGTACCGATTCCAACAACTGTCACTCCGTTCATTAGCGCTATCTCTAGCCACGTCCGCTTCCGCGGGATGTTGGTAACTATTCACCTGTCCCAGCAGGACTTGCCGTCTGTGCAAACATTGAAGCTCGTCAAGATGGCGTCAATCGCCCGTGCCGTAGAGTCCCGCTGGCGATTCCAATCGCGAATATTCCCCAACTTCCGTCCGCTCAAATCGAGATTCAAACAATGTTGTGCCCAGCGCGCGTCGGCACGGCCTTGCTCCGATTGAATCCATTTTGATGATCGCTGTCGCAGCAATCATCTTATTGGGCATACTCCAATTCGCCCAAAGCATCGCGTTTCGTACTTCGCAACGAGCTTTGCCGTCCTTGACCAATCAAAACGCTGAATCAGAACAGCGTTCGAACTACGGCGAGCCGTCCCGAGATACAACCACCACCGGTAAACATCCCGAGTCAACCGGCTATAAAGACCCCAATGACGCCAGTTTTCGCAATCCAACAGAATTAGGAAAGCTACGGACGTCCGAAGGTGAACTAGATCCGGAATACCTTGAACTCGATCCGAACGCGAAACCGCCTACGGAAAGTGGGACAAGATCCTCGAAGACGCAGGCTTGGACGTCGGATTTGCGGCGGTATGGCAGAAGATGTGACGGACGACTTGGCAGGTATTGTGGCAACCACGCAGAATTTGGTGACGCGACCGAAGAGTTCCTGGAATTCGAAACTGCACTTTTATTCGGTAAACGATCGCATGTTCAATAAGTTATTGGACGACGGCTTTTCGATCCCACGGCGTATGTGTTGACAGTCTGAAAACCGAACAACTGGGGGCGCGCACCCGCTACTGGTTTTGAATTGATTTGCAGATGGTTAAGACGGAAGAACAACGCTAAAAAAGGCGTAGTCCAACGATTTTCCGAGTCGCCGCACGTCACTACCATAATGAAAGAGATTAACAGCCTGCAATATCACACCGACTTCTCAACCCATAACCTTTTCGCTATTGGGCGGTCGACCGCTGGCCTATGAATCCAAGGCAGTATACATGGCTACCAATGCAATTGGTCATAACGTCGATTTTCGCAAGGAATCGAACTCCGCCGCCATCGGCTTTTGCGGCGGCTCTTTTTGGAACACGGCTATTCGGAAGACGAATACCATGAATACATGCGCACCGGAAAACTGCCATAAGTTTTGCGCAACAAATTCGACGAACTCCCATCCAAAAACGGCGTCAACAAAGCAAAACGTTCTGGCAGCGTAACGCCTTATACTTCCAATCGCTGCCCAACTGAAATGCGGCCCAGTATCGTGGGTTCAAGCGGCTGTTGTTCTGAGGGCGAAGGGCGGGTTTCGCTGGATCAATTTGGCCGACGTTGATCCTTAAACTTCGAACCACCTCTTTCGTCCGCGGATTAGCCAACACGCCGTTGCTGAAGCAGGCCGTTTTTTCAACTTCTTTGTCCCAGAGGTTTTGATAGAATTCGCTCATCAATGTCAGCGTCGCGTGATCGTTCACCTTCCATAACCACCACCGTTTTCGCACCCGCGACATGGAACGAACGCTGTAGGTCGCCAATCCTTCGCCACCTGCCACGCGCCTGCCCGTTTCGCACGCGGACAATACCACTAAATCAACTCCTGCAGCGAAGAAGCCCCGATCTCGACGCTCGCAAAATTCCATCGAACATGTCCTCCGTTTCCGCCGGTTGAAGCCTGCTCCGGCTAATGCCAAACCGGACAACAGCCCCGGCACATAGGCGTTGAAGTAGGGATCGAATCTCTAAGCGCATCCATGCCGAGTCGGTCGGGTTGGACGTGAACTTGGCTAAAGGATTTGACCGTCGGCCCTCAAAGTAACCGTGCGTGATCAAGGTGTAACGTGCCAAAATCGGCTGGCTTCCCGTCAGAAAAGAAACCTTGTCGGCTTGGTCGCCCATGCGGCGATTCGGTTGTTTCGTCGGGATGTTGCTTGGCAAACAAGGATCGAACCGTGTCCAGTTCTTGACGAAAACCAGTAACGCATCCCACGTTCGTCCCGATCGCAGATCCTGCCGCACGCATGCTGACGTCGGCAAGCAGAGTGGCTTCCGCGAAGTCGACTCTGGCGAATTCACCTTGGCGTCATAGTTGACATCTCCCAGGACCAGCAGACCAGGATTCACGCTGAAATAAATACGTCTTCCCAATCAGATCGCAATAGCTGCGCCATGGGAATCATGGCAATCTGATAGTCTTCCGTCAAATAACTGCCTTTCCAGTTCCCGGCAAGGCAGCAACGGTGCCTACGCCGTATCGGGCGAAATAATCACCGCCGGGTGATATCGGACAGATGGGCCCGTAACGGTAACCACAACCGCGTGTGCAACTGCTGACCTGCTGCTACCGCAGCCGCTTCGATTTGCCGCAGTGTCCTGGCTGGTTCAAACGGTCGCCGAAACACGGTGATGGCGTCGCTTTTAGCCCTGCGGCGGAACCCAAGTCGATCATCGCCGGTGCTTGATCAGCCCGGACCACAAAAAGCGATAACGATCTTCAGCATCAAGTTTTCCAGATTCATTCAACCGAGGCGAAGCATGCCGGTATTCCAGCAGGTCGATATAGGCGGTCTTTTCGGGCAATCGGCTTGCACATCGGCAACGGTAAGCGGTTCGCGAATTTGCCGGAACGCTTCGCTACCAGCGGTAAATCTGCTGTTGTAAGTCTTCGTACTGATCATTGAGCCGCTGCAAAGCGTAGCCCTGCATTCGGTTCGGTTTCGCTGATAGATTTCCTTCTGCCGCTGGAGAAGCGGTTGGCGGAGGAGTGTAGCGGGCGTATAATCAATAAATCCGATAGGTAGCGACTAACCGATTGCAGTTCCTGAAACAGCGGGCGCTAATTGCGGATTCCCGCGACAGCTCGATACGCCTGTTGCCGCCGTCACGGTTCCTTTCATTGCCACAGATCTTCTATTGCAGAAATACTGTCGTTTCCCAATGCCACGGCGTTGAAAGTCTTGACGATAAGCAATGCTTAACATTCGCTTGATTTGCCATCTGCTGACGATTCGATTCGATTCCAGCATTGCGATCTAGGACTTGGCGTTGGATTGACAATACTGGGCGGAAAAGAGGTTCGCCGCGGCCAGGTTTGGCTTGGTACCGATAGAGCCAAGCGAGGTTATTCAGGCTGGCGGCATAGTCGGGATGCTGTTCGCCCTGCGTCGATTTGGTGATCTCGAGTGCCTGTTTGTGGTGCTGGCTCCGCATTTAGCGCGTAGTCCGCCTGAGCGTCGTAAAGAGCAGCGAGGTTATTCAGGCTGGCGGCATAGCTTGATGCTGTTCGCCCAGCCGATTTGTCAACTTCGAGCGCCTGCTTGCGCGGCCTCCACGCGAAGTCACCTCTGAGCGTCGTAAAGCGAAGAGGTTATTCAGGCTTTGGCCATAGTCGGGATGCCGTTCGCCTGTGCCGATTTTCTCTGGATTTCGAGTGCCTGTTTGTTACGGCTCCGCTCTGCGGCGTAGTCCGCCTGATCTTGGTAAAGAAGAGCGAGGTTATCTGTGCTGGTGGCATAGCTGATGCTGTTCACCCAGCGCCGCTTTGGTGATCTCGAGTGCCTGCTTGTAAAGCGGTTCCGGCACTTCAGCGTAGTCACCCTGAGCTTGGTAAACACAAGCGAGGTCATTTACGCAGGCGGCATAATCGGAATGCTGTTCGCCGAGCGTCAACTGGTAAATCTCCAGTGCTCGTTTGCAAAGCGGCTCGCGCACGCGCGTGTCTGCCTGAGCGTTGTAGCGAAGCGAGGCCGGTCTGGTGGCTGGTGGCATAGACGGTATGTTGTTGCCCTGCCGCCAATCGGAAAATCTCGATTGCCTGTTTGAAAAGGCTCACACGCGCGTAGGTCTGGCCTGGATGGTCGTAAAGTCGAGCGAGGTTAGCCAAGCTGGCGTAGTCGGGATGCTGTTCGCCCAGCGTCGACGGTGATCTCGAGTGCCTGCTTGTAAAGCGGCTCCGCACGCGCGTAGTCACCCTGAGCTTGCAAACACCAGCGAGGCGGTCAGGTTGGCGGCATAGTCGGGATGCTGTTCGCCCAGCGCCGATTTGGTGATTCCAGTGCCTGCCAGGAAGGCCCGCACGCGTAGTCTGCCCGAGCGTTGTAAAGCGAAGGAGTCATTCAGGCTGGGTGGCAGACGGTATGCTGTTGTCTGCGCCGCCAATCGGAAAATCTCGATTGCCTGTTTGAAAAGGCTCCGCACGCGCGTAGTCACCCTGAGCGTCGGAAGTCGAGGAGGTTAGCCAAGCTGATGGCATAGTTTGATGTTGTTCACCCGTGCCGCTTTGGTGATCTCGAGTGCCTGCTTGTGCCGGCCTCGCACGCGTAGTCCGCCCGAGCGTCGTAAAGGAAAGGAGGTTATGCAGGCTGGTGGCACAGCTTGGATGCTGTTCACCCAGGCCGCCGATTTTCTGATCTCCAGTGCCTGTTTGAAAAGCGGCTCCGCACGCGCGAAGTCCGCCTGAGCTTGTAAAGCAGAGCGAGGTTATTCAGCCAGGTGGCATATTCGGGATGCTGTTCGCCCATCGCCAGCTTTGCGACGTCCAGTGCCTGTTTGGTAGCGGCTCCGCACGTGCGTAGTCGGCTTGATCTTTGTAAACACTAGCGAGGTTATTCAGGCTTTGGGCATAGAGTGATGCTGTTCGCCCGTGCCGCCGCTCTTCTGATCTCAAGTGCCTGTTTGTAAAGCGGCTCCGCACGGCGCGTAGTCACCCTGATATTGGTAAAGCCCAGCGAGGTTATTCAGGTTGGTGGCATAGCCGGGATGTTGAGCCCGCTCCGCCGCCGCTTTATCGATCTCCAGTGCCTGTTTGAAGCGGCTCCGCACGCGCGTAGTCCGGCCTGACGTCGTGTAAAGAGCAGCGAGTTATTCAGGCTGGTGGCATAGTCGGGATGCTGTACGCCAAGGACGCGTTTTTTGGATGTCCAATACACGTTCTGCAATAGGAATGGCAGCTGAATAGTTGCCTTCCTGATCTGAACACATGTATTCCTGCACTGCAGAATTTGGCTCATCGGGTTCTTCATTCTGTTCTGCTGTGAGCTCAGCTGGCGATCGATGGTCGAAATTGACATTTCTGTCAGCTCGTGCATTGCTCGAGCTATAACCAACCTGGGCAACATTGTTGTGCTGATTGATGCCGCAAACAAATGCCGCTCTTCAGAAGTGACTTGCACCAAGCCGTGTCGGTATTCCACGTCCAGACTAGGCTGGAATGTCCTTGTTGATCGGCAGCTCATGAACAAGTGACGCAGTATGTTGGCCATTATTACTGCACCAAACAGAGATACCATTCCGCATACGCCATCAGCGCTTGCCACGTGCCGTTGAATTCTCACGAAGCACTCACGTGCCATCCAGCATAAACCAAATCTGTAATTCGGCTGGCTTGCCGTCTGCGGGTTCTAATTCGCCCAGTTTCAACGAGACTTTCGCCCAGCTGCCGCCGTTCATCTGACGACCGATCAACGCGCCTTCGCTCCAGGGTCAATTTACCCTTTTCCCATTTCACATCGCCAGCGATTTCATAGTCGCCGCGCTATCCTTGGAAAATCGTCTGAAAAAACGGGCTTCAGCTCGGGTGCCTGTACGTTTACTGATTCCGTATCGGCTGGCGAAGCTTTCTGCGCCTGCAGCCACGCCGCCTGAGACACACCACACCAGGCCCAGAGTTCCAATCCATCCCAGACGATTTTGCACTGTGTGGCTCCACGAAGATCAAATGACAAATGCACTCAGTTCCAGACAACTCGGTCAATTATGCTGCGGCCGGTTCGAACCATATACGATTCGAATTGAACGCATCGTGCCGCCAAGCCAAATTCTATCCACCTACCGAGGGCTTGCAACCTGTCAAATTAGGAAGGCAGCGGAGCCTGCTCGGAAAAGCCGGGCCATTGCGGAACGACGGTAAAAAAGATGCTGGTTCTTTCAAAAACGGAGTGTATGGCGTAGAAGTCACTTGTTCAGTGGTAATTACTTATGATTCATAAAAACACAAATGCCAACGAGGAAACCATGAACGTCAAGACAAGCTCATTATCGACAGGAAGTATTGGCACGATTGGAAAGACGTCCGTATTGAACAAGGACCCGACTGCCCCCAGCAGTGAAGCTCGACAGGCTGCGATTTGGGCGATTTCCGGCCACACCGACCGCGGGAATCGGCCGAGCGTCAAAGGCACAAATCATGGCAACTGGAAGCGTAGTGTTCCATGCGACTGGATTGTTTGGTGGACGGATCGTGTGTCGTTGGACACATGATGTGATGAAAGCAGATGTTGGACACGAAACAGGAGTTGGACGATGTTACGGCCAAGGATTCCGGAACGAGCCGGTCAGTCAGTTGTTTACTATCGCGGACGCATGTCGGGTGTCATTCCACTTGTCACCACCGCGTGGAATGCTGTGTTTGCCGGTATCTGCCTAGGAGTCCATACGCTGTTGGCGGCCGGCCCACGTCAATTGGGTGAATTGTCTACCGACCCGGATGTTGTGGCATTATTGGCTGATTTGAATGCGGGACTACAGGCATCGCCTGATTTGGTGCGGTACATGCAAATGTGTCTGTTGGCTATGGTATGCATATTCGGTTTGCGCTGTATGTGGACATGGATTGGTTGGAGTGCGACGACGTACACGGTAACCAACGAACGGATCCAATTCGAACAAGGTGTCCTAACCAAAACCATCAAGACAATTGAATTGTGGCGAGTTCGCGATTTGATTTTTCGTCGTGATGCAGTGGAAGCTGTGTTCGGGCTCGGTTCGATCACGGTTGTGGCGAATGATCCAACAAGTCGCTATTCCATCATCGGACCGGTTTATGGTGGTCGTCGCCTATTCTACGAGCTGATGGAGGCCCGGTACCAAGCAGTTGAACAACGAGGCGTATCGGCGGTGGAATCGTAGCCACCTCAAATGAAACAGTAATGACGGCTGCACGTTTAACCGTCCAGCCGTCATTTTTTTGTATCCCTAGCGTCGTTTTCGAATCACATCAATCGCCTGTCGCATGATGGTTCGCAAATCATCGGACAGCCATTCCGCGTTGACTGCTGCGACAAGCCCATCCAGGACATCCGTTGGCTTACGACTGGACGCCCATAATCCATGGGTTGTTAACGCAGTTGAAAGCAAAGCGAAGTCCACCATTCCAACCGCGGTTTCTAAAGCCACGTTGCCATTCAATTTCGCTCGACGCATCAGCGGACCAATTGCGTTTCTGGCCGATTCCATGTCGGGAAGGTGTGCTGAAGCTCCGTTGGACAAGAATTCGCCCACTGTTGTTGCCTGGCTGCCTTTCGTAAACGAAACATTCAAAACAAACTGAACGGCATCGGCGACTTCCGCGGGATCGACTTCGGACCAGTTGGCTTGCGAGGAAAGGTAAGTCGTGAGCATGTTTACATCGGATGACGGCGAATTGTCGGCTAACTGATGATCATTTTCATCGCGGTGTTGGCCCTGCAACGCACTTAAGATGTGCAGCCCCATCCTTGTTTCGGTAAGCAACCGAACTTGTTCTTGACAAGCTTCTTCCGTGTCGCCGGTATATTCTTCGATCACTTGCTTAATCGTCGTGAAGAATAGTGATTTGACTCGAGCCACATACCCGTCGATGCTTTTATTGCCGTCACCTGCCAGACCGCAAAGCGTCGCCAATTCTCGGTAGCTTGGAGGCGTGGCACCTTCCCAGAGCACTTTTTCAAAGTAGTGATGGAAGACCTTGCCCCATGTTTCGGGCTTGGTTTGACAATATTCGTGCATGCGTTGTCGGGATTCTTCCAGCCAAGCCACAGTTTCACCCACATCAATGGCGTCAAAGCCATGTGTTTCGGCAGTTTCGATATTTTCCGCAGGGATGGGCTGTTTTTTTCCGGTTCGCATACGACGTAAACACGTCTTCAGATAGGGCCGAAACGGCCGATCCGGACTCCAGTTATTGACAACCGGCTCCATTTTGTACGCAAAAAAATCGTTGGTGATATCGTCTGCATCTGCACCTCGATAGCAAGCTTTCACGTAAGCCGAGATGCCGTCCAAATATTGAATAACAAAGCGCTCAAAAGCCTTCCGGCGAACATCTGGATCGTTCGATCGCAACTTCTCGAGCATCGTAACTTGTGTTGCCCCAAGCAGATCATTCATAATTCTGTGTCCTATTCCAGTATTTGAAGCGAACTAACTCAGTCTCTGAGGTTTTGCTCGTTACCCAAGATTTGTCAGGCTGCGGCTGGCCAGAAGAATAGTTTCCAAATCCCTTTGCAAAAGGACATCCCATGGATGAAAACGCCGTTTTGGACAATTTACTGTGTGGGCTAGTAGCGGTAAAGAATCGAAGATTGACGTCGTATCAATTCCTGGAGGGAGTGCAAGAGTGGAGAAGCGGCAGATTTGCTACCGTCCAAGAAGCCTTCAGCGAATTGCTAGACTTATCAAACGAAGATAGCCAACGTCTTCGCCAAGATCAAAGTGACGTGATGGAAAGCGAAGGCGACGCCGTCACGGGCATCGCCAAGACGCTAAGCGAAATCACCAGAGCGTTGGGCGAAAGCGCAGCGTCTCAGCAATTTCGTCAAAATGATACAGGATCATCAGATTGCTTCGAATCACGACTGGAATTCTCAAAGTTGGCGAACGGCCTTTGGGGCAAGGTGGAATGGGGGATGTTTGGAGATGTCGAGACCACATGTTTAATCGAGAAATTGCTGTCAAATTCTCCAACGGCAAACTCCCTAGGGATGATTTCGTTTCTGAAGCCAGGAATTGCGCCAGGCTCGCGAATAAGATGCTTCCAAAGGTGCTGGGAATGGGCGAAACAAAGGACGGTCAACCTTGGTACGCAATGGAGCTGATAAGCGGGAGGGATCTGATTTCGGCAATTGATGAACTGCACTTTGGGACAAGAAACGACATATCGATGCCCCGCCAAGAACGAGCACTTGCGAGATCCGAGTTTGATCGACGCCTTCGCATCATTCTTCGCTACTTTTGCGACATCTGCTCTGCAATAGAAATTGCCCACGAGAAAGACATTCTGCATTGTGATATCTCACCTCTAAATATTCGAATCAGTGAATCGGGAGACCCCTTCCTCCTAGACTGGGGCCTGGCGTGTGTTCGCACATTGGATGGAAATTACGAAGTTGTTAAAGGCAAGAACCCGCGATACCAAGCACCCGAACAAGCTCAGGGAAAATCCCCAACCGAGAAGACAGACATCTTTCTGTTGGGTACAACGTTGTTTCACATTCTTACAGGTTCTTCGCCTTACGGTGGGCGAGATGACGATAAGCGAGCTCAGGTAGGCAATATTCGTTCCTACGATCTGGACCGAGCCCCGGTAGCTGGAGCATTGAAGGCAATTTGTCGTCGCGCAACAGCCGCTGCCCCAGAGCATCGTTTCCATAGCGTTGCAGCCATGCGTTCGGAAATCGAAAACTATTTGGCCGGTGACCACGTTTCTGGCTATACCGAGACTGTAGTCGAACGAACGTTTCGAGCGGCCAACAGCCGACGCAATCTGGCAGTCACGATTGCTTGTACATCGGCAGCATTGCTGTTGGTGAGCTTCGCTTCCTTTGTTGCGGTATCGATTTATTTTCGCAACCTGAAAACAGAACGTGATACATCCGACCGCGTCGTAGGCGAGTTTGTTAGCCTTCTTCCTGATTGGGAAGGCAAGAATGCCGGAGACATTGTTGCAGGCTTTGCAGGCGTGATTCAAAATCAACTAGATCGGAACCAGGATCTGTTGCGGCGGTCCAACATCCAAGGCATTGATTTAGATTTTGTCAAAGCTAAGGTAGTGGATCTAAAAGGGGAAAATCCAGGCTACCCAGCGTTAATCGACAAGTATCAAGAGCATAATAACGATCCGCACACTAGGCTTATCGTCACGAAAATGCAGATGGCGCTGGTAGCGAACCTGGCAAAGGAAAGACGATTCGAAGAGGCCGTTTCCAAAGCAGAGACGGTCATGCACGAACGGCAGAAAATATATGAGCAATTGAACAAGGGGAAACACAACGAAAAGACGGAAGCCGAAACGAAAACGGCCTTGAGGCTATACGCCAATAGCATGGCCAATCATAGTCATCTTTCGAATCATCTAGCAAATCGAAACGAATCGGCTGACCAGCGTATTGCCAGGATGGCCGCATTGGAAAAAGAGATTAAAGGCAAGTACGATCCCGATCAGACTGCCTACGGTCAAACTGATCCATTTACTCTGCGAGATCTCGCGAACTTCTACTACCAACTATCCCTAGATTATTTCATCTACGCTCAGGGATTGCCCGAGCCGAAACGGCAAGCATGGCTGGACGAATGCCAGCAGCGGATTAAGCAGGGAGACAGAATAATCGTAACGGCGCTCGACAAGCTACCCAAGAAAGATTCGATCATCGGCAATCAACTACGGGAAATCCAAGTCAGCTTTGACCTGACTCAAGCTCGGATTTTCCTTATGTTGCACGGCCCCAATTTCGACACAGCCGAACATACCAAACTCTTGGAAGTCCGGCAGCAATTGATGAACGCGACATATCTTTTCGAATACAACGCCATGATTAATGGTGAAGCAGACTTGTTACTGCCCATAACGTATGATCATGCTGCCATAGCCGGCGACGCCTATTCGAAAAAGACCGGCGTGTCAAATCCCAGTTACTTCCTGCGAATGCGGGCCGCTCACTTTTTTGGTGACCAGTTACCCTACGCACCCTTCGACCAGAGGTACAATGCAGTGCTGAACCTTGTCCATTTGGCAGTTCTGCGTACGGCCCAACTAAGACATTTAGACGAGATTAAGCTTGCAATATCTGAAGGTCTGGATTTCTTCAAGCAAGCTTGCGAAGTAGCAATTGGAATGGATGCGAAAGATGGCAATGAAAGTACCCGTCAATTTCTCGCGGAAAGCATCTCCGGTTTGGGCGCACGGCTAAAGGAACTTATCACCCTTTACAGGGAAAAAGAACCGACCGACAAACAAATGCTATCACTGGAGAAGCAAGCACTTGAAAAGCTTGTTCCGTCCGGAATTTGATGGCGAAAATGGCGGTGACAATAAAAACTCTTTTCACTACACTCCCTTCCTGCCTTCACTGGGGCATCCAGTTCAGGACACAAGGAAGGGACTATGGTAGCTAGGAAATACAGCAGTGTTGCTGCCCTGTTTTGCTTAACACTAGGCAACGCCTTACAGGGGCAGTCACCTACCACAACGGATCCATTTGGACCGCCACCGTTGCCGTCCTATCACCCATCGCCGATTGTCAAGATTGATTCTGAAGTTGAAAAAGCCCAAGCCGGTTTTTCCGCTGCTGGTATGCCGGACTTTTCACAGAGTGTATTAGCGCCACAACCGAGTGCGATCGAACCACAATGGCCGCAACTCGGAGGGCCGCAAGCATCGATGGCCAATAGTCAATTGTTTTGGTTGGGCATGAACTTTCCTATGCCGATGGTTTTGTCCGAACTCTTCGACGGAGGCAACCAAACCGTACTAATTCGAAATCAAGTTGAATCAAACTTTGCGGTCCAAGGGCAGTTGTTATCCGGAGTGCCGCTGGACGCCAATTCGCTGGTTGGTTTCGAACGCCAAGTCAACGGCGCATTTGGGGACTTCTTTTCCGTTCCCGGAACTGGGAGTGACGCTTCGGGCGATGCCCAGATTGATTCGTTTGAAATCACCGAACCACTTCCGCCGAATGATTCCGACACGAGTCCCGGTCCAGATTTTGTTTTTGATGGTGGTCGCGTCGTCTATGTAGGTAACAGCGGCCAGGAATCTGCGCAAAACGGTGACCCAGTGAACGACGATCCGACATGGAGAGCTTTTTACAGCTATTCAACTAAGGAAGAAATTGCGTTGCCAGGTGTAGGTGGCATCGCCGTGCGACGCGTCAAGATTGCCGAAAACAATAGCCCAATTCCCCGAAACCGCTTTTACTTGGATTACCGCTTCTTCAATGACGTTATCAGTGGAATTGGGGACGTGAATCGCTATACGTTTGGACTTGAAAAGACAATCGCGAATGGACTCACTTCCATTGATGTGCGAATTCCCTTTGCCGCAACCTTAGACAGCACCCAAGTTGAAGGCGGCGCACTTGCTCGAAATACAGAATTAGGCAACGTGACCTTCATTTTCAAGGACGTGCTGACACAATCTCGCACGCTGCTGACCACGTGGGGCATCGCGTTTGCGTTACCCACGGGCGATGATACTCGTCTGTATCGTTCAACTGGAGAACAACTGCTTCAGATTAACAATCGTAGTATTCACCTTTCGCCTTTCTTGGCCGCCGCGTGGGCGCCCAACCAAGATTATTGGGTTCAGGGTTTTTATCAATTCGATTTTGATCTGAATGGAAATCCCGTGGCTGGTGACGCCTCCGGCAGATCACTGCCGCATCTGGGAACACTGCAGGATTCAACCTGGATGCTATTAGACGTTTCTGGAGGATATTGGTTCTATCAATCCCCGTGCGAATGTACGCCCCTGCGGAAAGCTGCATTGATTGCTGAACTGCATTACAACACCACGCTTACCGACGCAGATGTCGTAACAGGAAATGGTATTACCGTTACCGACCTGTCGAACCGTTTGGACGTTTTGTCCGCCACCGGAGGGTTCCATTTTCAAATGCGAGACAATTGGACGATAACATCTGGCGTTACGGTTCCGATGCGCGACGGCGATGATAAGCAGTTTGACTATGAAGTTGCGGTCTTGGTAAATAGCTTCTTTTAAGTTTCCAACAGAAACTTCACTTCGACTATTGGGTCTGATACCTTGGAGCGATTGTCTTTCGCCAACAAAGTCCAGTGCGAGAGACTTATCAGAATGTCGCTATCAAGAGTCTTGCACCCATGTCTTATCGAAACCTTCGCACCTTCTGTTTTGCACGTCGATTCTTATGCCGAAACGCTGGAACATCGCCGCGTATTGACAGGATTCACTGATACTTCAGGGCTTCCGTCTATTTCTGGCACCGCCTTTCGCGATACGAACGAAAATGGTGTATGCGATCCAGGAGAGACAATGCCCAATCTAGTTGCCGATTTAGTGCGAGTTGAAGATGGCCAGACATTGGCAACACGACTCACCGACGTAGACGGATTTTATCAGTTCGGCTATTCCGAACTGTCAACCGAGATCAATGATTTTGAATCCAACATCGGTAAAACGGTCATCGTCCGTCTGCGCGACGCACTTGCCAGTATCGCCACTCGCGAATTCCCACTTGGACAGATCGTCGATCTATTTCGTGAACCAACAGAAGTTGATCAAAAGGTTGAGGTAAATGGTCGGACTCCGCTGGAGGATTTTCCGGTTTCAGTTTCATCGCTGGTTCCCGGCGTTCTGGGCGGGAATCGAACTCTACAAATCGAGTCATTGGATGGTCGCGGATCGAATCTGACGGTCGGTGCGTACGATGAGTTCGAGGACTTACTCTTTAACAACGATAGCGGAACCACAAGCACGCAGCGAATCGAATGGAATGGCGTATCCGGCGCAGGTCTGGGTGGAGTCGATTTAAGCGATTTTGGAACTCATTTCTTTTTAGTCGCAACTACAGACATCGGCGAAGATTTGATCGAACGCGATCCAACTCTTCAAGTTCAAATCACCGAATCGGACGATACGGTCTACATCGTTGAGTCAGATATTGAACGAGGCCAGGAAGACCAACAAATATTCTTCGAATTCTCTCCATCGGAAATGGATGATATTCAAAGCGTAGCGTTGGTGATACCTGCATCGATTCGATCGTTCGATGGCCAGATCAAATTCGTCATGGTTGCCGGCAGCCAAACCAATCTTGACTTGATTAGCCCTCCGCTAGAAGCCGACTTGGTGATCGAAAAATCGGCGCCGCCGGAAGCAGTTGCCGGGCGAGACATCCAGTTTACCATCACGGCAACGAATCAAGGACCTGACGATGCGGTTAATGCCCGAGTAATCGACATCTTTTCCAACATAATCGCTGATAATGCCAACTGGATATGCACTTCGGAAGGCGGCGCATCTTGTCCCATATCTGGCGTCGGAAATCTGGATGCGCTGGTCAGTATCCCCGCATCGCCCGATGCGAAGGTCACATTCGTGGTGAATGCAACGATTCCTTCGAACGCCACGGGTGTGTTGCAAAACGAGACTCATATTATTCCGCCCGACGGTTTTAAAGACCCAGACTTCGATCCAACGATTCCCGACGACGCCGCGTCTACCAACGCCGATCAAACAACTACCAACATCATTATCGCTTCCGAATTGTCGATTGAAAAACGGCTAGTCGACAGTATTGTGGTTGCCGGAGATTTGGTTCGATATCGAGTTCAAGTTCGAAACGACGGCCCCAGTGACGCGATTGCAATAATTACGGACGCAGCGCCTGATCAGATTGACAATGTCGAATGGACATGTATTGCAGGCAATTGCGCAAACGCAACGGGCAACCTATTGTCACAATCCGTGGAAGTTCCAGCGAATTCCATTGTGGAATACGAAATGCTGGGAACGGTTCAATCGACAGCTCGAGGCATTTTGACCAATGCGGCGAATGTCGAATTGTCCAACGGAATGGAAGCGAATTTATCTGACAATGAAGCAACCGTTTCAACGCCCATTAACGTCGCTGCAGATCTGCAAGTCCGTTTCGATGTAGCAACGGCAGTCGCTGGGCAAACAACCGAATATGAAATTGTGTTCCTTAACACGGGACCAAGCGACTTGACGGATGCTCCAATCGCGGTCGAATTCCAAGGAATCGACGCGACCAATTGGACATGCGTGACCGCAATTTGTCCCGTATTGCCGATTTCGGGAAGTCTGAGTGAAGTAGTCGATTTGCCAGCGGGCGAAGAAATTCGTTTACGAACGTCATTGTCGATCCCGTCGAATCAAGAAGATGATATCGTCTATTTCGCCAGTGGTAGCGTGCCGCCTGATACTGTGGACCCAAACATAAACAACAACATTTTGAACGGATTGATTGATGTAGAACACATTGCCGATTTGCGTTTGACAACGGAACTGTTGAACACAACAACATTGGTTGCCGGAACGACATTTCAGTTTCAGATTGAAGTGGCAAACGATACAGGTCCCAGTGATTTAACTGCACGCATCAGCGACATGTTTTCGCCTTCGGTCAGCATCGACAATATCAGCTGGATCTGTACGACAACCGGAATCGCAACTTGTGATTCGCCATCTGGCACCGGAACAATCGACCATCTCATTCAAATCCCGGTTGGCGAATCGGTACTGTACACAGTGGATGCAACACTGGCTCCAGACGCTATGGGGCAGATTACCTACAACGTCAATTCGATTCCGGTAGGATTCATTGATCCGATACCCGAGAACAACGACGATGCTTGGCAGTCGACGATTGTTCGCCAAGCCAATCTTTCCGTGACAACCAGTGCACCGGCTTCACCTCCTCCGTCAGAATCAAACGCCGGCAGCGAAATTCATTATTCGTATTTGATTCAAAACACAGGACCAAGCGATGCCTCTGACCTAACGCTACGTGACGCATTTGCAGCGTTGCTAGAATCAACAACTTGGTCATGTTCGCCTGCAGGTACTGCAACGTGTCCGTTTCAGACGCCAGGCCAGACACAAGTGGACATTTCATTACCTGCAGAAAGTAGCCTTCAGTTTTTTGTGACGGGTGTTGTGCCAATCTTGAATTCAACCAGACTGGAAGGTCTTGTCTCGATCGTCAGTTCTACAACCAACCTTATCGGAGAAGGTCCCACGTCTCTTCAACTCACAACGGATGTCCTGCCGCCAAACACTCGAATTTCCGGCGTCGTTTTTGACGACATGAACGGCAATGGCTTACGGGAAGACAACGAGCTTGGATTGGCTGGTCGTATAGTAAGGCTTGCCGAGTGCGAGAACCAAACGACACTGACTGACGAATTCGGGAATTATTCATTTGTGAACATATCGGTGTCCAATAGTTCCTGCGTTGTCAGTGTAGATCGTCCGACGGGCTGGGCTCAAACAATGCCCACGGGTTCCTTTGCCCAAGACCTCTCCACTGCCTTGCCGCAGAATGCCAAGATTTCCACTGCGGTTGTGGCGGCAGAGTTCGATGCGAACCACGCCAACGATGAAATGGTTGTCTTGAACGAATTGTTCGAAGATGGTTATCGCGGTATCGCGGCGTTGTATTCGTCCGCGAATCTTGTCAATCCGCTGCAGGCGCGCTATCAAGCTGGAGTTCGGCCGCAGGCAATGACGCCGGTTGACTTTGATGCTGACGGAGATCTGGATATTGCGATCGCCAATGTTGGACTCGGTACATCCGAAAGCCGCGGCTCACTGCAGCTTTTTGAAAATGTGGGCGGCCAATTTGCCTACCATAGTTCTCTTCCGGCAGGAAACGGACCGATAGATGTCATTCGATTAGATTTGGACCAAGACGGTATTCAGGACGACTTGGCAGTTGTCAGTTTTCGGTCCGCGCAGTTGCATCTGTACGAAAACCGGTCGGGAACTGCGTACTCGTTAGTCCAGTCAATTGCCGTCGGAGCACTTCCTACGGCGGTGGACGTCGGCGACTTTAACAACGACGGACTTGACGATGTGGTAGTGGCAAATTCGGGGGCCAATAGGATCAGCTTTATTCTTTCACGAACAGACAGCGATTATTTTCGACAAGACTTGGATCTTGGCTTCGCTGCCAGCGAAGTAGCGGTTGGTGATTTCGATTCCAACGGGCAACCCGAGATTGCCGTCGGCCATTTCCAATCGAATCCAGGACAGTCCGATGCCATTGTGATCCTGAGTGGTTTGGGAAATGGCGAATGGAACGTTTCCCAGCGAGTTGAAATTGCGGCCAACTCTGGAGTTAAAGATCTGCTGGTGGCAGACCTTGACGCCGACTCAGACAGTGATCTTGCTATCGCTCAATCAAAGCGAAAGCAAGTCTCTATCTTCACTAACAACGGACAAGGCGAATTTACCGAGTCGGCATCGATGCCGTCCCGTTTTGCACCGATCGGTTTGGCGGCCGGTTATTTGAATGACGATGGCAATTTAGACTTGATCGTTGCCGAATCTCCAGTTTCGGCAGGCACGCGAACCATGGACGGCGCTACAATATGGCAGCACCATGCGGGTGTGCATAAAATTGATTTGATGTCGACTCCCATAGCCGTAGAATTGAATTTTGCTCAGTCCAATACTCGTGGTGCACCAGTGCAACAAGAATCTGCCAGTGAAGAACTATCAGCTGGTCCTGATCGCTCGACTCGTTCTTTGGACGTCAATGGTGACGGATTCGTAAGTCCAATTGATGCACTCGTGATTCTGAATTCTATAGACATGTCACTTGATTTCGACGAGCGATTGGATATCGACTCGGATTCATTTATCTCGGCCGTTGACGCGTTATTCGTAATCAACGAGCTCAACCAAAAAACGTAGTTCGGTGACGAAATGCTGTTGCGACCGCCCGCAACGAGCGAATTCGAATCCTTATTGGGAAAACGCTCGACCAAACCTAGTTTAGGGCGATGTCCGATTGCCAATTGTCCTTGCAATGGGTGAGATACTAGGGAGTCGGAATCGAACGGCGAAGATGGGCTGTTGTCACTGGGCGATTGAAACAAGACTATTGATGTCATTGAGCGCCCTGTGACTATGGGCCGAAGTATAACATCGCTACACGGCCAATATTTCCCAGCCTTTCGCCGGCATCCATCGAAACGTCCTGTGAAACGAAAGTTAACATTAATGCAACAAAGACACGTCATTTTCATCGACGTAGATGACACACTGATTCGGACTGTTGGATCGACACGGATACCGATAACGTCCAGCATTGAATTTGTACGTCGCCGCCATGCTGCTGGGGACCAACTATACTGTTGGAGCCGTGGCGGTGCTGAATATTCGAAAGAAATTGCTCGGTCATTGGGAATAATGGCATGTTTTAACGCGTTTCTCCCCAAGCCAGACTTAGTATTGGACGATCGCGGAAAAAAACTGCTGGACCATTGCAAATTCGTACTTCCCGGAAACGCAGCGAATCACTAATTCCCCGTCAGTAACAGGCAACAGAGGAGCCTTGAAATAGTCGGATTCAGTATTGGTATTAGCGTGCTGGAATATTGAGATTCGTCGCGGCATTTCCCTTTCCGATTACATCGGCTTTTCTTCGCCAAGAAATAAAATCGACGCGTGCCCTAGTTTCGCAAGAGAATCAACGTTGCGTCATCACTTGTTGGAGACAAAACGGATTCGTCCAGTATTGCGTCCAGTTTCGATTGCAGATTCGGTTCGAAAACGAGTTCCTCAAGCATCTCTTCGGTAAGGATGACACCGTCACTCGCAATTGCAACAAGGTGTCCACTTGCCAATGTGCCAACGGCTTGGCGGAAGTCTGGAGCCTTGTTGCCAATGAAACAGTTCGTTAGGTGACCTGCTTCGTTTGTGTCTGGCGTTGACGTGAAGGTAGTTCGCGACTGACCATTCATAGATTGAAGAATAGATACGGGCGAATCGCCTGCCCACACTGCGTCGAAAGCGTTCCGTCCTGTTCGAACGAAACTTACCGAAGCACCACTAGAAAGCATCTCTTCAAATTCAGCAAAAGAATCAAGGAATTCTGAGTGTAGTGATCTATAAATGTCTCCCAAAGATTGCTGCGGTTGTTTTGCCAAAATCGTTGCCTGAGACACAATCCATCTTGCAACGCTACCGCCAAATGAATGCGATCCAATGCCATCAGCGACAACCAGGAAATCGTCACCGTTGGGCAAAATTTCGACGGCAAATGCATCTTGGTTTTGATCGTGCTTGCGTCCCTTCCGAGTTCCACTGGCGACGCTTCGCATTGCTTTTGCCTCCCTTTTCTCCCTGAATTACATTGCTGCTTGGCAGCGCAAGAAGTCTCGCGCCAATACGTCCCAAAAACAGCGACGGAGATCGATTTCCGTCGCTGTTTGTTTGCTGTTGGGATTGATTACAACTGTCCGGCGAACGCCTTATCTACGTCCAGTGCTGACGGAACTAGGATTAGTGATATGACTGTCAGCATGATTTTTCTCGACACCGGCAAGCCATAGCATTGATAAACCCAAGCAACAAGACAAGCTTCATGCTGTCGAATTCGGGAACTACAGCCGCTCGAGGACCTTGCTCATAGCCTCCGCCTTGGAACGCTGCCACGAAATCGGATGAGTCAAAATCGAGATCACCGTTCCAGTCACCTGTCTTCCAAATCGAGTTACTTGGATTGGCATCCTCATATTCGTTCGCGGTGAATACAAACACTAAATCAGCTGAGTTGAACTCGCCGTCGAGATTGGAATCTCCCAACCAAGTATTACGTAGCTCTCGAACCCAGTAGATCCGGTCTTGATTGTCCACCCTGCCATTTGAGTCAACGTCAAAGCGGACGTCGTTGGTCCCTGCCGCCACCGTTGCGGTTAAGAGGTCAATGTCCGCAGCCGAAAGTGCATGATCGCCATCAAAATCGCCATCAAGACTTTCTCTCTTTGGTGTTCCAATAAACGCGAAATACTCACCGTCACCATTATCGGCATAGCCAACGTATTGGCCGCCATTGTTGACGTCTCGAATGGAACGATTGCATTCGGACGGCAAAACAGGGTTGAAAGGATCGATAGAGAATGTGCAATCTTCTGCCGGAAACGAAAGAAGTTGAAATGAATCAGTGGCCACATCGTACGCAAAGCCTGTAGTCGTAACGGTGACATCGAAGCCGAACTCAGAATCAATTGACTGGTATTCGCCAACAACCAACCCCATGTCGTTGATTCCTCGAGCTACCGTTGTCGCGATGTTCTCCCCAAGAAAACGAATAATGCGAAAATCGTTTGTGAGCAGCCCACCTGCACCAAGTGGTGATTTAGTGACCCCCGCAGCGTCGCCAGCCGAATTAATCCCCCAAAGAAAGGTTTGGTCGGCCTGCGGAAATCGGAATTGCTGATGCTCCCCTTGGTTTAGAAAAAAGGCATCAACATTTTCTTCGAAACCATCATTGGACGTATTGCCAATAATCGTCCCTGCATTGTTGATCCCCGTTAGCGAAACGCTCGTTCCGAATGGTGACGTTATGGTTGAATATTCGCCATTCTCATATATAAACCCAAGGGTTAGTCCACTGCGACTGAGGTACTCACCGACAATGACTCCGTGGTCGTTGACATCCAAAGCGGCCGTCGAAATCGCGTTCGGAACATGAATCGTTTCGAAAGTTGTGCCGTTGAATACAAAGCCGCGGTTGATAGCGGAAATCGGATTTCCAAAGTCAATATTCCCGTATTCGCCAACCACCACTCCTGATTCACTGATGCCATAAACTACGGTTTCCGCAGCGCCGGGAAATGACACAATCTGGAAGTCGTAGTCCTCAGCCATTATTTCGACATTCGAACCAACGAAAAGCGCAGGGCTACCATAAACTTAGTCCGGATACTCATTGTGATTGATTCCTTTAGAGTTTCGAAAGCTTGCCAAACGAATTAGCACTAACTGGTTGAAACTGAGTCATTATTGCTCGCGGTGCATGCAAAACAAGTTGGGTGCGGCGGGCCAATGTAATGTATTCCCGTTGGTTCAAAAAAAACAGCGACGGAGATCGATTTCCGTCGCTGTTTGTTTGCTGTAGGGATTACAACTGGCCGGCGAACGCCTCATCACTTCCAGTGCCGCCAGAATAGCCTGCTCAATTCGGTTCGACGTCGCGTTTTGAATTGGCTTCGCCAACAGACATCGATTCAAGTACTCCGAACATGGCGAAATCTACAGCCGCGATTGACGTCGCTTGATACGATCCTTGGTTAAACGCCAACACGAGATCGCTGCTATCGAATTCACCGTCTCCATTCCAGTCTCCGTGTTCCCACGACGAATTCCCGACAATGGTATCTTCGTAATGACCGAATTGAAATACCAGCACTAAGTCGGACGAATCAAAAACCCCGTCTCGATTGGTGTCCCCAACCGTTGCGTATCCTTCATAAAGATCGGAGTAATCCACGTCCGCTTCTTCCATACCAAATGGGATGGATGCATCAAGAACAACGACAGGGCTTTGCGATTGAGATAACCCAAAGTTCGCAACCATTTCTTGGAAACTATTCTGGGTTCCGTTGGGCCCATGGTTCTTCTTTATCGGAAAGGTTGCATCCAGGAACGTTGTGTCCCGAGCCCATTCGCGATCGTTCGGGACACTGTAGCGCATCCCCATCGTTTCAGCCGAATTTCCGGATTCAACATGATACAGGCCATACGTGTGACCAGCTTCGTGTAAAACGACGTCGGCCAGAGCCAAAGCCGAGCGGTTTTCTGTTTCCCAGAATTCGTTGCCGACAAACGCGATGTCCGTATTATTGTCGTTCCCTACATCAATGTCCCCAGCAATGTGAGGATGACAACTGGTGGATTCGCCCAGAAATATGGTAGTGGCTCCTTCGCCTTCCACAACCGGACCGCTATGGCGACGAACTCCAATACCAAACTGCCCTAGATCCGCTTGGACCAATGCCATCACTTTCTCAATCACTTCTTCTCGATTGGCGTTTCCTTCATAGAACGGACGAATGGAAACGCCATTCCGATCGTAATCGATGCACGAATCGGGAGACAACGACCAGTCGGCGCTCCAATGCTGTAGCTGATTTCGACTGATTTCATATCCGTCGAATACCAGATAGAGACTGTTTGGCGTTGGTCCCGTAAAGGCCATTCCGTTTCTGTCTACCGGCCGATTTACGCCGACATTGGCGGTGTCCAACACAAAGATTTCGACTTCATGCCTTAATCCGTCGAAAAAGCGTTCAGGAATTTGCCAGTTGAATCCGTGATTTCCGCTAGTGCCATAAGCCTGGTTCACGTCGGCACGGTGAATATCGGTAACTACATTCGCGACTACAATACCGTCGATTGCAATTTGCACGGTGGCTGATTCCGAAGGCGTATCGACGTCAAACGCCCAGCCCGCTACGACATAGTCGTCATTGATGGCATCAAAATATCCTCTGGGAGCCGTGTTCTGAAATGTCGAGACGCCACTCGGAAGCACATAGGCATTTCCAGAGTGTGGATCAATCGCCTCCAAGGCGAACGAATGCTGCTGGCCATCAAGATAGGTCGAGGGAATGTTCCATCTAAATCCGTGGACTCCAGAGATTCCAAACGTATCATTGATATCTGGGCGAACATAGTTGGTATTGAATACATCAACCACCGTTCCGTCGACGCTGATTCTAAGCTGGATTTCTCCGTTGCCAAAGTCTCGGTCAAACGCCCATCCAGCAATGACAAATCCTGGATCAACGGCGTCTACGTAGCCTTGGGGAAGCGTGTTGGCAAACGTTATTGGCGAACCCAAGACGACTCGTTCGCCCGTTTGCGGATCAATCCCTGCAGCTCGAACCGAATGGGTTTGCCCATCCAAGTACCTCGCAGGGATTTGCCAGCGGAAACCATGATCGCCGGGGACACCAAGTGCAGCGTTGACGTCGGGACGAGCGTTTCCTGCGCGAACAACCTCGATTCGCTCGCCGTCAATTCGCATTTGAACGTCAATGGCTTGGTTCGGCGAATCACGATCCAAGGCCCACCCAGATGTGATAAACCCAGGATCTACAGCATCTAAGAATCCTTCCGGAGCGAACATAAGGTGTCGATTTTCGAGTGATTCTGCGGATAGTTTTCGGCATGGTTTGGGCATAACGCCTCCTACTTGGCAATTGGTTAGAAAAGAGCCGCCCCAGTCAGGTATTGCCAGGGCCTGCTCCTAGTAGTGTTTCCAGTCGTCCTGCAATCCGGACATGAACTAGCGTGATTGCTGGGATTGATCAGAACTTGCCAGTTGATCCCGAATGGACGTAGTAAAGAGTTTTCTGCGGTTTCCCACTTTGCAGAATGCTTCAAGTACCCGGATGGCCAGCTGTTGCCGTGATTCTGATACTTGATCCCATTGCTTTCCAGAATACATTTCGCGGCACTCGGCCACACGTAGCAATTCCAGTTCTTCGTCCTGCAGGTCGTTTTCCAGGAACACACAAGCCGACTTCAAATAAAGCGCGGAACCAGTCCAGTTCTGTTCCAGGTATTCGCCTGAAAGTGCCCGAAATGACGGCGACCAATCTTTGGCAACCTGGGCATCTAGCTGCTTTGCTTCAAACAACAAATTATCCCAGCCACCGCCGCAAAATGTCGCTCCCAACAGCGTTATAGATGAGAATGTTAGTATCGACGCAGTCACTTTCTCTACGACATTTGAGTCATCCAAAGATTCAACATACTCCAGCTGGAACAAATTCAAGTCAGTCAACTCAATCGGCTCCTTTCGAGCGACGGCTTCTGAAATGCTTGCGTGGCATTTACGCAACAGAAGATCAGCCACATAGGGCTTCAATTCTGGCGAAAATTGAACTGCGTTCCGAACTGCCGTCACCACAATTTCCGAGTTGTTTGCTTGCTGCAGAACGTCATACAACAGATCGTATTCTTCCATCAATAGACGAGCATGCTGGGCGTGCAATCCACCATCGGCAGGGAAGCGTTGCAGGTAAATATCAATCAGTGTTCTGGCTGCAGCCGATTTCCCGTCATCCAGCAATTCCGCAATTTCCACAGCCGGAGCAGACAACCGTGCTGCCTGGAGTTTTGGTCCGGTCGAATCCGGAGTCCTGGAACAGCCAACCACATAGATTACGATGAATGCCAATACGAAACGACAAAGCTTTTTCATCATCCGTCCTCGCCAAAGTTTCTTGCGACCACAACGAACCAACGTTGTACGTCTGCAATGAAATACGCGCTGATGATTCAAGCCTGCGCAACAACTGTCCGCTTTTTTGACGTTTTACGCGAAGTCTGTGCCAACTCACTAATCTACCGGCTTTTCCAGTAGCTCTGCGAAACTGGTTTCGGCCTGCGCCAGAATTTGTTCGGCTTCTGCCACTAATTCCTTTTCGTCCTTCTTCGCAACCTCACGGACTCGCCGAGCATTTCGCACGGCAGACCAGTAGTCTTCGACGTAAACCGATGCCTTAGCGTGATTCAATAACCAAAACGCTGAATCGGGATACTTTGATAGCATCTTTGCGGCGATATCTCGCAAGAGCTGATGTTCTTCCAGGATTTCCAGGATCGGGACCATGACCGCCGCATCATAGTGCGATGGCTCCAAGTCCAAAAGCGCCTTCGCGCTGGGTAACGCCCGCTTCAGCGGCTCGGTACTCACCTTCTTTTCCAAGTGGTAAAGAAGGTAAAGCGATTGGGCTCGGAAATTATGTAACAAACGGGCGCTGTTCGGGATAAGAAAATCAAGTTCTAACCCATCGTCACATGCCGCAACAATTTTCTCGAGTGATTCACGGTTAGGTCCCAACTCAGCGTTGATCAGGCGACCTATTCCAAAGGTCGCGATCACTCCCTCGGGATGCAATTTTGATAAATTCGAAATTCCATCTAATAACGCGTCGTCACCCATCGCCAACGCATATACTGCTCGTGCCATGGCAATTGGATTATCGAGCCGCAGTTTACGAACTGACGGCGGAATGAAATTGCGGTACGCCCTCACGATGCAGGGTGGTCCAGCAAACTGTGAATCGATCGTCTTGCCTTCGCTTTGACTTAGCCGCATCACCAGCGGCAGCAACGCCGAAAACGCTTCGAAATTTGTGAAATCTTCCCCGTCCGCAAGTTTCTTGGCCAAAGGAGAAAACTTCTCGGCAATAAGTACCGATAGTTCACGCATTTCCGGAAATCGTGTGTCATGGGTGGCAAGCGTCAAAGCACGCTCTTGATCCCCATGCAATGCCGCGTGCGTAGATCGCACGACCGAAGGCATTGGGTCATCAGGGAAGATGACGTCAAAGCGTTCACATTCCGTCAAACTACGTTCCCATTTTCCAAGTGACATCAGCAGCAACAGCTTCATTCGGGCGTAGCGCCGATCAAATGGTTCTAGCTGACTGGCGTGATCCAACAGACTCAAGCAATCCAAAGAGTTTTCGGCCAACATCGCTTTAGCATACAATTCGTCCGCCGCTGGCACGCCTAAGTCAATTGCTTCTTGAAAAATGCTCAAGCTTTTGTCGACGTCTTGAAACAGAGTCAATTCGGCTCGCCAAAGTCGTAGTCGGCCATGATATTCGATAGGCACTCGGCTCAAGTCTTCTTCGACTTGCGTCACGAACTGTTCGATACGAACATTCGACTCGACACCCGCATGGATTGCCTGCAAGCGAAAAAAACGCATCTCCCAGCTTTCAGGCGTTTCAATCGTTAAGGCCTGATCAACAGTATCAATTGCCTTGATCCATTTACCTTGGCTACCCTGGAAGCGAGCCAATTGAAACGTGCTTTCTGCTAGACTTTGCTGGGCCGCAACACGGTCACGATCTGACTGTTTTCTTGCCAACTCGGCGTCGTTACGTTGCTGAACAGCAAAGGCATACAACCCCAAAGTAATAATCGCCGCCATCACCAGCGACAAAATCAGGCGTGTTGGAAGCGGATTACGCTTGCACCAATATTCGGCTTCCTTAACGCGATCGGGCTTGAGCGTACGAACAGGAAAATCATCAAGCCAACGGCGCAAATCGTCTGCAAATGTTTCGCACGAAGGATACCGGTCTTCAGGCAATCTTTGCGTTGCCCGTTCGCAAACCGCCGCTAATTCTTCATTTTCTTGCCGCGACTGTGCCGGTACCCAGATTTTCTCGGAACGATGTCGGCGAATATACTCGGTTTTATCGGACGAGTCTTGGAATACTCGTTTTCCTGCCATGAATTCATACAACATGCATCCCAAACTGTACTGATCCGTAGCAGGACCGACATCTGTTTGTCCACTAGCTTGCTCGGGGCTCATGTAGCCCAACGTTCCGTACGCCCCGGCGTCTTGTGCATCCATGGAATTCGAACTGGTTGATGCAATTCTAGCCAAACCAAAATCCAACACATGTGCTTCGCCATCTTCCAGGGCAATATTGTCTGGCTTAATATCACAATGCACAACGTGTTTCGCATGCGCGTACGCTAACGCTCGCGCGATGGTTTCCAATAACTCAACCTTTTGGCGTAACGTCAGATTCCCGCGCAGCAATTCATGCCGCAACGACTGGCCCTCGACAAACGCAAACGTGATGTAGCTAGTCGTCACAAAACTGCCTGCCTCAAAGACAGGAACGATATTAGGGTGGCGTAATGCTGCCGCAGCTTGTGCTTCAGCCAGAAACCGTCGTGAGTCAAAGTGGTCGCGGTCTTGGCGAGGAATCTTGATGGCTACCCATCGATCCAAATTCGGGTCATACGCTTTGTACACTGAACCAAACGCGCCCTGACCAAGCCGCTTGTCCAGTTTATAGCGATCCATCAGCAAGCGAACCTGAATGTCCTGTTCGTCTGGAACGAACTTCGTCGATTCGCCCGGTGCATAGTCGTTCGTTTCATCTGGATCGAACGTCGAATCTACCAGCTGGAAGACCTCGTCCACTTCTCGTTTAAATTCTTCGAGCTGCTCCGCGTAAAAATCACTTCCAACATCGGGAGCCTTCTTACGACGGTACCTCAAGTCAATTAGCAGTAGCTCTTTAACCAATAACTTAACACGACCCGCATCAATTCTGGTTAGGTAGTCTCGAATCGTCGGCTCGCCAACCGCCCAGGCTGCTTCAAAATCCCGACAAATAGCGGCAACCAGCGCCGCATCAAATCGGTCTTGCGGCATGGAAGAGAAAATATCGTGCTGTCGTCCATCTTGATGAAACCCTGTTGAACTTTCGGAAATGTAGTTGGCGTATGCGATACATTGCCGTCCAAGATGACGCACGCAATTTCGCCGGTCAAGTAATCAAACAGACTAGCGCATCGAACTTGTCTTACTACGCGCAGGAACTCACCGCCAGGTCGTATAGATAGGTGTTCCTGACTCGAGTGCGTGGCTCGGCACAAGCGGAATGGCATTCCAAGTACGAATCTGAGGACGAACCATGAACACCAAAAGCATGCGTCGAGAAGCTCTCAGAGCTCGATTTATTCGCGAAGCCGAATTCGATATTAGCCGAGGTCTCGGAGGAAACAGACCGCAACGCTGGGCAATCACCGTGGCCCATGACGGGAAACGCAACTTCGTGTCAAAGTTGCCTAAATGTTTAGTGGGCTGCCGAAACTGTCCTAACTACCGTTGTCCCGCCGACGATGGCCCGCGACTTTTGCCGTAGGCCTCCATTCGCTGTCTGAACACGATTCAGGCAGCGATTTCTTGCAATCCGGTCTTGGCCGCCGATGTCAACCCTTTGAATCTTCGCCGCCTTATTGCCATCTTCTCGGTATCAAATCGGCACTTCATGCTGCGTTCTTATTGCATTGAAGACGGAAATCGCCGGATATCATGCTGACAATGCCGCCGAATCAGCGAAATGGTGACTGTTTGGCCTTTTGTCTATTTGAATGGCGCAGGGTCGTTTTTGACCGGCGTATATCACATTGCTCTAACCAAACGCACGAACTCGCCAAACAGAAAGGTTACCAACATGATCGCCAGACAAGTAAACGCTGAATCACTACAAACTCGCTTCATTCGCGAAACCCAGGAAGACTTGGAATTGGCACTTTCCATCGGGTTCAAAACTCAGCTGTTCCGAAAGGATCTGCAACCTGCCAAAACTAGATCCTTTGATGTCGAACGAAACAATTCGCCGACTCAAAGCCCTTGCCGCCGCTGCCTAAGGTCGAATTGTTCACATCGTACCTGCGTTGAGATCACCGTATGATCAAAAACCGATTCAAACTCGATCAGGAACATCACTATCATTGTACAAACGTCATCCGCTACGATTGCGACTTACCCTGCTTCTAATGTTTTGCCTCAGTTGAAGTTGTGAGATAAGCGGCGTGCTAGAGTTTAGCGGTTCCGAGAAAGGGAAACGCGAATGTCGAAACGCAAGTTTTTAACGCCTGACCAGAAGATAGCGATTTTACGGGAGCACCTCATCGAGAAGGTGCCGGTGTCCGATCTGTGCGACAAGCACGATATCAGTGCGGTTAATTTCTACAATTGGCAGAAACAGCTTTTTGAGAACGGGGCGTCCTGTTTCGAACGCAAGGCCAATGCGGCCAACCAGCGTCGGCAAGACGATGCCGTGGATCGCAAGCTTCAACAGCTCGAAGCGAAAATGCAGGCCAAAAATGAAGTCATCGCCGAACTTCTCCAGGAGCATGTCCAGCTAAAAAAAGAACTTGGGGAACCTTAAATCGCCAATGGGTTCCCCATGAACGCCGCGACGAAATCGTCGACTACGTGCGAAGTTGGGCTGCGAAAACAGAAGTTACTCAGGGACAAATTCTGAAGTGGATTGGCCTCTGGTCTTCCACGTTTTCCAACTGGACTCGAAGCTACGGCAAGGCCTACGAACACAACGGTTGGATACCTCGCGATCACTGGCTCGACGACTGGGAAAAGCAGGCCATCATCAAGTATCACTACGATCATCCGCTCGATGGTTATCGGCGATTGACGTACATGATGCTCGATGCAGACATTGTGGCGGTCAGCGCGGCGAGCGTCTATCGCGTGCTCAGTGATGCCGGGGTAATGCGTCGCCATCAGGGGAAAACGTCCAAGAAGGGCACCGGTTTCGTGCATCCGCTGCAGGCCCACGAGCATTGGCATTTGGATATCGCGCACTTGAACATCCGCGGTACGTTTTACTTCATTGCGTCATTACTGGATGGCTTTAGTCGCGCGATCGTGCACTGGGAGATTCGCGAAAAGATGGAGGAGGTCGACATCGAAGTGATCGTTCAGAGAGCGCGAGAAAAGTACCCTGATGCAAAGCCTCGAATCATCACCGATAACGGTCCTCAGTTCATCGCCAAAGACTTTAAGGAATTCATTCGCATCTGCGGCATGACCCACGTGCGAACCAGTCCGTTTTATCCCCAAAGCAATGGTAAATTGGAACGTTATCACCGCACGCTGAAAAGCGATTGCATTCGCCCTCAAACGCCATTGACCAAGGACGATGCCATTCGCGTTGTCACCGAGTTCGTTCGTGAATACAACGAAGATCGCTTACACAGTGCGCTGGGCTATGTGACACCTGCTGATATGCTGGCGGGTCGACAACAAGCGATCTTCGACGCACGCGACGCGAAGCTGAAGGCCGCTCGAGAAGCACGGGCGAAAGCACGTGCCCTGGCACGAGAGAATATTAAGTCAGAAAACGCTCGACAGTCATCGAGCGAAAGCTATGATACGGTTAATCGATCGGAGGATAAGGCTCTGCTGGGAAGCAACCTGAGCGCCGAATCGATGCCAGTAGCAAGTGACGACGGTACGTTGGCAACGACTACCGTTGTCCCTACTTGCTAATGGCCTAATGCGAAAAATCCCGGGGTTTGGGGCAGAGCCCCAACTACCAAGTGACTCGATTTGTAGATTGTTCCATCATCACTAAACTAAACCGCCAACCGAGTTTCACATCTTACGCTGAACCAATACACTAAATGCCAAACGTCAGACAATAAGGAATATTCTGAGGCTAAACCATGAATGAATCGATCGACGATAAGGATGAAGCTACGGGACAAAACAAATCAAAAATCACGGCTTGGCGTGAGGGTCAGAACCTGATCGTTCGCCGACACAGGCCGATGCCTTCACAGAATTGTCTTATTTGCAACAAGGCAGCCAACAAACCGTTTTGGCAGTCGAAGTTCCTCGGTTCACGTTCAAATGGAGGATGTAATGGCTAAAAGAAACAGGCTTACGGTATTCTATTCGGAGAAGCTTAATGCTCCGGATCTAAATGAACAGAGCCCATCTGCCGGAAAGCCAAAATTGGTCGTACAGAATTGGTCGAATGCAGATCTTGATATCTCAATTTACCCTCCCGAACCTGTAACAACTGCGGACTTAGAAAAGGTTCATAGTCCAAAGTTTGTAAGAGATGTACTAGCTTGCGAGAGGAAAAATGGCTATGGAAACCGAGATCCTCAAACTGCCGCGTCGCTCCCCTATGTATCTGGGGCGATGTATGATGCAGCAAAGTACGCTTATGAAAACAATACGATAGCCGTTGCACCTGTTGTCGGATTTCATCACGCAGAGTGGGACAAGGCGACTATGTTCTGCACATTTAATGGGTTTGTGGTGGCAGCTGTAAAGATGCTTGAAGAGTTTGATTTAAATAGAGTGGGAATTCTCGACTGTGATCATCATAAGGGAAATGGAACTAACTCTCTGATTGAAAAGTTTAAATTGCACGACAAAATTCATCACTATTCAGCTGGCTATGATTACGGTTGGAAAAGTGACAGAGGTAAATTCTTTGAAACACTTCCGTCTACTCTAGAGACCTTCCGAGGGATTGACCTTGTTATTTATAAAGCAGGAGCAGACCCGCACGTCGATGATCCTAAAGGTGGTTGGTTGACTACTGAAGATCTGAAAATGAGAGACGAAATAGTTTTTGATTTTTTCGGCAAGAACAAAATTCCTGTTGCTTGGGACCTAGGAGGCGGATACGGAAAGATGGAGGAGGTTCTGAAAATTCACAGAAATACCGCAATAGCGGCTACGAATGCGCTTCATTACTACTCTGATAATGGTGAGGCATGAAGGACTTACCGGACGACAAGTTCGCGGTGGCCGTGCCACTGCGAGTATCCGTAAGGGCCCGCTTCAAGAAGCGTTCGAGCATGAGTGCGTCAGTGGTCCGATGGTGAAATGACCGACGTTCCGTGTTCTAACAAGAATTCGTCGGTCGGCAAGACTTTGTTTCTCGTAGAATCGGATCCGTCAGCGTCTGGTGGTAATTCGTACACGGTTAGGATTAAGTTGTAAGTAGTAATGGGCGAATTTGTAAGTGGTTTGCGCTGCCCACCGTCGCACGCCCAGTATATTTTCAACCCCCCGGAGCCGGGGTCTGACGCTCGCCCAAATCCATTGTGATTGCGTTTCGTTGTTCCTCCAGTTCAGCTTTCCAGTTAGTCTCTTGAATGGCTGCGTTTAGTTCACGTATCTTCTTTGCCAAGTCTTCGGATTGCGCCTGAAGATTGGCGACTTTCATTATGCCGACCCATTTGATCTCAGCCATACTGTATCGATCTGGCTGCCTTTGTGCCTGCGAGATTCCATGTTGAATCAGCGAGTGCTGTGCAACAAGTGTATCGCGATGGGCAATCGTTTTCATTAATGATCGTCCATCGGGTAGCGAGTTTTTCAAGTTGGCTTGGTTGATGCGGACGACCAGTGACTCGAATTCTTTGAGCACAGCGAACGCTTCCTCAAAGAGCTTGGTCGGATCCTCGTGCGGCTCGTCGCCATGCTGCACCATTGCGTTGTTGCCAATTCGTTCACGCAGAGATGCCAATTTCTTTTGCATATCAGCTCGGACTAGTAGTGCTTCTGCAATTTTCATGCTGGCTCTTGCTGGCTCGTCCTATTAGAGTGGCTCTTTAATTCAATATACCGCTGAGAATAGCTGCGAATCTAGATTCGACGAAAGTTTGCAGTCACAAAACCGTGGCCTTAGCCTTTCAATGGTCCGCCGGTAGCAAACCAGAAACAAAGGTAGGCCATGGATGCCGAAAACAACAAGCACATGACGGCAATCATCCGAGCGGCTACTCCACGAATCGTTTTGCTGTTGGAAAATGGCACTTCGGCTTTTACGAACCAAAAGACCCCCAAGCCCGCGCTCAGTGGAATAGACGCCAAAAAGAAAAGGCACAAAAAGACTCCTGTGGGATTCATCGTTTTCTCCGCGTTGTGTTCATTCGCAACAATACAAACTGCGTTCTTAGGTCGATTCGTTGCAATACTAGTCAACGCCCCAGCATTGCCGCCTACTTCAAATGATGGCACGATCGCGACATCCTACCTGCATTAGTCCCCGATTTGTTACTTGACCGGACACGCCTTTCCCAGCGTTTCAGTTTTTTCCGAAAATGCCCTTCTAAATCTCGGCCGAAACGTCGTGACGGCAACAAATCGAAAAAATTCTTCGGCCGCAGCGCAGGAAAGCCGGTCGACAGCGTATTTCTGGTAGTTCCAAGCATATGATTCGACACAAACAACATTTTCCAGCGAAAGGCCGCAACATGATCGCCAGAAAAGCTACCACGGAAACGCTACAACACCGCTTCCTTCGTGAAACGGAGGAAGACTTAGAATTCGCCGTTTCCATCGGCTTTAAGGCCCATCTGCTTCGACGTATTCGCAAATTCGATCAACAAGTCCAGACTTCTCGTTTCGCCACTGGCGAATCAGGCGGTACGTCGAGCAATGCTGCCGCACGTTCGGCAACCTGCACCAACTGCCGGAAACTCTGTCGGCAATGTTCGACCGTGGCGATTTCGGCGTGACCTGAGCGTGCCGATTCGGCACGCTCAGGAAGAAGGCGAACCGGCTTTAGCTGAACCACGAAACTCGAAAGCAAGAAAATTGTTTTGCATGACGCGCGTCATGTCATATCAATAGGTGATTCGATCTTTGACGCCGCACTTTATGCAATGCACTGGGCCAGTACGCCGTTGTATTCGAACCGAACCGATAAATCGCGACCCACTGCTGATTGACCCTATGGAAAATTTGCACTCAACCAGAAGACTATTCTTCCGTTTCGCCTATCGAACTCTCTTCGAAATGCGGAACAAGAATCGCAGAAGCAATCCTGCGTACACCGCAAGACGAGACACAATCGTCTATCCGTAATAGCAAGGGCCCTGTAATCGAGGAATTCTGTGAAACGAATCAAACACATTCAAATTGACGGACAGACACTAAATGCTGACGCCCAACTGCAGAATCAAGACGCAGCGGCAACGCCAGAATCGGACCGTAAATGGAATTCACTACGGTTTATTGGCGACCTTCATGGCCAACTGGAAGAAGCGATTGTGCCAAGCGATCGCCGCAGACCTTACTTCGAACACCTGGCGACCGCCGAATACTCGGTTCAAGTCGGTGACATGGGCGACGACGAATCGTATCAAATGCTTGTCGACCGAGTAGACCCAACCAGGCACCGGTTTGTTCCCGGTAACCACGAAGCGTATGATAGCTTGCCGTCGCACAGCTTAGGCAACTTTGGACCAGCTGAAGTGGGCGGTGTTGCCTTCTTCTTTGTCCGCGGAGCGAGATCGTCCGACAAAAACAACTGCAAGAACTGGAAGCTAGGCTCACTAAGCAAACGGGCAAATCAGTAACACGATGGTGGCCGCAAGAAGAGCTGTCAAGCGAACAACTACAAGCAGCTGTCAGCCAGTATTCGAAATCCAGCCTGAAATCATGGTCAGTCACGCCGCACCGTTGGAGATTGCCTGCTTAGTCCATCGCGAAACAGCCAGTCCGAACTGGAATACCAAGGCAGAATGGCAAATGTCGAATCTCCAACCACGCTGGCACTACAACAAATGCTGGACCTACATCGACCGCGAATTTGGCTGTTTGGACACTATCACAAACCTTGGACCTATTCGTTCGAAAATACCTTCTTTTGTTGTGTACCAGAACTAACCGCCATCGATGTTGCGGTCAGCTACTAATGCAGTCTACTTCTTCACGGACGTCGGACAGCAGGCCAATCTTTACGTGCCTTACTTCCAATCGCCGCTCAACTGAAATGCGGCCCAGTATCGTGGGTCCAAGCGGCTGTTGTTCTGAGGGCGCAGGGCGGGTTTCGCCGGATCAATTTGGCCAGACGTTGATCCCAAACTTCGAACCAATTCTTTCGTCCGCGGATTATAGCCGCGCAACATCGCCAGTTGGGCTTCAGCGCAGGGCTTCCAGTTTTCCCAACTTCTTGTCCCAGAGGTTTTGATAGAATTCGCTCATCAATGTCAGCGTCGCGTGATCGTCTACCTTCCATAAACTGGCCACCACCGTTTTCGCACCCGCGACATGGAACGAACGCTGTAGGCCGGTCAATCCTTCGCCACCCGCCACAGCGCGCCCAAGCCCGTTTCGCACGCGGACAATACCACTAAATCAACTCCCTGCAGCGAAGAAGCCTCGATCTCGGACGCTCGCAATATCCCATCAAACATGTCCTCCGTTTCCGCCGGTTGGTTCTGCTCCGGCTAATGCCAAACCGGACAACAGCCCCGGCACATAGGCGTTGAAGTAGGGATCGGGCCCTGGCGCATCCATGCCGAGTCGGTCGGGTTGGACGTGAACTTGGCTAAAGGATTTGACCGTCGGGTCTTCAAAGTAACCGTGCGTGATCAAGTGTAACGTGCCAAATCGGCTGGCTTCCGTCAGAAAAGAAACCTTGTCGGCTTGGTCGCCCGCAAGGATTCGAGTTGTTTCGTCGGGATGTTGCTTGGCAAACAAGGATCGAACCGTGTCCAGTTCTTGACGAAAACCAGGTAACGCATCCCACGTTCGTCCCGATCGCAGATCCTGCGCCGCACGCATGCTGACGTCGGCAAGCAGAGTGGCTTCCTGCGAAGTCGAATTGGGCGAATTCACCTTGGCGTCATAGTTGACATCTCCAGGACCAGCAGACCAGGATTCACGCTGGAAACGAATACGTCTTCCCAATCAGATCGCAATAGTTGCGCCATGGGAATCATGGCAATCTGATAGTCTTCCAACAAATAACTGCCTTCCTGGTTCCCTGGCAAGGCAGCAAACGGCAGGTGCCCAAGGCCGTATCGGGCGAAATAATCACCGTTGCGATATCGGACAGATGGGCCTGTAACGGTAACTATAATTGCTTGCGCAACTGTTGACCTGCTGCTACCGCAGCTGCTTGATTTGCCGCAGTGTCCTGACCAGGTTCAAACGGTCGCCGAAACACGGTGATGGCGTCGGCTAGCGCTGCGGCAGACCCCAGATCGATCATCGCCGGTGCTTGATCACCCGGACCACAAAAGCGATGTAACGATCTTCAAAATCAAGTTTTCCAGATTCATTCAGCCGAGGCGAAGAATGCCGATATTCCAGCAGGTCGATATAGGCGGTCCCTTCGGGCAATTGGCTTTGCACATTGGCCACGGTAAGCGGTTCGCGAATTTGCCGGAATGCTTCGCTACCAGCGGCAATCTGTTGTTCCAAGTCTTCGTACTGATCATTGAACGCTGCAAAGCGTGCCTGCCATTCGGTTCGGTTTCGCTGATAGATTTCCTTCTGCTGCTGAGAAGCGGTTGGCGGAGGAGGTAGCGGCGTATGACTGGCCAAACCCGATAGATAGCGGCTAACCGATTGCAGTTCCTGAAACAGCGGCGCCAATTGCGGATTCCCGCGACAGTTCGATACGCCTGCTGCCGAGCCGTCACGGTTCCTTTCCATTGCCACAGATCTTCTACAGCAGAAATACTGTCGTTTCCCAATGCCACGGCGTTGGAAAGTCTTGACGATAAGTAGCCCTTAACATTCGCTTGGTTTGCCATCTGCTGTCGGTTCGACTGGATTCCAGCATTGCGATCCAAGACTTGGCGTTGAATCGCCAGAGCTTGGCGGACAAGAGGTTCAAGCGTGGGCAGGTTCGGCTTGGTACCGATAGAGCCAAGCGAGGTTATTCAGGCTGACGGCATAGTCGGGATGCTGCTGCCCTGACGCCGCTTTGGTGACCTCCAGTGCCTGTTTGACAAGCGGCTCCGTCGCGCGTAGTCCGCCTGAGCGAAATAATGCAATGCGAAGTTATTCAGGCTGATGGCATAGCTTGGATGCTGTTCACCCAGCGCCGATTTGGTGACCTCCAGTGCCTGTTTGACAAGCGGCTCCGCTCGCGCGTAGTCCGCCTGAGCGAAATAAAGCAATGCGAGGCTATTCAGGCTGGTGGCATAGTCGGGATGCTGTTCACCCAGCGCCGATTTGACGATCTCCAGTGCCTGTTTGAGCGGCTCCGCACCGCGTAGTCACCCTGAGCGTCGTAAAGAAGAGCGAGGTTACTCAGGCGGGTGGCATAGTCGGGATGCTGTTCACCCTGCCGATTTTGTGATTTCGAGTGCCTGTTTGCAGCGGCTCCGCACGCGTAGTCACCCTGATGTTGGTAAAGAGCAGCGAGGTTATGCAGGCAGGCGGCATAGTCGGGATGCTGTTGCCCCAGCCGCCGATTTTCTGATTTCGAGTGCCTGTTTGCAAAGCGGCTCCGCACGCGTAGTCACCCTGAGCGTCGTAAAGAGCAGCGAGGTTATTCAGGCTGGTGGCATAGTCGGGATGCTGTTCACCCAGCCGCCGATCTGATGATCTCCAGTGCCTGCTTGACAAGCGGCTCCGCACGCGCGTAGTCACCCTGAGCGTCGTAAAGAGCAGCGAGGTTATTCAGGCTGGTGGCATAGTGGGGATGCTGTTCACCTAGCGCCGCTCTGATGATCTCCAGTGCCTGTTTGAAAAGCGGTTCCCACGCGCGTAGTCCTTGATCTTTGTAAACACCAGCGAGGTTACTCAGGGGCGTGGCATAGTCGGGATGCTGTTCACCCAGCGCCGATTTTGTGATTTCGAGTGCCTGTTTGCAAAGCGGCTCCGCACGCGCGTAGTCACCCTGATGTTGGTAAAGAGCAGCGAGGTTATTCAGCTGGTGGCATAATCGGGATGCTGTTCACCCAGCGCCGCTCTGATGATCTCCAGTGCCTGTTTGTAAAGCGGCTCCGCACGCGTAGTCCGCCTGAGCGTGGTAAAGAAAGCGAGGTTATGCAGGCTGTTGGCATAGTCGGGATGCTGTTCGCCAGCCGCCGCTCTTCTGATCTCCAGTGCCTGTTTGAAAAGCGGTTCCGCACGCGCGTAGTCCGCTTGATCTTTGTAAACACCAGCGAGGTTATTCAGACTGAGGCATAATCGGGATGCTGTTCACCCGCGCCGCTCTTCTGATCTCCAGTGCCTGTTTCAAAAGCGGCTCCGCACGCGCGTAGTCCGCCTGATATTGGTAAAGCATAGCGAGGTTATTCAGGCTTTGGACATAGCTTGGATGCTGTTCGCCCAACGCCGCTTTTCTGATCTCCAGTGCCTGTTTCAAAAGCGGCTCCGCACGCGCGTAGTCCGCCTGAGCTTGGTAAAGCTGAGCGAGGTTATCCAGGCTGGTGGCATAGCTTGGATGCTGTTCGCCCAGCCGCTCTTCTGATCTCCAGTGCCTGTTTGAAAGCGGCTCCGCACGCGCGAAGTCCGCCTGAGCAACGTAAAGCGAAGCGAGTTTATCCAGGCTTTGGGCATAGTCGGGATGCTGTTCGCCCAGCCGCCGCTCTTCTGATCTCCAGTGCCTGTTTGAAAAGCGGCTCCGCACGCGCGAAGTCCGCCTGAGCAACGTAAAGCGAAGCGAGGTTATCCAGGCTTTGGGCATAGTCGGGATGCTGTTCGCCCGCGCCGCTTTTCTGATCTCCAGTGCCTGTTTGTAGCGGCTCCGCATCGCGGAGTCACCCTGAGCTTGATAGAGCCCAGCGAGGTTATTCAGGCTGGTGGCATAGCTTGGATGCTGTTCGCCCAGGCCGCTTTGGTGATCTCCAGTGCCTGTTCGTAAAGCGGCTCCCCACTCGCGTAGTTACCCTGATCAGAGTAAAGCAAAGCGAGGTTATTCAGGCTGGCGGCATAGTCGGGATGCTGTTCGCCCGCGCCGCTCTGATGATCTCCAGTGCCTGTTTGAAAAGCGGCTCCGCACGCGGGAGTCACCCTGAGCTTGATAGAGCCCAGCGAGGTTATTCAGGCTGGTGGCATAGCTTGATGCTGTTCGCCCAACGCCGCTTGGTGATCTCCAGTGCCTGTTTGAAAGCGGCTCCGCACGCGCGAAGTCCGCCTGAGCAACGTAAAGCGAAGCGAGGTTATCCAGGCTTTGGGCATAGTCGGGATGCTGTTCGCCCGTGCCGCTCTTCTGATCTCCAGTGCCTGTTTGAAAAGCGGCTCCGCACGCGCGAAGTCCGCCTGAGCAACGTAAAGCGAAGCGAGGTTATCCAGGCTTTGGGCATAGTCGGGATGCTGTTCGCCCGCCGCCGCTTTTCTGATCTCCAGTGCCTGTTTGTAAAGCGGCTCCGCATCGCGGAGTCACCCTGAGCTTGATAGAGCCCAGCGAGGTATTCAGGCTGGTGGCATAGCTTGGATGCTGTTCGCCCAGCGCCGCTCTGATGATCTCCAGTGCCTGTTTGTAAAGCGGCTCCGCACGCGCGTAGTCCGCCTGAGCGTCGTAAAGAGCAGCGAGGTTATTCAGGCTGGTGGCATAGTCGGGATGCTGTACGCCAAGGACGCGTTTTTTGATGTCCAATACACGTTCTGCAATAGGAATGGCAGCTGAATAGTTGCCTTCCTGATCTAGCGCCATGTATTCCTGCACTGCAGAATTTGCCTCATCAAGTTCTTCATTCTGTTCTGCCGTGAGCTCAGCTGGCGGATCGATGGTCGAAATTGACATTTCTGTCAGTTCGTGCATTGCTTCCGAGCTATAAACTACAACTTGGGCAACATTGTGCTGGATTGACGTTGCAAACAAATGCCGCTCTTCAGAAGTGACTTGCACCAAGCCGTGTCGGTATTCCACGTCCAGACTACTTGGAATGTCCTTGTTGATCGGCAGCTCACGAACAAGTTCCGCGGCAAGTTGGCCATTAGCGTTTGCCGTGTCAAACAGAGATACCGTTCCGCATACGCCATCGGCGCTTGGCGCGTGCCGTCGAATTCTCACGGCGCAATTCGTTGCGCCATCCAGCACAAACCCAATCAGTAATTCGGCTGGCTTGCCGTCTGCGGCTAGTTCTAATTCGCCCAGTTTCAACGAGACCTTCGCCCAAGCGCCGCCGTCAATCCGACGAACGATCGCGCCTTCGCCCAGGGTCAACTTACCCTTTTCCCAATTCACATCGCCCATGATGTCATAGTCGCCGCGGCTATCCTTGGAAAAATCGTCTGAAAAAACGGGCTTCAGCTCGGGTGCCTGTACGTTTACTGATTCCGTATCGGCTGGCGAAGCGTCTTGCGACTGCAGCCACGCGCCCGAGACACACCACACCAAGCCCAGCGTTCCAATCCATCCCAGACGATTTTGCATTGCGTGGCTCCACGAAGATCAAATGACAAATGCACTCAGTTCCAGACAACTCGGTCAATTCGCGCCGCGGACGGTTCGAACCAAATACGATTCGAATTGCACACATCGGCGCCAAGCAGAATTCTATCCACCTACCGAGGGCTTGCAACCTGTCAAATTAGGAAGGTATGGCAGCGTAGCTGGGTGCCCAGCGGCGTTTTTGTCAGAAGCCGTAGAAGCCGACAACTATTCGCCCATGAACGGAGGCACCGGTGACTCGGAATCGCCGTGCGGAATGACCACTGCTTCCGCAAAATCCGCATGTGTTCGCAGGCGTTCCAACAATTGCAGAACGACGTCGTCCATTTGCTCGGACGTTTTGCCCAGCGAACGACGTACATCCAATTTTGCCGCTTGATGACGAGTGGCGGTGAAACGACGGACGGAATTGCTCCCAATATTCGCTGGTAGGTATGACTGAAACTGCCGCAAGTTGATGCCGTCCAGCGGTTCCTTGCTGACCAGCAACAACGCCGTTTCCAATCCGCCTTCGCCTTCCACCGGCCATCCTTTGTCCAGTTGCGGAGGGCTTTCTATTTCCGTTACCGGCCGGCTGCCTCGATCCCCGATTTCCGGGTCCAAGGGGTAAAGTTCGCTGGGTTCGCCTGTTGCGTCAATCCAAAGCAACCGGACGTACGCGGGTTCGTTCAATCGAATGGAGAAATGCACATGATCCCCATTGGTCAAAGGCGCCAATTCGCTTAACGGCTGGAACGCTCGCTTCTGGCGACTGGCCATGATCGAAAAGTCCGCCAACAATGCGGCAGTCGCATCTTGGCTGGTTGTTGACGAATCGACTTTGACGGCCATGTCATCCTGAGATGCATGGCGGTCCGTCCGCGAATGACGCAGAACTAACATAAACGCCAGCATCGCTAAGGCAGCCATACTCAACAAGATTCCCCACATTCGATGGCCGGTGTTGCCGGCCGTGTTACGAACGGCAGACGTGCTGGTGGCGTTGTCTTGACCGATATCGGACATGGCCTGCGATAGGTCGTTGGCAAAGTCGGCAGCGGTGCCATATCGGTCAGATGGTTTTTTGGCCATTGCTTTCCGGCATATTCGCTCGACGGACGCCGGAATTCGATCGTCAAACTGACGCAGTGGCTTGGGGTCCAACGTCTGAATCTGCTCAGTCAGTTCCTTCCGATTTTTCGATCGAAATGGACGTTTTCCTGTCAGCAGTTCATACAAGACAACTCCCAAACTGAAGATGTCCGACCGGCCGTCCAAGCGATGACTGGTGCCGGCAATCTGTTCCGGACTCATATAAGCTGGCGTGCCTACCAATTGAGGCCCATCGCCCCATTGTTCCTCTTGCAGGGCAATTCCGAAGTCAGCCAGATAAGCTTTGTCTTGTGCATCAATCAATATGTTGGCTGGCTTGACGTCGCGATGCACCACACCTTGGGCATGAGCATAATGTAGCGCCTGGGCCAGCTGGGCGACGATTTGAATCGCTTGGCCAACAGGCAAACGTTGCTGCTGCATAAGCGAAAACAGGTTGGTGCCCTGGATCAACTTTGACACGACAAAACAAGGATGTTCTGTGGTGGCCCCTACATCAAATATGGGAATGATGTGTGGATGCTCCAGTTTTGCCAACGTTTTCGCTTCGTCCAAATAGGTTTGCAGCGCTGCGGCCGAACGAAGGCGATGCGCATGCGGCACCTTAATCGCGACGTCTCGGTCCAACTGTTCGTCACGCGCATGATAGACAACGCCAAAGGCACCTTCGTCCAATTGTGCCACGATGCGGTAACGACCAATGAATGCAGATTGGTTAGCAGCAGACGCATCGGGTTGCCGCGAATGATTCGAACTTGTCGAAGGAACAGATGGTTCGTGCAATGAAGTGATCAGAATCGAATCGGCCGGTGTGACATCCGATAACGCCGATGGCGAATTGGTGAAATCCACCGTCGGTTGGTTGCCATTGGTAGAATCGCTGGAGTCCCCCGTTGGCAAAGACGCCGGATCTTGGCCTGCTTTGAGCGATAGTTCGACAAAAGCGGCTTCAATTTGTAATCCCGCATCAGGAAATCGATGCCGATATTCCACTTGCGTAGGCTTGTGACCTAGTTCGCTGCGACACTGCAATTCAATGCTCAGAAGCTGCTGAAATTGTTCTAGCCGATCGGCTTCCTTGGCGTGCTTTAGCCATGATTCCAGCGACGGTGTATCGCCGCCTCGCCAAGCTGCAGCAAATGACGACAGTACGTCCGATTGATCACAACCAGCATCTGGAGTGTCGTGTGCATCTGGCATTTAACGATCTTTCAAGCATTGCATTGTTGAAATGAAACACGGCCAAGTCTTCGGCGTTCCAACGCATCTAGCCTACAAAATGCCAACTCACCGAACAATCCGCCGCCCAATCAAGTCGTCGGTACAGGAAAAACACAACATTGCGTGATACGTGCAACTGCAAATAGCGTATCCAACGGCCAAGGAAACCGGACAGACGAATCCAGGACGTAAGCCGATTTCTGGAAACAGGACGGAAGAAAGAATTCTATTCAAGATTTCGCGCAGGATCGGTTTGCTGACGCGTATGTATGGGTACGTCCGCCGAATTTGCTTCGTACAGCTCGTGTCAATTCTGAAAGGTCTCAATGATGATAGTTCGAAACAGCCAACTGGTCGCCGCCACTTCAATGCTTATGGCCGTGATGGTATGGGCCGCAGATGCGCCTGCCGTCGAGCCGATTTTTCGCATTCGACGAAACCAACCGATTCGCTTAGCAGGCCAAGAAGTCATGCCCCAGTACTTGGACATATTGGGGCATCATCCGACAGGTGGAACGCTGGTAAAACTAAGTTGCGAATTCCAAGGAACTGGTCGTGATACGCGAGAAGCGCTGGTTCATATTTTACCATCTGGCCGATGCATTCTGATTGCCACCACACTACAGGAATCACCTGCCGGCCGCGGAATCATTCGGCAAGTTTCGGCGATTCCTACTCTGCAACCTGTCAATGCAGTTGGGCACGTGCTGTGTAAGATGGAGCTTTCCGAAACGACCGATGACGCAGTAACGGCTGTTTGGAATGGGAACGCACTGTGCCCATTGCCCAGGGGCGTACAGCTGAACCGGGTCGTGTTGTTTAATAATGGCACTGTTCTATTCCACGACGGCCCCTACATTTTTCAAATGACAGCTCCTGGCGACAGAGTCGTGTTGGTCTCGAAACTATCATCGGCACGAGGTGTTCAATCTGCAATCCCCTTGGTTTCGGACACAGAGCGATACGCGATTTTGCCCACCAGATCCCGCGGAATCGTGATTTGCCTTGATGCCCAAACCGGTAGTGCCCAGGAACTTTCCATCGGCGATGCGCATTTCGATCCCCGAATGATTCTTCCGGGTAAATCCGGCCAGTTTATCTTGCCGGATTACAATTCAGCTGTTTTAGTAGATGCCAAACTTCAGACGGTAAGCCCGCTGCTGGCGGAAGGCCGTTTTGAGGATCTTGACGGATATCTAAGACGAGTCGAGCATGTGGAATTAGGGCACGATGGCGAAGTCTTTGCGATGCTGCAGATGTCGCCGCGCAACAATCCCAAGATCCGCTATCATAGCTACGTCAAACAACACAACGGGCGTTGGTACGAATTGGCTCGCTATCAATCTACGAACCATGATAGAAGATTCGCCTTGCTAAAAGACAATCGCATCGTCGTTGCCCGCACCGACGAAAACCGTTGCCGACAAATACTTTGCCTACAACAACGCCAGGAATTCATGTTGTTTGGCGAAAATACTCGAGTAGCAGGAATGCAGCGACCTCGATTGCAAGATGAAGGGTATCCATTTGCAAATATCATTGCCGTGGCTGATGCCGAAGGAGACGAAATCGCGATCGTGAACCTGCTTTCTGACAATTGATAATGTTGAAGAATGACGCGGAGCCTATACAATCTAGGTGAAAATTATAGAATTACCGAAAGGCCGAGACAGCATACAACCAAGAACACAAGGAAAACAATTATGATAAATCCAGATGAAATCGTTATCGGCTCTAAGCGAATTGATGAATTAGGTCGCCTAGAGCCCGTTAACGAAAAAATCATAGACCAAATTCACACCGAATTGTATTCCCATTCTAGCATGCGTACTCGTAGAGCAGAAGATGAATGGCGATCCTTGAGCTTTATAGGAGATCTCCATGGCCAACTAGATGAGCTAGTTGTTGAACGTCCATTGAGAGAACGATATATGAACCTCGTTGATAAGTGTGATTACTCAATTCAGCTCGGCGATATGGGAGACAGAGATTCAATCAACTGTTAGAGAAATATGTAGACTCAAGTCGTCATCGATTTGTACCCGGTAATGACGAAGATTATGGAAACTTACCAGAGCATAGTCTAGGAGACTTTGGCCCAGCGAGTCTGAATGGAATTGACTTTTTCTTCGTCAGAGGGGCTCATTCTTCAGATAAAAAAGAACTCCTCGAATTAGAGAAAAGATTGGAAAAGAAGTTTGGAGAGCCCGTCACAAGGTGGTGGCCAAATGAAGAATTATCCGAAGAGCAGCTCGATGCAGCGCACCAACTATACCTGAAGCTCAAGCCCGATATCATGGTAAGTCAGGGTATATTCCCAAAATGTGCTCGGTCGAATAGGGGGCATTGCTAGCGGTTTGCGGTCGCCACTCGACGCACGACATTCGACGTTTGGTTACATCTGGCATCTGAATTCACTTGGGGTCGACTAGGTGCTAGCTCACATGTGCTAGTCAGAGATTGGAGCTGATTCGCAGTGTACACCGACCGGCTTGGCGAGAATTATTCTACGGCCCCGACCATCCCGCTTGGTTCAAAAGTTAATGATCTTGGATTGCAAAAATTCCGAATCACCGTCTCCACAACACAATTTCGCGAATTCCATCGACGAATCTGTTCGCTGCTGCCTACATCCGATTCTCGGCCGCTCATTTCAGCTTTCCTACGGGAAGAACTCTGTGAATCGCGATCGCATTCGCACATCTAACTTGCCCAAGCCCGCTAACCGCGGTAGAATCAACACCTGTTCGGGCGGCGTGCTGGTCTAAAATCCGCATACCGCGCGAGCGAAGCGTCTCAGCTCAACGGCCAAACTATCCCGCCGTGTCGCAAGCTTCAGTTGGGATAGTTTGTTATTCGTTATTTTGCTAAGCCATCGCGATCCTACCGATGACGATTTACTTCTACAGTCGGACAGATGAATACGGAGACTTTTGCAACTTCTCGTCGCACGGGTTCGAACTCGATGGCATCTATTGGCGAACGGTCGAACATTACTTCCAGGCTCAGAAGTTCGCTGGCACCGAACACGAAGCGGCGATTCAACGTGCTCGAACTCCCGGTGACGCCAAAGGCCTAGGGCGATCTACGAAGTATGCGGCACGTGACGATTGGGAAGAAGTAAAAGACTCGATCATGCATCGAGCCGTAACACGTAAATTCCGAAACACACCCCGACATTCGGCAGCGACTTCTTGACACGGCCGACGAAGAACTGGTTGAGAATGCCCGAGGGGACACTACTGGGGGTGCGGTGCCGATGGAACGGGGCAAAACAAACTTGGTAAGATACTAATGGATGTTCGGGACAAACTGCGGGCCTCACAAACCGCCAAAGCAGGAACGACGCAAAATAACCACTAAGCATTTGACATCGCGAGACTGGCCAGCGGTGTCTCCACTTGTTAAGTTTGGCGGCTGGTTGTGAGGTTTCTATTTGAGCGGAATCGCCGATGCTCAAATGCTCTGTTCAAGAGACCCGTAGTCAGCGAGATTTGATGTTAGGTTTTGCTTCGATGTGCCATTTGCAACCGGTAGCGAGATCTGCCGGCAAACGCTTGCGGCGAAACGAATTGGATTTTCGGCGGAACGTGTGAACCGCTTCGAAATGAAACCGACTGGGCTGAATTCAAAACGTCGGTTTCTGAACACGATTGGTGTGTATTCATCGAACCGCCGCTGATCAACATGTGGATGAAAACCGAGTGACATTTCTGGCTCACCAACCTGAACAAGTCGAGCTCGCAAGGACAGATCCCGATTTCGCTGACGGGCGTCGAGTTCACGCGGCGATGGTCGCTGCATATTCTAGTGATCTTGGATTGCGAAAATTGCAAAACCCCATTTCCACCCAATAGATTCGCGAACACCATCGACGAATCGGTTCGCTGCTACCTACATCCCATCCTCCGCCGCAAATTTCGGCATTGCCACGGGAAGAACGCTGTGAATCGCGATCGCATTCTCAAATCTAACACCCCAAGCCCGCTCGCCGCGGTAGAATCAACACATGTTCGGGCGGCGTGCTGGTCTAAAATCCGCATACCGCCCAGCGAAGCGTCTCAGCTCAACGGACAAGCTATCCCGCCGTTCCGCTTCGCGACATTTGGAATAGTTTGTTATTCGTTATTTGCCACCCCAGCGGCACCGCGAACCTGTTTGCCACCCCAGTGTCCCTCCGTGTCTCTCCAAGATTCAAATGCCTGCTGAATATCTGACCGAGAATTGAAATGTCACTCAAGCAACACGCCAAAGACGTACTCGATCTCATTGATCGTGGCGTGTACTTCGCAAACGGACACGAAGTGGCGATCCAACCGTACATTCAATCGTCACTCGACGGCTCCCGTATCTACACTCCTGACCAATTGACTGCCTTCCGAGAGCGACTTCCGTCCGGCACCCAGCCCACGATCGAGGTTGTCAATGGCACCACTCAGACGATTGCCCAGACAATGGCGAAGTCGGGCCCAGTCTTGCTTTTGAATTTCGCGTCTGCACGAAACCCGGGCGGGGGGATTTCTGAATAGCGCTGAGCCGCAGAAGATTTATGCAGATGCTCCGCTTTGTATCCGACGCTCATCCGCCATATGGAATACTACGACGCAAACCGCAATCAGTCTTCGCTACTCTACACGGATTATGCGATATACAGTCCGCAGTGCCGTTCTTTAAGACTCGCGGGACTGGCGATTTGCTCGAAACCCCGTTTCTATCATCCGTAGTGACTGCGCTTCCCCGCCCCAAATTCAAAGCCCTACCTCGCCAATTCGGGCGATGCATCATTGCTCAAACAATGTTTTGAACGCCGATGGAGAAACATTAACAATTGCCAGCGACGTTGGAATCGCAAATGTCCTGCTTGGAGCGTGGGGGTGCGGCGCATTTGGAGGTGATCCTGCAATCGCATCAAACACAGCTAAAAATGCACTCACTGATTTCGGCCCGGCGTTTGACAGGGTGGTGTTTGCAATCCCCGGCAAGGAAAACAAAGCAGGTTCAATCTGGAGACCTTCGCAAATACTCTCAGCGTCGCTCATTAGCGGCACATAACCACTAAGCATTTGACATCGCGAGACCGGCCGGCGGTGTCTCCACTTGTTTGGACATCGCGGCTGGTGGCGGGTTTCTGTTTGAGCGAGTCGCCGATGCTCAAATGCTCTATTCAAAACCAATAAGCATTTGACATCATCGATTTGTAACCAGGAAGATTATGGGAACTTACCAAAGCATAGTCTAGGAGACTTTGGCAACGAGTCTGAATGGAATTGACTTTTCTTCGTCAGAGGGCTCATTCTTCAGATAAAAAAGAACTCCTCGAATTAGAGAAAGATTGGAAAAGAAGTTTAGAGCCGTCACAAGGTGGTGGCCAAATGAAGAATTATCCGAGCAGCTCGATACGGCGCCTGCAACTATACCTGAAGCTCAAGCCCGATATCATGGTAAGTCATGCAGCACCTTATGAAATTGCCTGCCTCGTTCATAAAAAGACCCGGCTCGCAATCCGATACAGTACCAAATGCATATGGATCAAATTAAATCCCCGACAACTCTCGCCCTTCAGCGAATGCTTGAAAGCCATCGACCGCGGCTATGGGTCTTCGGCCATTACCATACGATGTGGAATTATGCGTCTCAAGGCACACATTTTCGTTGCGTGGCAGACTTAATGGCAATCAACATACAATTTCAATATAAAACTAACTCCCAAGGGACGAATTGTCCACGTCAGTAGGATTAGCGCCATTCCGACAGAGTGCGAAGAATCACTGCCGCAATTTTGCTTCCACCAATGGAAGACGGCTCAATGGGCGAGAGCGATGAGTAATCTTCCGGGTCGGTGCAGATTTCACAGAGGTCGATGCTGGCCATGGCGCGACCTTCAGCCTCCTCTAGGATGCATTCATTGAAGCCTGCTAGCGCCAACGGAACCAGCTCTCGCCACTCGCTATTCGGAAACGGGCATTGGTCGTAGACCGTACACACGACAACAGCTCGGCCAGTGCCTTCGACGGCGTCCAGCATGGTCGCATAGCGTTCGCGGAATTGGGGCAGTACTTCCGCGAGAAGCTCAGCGAGGTCTTCGACCGAATTGGCCTGCTCGAGCAGTCCGGCATGCTGAAGTGCATCATTTCCGCCGACGCTGACCACTAGGTCGGTCGCGTCCGCTGGCAGCAGCTCCAATTGCTGCACGACATCGTCGGTGACATCTCCATCGACGGCCAGTAGTGTCACAGACCATTCCCTTGGCGAGATTGCCCTGAGATGGTCAATCACGGAGTGTTCGCCTGGCACATACGCGGCATTGTCAAAGACGGAGTCGCCCAGCAATACGATGTGACGTTCCATATGGTCGTCCGTCGCTCCTGATGGTGAGGTTAGTCGGTATCACGCCAATTCTAATTGAAGAGAGCCGACATTGGTAGACGTTGAAGCATCCCCCACGCTGCATCCAGCCGCCCAAGCTGATTCCGGTAGCGATAGATTTGGTAGGCCACCAAAATCGTTTTGCCCTCTTTCAGTCGCCAGGCGACACGCGTGTGCGAAGGGACGCAATCAGATTGCGGGATGTCTGCCGGGTAGATCGACTCGGTCCGTTCGGCCTGCGCAATCCTAATCCGCCCACGGCGAAGAGGCTTGGGTGGTTTGCGGTCTTTCTTCCCCTTCGCTCCATTTCCGTCATATTGTCGCTTCTCTTCGGCGATTTGCGAAATAGGGCTGATCCAGTCGTTCCGTTGGGTTCTTCTCTTGCAACTTGGCTACCGGCTCTTCGATCCGCTTAACGAGCATTCACCAGATCACAACGATTCATCGCAACCCAAATTTCGCAGAATGGACAGCTACATTTGAACCTATGGAAAAGCCAACTTATGAATTGGCCGCTATTACCTGTTTTAACAGCCAATCAAGACCAGTAAAATATTGTTCATTAAAGGATATAGCCTCGTTGTATTCTCGGAATTCATCAGATCCTAGTTTGTATATTCCATCTGCTTCAACATGTATGTAACGGCGCTGCACCCTCGAATCGTATTCATGGCAAACTACATAATGTCCATTCTCTGGTTTGGAGATCGTAACAATCCCATCTTTCACTGCAGCAGTGGTTAGGCCCTTGCGGTACAGATCATCTATAAACCTAACTGCATCGGCGCAGCTGGTTCCGAAGCAGAAGTTCTCGTTCGGTAGGCTCGTGGGCGGACAAGTAGAGGCATGGCGCCATTTATTCATAAAGGCCAGCATCTTGTCCTCTAAAGAAGATTCGTCTGTCCAAAAACCGTCGTCCGATTCTACGCAGAGATATGCCTCGATTGGGGTTACTATGACATCCAATACGATGTCTTCTGTGTAAAAATTCTTATTGTGTCGCCTGTCGTTAGGCTCAGTCCAGCGGAGTCTGTATGTTGGTAGAGTCGGCCACGAGGTTTTGCGTGACTCAATAGATAAAAGCTGAGTTGGCTTGTTTGTATCTCTAATATAGCGCGGCCGTTGGTGATCAAATCGAAGCTTACAGTCGTGTTCCTCGATCCATGGTGACCACCTTGGAATTACTTTCATAAGCTGTCGATAGATTTTGCTGTAAGATACTTCGCAAATGTCATGTTCACTAAGTAAAGTAGGCGATGCAGCTTTTAAGATGGTGGTGGGGCACTCCGTCGGCGGAATGCGATTATCAATCCGCCCCGGTAAGCTGTCCAATTGATGGGAGTATTCACTTCGACCATCACTAACAGTCAAATACATATTTAAGTTATAACTCAAGCCATCTGCTTGGAATAGTTTACTGTCCGGAGTCGTCCCAGGACTTGGATGAAACGGAGAAGAGTCCCGTTCTGGCGCAAGCTCAACGCTATAGTGGTCAATCTCGACGTCATCTATGAAGCTATCGTCATCCGCGTTATACAAATCAAGGTACAGATCTTTTGTGTTATCATCGTCTGCATTTAACTGCTCCACATCACCAAGGTCTGAGATTCGACATATGATGCCCCATGATTTACATTCATCTATTGTCGGTCCCGATGGAAACCATGCAACTAAATCTCTGCCGGGGAAATTGGCATCCGATTGAATCAGAGATCTGAAGCGCCCAGCAAAACCAGGTATTATATCATTTACGGAATCTATCCATTCGTCAAAATTTGGGGTCATGACTTTAGGGTCGGAAAGCATACTTGAGCATTTTTCGTATTGGTGCTTAATCAGGGCCTGAAAATGTTTTACGAATTCGCCATCTGTGTCGGTAAAAGCTTCGCGCAAGCAGTGAGCACCATAATACCTTGGAAAATCCGGTGGATAGGGCCAGTCGGCGGGCAGGGGGGCGGACACGAAACCAAGCTCATTCTCTAGGTCCAGAATTCTGCAGGGAAGAGTATTGGGATCGAGATAGCTTAGCTCTGTGCCTATGTGCGTCTTACATGCTAGCTGGAACAGGGTGGCTAGTCCTTCGCGGAGCAGCGCATTATGTGGAAGGCTAGCAGAAGTAAAATGGTGGCCCAATTCATGAAGGAAAATGCTATCGAACTCCTTCATAGGTCGATCTAGAAACGAACAAGCTACCGTTATTTTGCTTGTGGGGGCTTTTATGGTGTATTGATGAGTACCCAGGCAAGTGGTAGGCTACTTTCTACCGATCGACAGGCTCAATTAAACCATCAGAGGCATCAGAGTCTATAAATGATAGGGACTCTGTAATAAGCATTTCCGCTCTGTGAAGCAAACTAAAAAGCTTCCTGCGGTCCGTGTCCGATAGCGCACACTCCTGTTCCTTTTCACTGCGAATGTCCCATGTGACCCCTATGATGTTCTTAATTGTCACCGCCGGTGGCAATTGAAGCTCATTCCCAGTTTTTGTTTCCTTGTCGATGTTTAACATTGAAGCTCCATTAGTGTCTGAATGCTGACGAGCTTGATTAACTATCGAAATCATTGAGTGCTGCCTTTGCGGCATCCTTTGCGTCTGATCCGCTTGATCGCCTCACTGGTGGATTGGGTTCAGGTTGGTTTTGCATGATAGTCTACTGATTCCAAAAAATTTTGTGGACAGATCGCGTTCTCGGGACGCATTGCGAAGTTGCGACTCTTTGTCGAGCTGCTACGCCCGTACGACCAAGTTACGGTTGAAACTGTAGCGGCTGTCAGGCCAAACGAAGTCCGTACCAATGAACGGGAATTTCGATCTACGTCTTTCACATTCATAACTGTCTGATTTTCTTGCATTGTCTTGGACGAATTAGTCCCGATGTTTGTTCCACAAGAGCGTTTAAACAGATCGCAAGATCAGCCAGATGCAGATTGATCACGAAATCAAAATTGTCTGCTCGGTAGCCTCCAAACAGGCTCCTTGATCGGCAGCAGCGCACTAATTTGGCATCGATGCGTTTAACTTGGTGTAAAACATCACAGAACACTCCAGCCATTCGCCGGTAGTGCATTGTCCGCCCAGGTCGTCATCTTGATGGGAATCCGCACCGTGGCAGAATACCACGTAATGGATTTCGTCGTTCAATATTCGAGCCTCTAGTGTCCAAGTTTAAACTGAACTGTTGCAGGTATTCCCCATGCTTGTATTTGGGATTGGTATTCATACCTGGAGGAACTGCAGCATTCAAGTTCGCCAAAATGTCCGAGAATCTTCGATGCTGTTTCGAAATGCCATCAAGGTCGATGTACGCTCCACTGAGCCCAAAGCTGTTCATTACCTTCAACAAGCGATCACTTGACCACTGATCGGGCAATACATCAGTCCGCGCAGGGTTGAGCATGATGAAAGCTTACTTGTGGGACCTAAAGCAAATCGTACGAGGATCTTGGACGGAATGGCGAATAGCATGGTAAAGACTAGACGTTGTCAATCCTACGGCATTCACCAAAGCTTCCGACCAGACTAATCCGCTTGCCGCAGCGTCTGGCATTCGTCCCGTCATGAAGTCGTCAACGTACTTTTCTCGTGTGCCAACAGAAAATCACCTTTGTCCAGTAGCGGAAAGTCATCGGTAAGTTGGAAGTGTTCCGCAAAATGCGAAGACGCAATCGTTTCCACGACTCATTCTAGGTTTGCTTGGAGATGGCGATGTCTGGTCTGCATCACTGGGCAAAAGACTGTTTAGCGGAATAAAAAACTTTGATCCGATTCGATCGGTCAGATTCAGACATATTTGGCGTTACTTCTTTGTAGCAAATGAATAAGCGAAATATAGTTTGGAACATACGGCGACCTATTCTGCTGCGGTTCAATTCGCAGCAATTTCCGCGTAAATTTCATTGACGATCGGCTCTATACAACAATTCGCACATCAGAAAGACCAGCGGAGGAACACAGTAACAAGCTACATGATTTCAGTTACCAAACATCCAATTGTGGTTGTCGTTGTGTAGATAACTCCATGCGTACCAATTCGAACAGAAACGTTGGGGCGTTTCCCGTTGGCACTAGTTTACCGGTTAAGTCGGTTCCCGGAATCGAGATGTCTCGATCAAATTCGAACAGGGGATTCCAGGTGCATTGACTTTGTTGATCGATGCCGGTCAATTCTACAATCGAATCGACATATCTTCGACCTTGGAATCGCACCAATTGCACTACTAGATCGACCGCATGAGCGACTTGCGTTCGCCGCGCAACCCAGGTAACGCTGTATCACTCATCAAGCGCAGCGTTTCCAGTCAGGTCGCCGCGTCTCGAAGGCGTGTTGGCGAACGGTCGTCCAGTGCTCAGAATGGCCTGACAGCATTGACTGAATCGCCACGCTTGCTCGCTCTCAGCACCTCGACGACGATCCGGTCAGGGCGCATACGCAGCGACGCGACAAACAGATCTCGAATAGTCACCGGTCTTTCGTCATTTTCACCGAGCCCCTTCGTTTCCAAATAGATGACGTGCTGTTGCTGCAGTTTAAGCTCCGAGCTATCTTCGATGACGACAACTCGTTCATCTTCCTGGATGGCTCCCGACACCGCATTCAAGAAACTGGTTTTGCCGGTACCCGTTCCACCGGAAATGACAATATTCTTGTGAAGCGTGACAGCCAGTTCAAGAAAGGCGGCCGCTTCGGCGCTAATGGAATCCCACTGAATCAACGTGGCCAAATCAAATTTGTCTTCCCGAAACTTGCGTATTGTGACGCAGGGCCCCACGCGCGAAGAAGGAGGAAAGATCACATGAACTCGTTCGCCACCGGGAAGTCGAGCGTTCATTTCGAATTGATCTGACGAAATGATTCGCCCGGAGTATTCTGCAATGTTGCGAATCGCGGACATCACCGCTTCGTCATCTTCGAATACAACCCCGTCTGCCTTGACTAATTTACTGATACGCCGAACTTCTCCGTGCGAATCTTGGACCTCGACATAACGTTCACTGTAGATCTCCTGACAACCGTTGATCATGATCTCGGAAACAGCAGGATCTTGTAACATTGGCTGAATGGGTGCCAAGAAATGGGCAAGCGACTTCTGGTAGATGATGCTGCGGTCCATGAGTTCCGTCCGTTGTATGAATCGTTTCGAGTAATGTTCTAGTGTCTTTCAATCCTGAAACGCGGACATTTTGATTGTCCGTTTTTTTCTGCAGCAGGAACTTTAATCTTATTCGGCAAAATCAGCAGTTCTTGCCAAGCTTGGTTTGACGCAACGGATTATTGTGGCGACGCCAAAGCGGGGGTCAGCCGTCAAAATATTGGCGCGCCGCGCAGAAATGATGCGTCCACTGATAGTTCAATGCAGGAACCGTCCCTGGAAAAATGTCAGACTTATGTGGAGCCCACAATGATTGCACGAAACGATAACAGCTCGCGTTTGGAAAGTGGTATTCAAGTCCGACCTGCCGGTGCAGAAACCGCATCCAATGCCGGACGCTATGAAATTTTCCAGACGGAGGAAAGCGTCAAAGTGCGAACAGCCAATTCAACGCTGTATGACGGCGCGGATATTCAATTGGATCAAGAAGTTACCATTGAAGCACTGAACGTCTCAGTCGCCGATGACGTACAGATTCGCAACGAACTCCGGGACAAGGCCGAATTCTTGATGCCTCTGTCGCATCAGAACGTGCTGCGAGCACGGGACTGCGTGACCAGCCAAGGTTGGATTGTATACGATCCGATCAAGGCAGTATTGACGCAGACGAATAAAAGCCCCAAGGATGCTCGCGAGGTTCTACTGGCTGCGTTGTCAGCTATCCAAGCGTTACACGAATCCGATCGGCTGCATGGCGAACTGTCCGATAATTGCCTGGTTTTGGGAGACGATGACAAGATCAAGCTGGTCTGTAGTGCTGGTTACGCCTTGGACGACACGGATGCCATGACCAGCAAAGAAGATTGCTTGGCAGCGCCGGAGATGGTGGACCCCGATCTGGGGCCCATCACTTGGGCCTCAGATCTTTACTGCCTGGGATTGATGGTGATGCTGGTTTGCCAACCTCGCGAAATGGCGCGCTTGTTTAAAGGTGATCAAAGGAAGTGGGCAGTTTCGGCCGAGCCGATTCCCGAAAAACTACTGAAGGCCTATTCCGAGGAAGTTCGTGAAGTACTAAAGAAACTAGTTGCCAAGAACCCAAAAGACCGTTTTGCTTCGGCCCATGAAGCCTTGGCCGCAATTCAGGCTCGCGAATCTAGTAGCGCCAGACCAACGGTTCGGACAACACAAGGAATTGGACTGGAAAATTCGCCAAGCGCCAAAGTAAAAACCGTTGTAGATCTGCCGAACCTGTTTGATCTGTTCGTAGATCCGACTTGGTTAGCAAAACAATTGAAGCGGCCGGTCGTGTATGGTCCGTTACTGGTAATTGTGGGACTCAGTGTGTTGGCCAATCGAGAACGGCTGCCAATGCCCGTTTCGTCTACAGAAAGTGATGTTACAAGCGAGAATCTCAGAGGAAGTGGATTTTCTGGATGCCGATATTACATTTGGTGACAACGAATTTGCCGACCTAAAATGGATCAGGTCGGAATCGGGTTTTCAGACCCGGGTTTTGGTTCCGCAAGGTCCGCACATGAAGTGGAAATTGACGCCGATGGCTGCTACACACAAAGAGAACGACAGTGGACGTGAGTAGCCAGCCCCAAACAATTGAGTTCGCCGTAAAACGCAAACGGACTGTAACCGTGACTGCACAATCCAGTAACAAAGATCTGGACTATTTCGCAGGTAGTGCACCCAAACTACAAGGTTTACCGCGAAGAGCCGACCAAAGACGCCCATCCGTTTGTTATGCATCTGCCTTGCGAAGTTGCAGACAGGGTAACTGAGGTGTGATTGGCGAACTGCCTGAACACAAGGACAAAGAAGTTTCGGATAGTGGCTACCATGGACGGCCATCAGTCGGAAACTCGAAGTGGATGCGGGCCTGTTGGTGGATGGACAGTCCGCTATTACCGATTATCCTAGAACCAGAACGCCAAGCTTTTGTTCGGAGTCTATCCCGCCGATGAGGCTCCGGATGGCATTTTGATTGGAGGAGACGAAGTGTCCAAACGCACATCAACTGTGAACGAGCAAGAATATGCGGAGTATCGAAAAGAGTTGGCGGTTGGTACTAAAACGCCTGATATTGACGTGCAATGCCCTGGCTACAGAAGTTCGCAAGGAGGACGCCAGTATCCAGAGATCGGAATCTGGGGTGCCATGCAAACCGTATACCTAACCAAAAAGCCAAGTCCGCCGCCTTCGCCGAATCGATACCCGTATTGTCGCTAAGCGAGCGTCGAATGGCAAGACACAGGATTACGCATGAAAGTGGACGGTGACCAAGTTTGGGCGGAAGCCGGTGACACGACGCCCATGCGAGTTTCGATTGCGGCAGGTTATCACGTCGAATTGATCGATTCGAAAGGCAGCGTTGTGTACGCTCGACGAGACTATTTCCACGTTGACGTAAGCTTGGGATTCGAACACGTATGTGATTCGTGCCCACTAGGTATCTTTTTGAGACCCAGAGCCTATCGCTGCTTCTTGGCGGTAGGCTCTGTTTCTCTAATTGAGCTAACAACGTCGTTGCTTGAGAAAGATGGGGGTCTAATTGCCGGGCCCAGCACCAGTTCTGGGCCCGCCTGCACAGGTGCCGTTTCTGGCCAGGATCGACCCAGTATTAAGCGAGCTGCAGCTTCGCCGATAATTGGTGACATCCACTGAACCGCCGAATCGACTTGCCCTTGATAAGCCAGTGCGATTCCCACGTTGAGCTTAGCACGTTGATTGGCCGGATCCAATTTGGTGGCTTGCTGCAATGCCGACAGAGCATCCGAATATTGCTTTTTGTTTCAGCGAAATAACCGTAATCATTCCGGGACGCGTCATCCTTCCAGTATGCGAGTGCTCGTTTGTGATCGGCCTTTGCGCGCAAATTCGCCCCACCTTCGTAAATAAAAGGAGCCGAAACGACGACTTAGCTTGTCATCTTAGTCTAGGGTCGTGGCTGATCGCCTTTCCGTACAACGCAATGGCTTCTTCATGGTGTCCCGACCTCTGGAATTCTTCCGCCGTTTTTACACAGACGGTAGCAGGAGCCGCATCGTCGAGCGTTGAACGACAACATTTCTGGCAGATCACTGGTGTTTGGTGCATTTCCAGCCGGAAGGACGTCACGGAATGACACCCGGCATGAGCACCAAGAATAATGCAATCAAGATCAAAGACGGTTGCAGTATGTAGATCAGATCATCTGCTGGTACGCCTTTTTTGGCTTAGAATGGCGAATATAGCCGGTTCGCATTCCACCTTGAAGTCCACCGCTATACGCATCTTGGCGTCCTCTGGTCCCGGTGCATTTCCCAATCCGGCGCCGCGACGGGCATTTTGATTGGCTTGTTCAATGCCGTCCGAACGCAGGCTATTTCGAATCGGCGTGACTAGGATGGCATCGAAGAGAATAGAACGAAGCCGAGACGTTCTAGGTATTCTGGTGCCAATTTTCGTTGTTCATCCAGAGAGAACTGATCGCTGGCTTCCAAATACCAAGTTCCAGAGACGTTCTGGCCATTCTGTAGCGTTGATTCACGCAGTCTAGCTTTGTGAGGAGACAGTTGCGTTCCACCATCGCCTTGATCAGCTAAGTATATGGTTTGGTTCAATGGAATTGCATTCGCGGCTTGCTGAGCATTCAGGATCGCACGAAGCCCCAATGGTCCTTTTAAGAACCAGAGGAAATCGACTGGACGTCGCGACGCACAGCCCAAAGAGCAGCCCAACAGAAGCATCACAGGCACGAACTGATTTTTTTCAGAGTCATATGATTCCTTAAGGATGAAACGACTCGGACGAAATGCATTCTGCGTCATCGGAATAGCCGACCGGACCAATTAATAGGTTTTCACGAGTAGACCGAGCAGACGTTTGACGATGAAAGTCGGTACGAACCGAACTGCGGTAGTCTTCGGCGTACCTGACTTTCCAATTGGCCATGAACGAAAAACTCGACATCGTCTGGTTCAGGCCATCCACGCCTGGTAGCGGAGGCTGCTGAAGTGCAGATCGATACCGTCTACCAGTTCCGGTCTTGATGGATCACCGAATTCTGTTTCGTCATGGACCGCCGTCGCTGGCGGCAAGTCTTCTGACAGGAAGGTCACCTAGCCAGGGTACGATTACCCTGGGCTTGATATCCAGCGGAAATGAGACCAGCAATCGCAAACGTTTGACCATTTTTGAGTTCGACTGTCGTTTCAAAGTTCCGAGTATTAATGTCTTTGATGTTCGTCCCGCCAGATTGGCGTCACACCGACTTGCGTTCCCGCTGATGATGCGTCTCGAGTGCTCAGTTCACCGGCCAGTGTGAGTCGAATACGATTCCGATCGATAATTAAAGGCGTAAAGCTCAACTGACAGCCAAACGGTACAGAGAGACGCCTTACAATCCCGAATTGGTGAAGCCCGTTACGACAGGCACTGGAAACTGCCACTCCGCAAGGAAAGCTGGCCGTCTGACCATTCAATGCAGTCAGGCTTGGTTGACTCATTGTCCTGGCCAACGATAGTTCTCGCAACTTGCCCAGTCGCCAGTTGGACTTGGCCACTGTCCAGCGAAACTGGGATGTTGGAATCCTGAGTAGGGAACAGAAAAAGTGTTTTGCGTCACTTCAGCATTACCAGCGAGCGGAAACAGGCCTTGTCCCAGTTGTCATTCCTTGAAAGTTCAACCCAATGTTCCGCGGCGTTTCTCTTGACTTCGGCCACAATGACTCGAAGCGTAACCTGTTGTGCACCGGGTACTTTCCAGCAAATTGATAACGTTCTCTTCCGCCGGGCGCAATGGCCTGGGCGAACACTTCGCCATTGATCCCCAACGCCGATTGACTTCCATCTAGTCCAAATGCGGACCGCGAAAGCTGAAACCCCAGTTGAGAATTCGGGCTTGACGTTGTTTGGTCGCTTGTAACCTGTTGGCGGCAACCGTTTTCAGGATTTGTTCAACTTCTAATGTGTCAATCGCTATACCTGTGACAACAATCGTTCCCAATTGTAGACAGCTGAACGTTGCTGTCTGGAAATGCGGTGTTGATTTCACTTTCTAAGGTCTCGATGTCCAATGGCGCGTGCTCCCTTTCTGCATTCGTATAAAGAAAAACTGGATGTTCCGTCTTTCGATTCTGTCGGATCCAGAGCCCATTGGCGTCCGCAGTGCTGCAGCGTCCATAGGTGAAATGTTTCCGGGCTTTCAATGAAACCGGCTGCCGCAAATGCCCGCTGCGACGCGACCGTTTAGTCCGGTAGCTTGGCTGCCAGCGTGTCCAAAAACTTCAGATACTAACTTCCGTTGAATTCGATTTCTCTATCGTTGGAAATGGTTCGGGAAGCTGCTACCATCGCATTCACCGGAATCACGTCAGGGCGACGAGCTATCGGAGCCAGAACGCGTCTGGACGATGCTCAGTACGGAGCCGTGGTTGTTCCGGTTGTCTGACGTGGCCGCTGCACTTCAGTCGGCGAATTCTGGACCAGTCCAGTGACCGCAAATGATTTTGTTTGCAGTGAACGACCACTTACCTGTTGGGCGGGGCGATTCGCGCGACCATTACTGATTCCAATTCGCCTGCCCGACTCGGTCAGCTTAACCCAACTCAGGCGTAGCGCGTTCCCAAGACTGCGGAATCGAGTGCTTCGTCGTCGATCGATTCGCGCCTTGGCTAAACCTTGCAACTGCGAGATAGAAGCCAGAAACAACCCAGCACAGCCCAAAAGCCTGGGTAAAGAAAGGGTTTCGATTCATAAAACCAGTTCGCAAAAACAAGAGAGTCAGTTGGCTTTTCTGTACTGCGTTGGGGAGGACTTTAGAAATCAGCGAGAATTAATCAAGTTCGTATCTGTTTTCAAATAGAACCGCTAGCTGATGTCGAAGTTTGACGCAAAAGCGAACAGGACTACCAGCGGCAAACGAACCATGCAGAAAGGTGTAGAAAAATGACAAGCTGGGTAAGGATGGGCATACCGTTGCTCATGGGCGCCGGTGCGATGATGGGAAATATGGTCTGGATTAATTACCAATTTCGGGAAACTGGTACGCCCAGTTGGCTCGAGCCGTCGCCGCGCAGAAGGTCACGTTGCAGGACTTTCGGCCTGCCAAAATCCATAATGCCAATTCGAAAACAAGCGGGGAACGCATTGGTACCCAGTCACACCGAACTCGGATCCATACTAAATCGCCGACCGAAACGTCGTTTGAAGAAGGCGATATGGTGCTGACACAAGATTTCTTTGCACGTGGAATTGCCAGGGATCCGCAAGATGGTTATGAGTCCTTTCGGTTCCATTGGGACCAGCCTCTGGGCGAGATTAAACCACCGGAACATCCTGTGGTTCTGCGTTGCGATGAAATGAAACATAAATTGGCCGGGAACATCATTGCCTACGCCGTCGACACTATTCAGGTTGATGGCGAAGCCGGAATCTGTCTATCGCTTGTCCGTTGAATTCCAGAAAAACACCGAATACGTCAGCGACCAAGACCGGGCACTGATCAACCAGTTAAAGAAGAACACCTTACGCTGTCTATAGAATACTGAATTGTAGCACCAAAGGTAGCCAACGTCGCATTGGGCGATGATTGCTAGCGAGGGGTAATCACTTTCGTTGATTTGGGTTTTTCAAGAAGCGACTCACGAGATGTCCGATGAAATTCGATTTTGGTCGAATTTGAACTGGTAGCTTCGGTGGCATAATATTCCTGCCGAGAGTACCAGAAGTGACCGTTGTGCTGGCCCACCTTTGACGGACATTCAGTTGCCAGCACCTTGCTTCCCGAAGTTGCCTTACGTTTTCATCGGTCGGCACGGATTGGGAGGTGACGCTGTTAGCCGACAAGCTGTACAATCAGCAGTGTGCGTTTACGAAGTAGGCGAATCCGTTTCTATCGGACCTTCTGTTGTTTCAATACCACCGTAATTCGTTTTTGCGTTTGCCACTACTCAAGAAATCCAGAAACGCGAACAGCCAATCAGAACAGCAAACAGCGGAATTTGTTCTTCGTGTTCATCAAGACTTGGTTTTGAATACCGACAAAGTTTTGTCGAAAACGCTCGCTATGACGCAAAGGCTCTGCGGCGAATCGAAAATGATATTGAAAGTATCGCTCGTAACCACGGCATTCTGGAGCAATCACATTTGGTCCAGCACCTAATAAAGACCGTCCTGCAATTGTTGATTCAGGCATTCATTGAAGAAGAAGCACCCGCTGTCCGTCACACAGATGACCGCAATACCAGTGACGAATCCGGCTTACTTGCGCCAACCATATCCGATTTGGAGCACTCTGGCTACGGAGCAACCCGATTTTGAAGCAAGGCTGGATATACGCTGGCATCTGTCAGACCAACTTCGAATCAATGCGCAGCCGCATCAAAGCTATTTGACGCAACAACTGGATGCCGTCGAAAGGGCTTTGATTCCTTTTGGATGGACAAAGCTGACTTTTATTTCAGAAGTCAAGCTCTGTCGCGCTGCGAGGACTCGAAACAAGTCAAAGATATGGTGTTTGGCTATGGACCGGTGGAAGACTTGTTACGCTTGCCGTCCATCAGTGAAATCATGCTGGTAGGAGCAGACAAGATCTATGTCAGAGAAAGACGGCGGCTCTGCAAAAAACTGGGCGTCGTTTTCCTGATAACCAAACGGCAAGTCAGTCATTCAGCGTGTCAACATTGATGGTGCGAGCATTGAGCACGACTGGTCCCGCTAGTCGATACCAGATTGACGGATGGTAGCCGAGCAGATACGGTAATTGCTCCCATTGCAGCAACGGTCCTGCGCTGACAATCCGCCATTTTCCGGAACGACCATTGCGCATCACGGATCTGGTACAACACACGGCAACACCGCTTGCCCAGAATCTCTCAGCACGCAGGACTTCAGATCGGTCCGCCATATGAATCGGTGGCATTGTTCTTGAAGGCTTCTGTCGAAGCGAAACATCATCATTGACAGCGGGACCGGCTCAGGAAAGACAACCTTACTGAATTGCCTGAGCGAATACATTCCAGACCGTGAACGCATTGTCACCATTGAAGATACAGCCGAATTACAACTCAAGAACTCGCATGTCGTGAGCATGAAAACCAAACGAGCCAACGCCGAAGGAAAGGGTGAATACACAATTCAAGCGCTAGTACGCAATGCACTTCGCATGCGGCCCGACCGAATTGTGGTGGGTGAAGATACCGAGGGCCCGAAGCGCTTGGACATGCTGCGAAGCCCGATGAACACCGGCCACGATGGTTCGATGACGACACTGCACGCCAACAGCCCCGAGGACGTACCGTTGCGACTGGAGGTTCTGGTAGGTATGGCCGCCGATTTGCCCGTCGAATCGATCCATCGGCAGATTTCGTCTGCTGTTGATCTGATTGTGCAGCTACAGCGAATTGGTCGACGTCGAGTTGTTTCGCATGTCACGGAAGTAGTCGATTTCGATCCTATTCGTCGTCGCGTTCGCCTGAAAGAATTGTTCCGAATAAGACCAAATCGGCAGGACTCGCTGGCCGTCCCCACGGGCTACCTGCCTAGCTACATCCACGAACTTCAAGACCAAAACCTATTGGATCTGTCGGTGTTCTTTGCGAACTAGCGAAACTAGTCCAATAACGGTCGTACAATCCTCAAGCGAGATAGAATGCGAGGTTTCGGTCCGTTTCATGCGACTGGTCATTTGAAATGTCCGCTATTGCCCTTCAATGGCAACTTGTCTGAGAGTCCAAATCAGTTTTTGGATGTATTAAGGATCGTTCGAGAAGGAAGCAAACTACACGGTGCTAACCGCAGGTAAAAAAGATGGGGCTATCATCGTCGGCTTGACGCCCAAATGGTACCGGACAGTAATTTTTCGAGCGTCACGAACCGTTTTGCAAAATCTCAGTTCAAGTGGACACCGGCAATGAACATGACCCTACCCAATATCATGCTGTCTCTGCTCTGGTTTGCTGCTACCGTCCTTGGCACGTACCATTTGGTTCCCCTATGGGACGAATTGGCAATGCAAAGAATCAAACGCAGTCTGCCGGGCGCGTCTGCCGTGGGAGCCAATCTGGAGGTCGTTAGATATGGGCTGCGCATCTGGGGTGTCGCGATGTTGGTCATAGCACTTGTGTTTATAGCGAAAAGAAGCGTGTTGGGCGTCGTCGTCGTTGGTGTCGCCTACACCTGGCCCGTTATCGCCATCCAAAAATGGACACACTTACGGCGCAGGAAGCTGCGAGACCAACTTGTGGTTGCCAGCATCAGTATTGGCAACGGCGCTCATTCTGCGAAAGGTCTTCGCGACTGTATGGCGGAAGTCAGTCAGGCGACACCTTTTCCCTTGCGTCGCGAACTCCAACGCATCGTCACTCAAGTTGACCTGGGAATCGACCTGTCAGTGGCCATCGATAATGTTGCCAAACGACTCAACCTGGAGCCGTTCACATTGTTTGCGGTGGCGCTGAAAACGTTACACGAAAAAGGAGGTGACAAGACACAGGCATTGCAACGAATCAGCCGTAGCCTGAAAGAGCATCAGCGGTTGGAACAGAAAATGGAGACAGAAACAGCTGCGGAGCGTCGTGCATTCATCATTATGGCACTTTTTTTCCCTGTTGGCTTCCTGGCTCTCATGCATCAGCTTTCCCCTGACGGCGTAATCGCAATTCTAACCACGCCACAGGGGCATTTAGTCTTGGCAATCGTTACAGCAATGATTTTTGCCGCCCATCGATGGTTTGAAAAAATCATCCACATGGAAACATAATGCTATTCGTTTTTGTCTCACCGGATCTGCCACCATGTTGTACGTAGAAGCAATTTTGATTTCCTTGGCCATGGGGTTTTCCATCACCCTATTCGTCGTGATGGCGTTACGCATTACTCATCCCGAAATCGCCAATGCCGAATTATGGGATCACGACCGTAGACGAAAGCTGGAACTGCGCCACCGCAGTAAGACGTACCGCTATTGCCAGCCCTTGATTGACGAATTGGCACTATTGCTGCACAAATTAAGCTCGGTTCAGTCGATCCTGCACCGCACCGGCCTACAGAAAATAGTGGAAAACGGGCTTAGCCGAGGCGGGTATCCGCTGCAAGTAAAACCAGCCGAATTTCTAGCTGTCTCCGTCGTTCAAGCCATTGGACTATGTACCGTTACGACAGTTTCGGCGATTCCTGTCTTCGGGCATCCAGCCACCATTTGGATCGGATTGATTACGTTCGTCGGCTGGCTGGCGGCAGCAATCGAGTCGGTTCATTCCATTTCCAAAAAGCGAGTCACCAGAATCAAGGCTCGTCTTCCATTCGCCATCGATTTGATTGCTTTGGCCATGAAGTCGGGAGCCGTCTTTGCAGAGGCACTAACGACCGCTGCCATCGAAACAGGTGACCATCCGCTGGGAACAGAACTACGTCGTATCGATTCCGATGTTAACTTAGGAAAAAGCCAGCACGCTGCGCTGAGGGATTTTTGTAATCGTATATGTGACGCCGACATTAGCGAGATTGTCCTTTTGATTGCCGATGCAATTGAACAAGGTGCACCGTTAAGCGATACCCTATTGCAGTTGGCCGATTCGATGCGAACCAAGCGAGAGCAACAGATCGAAGCACAAATCCACAAATCGAAAACAATGACTGCGTTTCCCATCACCGTCACCCTATTTGCATGCATGATTTTGACGTTGGCCATTTTCCTACTACCGGCACTCCATCACAACATCTTTTAGATGAACCACGCTGTACGATCAATTCAGTCCCCGGAAGCGTAGGAAAGGATTCGCCATATCACTCTGAAGGAACGTGACCACGATAATGTAGCGAGCATCAAGTCAAAGTGGCACAGTTAAATTCGTCATATCACTCGGAGTTCTAAAACATGATTCGACCTACCAAACAATTCCAGATTCGTATTGTGGGCGGGGAACATCACGACCATGTGGTTCCACTGGAACGCGCCATCAGTCGCTTAGAGCCGGTGTCGATTGCCACATCTGGGTTCCCACCAGCCATGCCGTGATCGCCCTGGTTCGACTACGAGATTGCCATGTCACACTGACCAATCGAACTCTGGCGGATCTGTATGTCGGGCGCAAAAAGTGCGCTGTGGATGAAGCCATTGAATGGCCCGTGGGTCAATCATTGCAACTGGAAAACAACGTGCAGGCAGTCTTGGAGTCGGCAAATGATACCAAACCGAAATCGAAACCTTCAAAACCGTCGGGCAGCGCAACATCGGATTCTGGCTCGTCGGTTCTCAACCACTCTGCTCGCTTTACCTGGAACGCTAGGAACTTGGTGGCCCTGGCCGTAATCGTTTTCGCCATGTATGCAATTGCCACTCAGGTGTCCGCATTGAATTCCGAACGAAAAGGAATGGCAGAACTTCGCGAACGTTCCTTGCTGTTCGCCTACGACACTCGCTTTCTGGCTCAACATCCGCAAATGGCAATACTGTTGGAAATGTATCAAGACGCGCTTCTTGCGCAGGATAAAGGCATCGCTTCTACCGAAGATTTTCGCCAAGTTCTGGATAAATGCAGCTATCCTAGCGAAAATACCAGTCCAGAAATTCGGGATATCTTAGACTTGGTCAGGCAATACTGCCTAGAACAGTTACCTAAGACAGCTGAAAACCAATAACACCACAGCTCTGCTGAAATGGGAGGGCACTTAGATCATGATTTTGACGATTGGTAACACCGTATTTCAATACCGTCGCGTTGTTTGCTTCGGGGGCGTGATAACCTTGCTAAGTGCCTTGTGGACAACCAACGCATCGGCCCAGGCAACCGACTTGAGTGACGTTGAATTGCAGGACAATGTCGCATCCAATTTGGACGATATTATCGGCGATGACGAACCGGCTATCATCAAAGGGCGTCAGCCAAATCTGCCGCGCCTAGAACTACACATTCACTTAGTCAGCTTTGGACGAACCGATCGAATCACCTTTGACATCGGCGGTGAACAACGAATTACGCTTAGCCGTCAGGCAGGTATGGACAAGGCGGTTGTCCAGATTGGATCAGACCAAGTCCAATTTCACCTTCCTGCGCCCGACGACGAAACACTTGAAGTTCCCACAGTCCACTATTTATTCAAGGACCCAGAAACCGGCGAATGGAGCAATCCAGAAACGCCTAATCAAGCCAAAGTCTGGCCCGCCAAGCCAAAAGCAAACCAGGATCGTCCTGCGCCGCTCGGCGGTTTGAATTGATCCCTATTCCAAGATTGTTTGCACGATTCGGAATCCGACGTCGTTTCTCGATCTCACCGGCTCCGGTTCCAGCGGAATACGTCGATCCGCCAATTCTGGATCCAGGGACCAAGCGCCGCCGCGTGTCATGCGCAGCTCAGAGGTATCCGCGCCAATGGGGTCAGTGGCGATCTCCTTTGAAAAGGGCTGATATCCATCATGGCACCATTCCAGCATTCCACCATAAGCATCGAATAGGCCAAATCGATTGGGCCGCAATGCTGCAACGGGAGTCCGAATCAGCTTGTCTGCTGAATTTCGATTACACCAAGCGTATTTCGGCAACACCGTCACGTCATTTCCAAAGGCAAACCGCTGCCGTGAACTAGCACGGGCCGCAATTTCCCATTCCGCTTCCGTTGGTAGCCGAAACCCTGCCTTATCAACGTGTATGGAATAGAGACCATCCGTCTGAGAATATGCCAGCTGTTTGTCAAGTCCCGCTTGTTCGCTAAGCCATTGGCAATACTCGACGGCCGTACTCCAATTCAAATAGGAAGCCGGCGCCTGAATCTGAATCTGGGGTTGCTGCAACACAATCTTGTGAACCAATTCTGGGTTCCAGGCCCGATATTGCTGCCACGTGATTTCACGGTCTAGAACAGCATAGGGACGAGTAATTCGAACCAGATGCGCAGCTTCAACACCAGTAGGATCGTCTTCCGTTCCGATTCGATACTCACCCGCCGGGATCACGCAAAACGTCAGGTAGATGGTTGTCTTCGTATCGTGTCGCTCAATTCCGTCTACGTTGTCCGCATCCCCTATTTCGACTTCAGACTCGGTTTGAGCCTCCATCGCTTCACTTGCTTCTGACGGTGCGTCGGGAGCTTTGGGGGTCGTCTCAATGGCCAACGTATACCACTCGCGGTCAGCAGAATAAGGCACGGGCGTTTGGTCAACCTTTTCCACTGCGGCCTCTTGTCCCCATTGCCGTAACAGCCAACCACAAACCGAGTGAACGGCGGCGCTAGGATGATCACCGTACCATTGCGACGCTTGCCGGATGATGGACTCGCGCTTGGATTCAGGGATATCCTCCACTCGGTATTCCCCCAAGGTTAGTAACAGTGCGTACAAGTTGTCGTGAAGTCGCTTTGACGCCCAACGATCTTGCTGTTGCACAACAAAATCAAGGCTTTGCAATAACGTGGCCGATGGCACATTTCGGTCACGCGCTCGATGAATAAACTGAGTGGCTGCTTCCGGATCATCATCAAAGGCCAGTGCATCCAGCGAATCTTCTGTCCCATCGATTCGAGACAGAATAATGGCAGCCTGAGCACGTTCTGTTTGCAGCTTCAGTCTGTCCTCCGTAGGCGCATCTGTCGCCGGCTGACTTCTCAGCAATGTTTCCAGATACTGTTTTGCGTCGCCGTCATAATGTTCTGCCAGACTGGGCATGATTGTTTGAAACGTCGCCACCCGTCGAGATTGTACGGCCAGCTTTGCCAGAATCTTGGCGTCACCGTCACAATAGTCAGCCAAGGCGTTGGCGATACTGACTTCTACCGCATCGGTAGAAGTCCCGCTCCAAATACCATGGTTCCAGCCGTTGCTGCAATGGCTTCTTCAGCGGTCGCAGGATTTTGCGGAATGCGCCTGGTGTTCCGGATTACCTTCCACTAACTGCCTTGCTACGAATTCAATAGAACGATCGCTCCATTGATCGGCGGTCGGATCCAGGTTAGCGAGTGCCACGCCGGCACGAAAGCGTGTTTCCGCAGATTCGGCAGTCGATTCCAAGACTTGCCAAAGCGTGGGGCCGCTGCCAACGCGCCACGCGCAAGTGCCAATAGTACCGGTTCCATGTAGTTGGGATGGTCTTCCAGCAGGCTACACCAACGGACTGACGTGTTCCCTTGTCCGTCGCGGCCAGTGCAATACGGGCGTGCAGTTGTGCTTTTTTGTTAATCCGTTCACCTTGCACGTAGTCTTCTAATTTGGGGCGTGCAAAGTTCATGTACTTGGCTAACTGGGGCGTCATCGACGGCAGTTCATCCGCGGACGCAGATACCAGTTTTTCAACCAACGCGTCGGCACGCATCCGTTGATAGACCTGCTGACCACTCCAGCCCAAAAATAGTGCCATCAGCAAGGCCAGCATCGAACGCACGGTATGGTGTCTACCTGCTGCCTGCATAAACTGCCGCTGGCTGGGCGTCCATTTCTTACGTTCGGTCAAGAACCTCATTCGCAAATAGTCCAAGCTGCCGGGCAGCAAACGCCGCTCGGGACGATTCGACCATAGACTGGCACGATCTTCCAAGCGAATCTCCGCCTGGCCTCGCCGTGTTTCCTTCTTCTTCCGAGTCAACCAAGTTCGCAGCGAAGGCACCAAAAAGTCGTGCGTCAGCTGATAGTATTCTGGCGAAGACGATTCGTCTCGATCACCTACTTCGGCCGGTGTAATCAAGCGAAGATCGCGATCCAAAATGCGAATCAACCGTTCAAATTCCTCTGGCCGCTTTTCATAACCGGATAGCTGAAGCAATTCGCTCTTGGACCGCATTGCTCCTTTGATTCCTGTCGCAACTTCGGGTAACAGAGCGGCCAGAACTTCACGAGCCGCCTGTTGATGAAATCGATGATGGGGCGGAGCCGACGCGGAATTGAACGTTTCTTCCAAGAATTTTTCGCCTACGCCTTCTGTGCCGCCCAACTTTTTCAATTCGCTCACAGACCAAGATCGATTCTTGACCATGTCCGCAAACAAAGATAGCCGCACACAAACCACTTTTCCATTTTCACAGATCCCATCTATGGCACTGTCAATGAAATCGTGCTGATCTGCAGAAAGCTCCTTGTCTTCTGGGTTGGGCAACCGTCCATACGCTTGGCCCAACAGAATCAGAATCTTCTTGGCATGGTCCGGATCAAACAGGTCAACGGCGCGACTATTCGATCCTTCAATTTCAATCTCTAATTCATGCATGAAACGACTAATAGCCATCCAAAAGTCATCTCGCACCAACAGCAAGCACTGCAGTACTGCTCCATCACACTGCCTAAGTGCATCACCAATTACGGTCGATTCGAACGACTTCGTGCTGTATAGCCACTGTTCAAATTGGTCTATTACCAACAGGACTTTGCCATAACCCACCTCGCCTTCGCGAATTGCCCGCATCATTTCGGCACTGGTTCCATATTGCTCTAGCTGCGGAAAGCGTTTGACCAACGCCTTTTTCAGTCGAACATCGGTTTGGTCTGGCGCTGCTTCCAAATGGATGGACGTGACGTGCGAATCCAACAACGGCAACAAACCCGCTTTCACAAACGATGACTTGCCGCAACCCGATGGTCCGTAAATCAACCCCACCCCAAACGTTTGCTCGGCATCGGTCTGTTCAATCTTGGATTTCCAATACCGAATTGTCTCGGGCAATCCATGCCTGTCTCGAGGCCCCGGCAATAACAACAAAAAGAAATCGGCATCGTCTTGATCAAAAGATCGCAATCCCTTCGGAACGACTGGCGACGTGCCTTCGACAGGAGAATCAACGGTTGCCGGTTTCGTTCCGGGCGATGTTGATGGCAAAGCGTAAGTCCGGCTGACCGGCTCGGTCGTCCGACTATGGCCTGACTGCAACCAATACTGTAGATCGTCTATCAATTGCGTGGCCGAACCGTATCGATTACTGCTTCGCTTTTCCAAGCACTTCAGGCAGATACGTTCCAGTTCGTCGTCAATATCGGAATTCCGAGTTAGTTGGCGCGGCGGACGAGGCTCGCGGTTTTGAATTTCATCCAACAATTCGGCCTGATTCTGTCCATCGAAGGGGCGTTTCCCTGCCAGCATCTCATAGAAAATCACTCCCAAACTCCAGATATCCGTCCGGCCATCCAGGCGATGACTTTCGCCGCGAAGCTGTTCCGGAGACATGTACGCCGGCGTCCCAGAGACTTCTCCTTTGCGTTTTCTTTGCACACTTTCATGCAGCGCCAAGCCAAAGTCAGCCACATGCGGCCTGCCTTGCTGGTTTAACAGAATGTTCGCCGGTTTCAAATCGCGATGCACTAGGCCTTGCGCATGCGCGGCTCCAATGGCGTCGGCAATGTCAATCACCATCCGCACCATTTCTGGTAGACTGAGCCGATTACTTCTCAGCAAATTCGCCAGCGTTTGACCAGCAATATATTCCTGCACCACAAACGGACGTCCCTGATACTTCTGGACGTCGTAGACGGTGACTAAGCCGGGATGGCGAAGTCTGGCGGCATTGCGTGCTTCATTAATAAACGATTCCACGTTCTTCATGCTGGCGAACGCGCCGGCCTTCAAGACCTTTAATGCGACAGGCCGCCGTAGTTCGGAATCCATCGCCAAGTAGACTCGGCCAAATGCTCCTTCGCCCAATACCTTTTGAATGACAAAGCGTCCGATGCTGCTGGGCATCAGTTCTTCCGTAGTCGATCCCCCGTTCGCGTTTTCTGCGGAATGATCTTCGACGTCGTTTGCCTGGTCCAGCAAGGCATCAGATTCGACAGTCTTTGGCAAACGAGTCGGCCTGTGGATATCGTCGTCCGCACCAGAGATGACGATATCAGACTCACTGAGCTGCTTTTGTCCATCTTGAGTGCTATTCAGATGAGCATTCAAGGACGTGGTCAGGCAGCTAGGATCGTTCAGCACCGGTTGAATCAGATGCGAAAACTGGGGAAAACGTTTTTGCATGTCCGCCGGATCAATCACCAGCTGGCGACTTTCCCGAAACGAGATGTCAATCTGCAGTAAATCGCTAAACACGGCTGCCAATTTATCGGCTGCTACGCGTTGCAGATAGTCTTCCAGACGAGGAACCGGTGCACCGCACTCCGAGGCTTTCCATTGCTGCGAAAAGGCGTTAATCAGCTTATCGATCGCCGCTGGATCATTGATAACGGCTTCTGGTTGTCTTTCTGTCCTTGGTTCGTCCATTCTGTCCGTCCAGCGGTGTGATTCCTGTCAAAATCGAACGACAAACCTGGATTATAGCCGCCAACCAAACATAAGGGGATATCGTCGCCACCAAGTAAGTGACGCTAGGCTTCGGCCGTTAAGAATCGAATCGACCAGCCAGTACCTTTTTCCAATTCTGTTCCTGAAACCACCAATCCACCGCCGCCGCCACAGCACCCACAGGGCGCGTGAACAACGCCGCCGGCTTCTTCGGTGATGATGACGTTGGCTGTTTGGGCGAGAGAAGTTGCAAGTATATGTGCCCCAAGACTCGCCGACATTGTGGACGAAAACGCACTGTCGTTATCTATGAAATTAACGAGCGATGAGAGGTCAACGAGACTGCCTTGGCCTTCCGACTTAATCAGTGTCCCGTCGTAGTCTCCCGAAGTATCTTCAATTTGTCCCACGCGGCTTAGAGCCAACGACGCCACCGTTGAGGGCTTCAATCTGCAATATTGACGCTTCATTGAATCCTCGTCCGACGCCGCCGGATACATTAATATTACGAAGATTGGGAAGATTCAATTCACTGCCGATTCCGCTGGCTCGCAATGTCCTTGTCGTATTACGCACATCCTGTACGTAACTCGTGATTAAGGGTAGTGTTAGGGGAACGCCACTTCCAACAAGAATCGATGCACGATTAATATTTTCCAATATCGGCACTTCCACGTTTCCACCATCCGCCAATGTCAGGACGGAAGATTCGATTGTCGTTAAAAGTGGCATGGACAAAGAGGCGTCGGCATTCACCGTAATGCGTCCCGCCTGAAAGGTTGTGAGATTCGGAAGCGAGAAATCTATTGAAGATACCGTGAGGATACTGTTGTTCCATGTGTGGACATTCGAAAGTGCGATTGTTCCAATTCCATCCGTGGTCACATTAACTTCACGTAAGGTCGCGAGATTAGGAGTTCGAATCTGCCCCCGATCGTTGGCCGTCATGAACGAAGGGAAACTACCTCCGTCGTTATCTATGAAATTAACGAGTGACGAGAGGTCAACGAGACTGCCTTGGCCTTCCGACTTAATCAGTGTCCCGTCGTAGTCTCCCGAAGTATCTTCAATTTGTCCCACGCGGCTTAGGCCAACGACGCCACCGTTGAGGGCTTCAATCTGCAATATTGACGCTTCATTGAATCCTCGTCCGACGCCGCCGGATACATTAATATTACGAAGATTGGGAAGATTCAATTCACTGCCGATTCCGCTGGCTCGCAATGTCCTTGTCGTATTACGCACATCCTGTACGTAACTCGTGATTAAGGGTAGTGTTAGGGGAACGCCACTTCCAACAAGAATCGATGCACGATTAATATTTTCCAATATCGGCACTTCCACGTTTCCACCATCCGCCAATGTCAGGACGGAAGATTCGATTGTCGTTAAAAGTGGCATGGACAAAGAGGCGTCGGCATTCACCGTAATGCGTCCCGCCTGAAAGGTTGTGAGATTCGGAAGCGAGAAATCTATTGAAGATACCGTGAGGATACTGTTGTTCCATGTGTGGACATTCGAAAGTGCGATTGTTCCAATTCCATCCGTGGTCACATTAACTTCACGTAAGGTCGCGAGATTAGAGTTCGAATCTGCCCCCGATCGTTGGCCGTCATGAACGAAGGGAAACTACCTCCGTCGTTATCTATGAAATTAACGAGTGACGAGAGGTCAACGAGACTGCCTTGGCCTTCCGACTTAATCAGTGTCCCGTCGTAGTCTCCCGAAGTATCTTCAATTTGTCCGACGCGGCTTAGGCCAACGACGCCACCGTTGAGGGCTTCAATCTGCAATATTGACGCTTCATTGAATCCTCGTCCGACGCCGCCGGATACATTAATATTACGAAGATTGGGAAGATTCAATTCACTGCCGATTCCGCTGGCTCGCAATGTCCTTGTCGTATTACGCACATCCTGTACGTAACTCGTGATTAAGGGTAGTGTTAGGGGAACGCCACTTCCAACAAGAATCGATGCACGATTAATATTTTCCAATATCGGCACTTCCACGTTTCCACCATCCGCCAATGTCAGGACGGAAGATTCGATTGTCGTTAAAAGTGGCATGGACAAAGAGGCGTCGGCATTCACCGTAATGCGTCCCGCCTGAAAGGTTGTGAGATTCGGAAGCGAGAAATCTATTGAAGATACCGTGAGGATACTGTTGTTCCATGTGTGGACATTCGAAAGTGCGATTGTTCCAATTCCATCCGTGGTCACATTAACTTCACGTAAGGTCGCGAGATTAGGAGTTCGAATCTGCCCCCGATCGTTGGCCGTCATGAACGAAGGGAAACTACCTCCGTCGTTATCTATGAAATTAACGAGTGACGAGAGGTCAACGAGACTGCCTTGGCCTTCCGACTTAATCAGTGTCCCGTCGTAGTCTCCCGAAGTATCTTCAATTTGTCCGACGCGGCTTAGGCCAACGACGCCACCGTTGAGGGCTTCAATCTGCAATATTGACGCTTCATTGAATCCTCGTCCGACGCCGCCGGATACATTAATATTTTGAAGATTGGGAAGATTCAATTCACTACCGATTCCGCTGGCTCGCAATGTCCTTGTCGTATTACGCACATCCTGCACATAACTCGTCACACTCGGTAAACTAATGACACCACCTGTTGCGAGCAATGATGCTCCATCAACATTGGCTGCTCCGGAGACGGTAAATGAGGCGTTGGGTCCTCGGGCTTCGACCGTGCGCCGTTGATGTTGGTGGTGTTGTCCAGGATGGAAGGTTCGGTGACGATCAGGGTGGCGTTGTTGATCACCTGCAGCGGTTCGGCGCTGCGGATGCTGCGAACTTGCACCGTGCCGGAATTGATGGTGATCTTGGGATCGGCGGTAAAACGATCGATGATGACATTGTCGTCGGGACCGGGGACCACGCCGGTGCTCCAGTTGGCCGGATCGTTCCAGTTACCGTCGGCGTCCGATATCCAAGCCACCGCGTTCGCGACATTCGCATCGAAATTGGTAAAGATGATTCGCACCGGTTCGGCTAACGCGTTTCCGGCTCCGTCGCGAATCACCGACGGACTAATGGTTAGTTGATAACGGCCTTGCGGCAGCGCTTCGCCAAAGTCTAAGGCAACATTACGAGGCGATACCAGCCGAACGCCGGCAATGGGAAGATTGGTATCGTCGCCACCACCCAGTTCAAAATTCGCTCCTAAATCAGTCAGCGTAAAACCAGTTAGATTCAAAGCCGCTTCATTCAATGGTTCGTTGAATCGTAAAGATGCTGTCTGCAACTGGAAGCCAGCGCCGTTGTTCTGCGGACTGGAGGCGATCAACTGTGGCGGAGTCTGATCGGGGATCACGGTAAACGATTCGACTGTGGAAGTTCCGACATTGCCGCCAGTGTCCCAAGCTCGGACTTGGAATTGCACTTGGCCACCCGCCGCCAAGGGAGGTACCACGGCGTTCAGATTGAAAGGAGTCGAGAGGTCGGTTGCTACCACTTGGCCATTCATCAGCAGTTCGACTCGTTGCACCTGTACGTCATCGATGACAATGGCACTGTAGGCTACCAGCGAACCTTCCTCTAAGTTACTGGAGTCCGGGCCAATCGCCTGTACCGTGGGAGCTTGCCCAGCCGAATCAAACGACAGGTAGTTCACCACATGCAGACCATCGCTGCCGGCTGCCACGTAGCCCAGTCCGGCGCCAATGGCGACATCCAACGGCGACGATTCCAGTTCGAACCGAGTTAAAAAGGCATTGGTATTGGTCAGATCGGATGTGTTTATAACATCCACTACATGCAGATTGCCAACCGTGCCGACTAACAAGCCGACGTTGGCGCGTTCACAGCCACGTCCGTCCCGGGGCCGATGTTGGGAGACACGATATCCGGACCACTAATGACCGTCGGCGAACTGGGATTTTGCACATTGATGGTACTATAGCCACCTCGATTACCCGGCGAAGTTACGTAGACGGTGCCGTTGGCGGCAAAGACGCGTCCAGCCGCATGAGACACAGAAATCGTGCTGCGTTCGACAAGTGTCACGCCGCTTCGTTCCAAGACATACAGCGTTTGATTCGCATCCACGGCATACACAAAGTCTTGATCAATCGCCAAATCGGTGACATTCTGGCCACCACTTAAGAATGTGCTGGCCATTAATTCGGCTGTCGAACATTCAAAGACCACCAGCTTCGTGTCAGAAGCAACGTAGGCCAAACTGTCAATCACTTCCACAGCAGCGCCGTTGGTGGTGGCCGTGCGACGAAGGACTGGCAGCAGGGGATCCGAAACATCCACAAAGTGCGTTCCGCTGTCGGCCGTGACCACGACGGCTGTTTGCGAAACCGGATCAACCGACACATCCAACGCGGTGCCGCGCAATCGTAACTGTCCCACAATAATCGGATCGTCAAACCGCGTGATATCGACAATCGCCAAGCCGTAGTCGCCGGTAGCCACATAGGCAAACCGATCGGCCAGTTCCACAGCCGTGGCTGGACCCAATAAATTCAAATTGGCAATCACACCTGTTGGAAACGCGTTGGCACCCAAAGGCGACAAGCCCTGCAACACTTCGGCCAAGTCATTGATACCATCTTGATCCGTATCGGGGTTGGTTAACGAAGTACCTACCGCGCGTTCGGCCAGATCCACTAAACCTTCACCGTCTACATCGGGCAACCCGGCCGAATCTTGATACACCAACGCAGGCAAGACCGTGGTTTGGCCACTGGCAGCCGTGCGGCCCGTCTGTCGAGCCACCTGTTGTGTGGCCACGTCAAACACGATCAATTCGAAGTTGGTGTTGCCCGGCAGGACATCGTCCAACGCTTCGCCCGCCGCCAAGACACCTCGTAACTGGAAACCATCGTATTCGAATACATAGTACGAATCATTGGGAACCACGCCGCTGCTAACGGGCGAACCAGCGCTGGTAAAGTGCCAGCCTGGCGCCAAGATACCCACGCCCGGATCGGAAACAATCGTTCGCGCATCACCGCTGACAGTACCGTTACCAACCGTTCGCCAAGATCCGGCGTCATGGTCAAACGACCAAATCACGCTCTTTTCACCTGGCGACAAGCCTTCCAGGTTGGGAAACGTGATCGGCGCTGGCACGGCAAACGCCGTGGAACCACCCGCCAAGTTGAAACCGTCGTCGGTACCAGCCTGCACGGAAACTACCAGTTCAGGGTTCAAGTGTTCTGGCAACGGCGCGGGCAACCGATCTGGATGAACGGGAATCACGGTTGCCAGAGTCGCCGGGTTACCAAACCGATCTTGAGCCGAACCGGCCGGATAAGTGACCGCTAGGGTTTCAATGGCCAACTGTCCTAACGCCGGATTATCCGCAAAGATTTCTTCGACTTGCTTTTTACCTTCCGTACCAAAGTCACCACCGTGGGTTCGGCAATCTTGAGAACCACAATATCACTGGCAGGCATCGGTGGCAGAAAAATATCAAACGGAAGCTTTTGATCACGCACGCCTGCCGTGATATGGAACGGTTTGCCCAGCGTGGCGTACTGTGTATTGTCCGCGCGACCACGAACTTGGCTACCGTCAATGTGCACAAAGAAATCAGGCGACGGCAAGCCATCAGCTACACCATCATTATCCAAGTCTTGCATGCCCAACGTAAAATTGCCGTTGGCGTCGGTGATAGCCTGGATACCGGGATGATCTTCCAATGTCAGAATCACGCCTTCCAGGGGAATTTCACTTCCGTCCGGATTGCGATGGTACGAGTCGTAAATCGTGCCCGACACACTGGTGTCAGAAATCAACGTCGTCTGAAGCGTACGAAAATCGACCGTACCAATTCCGCCGGCAATGCCATCGTTATCGGCATCAATGGCGCCTCCGTTAACATCTTTGATCAGCGTCCCATCAATCACGACTCGGACTTCCGTGGCCGATGGCAACGGTGCATCGTAATAGAACGTGGCGAACCGTCGAGTGGGCGAGACGCGAACCGTGCCGGGAATGCGTTCTCCATTGGCCACCAAATACAGCGAATCAGTATTCACCGACTCCGGCAAGACTTCGTCCGTGAACCGCACAATCGTTTCTCGATTCCGATTCACCCGACGTTCCCCGGCTGCCGGAGAAACTTCCAATATGCCCACGCGTTGGCGATTCCCTTGTTCAAAACTACCCGCCTGGAATGCCACAATCAAATCGGCAGTTCCAAAGTCTCGATCGCCGTTCCAATCACCCGTTTCCCAAGTCGAATTGAAGCGAAAGTTATCTTCGAATGCGCCGGCTTGAAAGACCAAGATCAAATCCGACGAATTGAACTGACCATCCAGATTCGAATCTCCAAAATACGTCCCCGCTATCTCTTCCACCCATACTCGCCGATCTTCCTGATCCACCAAACCATCATCATTCAAGTCATACGTCACATCATGCAATCCTCGCCGCACCTCCGCCGACAACAATTCAATATCCACCAGCGTCAAAGAACCATCCAAATCAAAATCACCTGTCAACAAACGACGGGATTCCAAACGTTCTGGTAGGGAAAGGCGGTTGCGCCAGAGTGGCAGAGTTTTTTTGGGTTTCAATGGACGATTTCCTAGGGTGAAAATACTTCAATAAGGGAATGGCAGCCAACTAAGGTAACTGTCGGATTTGACTATGTCATGATGTCAAATTGTTTAGTTCAGTTTTGGAAACATGGTTGGCAAGAAAAAACAAGGGTTTTCAAGAACGCTCCAAATTGCGAAAGCGTGCAAAGACTTCGACTACCAATGATGTCCGATCTCTGACGTTGAAAACCTTGAAAATAGCTGTCAAATGGGACCGGACGGTGCGAGTGGTGATGTTCAGTTTCCGGGCGATTTCCTGATCATGATGGCGATCAATCACCATCTTCAAGATGGCTGATTGTCGCTCTGTCAAGCCGATCCGCTGGCTCAGCGCGTTCCATTCCTTGTCTGAAAAGACGCTGTATTTTCGCATTCGTTCGTGATCTTATTAGGTCGAAGCAAGAGTCCTAGTATTAAAGACACCTGTTAGGCCAAACCCCGGTCACGAATTTTTACAAAAAAGTTTTGTGGCATTTTGACTTGACTCGATACAGGCCGGTCATTTTCCTGCAAAGGTGGCAATTTCGCTTCAGGTCGGCATGCCTATGTCATCTATTTTGCCGCCGCGGGAGGAGGTGCTCGCACGGCTTTCACCTATCGAGTTCGTTCTCAGACTCGCTTGCGCCGAACGTCGCCGTGTCCGTCTCGGCGATGATGCGGTCCGACGTGAAGAAAGCAGACATTGAGCGCTATGCCACCCACACCGCTCGAAGACTTTTCCGACTCGTGCGCAGGGTGACGTTCGTGATGCGTTTGGGAGATTGTCGCTAGTGTTCGACACGACAATCGTCCTCAACTGGGAGAACCCAAACATGAAACGTCAATCCTGTAAGGCAACCGTTCGCCGCAATGGTCAATACGAATCACTTGAAGGTCGATTGTTGTTTTCGGTCAGTGTGTGGGAAGATTCGAAAGTACAGGAACTGCTGTCGTTGGCGTCTGAGGATGTAGAACCGAACGATTCGGAGCTTTTCGAATCGGATGATCGTGTGGTGATCCCAGGAGACATTGACCGTGATGGGCAAATTGAGTCTGACGACATTGATCTTGTGTTTCAGGGCATCGGGACAGACAACCCGCGAATGGATCTGAACAGCGACGGTCAGGTTGATTCGCGAGACGTTGACTATTTGGTTCGAAATATTTTGGAAACCCAATACGGTGACGCGAATCTGGATGGTTTAGTAGATACGCAAGATTTGGTTTGGATCTATATTCGTGGCAAATACGAAGCGGATGGCGCAAACGCAGGTTGGCGAGACGGTGACTTCAACGGTGACGGGCGATTCACGACGGCCGATCTGGTCAAGGTAATCAGCCAGGAATCTGGCGACCGGTTTGAGAGCAATGACACAATTGAAACCGCTACGCCACTAGGACCACTTGATGACGATGTCTCAGTTAACCGCTTGAGCTTGGATGACATCGATTGGTATTCATTTGAAATCACTCGGCCAACGACCGGCGATTCACATATCACAGCCGAGTTTGACCATAGCCGCGGTGACATTGATTTGAAGTTGTATGACAGTCGAGGATGGATTGTCGGCGAGTCTTCGTCGGTCACTGATGCCGAACACATATCGATGTCAGACCTTGCAATAGGGCGATACTACTTGAAAGTCTATGGTTATCGAGACGCCACAAATTCCGACTATTCGATTCGAATTGAAGCGGGAAAATCGAGGTTAGCCGAACCGGGACGCAATCTTTGGCTCAACTTTGACGGAGATTTTGTGCCGGCTAGTTCGATTCGAAAATGGGCACAAGACTGGGCCTTTTCTCCCAGTCTGTTCACTCCAAACGGCCTAGGATTGGCCGTAGATCCGTTGTATGACGATTGGGAACATCGCGAAGAAGTCATTGAACGGATCATGGAACTGGTGGCCGAGGACTTAGCTCCGTACGGCATCAGCGTACACCGTTCCTACGGCGGCGTTGTGGAAGATATGGGCGAAACAACAATCTTCATTGGCCGAAACTATGGAATCGGACACCGGGCCAGCGACGTTGACTACGGAAATAACAATCGCACGGACATTGCTGTGGTGAATCAAGAATGGTGGGGAACCAAAGAAGACAGTGCCTTGGCCTTGGCCGATGTCGTCTTACACGAAGCGGGTCACACCTACGGTCTGTTTCATGTTGAGACCAAGGTCGACGATGTGCTTTTTCCGGAATCGATGGGGATACGATACTCTGAAGACAATCAAGATTTGTGGGTTCAGGATACCGGATTTCTGGATGTGACGTTTGTCGAGTACCTAGACCACGGGCGTGGTCGCGGCTATCAGAACGCTCATCAAACCATGTTGTCCAATTTTGGCGTGCCCCAGGAACTGCAAGCTCCTCCAACGACCCTGTTTCAAGTTGACGGTAATACGCTTTATGTGGAATCGAATTCGCTTGTATTGACCGTAATGGAAGGCGAACCGGCAGCTCGATGGATAGAAATTGCTGGTCAATTGCTCGTTGTCGGCAGGGCATTACGGAAGTTGTTCTGATCAATACCGACTTCCGATTCGAGCATGACCTGCCCGAAGGTATTCACGTTTCGCACTGGTCGGGCGGCCAAGCGATAGCCACGCTTTCAAAGCACCTGGGCGAATTTTTGTAATCTTTCGCGCAGGAACCAATCCTTCGTTGCTACTTACTTACGAATTGGGTTGGCAGCCTCGTTCCATCTGGGGAAACAGGCAGAATCCATCCCTGAGCCTAGACGAAGCTGAAAGGAATGCGATGAACAAACGACTTGAAATAGAGCGAATGGAAGATCGGTCGATGATGACAGGCGTGGTGCACTTTGATAGTGGTGTCCTGACCATCAACATGGATGGTGGAACGTGGGACCATTCGTTACGAGTGGTCCAAGTGGCTGGAAACGTGCACGTCAGCGGCAATGCAAATCTTTCGCACGTGCAAGGATTACCGGCCGCGGCAGTCCGCGAGATCATTGTGAACGGTACAGTCCAAAACGACAGTATTGATCTTTCGAATGTCGATTCGTATGGTTTTCCCGCGTTGCAACAAGTGACCATCCGTGCTGGCGCAGGTAATGACACGGTACTTGGTTCGCAAGTGCATGACGTGATCTTTGGCGGCAAAGGAGACGACTTCATTCGAGCATTGGCTGGCAATGATGAAATTCATGGCGGAAAAGGAAACGATACCGTTATGGGCGGAGCCGGCGTCGATTTGCTGTTTGGAAATCGAGGCAACGATCGACTATACGGTTGCGAACACGGTTACTCGGATAACGATCGCGACAGTATCTTTGGCGGTCGCGGTTACGATACGTTTGGCTTCAACAACAGATACACCGACCTGAATGACGTATACCGCGGAATTGAACGCGATTGCCGATACCAAGGCTGCGTCTAATCATTGTTTACAGCGACGTGCGTCCAATGGGCGCACGTCGTTATTTCGTCTGTAAGATTTGTTTGCGAAACGGCGCAGTAATGGTCGCCACACGCGTATATGTAGTGCAGTAACAGTCATTCCAAAAAATCACGCATAGGGAACGAAAAAATGTTGTGGCTCATTTTCAAACGATCAACACTACGGGACGACGGCAATATGAAACGAGGGAAGGTACACGAAAGGCGAATCGGAACAAAACAGCAAAAGGTTTCGCGTTGGTGATGCAAGTTGCTCTCTCGGTAGGCCATAAGTGGTTCTCCGGTGGGCAGCGAACGAACGAATCGCTCGGACAGCCCGCTCGCACTGAAACCACATAGCGTCCAGATTCCAAGGACGTTTGCTTTCTGGTACATTTGTCCAATCGCCATTAGCGTTAGGACAAACCGATGGAATACCAAGCACTTAAACTATTTTCGACACTTCGTGGCCACAGCAAACAAATATGTGATTTGTCCTGGTCGCCTGACGGGTCAACACTGGTATCTGTTAGTCGAGACGGAACCGCAAAACTATGGAATACGGACTCCGGACTTCTGAAATTCTCAAAGCAATTGGACGCCGAAGTTCTAAGCGTTTCTTGTCACCCATCCGGAAAACTGACGGCAACCGGTGCTAGGAACCAAGAGATCCGTATTTGGGACCATCAGTGGAACTGCCAGAATTCTATTTTTCGAAGCGATCGGATTTACCAAGTTAAATGGGCACCGACAGAAACGCCAATCTTGGCCAGTCTGGTACGAAAGGATGGCATTTGGATTTATTGGTTGGATCAAAACCACCAAGTTGCAAAGCAACGCAAGTTCGCATTGGAGGCAAGTTATTTCGATTGGACACCGGATGGTACAGCTGTGGTCACCTATGCGAAAGACTCGCTGCGTATGCTGGATGTCGAATCGGGAACGGACGCACAGATACCTTTCCGTCGCCCAGTTCAATCTGTTGCCATTGGCACAACGAATCTAGTTGGCGTCGGCACCAAAGACGGTGAAATTCAGGTATTTCGCCTTCCATCGTGGGATGCTGTTTTCACGCACAAACTTCCGTCCAAGAATGTAATGCTCGATTTTTCCCACGATGGCGCTTGCCTCGGCTGTTCAGGGGAAAACTCCGAAGACGTATTTTTTGACACACTAACTTGGCAACCGAAATTCCGTGTCAAAAAGGCGAAACGATATCACCGAACGTTTGGAATTGCGTTTGACACCAAGTCGAATCGCTTTGCTACGTTGGCCAACGGAAACCGGGAAATTCGGATCTGGGAAAGCAAAATATGCGAATCCGCAGTTAATCATGTAGAAGAATGCGATGTTTTGGTACTCGCCGCAAACACGCAAACAAATCAACTGCTTTCTCTTAAGAATGAGGTCGAAACAATTCAGCAACAGCTTGGGGCTTCCAGTTGTCGAGTCGTCGTCGACCTGGACGCCAGAATCGATAATCTTTCAGAATTGATCACCCGACTTCGTCCGAGACTTCTTCATTTGGCCGGACATGGCTCAACGTGTGGAGCGATATATCTTCCAGACGAACATGGAATCCCTGTAAGGCTTTACCCAGGCACACTGGGCCGATGCTTGGCTTCATCGGGCGCGACAATCGATTGTGTTGTTCTTAATGCTTGTTACTCCCTCGAACACGCCGACGAATTGTCACACCATGTTCACGCAGTAATTGGAATGCCCGCTCCAATTGATGACGAATCTGCAAGATTGTTCTCGAAAGGATTCTACAGGGGCGTTAGCCTCGGCAAGACTTACCGAGACGCGTTTGACATGGGGAAAACCGAAATAGAGTTACGCGGAGCAAACCGATGCAAACCTGAATTCGTCAGCCGATCTTTCAAACCGAAATCACTCTTGAATACCGTTGTTTATCGAAGTGATACAGATGCTAACAGTATGCCCGAAGAGGTGCCAAGCGTCACACTTTGGTTTGGCACCAATCGTAAGCCGATCAGCAGTAGTAACGAAATCGTCTTTACTAGCGAAAGCGACAATTCATTACACTGCGGAACGTGCGAGGTAGCTGTACCGGATTGGGGACGGACAACTGGAAAACTAGGATCTCCGTGGTGGTGGCGTTGGATTACTGGTCACGATGACCGTGTGCGTCTTGAAAACACAAGCATGATGGGCCACGAACGCTTCTGGCGTGACTTGCACGAAAAAATGAGCATCGACAATCCGGAACGCCACGCACTGATTTTCATACACGGATTTAACGTATCCTTCGAAGATGCCGCACGTCGCGCCGCCCAAATAAGTGTTGATTTACCGTTCCCCGGCCCAACTGCATTCTATAGCTGGCCATCGCAAGGTAGGTTATTGGGATACAATGCGGATGGTGATTCCATTCGCCACGCAGAACCTTTCTTGGCAAAGTTCCTGATTCAATTTATCGAAAAAAGTAACGCCCAGCGTATTCACATTATCGCACATAGCATGGGGAATCGTGGATTCGTTCATTCGCTTGCTCGGGTATTGGATCGAGTCGGGGACTATCCCTTTGATCAAATCTTCCTGGCTGCACCGGACGTAGAGGTCAATCTCTTTACGCAAAGGACGGGAATCCTCGGCAAGGCAGCAAAGCAGATTACAATGTACGCATCTCCCAAAGACTGGGCGGTTTGGTCGTCTTCGGTGGTCAATTTAAACAATCGTGTCGGTTTTCATCCGCCGATTCTTCAATTTGAGGGAATACACACCGTGCGAATAGAACAATTCGACGTCTCCGACCTTGGCCATGGATACTTCAACAGCGCTGCGTCGGTCCTGCATGACATTAATCAGGCAATTCGGTTTTGTGCTCCGCCAGAGGCTCGGCGACTCAAGCTGCGACAAAAAGAAGGCCACGCTTATTGGGTAATGCCCTGAAAAATTGAACGCGAGACAGGTGGTAGGCATCTTATCGTCAAACGTAGAAGGCCCAATCTGAAACCCGCGTCATCAAGATCTCAATCGGCCTCAGCCAGATCTGACTGCTGAATTCTCAGAACGAAAGCCGACGGCGAAAGCACCTCAACCAGTGCCCGCGAAACGAGGAACACCGGTCGCCTGAGCATTTCAGCGAACTACGAACAGCGCCGATCACACTCCATCGCTACGCCTATAGCAAAACTAATAAAATTCTCATCCCCGCCTCCGACGCACGGTACAACACTACTGAATGGTGCTGCAAGACGCTTACCTTGAATCGGCAACCTCCTCTATCAATGGTTTTCGGGCGTCCAGCAATCTCCAGTTGGTTCAAAGTGTCTACAGTTAGAATGCGTTATTCGCGATATCGCCGATGAAATTGATCGAGTTATGCACAATGTCGGTCATTTTTTTCTGCGTCCAGTTTTCAATGCAAATTCCTCAATTAGCTTTTCCTCAATCCAGAGCACGTCAGACGTAAAAACGGCATCAATCGAACCAAGCGTATTCTTCTGCGGGAAGGTTCTAGATTCGTCGTCGGTAACCTGCGGCAATTCGCGAGCTTGGGCCGAATCTGCGAATTCATCCCGATTGTATTTGCGAAACGCTTCGTTGAGTTCGTTTTGGTTAGTCGAAACGTCTTCGAGCTCCAGATTTTCGAAAACTCGAAGTCTATCAATAACGGCAATCCCAAATGCTTCGATTCCCCGTTCAACTTCGATCGCTGCTTTCGGGCCAAATTCAAAGCCGCCATCTACGAAAGCAGCGACCAGATCAGAGGTACTAAAGATCCCGTCTGCATTCCAGTCGCCTTCGGACCACTGAGCCCGCTCGCCTGTCTCGAATTTTGCCGAAACAAATATTTCAACAAAATCAGAACTGCTGAATTCGCCGTCCAGATTTGCGTCGCCAATATAAGTGTTACGAAGGTCTTTGATCCAGAAGTTCAAATCTGTTGCGTTGACAGTGCCATCGAGATCTAAATCAAATCTCACTAGCTGAGATTCGTTTACGATCGCATCTGTCAAGAGATTGATGTCGTCCTGGTCTAAAACACCGTTCCGGTTGAAATCGCCATTGTTACCGAGCGGACCAATCTCGTAGCCGCCTTCTTGGAATGCGGCGACGAAATCGGACGTGGTAAAATAGCCGTCTGCATTCCAGTCGCCTTCGGACCACTGAGCCCGCTCGCCTGTCTCGAATTTTGCCGAAACGAATATTTCAACAAAATCAGAACTGCTGAATTCGCCATCCAGATTTGCGTCGCCAATATAAGTGTTACGAAGGTCTTTGATCCAGAAGTTCAAATCTGTTGCGTTGACAGTGCCATCGAGATCTAAATCAAATCTCACTAGCTGAGATTCGTTTACGATCGCATCTGTCAAGAGATTGATGTCGTCCTGGTCTAAACACCGTTCCGGTTGAAATCGCCTTGTTACCGACCGGACCAATCTCGTAGCCGCCTTCTTGGAATGCGGCGACGAAATCGGACGTGGTAAAATAGCCGTCTGCATTCAGTCGCTTCGGACCACTGAGCCCGCTCGCCTGTCTCGAATTTTGCCGAAACGAATATTTCAACAAAATCAGAACTGCTGAATTCGCCATCCAGATTTGCGTCGCCAATATAATGTTCGAAGTCTGATCCAGAAGTTCAAATTGTTGCGTTGACAGTGCCATCGAGATCAAAATATAAGTGTTACGAGGTCTTTGATCCAGGTTCAATCTGTTGGTGCAGTGCCGAGATCATCAAATCTCACTAGCTGAGATTCGTTACGATCGCATCTGTCAGAGATTGATGTCGTCTGGTCTAAAACACCGTTCCGGTTGAAATCGCCGGGAAAATCGACACCGACGTTGTGTGTAATTGTCTCGGTGATCTCTGCTCCGTCTTCGTCGCGTATTGTGATCGTAACGTTATATCGCCCACTTTCGCGATAAATGTAGTTCACCTTGAATTCGCCGGAATCTAGCAACGAAAGCGGCAATTGCACACCGTTACCCAAATCAATCGTACCAAATAGACTGTCGTTTGATCCTGCATCGGCAACGATACCAGTCAAAGTAAACGGGATCCCGTTGGCCGTCTCGAAGCCTCCAGTGAGACCGGAAATCGTCGGGACTGCATTGCGTACAACTAGCTCGTGTGTCTGTCTTGACGTGTCCCTGCCATCTGATACATCTAGCGTAATCCAGTACGAACCCTCGTCGACAGGAATGAATGTCGCTGATTCGCGGGAGCTTCCCATGGCAGTGATTTGGCCACTGGGGCCAGCAATCGACCAATTATAGCTGAGCGTGTCAGCGCCCAGGTTCGACGAAATTCGATGCTGAAAGTCTCTGTTCCTTCCCCTCTTCTGCAGTACCAGACACCGATATACTGAACTGAGGTGCAACGTTTGCGATCGAAATCGCCCATTCTTCGCTTGATTGACCTTCGTTTCCATCGTGAACCGTTAATCGAAGCGTGTATTCGCCTTCGTTAGCAGGAACATTGGCGGGATTGAAGACCTGCGATGTTGCCGTATCAACCACGTTCCGATTGCCGTCCAACAACTCCCATGCGAAGGACAAAATGTCATTTGCTGCATCAGATGCGATTAATGCACCGTCAAACGACAGAGTGTCACCTTCATTCCAATTCTTTTGCACACCCGATGAGTCAATCGAAGGAGCAATATTCTGAACAACGTATCCCTGTGTCAAAATCTCGGAAGTTGCAACACCATCGCTGACACGAACAGCGACGACATATGTTCCTTCGTCGGGGAACTGATGCGTTGGATTGGCATTATGGGAATCGACGTTGAATGTCGCCCCGTCAAAATTGAAATCCCATTCGTAAACAAGCGAATCCGCTAACACATCAGTTACCGGAACGGAAAACTCGATGCTGGTCGCTTCGTCAACCTGAGTGACATCGCCGCGAATCTGGATGTCGTCCAGATTCCAGCCAGAGTATTCATAGCCGCCGCCGACGACCTCGTGTCCCCATCGAAGAAGAACCTCTCTCCGGCCATCGACAAATGCGCTGATGTCGAAGCTGACATTCTGCCATGAGTTGTCCGTAATGGATTCGGACCCATTCTCCCAAATTACGTCCCACGTTGCACCATTGTCACCGGAGGCTTCGATTGAGGCGCTTGCCCAAGGCTGGTTTTCGATATTGAGCCAACGCATGAACTTCAATTCGGCGTTCCGCACTCCGACCAGGTCGATTGGCGTCGTTGTCAGGTAGCTGGGACCGTCAGGCACTGTAGAGTAGTCGCCAGCCAGATTGATGCCAAGTACGAAATTGCCGGTGCTTCCTGAGCTAGGATCTGCGTTTCCATATCGAACGCCGAACTCATCTTTCTTCGTTCCCCCTTGTCCATTAGGAATTCCATATTGCCACTGCCCATCCAGTGTCCAAAATGGGTTTATGTCTAGCGTTTGATCAAACACCGTTTGATTGGTCAGTATAAGCGATGTCGACGCACTGATTCCATCGCCAAAGGATGGTGCTTGATTGGCTACGGTGATGCCAATGGTATACTGTTTGATCTCGCCATCAGCCAAGTCATTGATCCTAACAGTGGCAGTGGCACGCTGCTCATTCTCAAAAACGCGAGCCAATTGAACACGCTTGACGGATGGCTCTTTCGGATCTACGACGACAACTCCATTTTCCGTTACGCCATCCGAATAGGCAACCGTCACCGTCCATTCATCGTTCCCGTCGCGGAATGCTAACAGGTCACCCAGCGATTGTCCCTCAACAATACAGTAATGACCTTGTGGACAACCTTCTGATTCGAACGGTTGGACTTGTTGCGGAGCAGCATCCCTGACAGTCACCATGACGGAGTCTTCGGAGAAAACATTTTCATCCAGGTCGGTGACTCGTACCCGGAACTCCTGCTTCTGTCCACCGGTCGAAGTAAGCCACGAATAAGTCAGATGACGATTCGTTGAACTTGTTTCAAATACGGTTTCAAATTTCCCGTCTGCATTGGCATCGATTTCAACTTGCCAAACATCGCTCGACAGGTTATCGAGCAAATTCGGCCAATCGTGTAGCTCACCTTCGTCTATCTCGAAGTCTAACCCGAGCTCAATATTTGGTCCAACCGAGTTGACTGTGACCGTTGTCGAGTCTAGGTAAACGAACGCGGAATTGTCCGAGCGACGCCCACGAATTTCCAGGTCGGCACGATACACCCCTTGATTAGACGCAAAGTAACGGAGCGTTGGAACGACCGGCCCTTGTTCATAGCGGCCTTCTTGGAATGCAGCGACGAAATCGGATGTATCAAATCTTCCGTCCCCATTCCAGTCACCTTCAGGCCATTGAGCTTGCTCGCCTGTTTCGAATAATGCCGAAACAAATATCTGAACAAGATCAGAACTGCTGAATTCGCCATCAAGATTTGCATCGCCAATTAGATCATTGCGAATTTTCCAATCGCCATTCCCAGCCGGAGTGACATCGGCTCCAGTCGAATCATGTAAAGTCCAGCGATACTCTAAGACCGTAGAATCGGTTGGACGCACAATCCGCCCAGACAGCTCGAATTCAGTTCCTCAGCAGGCGCTGCACATCCAGCCCGCCGTCATGAGTTTAACCCACGAAGTGATCAAAGAATCGCCGACAGAAATGATCTCTCCAATACCTGCGGACGTCGGAGGAATGGCTTCTGGATCACCTGAAGGTACGTTGACCCAATCAATGCCCAACGAATCAACGCCACCTTTCGCGATTGTCAACCGATAGTCACCGCCCGTTTCAGTCACACCCGATCCACCTTCGAACGGGTCGTAGTTGAGGTTCGGGTAACCCGAGACGCCGACGTAGTAGGTGCCGGCCGTCGCGAAGGTGTAGTTAATCTGAGAATATAGGGATCCAAAATCATCGTTGACGGCAATCTCTGTCCAGGGTGATTCTTCGCCAATGCTGATTTCGAACAATCGCAGAATTGTATCCATGCTTTGACGGCCCGAAATTGGTCGGGTTCTCAGCGTCACCGTGTCGCCTGCTTCAACATTGAACTTATAAAGGTCAACGTCAAGATTCCGCTGATCGCCATCGCCAATTTGCGAGTCAATGACATGCACTTGTTGGGACGAATCAAACATTGTGTCAAGAGCCGTTGCGATTGTGTCGCCAACATCGGCGGCGGACATGTCAATATAGACGGTGGGCAAATTGCTGAACGAAGGAAGGTTGAATGCAGTTGCAACGCCAGATTGGTTGGCGACAAATACCTCCCCCGTCTCCTTGTCTCCATCACCATCGATATCAACATGAAGAACGGCACCTTCCGCCTCTTCCGCCTCCTCAAATTGCCTTCCCTGAACGACTGTGCCACCGACGGTAACAGCAAACGACTCCGTATACGAGCGACCTGAATCGCTCTGACCATCGACGCTACGGTAGTTCGCTGTCAGGTCGACTTCGAAGAAACCTGTGTATCCTGGCTTGGGCGTAATGATCAGTTCGTTGTTCTCAATCGCAATGTGAACTCCATCGTCGGATGCATTGGTGGTTACGGTCAAGCTTTCGCTGTCGGTCTCGCTTGCCTCGAATGGAACGCGCAACGAGTTCGTCAAATACACAATGTCATCATCGGCAAGCTTGAACGTCGTTTCCTTCTCCGAACCGTCAACAATACTGGCCTGGACTGTAAGAGTGGTCACTGACTCGGGAATCAGCGTCGCGTAGACCGCTCCGCCTGCAAGGGAAGCGAGCACATGTGTATCTTCGCTCAATTCGCCGTCAGCATTGCGCTGCCATACGCCTGTTACAAGTTGTGTCGGAGGATTCTCACCAACGCCCAGCCTTATACCGTTCCAATCCACGTCTGACAGGTTCGCGATCAAAACCATGTCGTAGCCAACGTATTCCTGGCTCTCTAGAGCACAACCGAGACCCCCGGGTCCCCATGCGTCTTCAAGGCGAATCGCGGCAAGCGCTGCGTTGTCTGGCGCCGAACCAAAAATTGCGACGTCATTCAGTACAGTCGCAATCGAATTGGAAAGCAAACCGAAGGCTTGGCAACCGCCCTGCAGAGAGGCAATATTGGGGGATCGTGCGTTGTTCGGGAGGAACGGATTCTCGTTGGCTTTCCTTATGACCGAGCGGTTGAATTCTGCACCGGAATCAATGACGATGTCGCCCCCGACAACAATAGAGAGCGGTACGCCCCCGCTGATTCTAATTGTGTCAGCGGCAATCTGTAGATCGCCTTCAACGTACATTGTTGCCATTCGGGCTTCGCTATCATATTTCGAGTAATACCTTTGGCCGTAGAACAATCCTCCATTATTCTCGCCGAACCAACCAAACTCGCCAGCAAGCGGAACTGGGCCGCTAATCGATCTGACCTGGACGGAATCCTCGTTTGACACGATTTCAATTGTCCGGCCCTTGACGTCTTTAGCCGGTGGACCGTTCCACGTATACGGTCGTAAGATGCCGAAGCCGTCATTCGATGCGTTGACCGTCGTCGGCAAGAACTCGCTGAAATTGAATGTTTGCAATGTGATCTGGTCAATGGATGGTGCGGCAGAGTTGTCGTCGTACGTGAAACCTTCTATGAGTGCAGTGTCTTTCTTGTCCGAGATCGTTCTTTCCAATTCATCCACAATCAGCAACTGGGCCGACTCGTTGAGCGGGTTTCCAGCAAAGCTTGCTACTTTGAGGTTTGGAAAGACTGCTCTAACCAGTCGAACCGCGTCGGTTGCAAGATTGCCTTGAATCAGATCAGAGTCTTGATCAGAAAGTGCAACCGCAACCGTTCCATCCGCTCTTGGAGTTAGAGTAGTCAGTTGTTCCCATACGGCTTCTCCAAATGTATCACCTTGAGGTACCGTTTGTTGATTGGAGAAGAATAAGTCCGAAGTCAATTTGGTAAATCGCAATTGCAGCTGCTCGTCGTCCTCTACCAACTCGATATCAACGGCACGTTTCCCATCGTCGAGTCGCCAAGATCGTCCTGGTAATTCGACATGGACAGTGGTCGAGGAAGTGTCCAGGGGGAATTCATTTTCGCGTAGGATGTTTCGGACAGCAATTGGGAAAATGGCCGAGTCTAACTCGCCAAGTACGTACTGATCCAATTGCGGCACACTGAACGTCAATTCGTAACTTCCTAAATTGCCAGATGTGCCACTTCCCTCCGTGTTCGGATCGTAAGTATCGTTCGAGTATCCGGAAACTCCAACGTAGTAAGTACCTGCCACGTCAAACGTGTACGTCAATTTGGACGAATACCCAATACCGCTCTGATCATCATAGGCTAGTTGCTGTCCAGACACGTCAAACAGCCGTAGAATTGTGTCGGTTCCCGAATCTCCTGATCTTGGATGCGTTTCCATAATCAATGTGGTTGCGGCTTCCACCGAGAACGCATACAAATCGACGTCTAAATCAGCATGTTGTCCGTCACCCAATTCCGATACGAGCCGCAATTGCTGACTCTCCAGCGCCCACTCACTAAGCTCACGTGCAGTCGCTAGAGCGTCTCCCGCATCCCCAGGATCTTCTATGTTTTGCGTGGTCACCGTGACCAACGGCTCTTCGAGTAAAGAGGCAAAAGCAACGTCAACGACTCGCCATTGCGCCGATGACGTTCGGCTTTCGTGCTCTGGCCAGGTCACTTGCAGTTCGTAGTGAATTGGGTTGGTGGAGCCATCCACAACGGGAAGACTGGTAAAGGTGTACGTTGCGGTCGCTTCTCCATTGCTCGACGCGACAATACGATAATCTGACTCGAATGCGTTGGGTCGGCTGGCATCGGTCCAACCAATTCCCGTTTCAGAGTACGCGGCATCTCCATTGTCGACAATCCATTGCCCAGCCAGTGCATCAATCGATGATACCCGGTTGTTGGTCAAGTCCAGCCACCGCAGTTTATCCACTGTCGTCAGTGGTGTGACGTCGCTGATTTGGTTATTCGACAGATCCAATACCTCCAGGGATTGTTTGCCACTAAGTGCAATGACACCGCTAAGCGCAATGTCATCACTCAGATACGAATTCCAGGTCTCCGCCTTGGGTCCGCTGCCCGTCGCCAAAATCGCAATTTGCTGATCAGGCAGATTGGATGCCGGACCACGATATAGTCGGACTTCGTCTATCTGACCGTCTAGCCAAGCTTCGCCGCTTGGCGTTCTGGCGTATCCAATCTGGGCAAACCGATATTCCTCGGTAGCCCCTTCTTTCACAGGCAACAAAAAAGATCCCTCAGCGGTGTACAGATTTCCGTCCAAATACAAACGGTAGGAACGCTGATTGGCATCGCCAGGATTAGTGTAAGAAATCAATATGTGATGCCATGCTCCATCATCAATGGCAATTTGATTACCTGCGGGACGAGCGTCTACATCGCCTCCCATGATCATTAAATTTCCATCGTCCAAGTATACATTTAGCACCGACGCACCAAGGGAAGGATTAGCAGCCTCTGTGGTAACTGAGAAAATACCTCCAGATGCTGATTCCGTCCGGACCCACAATGATGCAGCGAGTGTTTCGTTGTTGATGTCCCAAAGGTCAGTTTCGATTCGCAGCGGAATCGCGACATGACCTGAATCTCCGTCGAATGCCAAAGAACCAAGGTTTCGGTTTGTTAAACCTGGGGACGGCGAAACACTGGAGCTACTGGCAACTCCACCAAGAACAATTCCACTACTCGTTAGGCCGGGCATTGGTTTTGCGATTGTTCGGAATTCTATGTCATCGATATCAACTCCGGTGTTATTCCGTCGTAAATCCTGAAAAATGATCAGACCAATGAAACTCGCAACATCTGTAGACTCTATCGACGTTGGATCCGTCGTTGTCCACCCATTACCCACGTCATAGCGGCCATAGATCTCTGAATTTTCTAGATCAACAATGATTTCAAACGATACCCAGTCAGTCGGATTTTGACGGACTCCAGTAACAACGTTGCGGACCGCAGCGTTCGGTCGCCATTGCAATTGCCACGTTCCGTCCAGTTCTGCTAGCCACGCTACATAGGTTGACTCGCTAAATTGTATCCCCATTCCTGAGTTATGAGATATAGGAGATGATAAAGGACCGGTCTTCGCTTTGAACGAAAGCTTGAGCTGCTTCTGATCGGCTATTTTCAGGTCTATGGGCTTGTTAAAGTTAATATTCGCAAACTCATTGCCATTTGACGGGCCGTATCCGGCGATATATTGGTTGCCATTCGCTCCGCCGATACGCAACCAAGACACAAACGGATCCGCGGACGGATCCACGGACGTTGATGTCCATCCGCCAATTCCATTTAGCTCTATTCCGGTGGCATAGGACTCGAAGTCCTCCGCAACATAAGTTGTGCGGGGTTGGTGAAGGCTTGTCTTTTGTACATTGCGAACATAGCCGGTACTACTCGTAAGGCCGGGCATTGGTTTTGCGATGGTTCCGAATTCTATGTCATCGATATCAACTCCGGTGTGAACTCGGAAATCCTGAAAAATGGTCAGACCAATGAAACTCGCAACATCTGTAGACTCTATCGACATTGGATCCGTCGTTGTCCACCCATTACCCACATCATAGCGGCAAGGCATAGATCTCTGAATTTTCTAGATCAACAATGATTTCAAACGATACCCAGTCAGTCTGATTTTGAGGGATTCCAGTAACAACGTAGCGGACCGCAGCGTTCGGTCGCCATTGCAATTGCCACGTTCCGTCCTGTTCTGCTAGCCACGCTACATAGGTTGACTCGCTAAATCGTATCCCCATTCCTGAGTTATGAGATATAGGAGATGATAAAGGACCGGTCTTCGCTTTGAACGAAAGCTTGAGCTGCTTCTGATCGGCTATTTTCAGGTCTATGGGCTTGTCAAAGCCAATCTGCCCAGACAGATCGTCGTCAGTTGGCGGGTCGTATCCGGCGATATATTGGTTGCCATTAGCTTCTCCGATACGCAACGGGAGGCTGATTCTGGGACGTTGATGTCCATCCGCCAATTCCATTTAGCTTTATTCCGGTGGCATATTAAGTCCTCCGCATAATAGGCCGTGCGGGGTCTACGAGGCCTCGTATCCCTCTATCTTGCGAGAACATATGCCCCGTTGATCTCGTCCAGCGTATACCAAGCGAAAGGTGTTTTCGCTCCCGTGTAGCTCGACTCCAGGAAGACGTCCTGGTACGTCGTGATCTGATTATCACGAGCACTCAGCCAACGCAGTTGGTCCAGGTTGTCAGTGAACGACAGGTCGTAATAGGTGTTTCCATCATGGCCATTCGCGTTGACGGACGTTGCACCGCTGAGCGAATCGATGCTGACATATCGGATTGCTCAATCGGCTGAGCAATACAGCAGCGCCCGATATCAGTCGGCGGATAGGCTTCATTCAAATCCGTCTAGAAGCGGATTACCATCTGCATCGATGAAGCGAAGGCGCGCAAACCAAGTTCGCCTTGTTCCTCACGCAACAATCGAATGCCCGGTTCAACATTGGACAAAGACGAGATTTGTTGATTAGAAATCCCCAACACTAAGGTTGGTCGCGTATTCGAGACCGGACAGTGAATTTAAAAGTTGAATTGCTCGGAATCGCTTGAGCGAACCCGGATCCGCATAGAGCTGTACGAGAGAGCGGAGATCTGTGCGCGAGCGGACGCAAAAGCCGAAGTTCATCGTTCGCGTCTGGAACAGCAAGCCCAAGTTCCCGTGCAATCGCAAGTTCCAAGGCGGGATCCATGGGCGGCAATGATGCTTTTTGCAACGAGGCCGCAATATCAAAGTCGTCAGGTGTGGCCACCAGGTAGCCTAAATCGACCGTTTCGGGCGTGAAATCTTCAGCGCCACCGTAATTCAGGTCGCGAATTTCGAGTTCTTCGGCCACGAAGTGGTCGGCATTCGCTTCGCCGAAGAGACGATCGTAGTAGGCTCCACCTTTGAGGAAGTCATTAGCACCGCTACGCGAAGTTCATCTCGATCCGACCGAGCATCCGCCTTCACCAACCTTCGGTGCCTCAACCTCAATCGAGATATTGAAATCACCTCGTTGCGCGGGATCTGCAGGGTCGCAGCTCTCGACAAAGAGCCGGTGGCCGTCATGTCCAGTCGCGTTCGGTGCGGCAGCGAACGGATCGTAAACTCGCAAGTAGTATTGCCCGCCTGGCACCGACCGGAGGTCGATAATGGATAAGCGGCATTCCCCCCGCAATCCGACGGCCCTCGAAGTCGAAGAGATCAGCAACCATGCCGACCCGACGTTTGTCTGAAGATCAAATTGCAGTGACGCGGTGTCGATTGTCAATGACTGGTAGATGTCCGACGTAACACGTAGCTTCAGACGCGTCTTGCCCGCAGACAAAGCGTCCGTAATCTCTTGTCAGGTCAAACACAAAGCCTTGCTGTGTGTCTGCTACGACCGGCAGTTGGTTCAATGCACCAGCCATTGGTCGGAACCGATCAGATGACGCCAGTACATCATCTGGTGACAACCCGCCAAAATCTCTGCATCCAAGATATCGACTTGGATGTAGCCAGTTCCCACGGAATTGCTGCTGAACGAGAGAGATGCTGTACCGATGGAATCTTCAGCGGCCTCAACCAAGTCGAAAAGTTTTGAAAGATCGACGTCGATGACTGTCGCATCGGAGCCCGGATAATTCGCCCATTTCAAAGGTGGTATCACGTTCTGCAGAGGATCGATGTCGAACTCGAAATTCTCTTTCAATGCGGCTGCATTCGGATTAGTCGAGTAGAAGCTCTGCCAGCCGGGCGACTAATCGGACGATTAATGCCCGTGTCCGTTCGGATTTTGATGTAATCCCCTATTTGCCCATCACCTTGGAAAGTGAACGTGTACCAACGTTCGATGCCTGGCAGATCAAAGGTCGTTCCAGTAACAGAATAGCGGCCTGGATTCGGGTTGCCTGCATCGGAATCAGCGAAGAAGCCAAGATCTCCGCCAAGAACGCCGGGGCGAATTCCGTGGATCCGCTGGGTAGCGTACGGCAAAGCGGTAACCGAATGTGTATCAAATAAAACCTCGGCCACTAGCGTGTCAGACGACGCGAAATTGAAGTTAATCCACTGAACGCCATCGCTGTACTGCCAGGAACCTGCTGAATAACGAACGATCAAGAAGTGGTCGCTGCTGTCCTTAGGAAGAAGGGATTGACCTTCTAGATTCACAAATCGTGTATGCACACTTTCGGCTGTGTACATCACGTATCCTGAATCGCTTGCAGCATTGTGCAGAGACATGCCTGCACGCAGGTTGCCCGCCGACACGGAGTTCGACGCACTGATCAGAGTGTCGTCAGCCCCAAAATATTCCCAAGCCTGTCTGTCAGGTTCCTCCACCAAATATAAGCCACCGCGTGGAATCTCTCGATTCGCTAGTGTCGTTTCCAGACGCCCGGCGGGAAGTTCCGTTGGGCGTCCGCTTCCGTAGATAACATAAACTCGACCGGCACCCGCGTCCGCAAACACGTCGTCCTCGAGCGGATCGTCGTAAACTCCTGTCGTGATGTTTGCGTCGGGAGCACAATGACCAGATCAGAAATTCCATCCGGCATTTAGATCAAGGAACGGCGTTGGAGAAAGCACTCCGAAACCATCTGCCCCTTCCGCTAGATTTGTATTTGCGGCAACCGGATTGACTTCACCTTGGAAACTACCATTATCCGATGAACTGATCGTTAATCCGTACGGCGTCCCAAGTCGGCTCGTCGCAACTGTAGTAGACGTGGGGCCGGTTGCTGTTGTTGGTCGATAGGGTCACCACCAAGTCTGTTCGGCTATCTCCATCGAAATCGCCCAGAGTTACGAACTGGTCAGGGATGGCGTGTTTGCCTGAAGTAACCTTGGTTAGGATTCCAAGGACGCTATTGACGTCTCGGTAGTCTTCAGAATCATCGACAGCCTGAAGTGGGTTGATGAAACCTGTCGTATTCAGGTAGTTGTGGTCCGGTTTGTATTTTGGAGTCCCACCAATCACAAACACCGAACCACGAGCATTTTCCTGATCGCCAATATTACTTGAGTTGCCGTCGGCGTCTTCGTAGTTTCGGGTAAATCCAAAATCGCTGGCTCCGTCAAAGTTGGTATCGCCACTTACAAAGACGTCAGCCCCTAAACCCCGACCCTGCCATACGTAGTGAGATAGGGACCCGTCATAGTTGCCACCTGGATTTGCTAGCAGCGAAACCGGCGTTTGTGAGTTCGCCAAAGAACGACCGCCTAATGCCAGGTAGACTCGCCCAAAAGCCTCGTCGACATTCGTACCAGGAATCGGATCGGAAGAATCGATGTAGACCACGTAAGTGCTGTCGCCAAGGACCAGGTCTTCGAAACCATCTTGGTTGACGTCACCAACGGCAGATACTCGCAAGTTGCTATTAGAAGTGGTAGCTGTCCAGGTTACTGGAGGATCTTGCTGAGCTGCTGCAACCGAAACAAGCGACTGTCTATCGGTGGTATCGGTTTTGATGTGAATTGAGGCATGGGAAGCGTTGAATTCGATGACTGAGGTATTCAGCGTTGCACCGGAAAAGATGTATCCCGCAGTTCGTTCTGCATTGACGTCGGTCGCATGGGCGATCGGCGTCCCGACAACGACGAGTTCATCATGCCCCTCCCCGTTCGTGCCGTCCCAGTCCAGAGCAACTACGCTCAGGCTATCGAGATTGGTCTCAAGATCAGTCAATGGCAAGGTGATGGTCTTGGCTACACTAGAAATCTGCCGAGAACTTGATGTCGCGCCCGCGACAATTTTCAAAACTAAATTGCCAGATTCAATTGTCGCAAATACCAAATCGCTAGTGTCATCATTCCCGATCAAGTTTCCTGACGCGACGAAACGTCCGAGCGATTCAACGAGTAACTGATCTGCCCTTCCTCCAGCGCGAAGGGATGCGACATCATCCTCCATCGCTGGGTTATTGGTATATTCCCGTTCGAAAAACCAGTCTTCTGTTCGGAACGTAGCAAACGCACGGCCTGCCTGTGTCACCTTGGGTGTTGTTGTGATTCGAGAGAGAGCGGAAGACTGCACGGGGCCAAAAAGAACAAAACTTTGGCCGGATGCGCCGTAAGCAAGAAAGTCTTCAAGGCCATCGCCGTTAAAATCGCCAACACTCACGATCGACTGTAGATTTTGTTGTCCACCACTGGCTGGATTGATTCCTTCCAGAGCGAACGAGAAAGAAAGTATTTGCGGCACATCTGCTTCAATTGGGAAAGAAACGCCAGCATTCCCATCGACAGGTAAAATCGCTACTTCGCGCCGAACACTTCCTACTTCATTGAAAGCCTTGTCGATCGGGTTATATGTATTCACTGCAAGCGGTGAGTCATGTGGAATCACACCTGAATCTGGAGTGAACAGAAGTACCTCTTGGATGCTGAGGTCGCCCTGGAGTGTCGTATCCTCAAATTCAAAACGGCCTCCATAAAGGTAGTTCTGGTAGGTTAAACCTCCACCTTCGTTGGAATTAGCCGCTTGAATAAAGTCATCGCCAAGTCCTCCCGCAAGAAAGTCGCCTTGGTCATCCGTTCCGAGCAGATTGCCTCCAACAATGGTTTCGTCCCCAGCACCTCCGATGATCAAATCGGTATCTTCTCCGCCGACAAGCATTAGTTGTCGAAAAGCTGTCGCACCAGCCGCTAGGTCACCGCCACTTATGCCCCAAGATTCTCCTCCGAGCAAATAACCGGGATCAGCATGGATAATGTCGGTTCCAGCGCCGGCATCAACAACCGTCCGGTCAATATTGATCGCACGGAAGAAGGAGTAAAGTTGTTGATGCTGTCCGTCACTTGAGACGAAATTTCCCGTATCTGTGTCAAAAACCAACGTCGATATTTTGTGTCTGCCCAGGAAGCGATCGAACCCGAGCGTGACGAAATCACCGCCGCTTCCTCCGACGTAGAAGACTTGATCAAAGTAGCCATCGCCTGTCTCACCCCCAACAAAGAGATCGCTGTTTCCCAGATCTTTGCGAACGCCATTGTCAAGCGTCAAGTTGTCGGGCAGCACGATGAAGTAGTCGTTTCCTTCGCCACCGAAGATCAAGTCTTCCGCTTGATCGTCGTAACCGCCGGACAATCGATCATCGCCCCTACCGCCGAAAATCCAGTCTTCTCCGCTGCCGCCAAGTAAAGCGTCGTCGCCGTCACCTCCCAAAATCACATCACGGCGAATCGTTTGGGGTGCCGACAACGATCGCGAAACGGATTGGCGTGCGTCCACGACGGACTTGTCGCGCTGTACCCTCAAACCTGTCGCCGAGTAAATCTCGTACTTAGAATTAGCGGAGGCCAACGCTTCAAAGACAGGTTCTGATGGATCTCCCTGCAATTGGTCGAATCGGCGTACTGCATCAACGCGGATGCGGTAAGTCCCAGGCTCAACTCCGGCCAGATCAATCGATGTCTGCGGATCAGCGTCGCTGGATTCGTTCTCCTGAAGCACGCGTCCGTCTGCGGCGAGAAGTTGAATTCGGAGCAAGTTTTCGGGCGATGCGAACTTCGCATCCGAGTCAAGATTACGGAGGCCTATTGCTTCGCCCAGCGTGCCCCTCTCCGACAATGTGAAGGTGTAAAAGTTCGCGGCCGCATCGACCAAGTCGCCAGTCTCGGGCGCATTGTTAGCCGGGGCGCTAATCGAATGAACTTCCGAGGCAAATTTCTCGAGTGATGGTAATGCGAAGGGATTAAAGGCTGAACCAATCCTGGCCAGCTCAGGAGCTACGTTAACTAGCTCCGCCGCTGATCGTATACCAGTTAGCACTTGCTCAATGTCAAACGAAAGTGTGTATCGTGCCGGTCCATCTGCGCTGACTCGCAGCAAGTAGTCTCCTGCCGAGAGCCCGGCCACCGTCGAAAAATCAATCGTGGCGGGTGGATCATTGGCTTGGGTTGTAGCGAACACCAATTCTGTCAACGAACCTTTTTCAACCAGATGCAATGTCACAATTCTGTTGGGCATGTCTTCGCCGACCGAAACTGAAACCGTTCCGGCGGGACTAGCCAATGGAATCTCAAACCAGTCGCCCTCGTTGGTTGCTCCCGTAATAGCGGGCAACGTCAGATTCTCGATTCGATCCAGCGACGAAGGTGACTCGAATCGGTGCGGCGATGACGGACTCGTGTTCGCTGAAGCGAGCTCATAAGTGTCTGGAGTGCTGACACTTTGGTAGGCAATCGAGTAGCCTCCGGTCACGCTATCTTGATCAAGAACACGAACATAATATGTGGTGTTTGCTGACAACCCTTGCAGGTCAATATAGGCACCACTTCCGTTCTGGTAGGCCGTCGCGGTTTGTAGCAGATGATCGACTGCATTGGTCTCGATCGGACCTTTGGCTGGGTCACCCACGTAGTTCATCTTCAGAACTTCAGTCGGCGTGATTGTTAGTGGGAGTGGCTCCGTTGGATCGGCCGCGTAAACCAAGTTGTAAGTTCGACCATTGACAAGCATACGGTCATCCGCTGTTTCGAACTCAGCAGACCCGAATTCCATATCTCCGCCCGGAATTGTGACTGAGAACGGCACATTTCCCGCACCGGAGTAGTCTCCTAGCGAATTCCAAGCAGGTTCAATTCCTGTGAAGAGCTGAATTTGAAGATTCTGTTCTTTTCGGTCAGCGACTATTGCACCAGTATTTATGTCTGTTCCAGGCTTCCCATTTCCATCGGTGGGAACAAAGCGACCTACACCCTCCGAAATTCGTAGTAGATCTCCAGCTTTCGGCGCGGCGCTAAGACTGAAGGAAAACCAATCGACCTCGGAATTCTCGCGCTCGTAGACGTCCTCAGCGCTGTCGATGGTCAGACCTTCCACGTCAATATCCGTGGTAAGACTTCCCAGCGGATAGGCTCCTGCCGGTGTGTCGTTACGGCCTGAAACAGGGTCGGAAATGTCGGGCAGATAAGCCAGGCGAGGTTCCATCCGCACCAGATCGTCGCCGGCCCCCGCATCGACCCATACCGATTTCTGTACTGTTTCACCGACAAATACCTGATCTTCACCATCTAACGTATCGACTAAGATCGCAAGAAAATCACCTTCGGGTGGAAGTACAGTCGCAGCAAAGTCCGTCTCTTGAAGAGTGCCCAAACCGGACTCTCGGCGCTTGCTCCGGGGTCTGGCGATGAAGTCGACCAGTTGCTGGATCCCAGCGGTATCCGACATTCTCCAGTTCAAAGAATGATTCGGTACTCGATTGTCCGTCGCCCGAAGCATCAAAGGGTGACGTTCCTTCAAACTGATAAAGAACATTGAACGTCCCAGCTTGCTTCACACTGATTTGGTGACGGTTGTAGACCGGACTGGTTGGGTCCGTGACGTAATCGATACGGACTGTATCAGCCACGTTGCTCAGGCCGGACTTGGCACCAACGTACCAAACGGCGTCCGTCTGCTTCGCGTATTCTTTCCAGGCGTCATCTTGCTCCCATGGCATCTGGCCTTCACCAAAACGTTCACCGCGGTAGGTGTAGAGTTCGTCACCCAACGCCCCACCACCGCCGTTGCCATAGAGGAAATCGAGCCCGGTACCACCGTATAGCTGTTCCGAATTGACTGAACTGTTGCCGAGCATACGATTGAGTTGGGTGTCTTCTCGATCTCCCGCCAACGGATCGGATTCTGGCAATCCAAAGCTGTTCGTAAACTCTCCAAAGGTGTCGGTCGATAGAACGGCTTTGGGTGCGACGTCAGTTCTCATCAACGCATTGCGAAGAATCTCAGGAGTCGCCGCGTAATTTCCGCTGAATGCATAGTCGAGCGTCGGATTGAATGACCACGCCGACAGGACGTTATCGCCAGAACCGCCGATCAAATCATCGAAACCTTCGCCCGCGTAGAGTTCATCGGAATCGAAGGACGCGTTTCCGTTGAAATAGTCCCCCCACAACCGATCGTTACCAGCGAAGCCGTAGATGCGATCGCTTCCAGGTCCTCCATCGAGACGATCGTTGCCAGGGGAACCCAAGAGAATGTCGTTTCCTGGACCACCGCCAACCATCGCGGCGTAAGAGACACCGGCAGCGGAACCATCATTTGCAGTGCCGTCTGCGAGCGTTGTCGTGATGCCTCGCACATCAATCACATCATCGCCCATTAAACCTGCGATCTGAATTTGCTCGACGCTAGAATTGATTTGCGCGTTGATGTCTTGCTTATTACCGATGGGATCGATGATCTCGCCAGAAAAATAATCACGGTGAACTAGCTGCCCCGTAACCGGATCGCGCCCCGAGGCCGCTTTAAAGGTGATGTTCAAAACAGTGCCAATACTTCCAGACAAAAAGATGTTGTCGTGGAATAGTGGGTTTCCATAGGCATCCTGTAGCGTGTCGCCTTGAAGCAACACGATGTCAGCCCACTGATCGGCTGTTCCGGCGTCATCCACAAAATCGGCTAGTGTTGAGCCCGTTGCCTCATGCCCGAATAGCTTGTCATTACCTGTGACTGAATAGGTGTTCGATACATCAAGTGTAAGAATGTCGATACCAGGTCCGCCGATCAAGGCATCGTTGCCATCAAGGCCTTCCAGCCAGTCGCCATCCTCTTGGCCACGAAGAATATCGTTACCGCCACCACCGAATAGCTGATCTTGTCCAAAACCACCGAGCAGGATGTCATCGCCACCAGTGATTGCCGCTCGCACGATGCGAGCATACAGCGGTCCATCGAGATAATCGCCGTGCAGGAAGTCGTTGCCGCCTTCACCATCGAGTATGTCTTTCCGCAAGTTACCGTAGAGTAAGTCCTCACCACTTCCACCGATCAAGTGGTCACCGTCTTTACCTGCTTCGATCGGTGCGTCGTAGCCTGCAAACGCATAAAGCGTATCGTTGCCTGGGCCTCCCCAGAGGATCTGCCCGAGACCGCCTAACGCATTTCCTGCATCGCCAAAGACGAGGTCATCGCCTTCGTCACCGAATAGCAAGTCGAGTCCGTCGCCTCCACGAAGAATGTCATTGTGCAAGCCACCACGAATGACATCGTCGCCACCATCGCCAAATGATTCGCCAAGTCCGCCAAGCAGTCGGTCGTTTGCGGCTCCACCGTCGATGTAATCGCTCGCGGCACCGCCATCGATTAAGTCAGCGTCACCGCCGCCGAACAACCAGTCGGTGTCATCACCGCCAGTGATCGTGTCGAATCCGTCACCATCTCCAGCGTTCAATGCAGTAGCGCTTGACACCGTCAACGCTGCGTGAAAGAAGAACTTTGGGAACAACCAGTACAGTTGGCTGGTCATAGGCATCCCGTCCCCCTCGCCTATCGTCGTTATTCGAGTTGTTGACGACATCGAACAGTTCAGGTGTTACAAACGTTTCGAATCCATTGTTGCTAGAGGGTTGAATTAGCCAATCAAAGGTGTCTTCGATACCGTTTTCACCAATCCATTCCGGTGGCGAAGCTACCGAAAACGCATTAGTCCCTATTCCCCAAGCTGCAACGGCATCTGTTGGCAGCCCACCCCAGATGACGTCTCTTCCCTTGTCACCAGAGATTGTCATCACCGTAGTCACCAACGATCAGGTCGTTGCCATCGCCACCGCTGACGCGGTCATCGCCCGCACCGGCGAGAACAATGTCATCGCCACCTTCGCCGAAGATTTGGTCTTCACCAGCACCGGTTTGCACGAAGTCGCGTGCTCCACCGGAGCGTATCGTATTATTACCGCCGCTGGTGATGATGATGTCCCGGTCGTTACCCGTTGTAATTCGGTCATCCCCGTCAAGCGTTGTAATGGTGGATGGGCCGCTACCAACTTGAATGACATTGTTTCCGGCATCCGCCTTGATCGTCTTGTCACCATCACCCATCGTAATGCGATCGTTACCTCTGCCGACGATGACGATCGACGTGCCGCTGGCAACCGTTCCAACGCTGATAACGTTGTCACCTTCGCCTGCATTGATCGTCTTGAGGCCATCTCCGGAAACGATGGTGTCACTACCACCGTACGTGGTAATCTCCTCGACTCCGTCACCAGTCGTGATTCGCTTGTCACCGTTTAGCGGTGCAGTTTGAGCCCCCGCATGAATAACTTGAGGATTTGTTACTGTGCCCCCATCACCCGCGTTGATGACGTCGTTGCCGATTCCTGTCGTGATGTGGTCGAAGCCGGAACCGGTAATCACAGTGTTGTTACCATCGCCCGCGTTGACCGTGTTGTTACCACCGCTAATCGTAATCGTGTCGTCGCCGTCCTCGGCAAAGACTTCGTCATTACCAGAACCGCTCGTCGCAATGTTATTACCTGCACCGAGGAAAATACGGTTCGTTCCTCCCAACGCATAGACCTTGTCGGATCCTGAACCGGCGTAGATTAGGTCACCGAAATATGGTTGGTTGTTGCGAGTTCCTCCAATGCCAACATCGCCATAGATGATGTCCGCGTTTGCCTCGTTTCCATCTCCTGAGTCCGTATTTTCGAAATCGCCGTAGATGATGTTTTCATCAGAAGTCGATCCACCGCCGCTGGCGTTCGTTCCGGCGTAAATTGTATCGGCACCGAGGTTCCCGATAATCGTATCGCTGCCTTCATCACCACGGATGACATCGTCTCCGATACCGCCGTCGGCCCAGTCAACACCAGTGCCAAGCGAGATATCGTCCGCGCCAGCGTGAGTCCACACAAAGTCATTTCCGCTGCCCGCGTCCACTCGGTCATCGCCACCACTGCCAAAGATGTAATCGCTACCTTGACCGCCCAGCAGAACATCGTTGCCAATGCCGCTGAGGTTCGATTCAGCGATGGTGACACCGTAGACCGGCGCAATCGAAATGCTGTCGCCGATTAACAAATCGTCGCCACGGTCTCCGTCAAGACGATCACTTCCCGTACCGCCGATAAGGATGTCGTCACCGAATCCGCCAGCGATTTCGTCATCACCACCTTCTCCACGGATGATGTCGTTGTCGCGACCGCCGTCGATAAAGTCGCCATCTGTTCCGCCGTAGATTTCGTCATCGCCAAAGCCACCCTCGATACGATCTGCCCCTGCTTGACCGTTAATCAAATCGTTGCCGCCGCGGCCCTTGATCAAATCGTTACCGGATCCACCGTCGATGGTGTCTGCTGCGTCGGAACCAGTGATCTCGTCATCGCCATCGCCACCATCGACGGTTGCTCCACCGGCACCCAGTACAATGATGTCATCACCATCACCGCCATTAACCACCACTGTTTTGTCGCTCAGCGTCAGCACGTCCCGACCAGTACCACCATTGGCAGTGACCGGAACGGCTACTCCCGGTTGCACAGTGAAGCGATCGTCGCCGCCAAGGCCATCAAACAAGATCGAGCTGGCGCCTGGATGGGCGATCCGCTTACCCTGCGACTCGACCACAATCTTGCCAGCATCCGGACCGCTTCCGTTAAATACTGTGAACTGATCATTACCTTCGGTGGTGGCAAAATTCAGGACTCCACCGGTGACCCATGAATGTGGTGCAGGTTCGCTATTGGGTCGTGGCAAGGAGAAATCAAGCAGAACTACCTCGGCCAATTTGTATTCGTCGCCGGCAACTTTCACCCATTTTCCAAAAGCGCGGAAGCCAATTTCGTAGTAGGCGAACAGAGACGCCGTACCTTGGCCCGAGACATCGAAAACGTGAATTGGGCCTAGCTTGAAGTTCTCGTCAATTTCATCAACACGGACTTTTCCGTCGTTGTCCTTGTCATGGAGATCGAAAAAGACATCGATCCCGATTCCGCCGCCTACACCGGCTCGAGCCACGGCCAGGTTGATTTCAGCGGCCGCCTTCAGGGCTGCTGACAGTGTGACCTCGGGCACGTCTGGTCCGGTGCCATCGACTGATGCCGTATCGCTAATAAAGAATCCCTCGGTGTCAAAGCCAAACGCAAAGTCAATCTCCGCGCCAACACTTCCAGTGATCCGAGCTCCAATCGGACCGACTACCGGGAAGAACTGGCTGTATTCAAATTGGGCCACCAGCGCCGGCATGTCATAGCCGAACAGCGTGACGTCTTGGCCAAGTAACAGTCCGAACGCGGACGAAGGATTTTCGAGGAGAGGAAACTTGAACCCGCCGCCGCCGGAAAATCCAACGGAGCTATTAAAGGCCGCGGCTTGTGCCGGTTGCGGCGAATCATCGATCTGACGTACGATGTCGTCGTAGTCGAGATCACCGATGACGTTGCCTAGATCGTCAATCAGTTTTTGCGGCGTCAAACTATTGCGTCCACGAGTCGACGAGGCCAGCATGCCATCGACACCGAATGATCCGAGATTGATCCAGTTCTTTTCATCAACCCCACTGCTCAACTGTTCTGCCAGTTCAGCAATGTCGTCCACAGCGTAAATAAAGTCGTTGTAGTCGCCGTAGCCGAAGAAGTCTGCGAGCCCGAGCAGCGTGACAGGCCCGCCAAGATCACTGATGACCGGGATGGGCTCCGTCAAGACTTTTAGAACCGGGCGGACGGGGTCTAATGTACTGTTCACCTTGTTAACGATTGGACCGAGGAACTCGTGTAGGAACGAACCAAGGTTCATTTGAACATTGGCGAACTCGATTTGAGGTGCATTCCCTAACGCACCAAAGCTCCCCACAGTCCAATCAAGATTGAATCCCGTCTTCAGCTGTGGCAGCGCAGCGTTGCCGTTGATACTGGCAATCAGCTCCCAATCGACAATTGCTGCCTTGTTGTAGTCCCACTGCCCTGATCCTGATGGTTCTTCTGTACCACTTCGGTTTGGATCTTCGGCTTCGAGCACATTCCCAGTAAAGGAAGTTGAAAGGTCCGCTGAGAGAATCTCCGATAGGCGAAGGCGACCGTCAGCGCCAGGATCGATATCAATATCCAGTTCCGCGGCCGCTTCCGTTTTATTATTAATTGCTTTAAGCGTTAGGAAGCCGAGACTCGCTTCGAGGGCGGTTTGTTCTGTATTGAATCCATTCAGTTCCGCGCTGAAAGCCAGGTGCAGGTCATCGGTCTTGTTTGCATTGAGACTGATATAGACGCCGTCCGTTTCATCGATTCCGACACCAATATCAATACGACTCTGCCGTAACGTCCAGAGTTGGCTTTTCGAGCGGCGACATCATCAGTCCTAGTCCATCAAGCCCTAGGTCAAGCTCAATGCTGCTGATCGGGAACGTACCGCCAAGGGAAACATCGAAGCCCACATACCCGCTACCCTGGCTGAGGAGAACATCCTGTTCAGAAGTTGCAGGATTGGAGGTCCCGGGTTCGAGCAGATACTCGGTACCATTCAGTGCCTGAAATAGCGCGGTTCGAAGGTCACCAATCGCATTCTGACCAATCGCTGACGTGGTGATTCCATCAACGCCATCACGCAAGTCATTGATGAAGAGGGTTAGATCCCCAAGCTGATTGCCAATGATTGGCAGATCCAGATCGTTCAAGCGGGCGACAATCTGATCTTGGAGCAACGAAAAAACTGCATCCCAGCCGTCGGTGAATCCGCTCAGGTTCGTCGTTGGATCAAACGCGTCCAGCAACGATTGAAAGCTCGGAACGGAGACATTTGCCCCCGACAGATCAGGCTCCATTAAGTCACTAACAGTTATCGAGATGTCGCCGACAGCTTGCGGACCAGTCAAGGTATTCGCGACGATCGGCAAATTTGCATCAGCCGCTCCAATGAACGAGAAATGGAGATCGTCTGCACTCAGGTCATCGAGATACCGCCGACCATCGCCGCCATCCCACTGAGAGTTGTTATTGGAGTCGGTGAAGGACTCACCGGGGTCGAAGAAGCCATTTTGGTTTGCGTCGATGAACGACTCGGCCTCTGAGTCGACGATCCGCGCAGAGAATGATGCGTCGTCCGTGTTGTCATCGAGACCATCGCTATTTGTGTCGTTCCAACCGTCGCGGTCAACGACGAGGTAGCCGTTTTGAATCGATACTCCGAGAGGTCCAATGGAAGCGGACACATTAAAATGGTTAAGCGATGTTGTGGTACTTTCCGAAACTACACGTGCAGTAACATCCAACCGAGTGTCGTTCGTATAAAGGAACGGACGCAGATTTTCGGCATCGAATAGGTCCATTCCAACTGCGATATTGAAATCGTAGCCGACCCTTGCGTTCAGCGACGCGTCGGACCCCGCATAGACAAGGTCGCCAAGCCCAGCTCCCAAATTAAAATCGAGCCGTAGTTGCTTATCAATAACTTCGGCAAAGTTAAAAATCGCCTTGATGGCGCCACCGTTTGTCGTATCAAATTCTAGCCGGAAGGCGTCGTCGGAAAGATTCAAGAATTCGGTAACTTGTTCATCTAACTTCTGGAACGTCTCGCTTGGAGCATCCTCCAGCTTCATTATCAGCTGGTCGATCTTGTCGGCAAAATTCAGCAGGTCATTCAAGCTGGTTCCAGTACCCGGGATCGGCTGTTTCATGGCTGGAATTTGTTCAAGCGATCGAAGCAGCTCTATGACTCGTCTGAAAGCATCAAGGAAATTCGGCTCATAGATCGCCCTTCCCTCGATAACACCATCTACCGCCGATATACCAGAGATACCGAGTTGGCTAAGAATGCCAGATTCATTCAGGCTGCTCAGCGTGAATGTGCCGCCACCTGTGTTATCGGTCAGAACTAATCCACGCCCGTCGGTGCTGAAGTTCAGCGTGACCTTACCGCCCGTTTGGAGTCGAATCGCATCTGCAAGATTACCGAATGTCAGTACTGGTTCGGGATCAACGCCAACGATCGACGGATCAATGACATCGAGTCGGATTTCATACGTCGTGTCATCGACCTGAATCCGAATATCAAATTGACCTGCTATTACGTCCAAAGCTTCGTCAATCGCACGTTCGATGCTGAGATCACGCGACAGACCGAAGCCCGAAAGATCTTGGAACCCCTTCAGTGAGTCTAAGCCTCGCAGGTAGACCGAGGGTTCAGTTCCATTGTGGATGTCCGCCCACGAGACGATAATAGCGGCGTCGTTGGGTAGGGCTAACCCGGCGATTGGTGAGGTTAGTACGAGCGGTAGTTCCAAATTCAGGTCGCACTCAAGAGTCAGATCACCAAGCAGGCCTTGCGAGGGGTCGTCTTCCACGTAGATAGGAATATCAACTATCTCCGACAGGAAGATTCGACCGTCCGAATTCGGATCATTGAGCGTTAGCTCAAGTGATGCATTGGCTTCACCACTGCCATTTGCAACACCGACTTCGACAATGCCGAAGTTTGCCAGTGCATCGATGTCTTCCGCAATTGCGTTAACCTGCAGCGTTGCGATGAAGTCCTCGACGTAAAACCTTTCGTCGAATGCGGCACCACCAAGAGGACGTCCTTCGATGATGCCATCATCCTCGTCGTCTTCCTCAGCCAATCCGAGAATGATCGCAGCAAAGGAGCCATTCGCCGCGTTGATGGAAAACCGATCGTTGAGTGCGTCTTCATCGTCGACCGCTGGGTTGTAGCTCGAATCAGTGACCTTAAGTCCACGTCCATCATCAGTGAAGTCAACCGATAGGTGCGATGAGGCAGCTTCGATTCGGTTGATCACGTCGCCGATCGTCGTGACACCTTCAAGATCAACCGTAATCGTGTTGCCAATCCGCGGGGTGATGCTCAGATGGTGCCCGTAAGCGTCGCCAGCCGAGAAGCCAAGACGGCGAAGACCGTAGTAGTCGCCAGCCTCGGCGGATTCCTGAAGCTTCAGACTCGTAATCGTGTTCCCCGGAAGCGTTAGCTTTAACGTGTTGGAAACGACTACAAAGGAAATAGCTGTTTCAAATCCGGTGCCACTTAACGCATTGTTGAGGTCCATGGCGAGATCTTGAAGCGAACCATTCCCGGCGCTTGCAGACTGCGGAATAAGAAGTTCAATCGGTTGCGTCTGCCCTGCGATTTCCAATGCGAATCTGACGTCCTTGGCAAATGACGTATTGGCAGTCGGCGACAGCGTCGAATGAATGCTGTCTTCTATTCCCATACCCCAGGACTCGAGCGAGTTGAGGGGCGTACTCTCGGTTAGCTGGAAGGTCGAACCAAGATCGTCCAGGAAGAACCCGAGCGTAAAGCTTGCGGTTGCCTGCCCCCAAAGCTCGAGGACGTTGCGATCTGTATCCGATGAATCAGCCCCAAGGAACTCAATTCCTGTCACTCCACCGATATCATCGAAATCCACTTGGGTTCGACCCAGCAAGCTTTCTGCGTTCAAACTGAGGTCAATCGAAACCGTGCCGGAAGTTCTGTCGTAAATCAGGCTCGACGCCGTGCCCAACGCTTCTTGGATGATCTGCTCGAAATCCTGCAGTGTTTCCATTCGCAACTGGTCTACTGCCTGTCCATCAATGAACCCGAGTCGCTGCAAGCCTGGTTCGGTCTGCCCTTCGACTTGACTCACTCGAATTCCGGTGATGCCTGGTAGCGTCGAGCGAAGCGCCAATTTGTCATCGACAACCAAGACGATGATCGAACCAGGGTAATCGGTTTCATCAAGCTCTTCGGCGATTGCAGCGGACAGGTCTGCTGCTAGGTCGCTGATCGTCGAGTTGTCACCGGTAGCCGTAGGATCGAGGTCAACGTCAACGGTAACAGAATCACTGACCGTTAGTTGGAATTTGGTCACATCGGCGTAAGTCGTCGATTGAGGTGCCGTCTCGGCAACTAACTCTAGTTGTTGGAAGTCGTCGAATAGCAATCGCTTCAGTTCGCTGCCAAGGTCGGCCCATTTACCGAAACCGCCACCGCCGATGGGAAGTTGATCTTTGAAGGAACCGAAGTTGCCGAGACCGGTCAGCCAGTCCGCAAACTGAAACGCAATATCCGCGATTTGTCGTGGCGAGAGGTTTCGGATTTGATCGAGAACGTTTGGAAGGTCACCGATGGGGGTGATTTCTGGCTTGTCATTGATCAAATCCAACTGCAAGCCAAAGTCGCCATCCTGATAGCCGGGCAGGGTGATGCCAGCCAAATTGGTTTCGTAATACAGCACCCCATTAAGGTCGAGCATCACGTCAACGTTGATTTCGTTGTCGGTCAGCGTCGGTAGAGTACCGATACTAATGGGATCGCTGGAAACAAGTCCGGCATCAATACTGGCGTCGATATTAATCAAGCTATCGAAACCACCCCCGGGCCCCGAATCGATGATGCTGCCGAACAGCATCGCCAGTTGGGCATCCAGCTGGATTTGATTGATATCAACCGCAACGTCCGCGGACACTTCGTTCAGTGACAGCGTCATTGAATCTTGAACCGGCAGAAGGGAATCCGTGTTCCAAGCAAGCGAGAAATCAATCTTGCCGGAGACGTTGGCAGTCGCTGATATTTCGCCTGAAAGGGAAGCATCTAGTTCCGCGAGTGCTTCACCAAAATCGATCTGCAAATTGTCTGAAGTACCCGCGCCGTTGATTTTGACGCGTATTGCAGCCAGCCGTGATGCCACGTCGTACTGACCCTGCGCCGAAACAGTCCAAGTTTTGCCGCTATTGCTAAATTCGAGACCGTCAAGTTGGCTGGCAAGATCTGCGAGGGTGAGCGAATTTCCCGATCCTGTCAACGTTGAAAGAAGTGAAGCAATCGAGTTTTGACCTGTTAGAACACCAGCTAATCCGAGTTGGTCAACGACAGACGCAAGCTCGCCGGTAGAAAGATCAGCCAAGCCAGGAATCGCCACGTCCAAATCTGAGCTCACTAACTCTTCAAGCCAGCCCAAAAGGGCTGAGATACCGCTTGCTACATCATCGTCTTCCACCGTGAGCTGACGACTTGCCGACGAGTCGTCGGCACCCGCTGCAAGAACGGTCACGTCTCTTGCGAAATTAGGCAGACGGTCATCTGCAATCTGTATAGAGAACTCGATTGACTCCTGCCCTGATGGAATCGTCACCGTTGATGGCACGGTAGCGATATCGGTATCACTTGTCGATAAATTGACAATCAGGTCGCCAACGGTGGAACCATCTCTTGCAACCGAGACCACAAGCGATCCCGAGTCCTCCGCAGCAATCTGCTGGAATGACAGCGTTAGCCCTTTCGATGTGTTTACTGGTCCGCTCGGCGCTTCATCTCTAGCAAGCGAATACATTGGGGCAGGCGGATTGATCACGACGTGAAGTCCGCCCGCGTATGCGGAATCGACGACGGCGATTGGAGACAACCGACTCGCGTTGATTGCATCAGCGATGTCAGAATTGCTGGTTCTAACCTCACGAATCGTGACGCCAGTGACTGCAGCGGCCTCCAACGCAGCGACCAGTCTTGCGACTTCGACTTCTTGTGAAGAAATGGTACCATTACCAGTATTGGGAACTTGGTCGGGAAGCAGGAAGTCCACCGCCATACCAGCGTCGTGATCTTGGTGGTACTCATTCGGCCCTGGACCGTTGGGGGCACTAATCGCACCAACAGCAAGTGGCATGCTGATCGGATTGACTCCTTGCTTGGCCTCTACTGCACCCGCACCGACCATCTCGATAAGCCAGTCCGTTCCAAAGTAACGGGCTGGAGAGCTTGGAGGAAAGGGTCCCAATACAACAGAGAAATCGTCATTTGGTCCAACCTTCAACTCCTGCCAACGCGGAGCATTAATTGCGTTGATATAATTGAAGGCGATTCCCGAAATTGAATCGCGAGTCTCATGTTCGCCTGCTTCGACCGTAGCTGTAAACAGGCCTGCAGCGCAGGGCTTAAAGGGTGTGTCAGTTAGGCCAATCCTAGCAGTTTGGCGGTCGATATGTGCTTGGAGGGTACATTGCGCAAGCGGTTTGGTTTTTTCTTCTTCGGGCCACGGCGGATTTTTCGATATTCAGAAAGATCAATCGACCTGGCGATCTTTTTCAATAGCAATGCCAACCCCTTGCTCGTGTTCGGGATCAGTTCATCCCATTCTTGTGGTGTGATCGCGATTAACATTCCTTCGGTCTTGTCCGAGACATTCTTGGAGACGTGGAAGTGACTGACCTCCACAACTTCGTCTTCATCATGCACCGAGAACAGCGACGCGAATATCACTTGACGCATGTTGAACGCTAACATCGAAAGACAGAACAAGAACGTCGCAGCTTGAGGATGCCCGATACCTGGATGCTCGCATGTGAGCGTCATCTGCAAAACATTGAATGCAGTTTCTTCTTCCCAACGATGACGATACAAACTTGCAACGTCCTCGGCACAAACGTCGCTCGGTAGATTTGTCAGAATGTGAATCTCTACGTCGCCATCGCGTGTCGGCTTGTCCAGCTTCACCGTGATCCGCCGAACGCTCATGGCGTCTTCGGCAGCGGATAACTTCATGGCTTGTTCGTACACAACGCCTGTACTGATGCAGTCCGATGCGTTCGCGTTTACCCAATAAAACGCCCTTCAAACGTCCGTGTTGGCGGATCGCAAAGAAACCTTTGGCCGCTGCGATGCCGCCAGAAACGGCACGACACAATAATGCCGGTCCGCGACAATGACATCCTTTTCCTCAAGGTCTTCAATGATCTGATCGCAACACGTTGACTCTTGTGAATGTCCATCGATCAAGACGTAGGCACGATCGAACAGTTGTCGTTGCATATCATATCTGGCGACAACCTTGCCTGGCAGCGGAGGCCTTTGGCCTCGCGAAGAACCTTCAATCGTTTATCGCTCTTGGCGAGCACATTTCCATCGACGCTCAAACAGCGATAACCGGGCAGCAATTCCCAGGGTTGAAAATCCAGAGCGTCTTGCAGAGCCGTCGCTTGCTCTGCGGAGTGTTTGACAATCGCTTCGCTGACCTTCGGTTCAACTCCCTTAGTCTTCTCGTAGAACGATTGGACACTGACTTCGAGTTCTTCCTTATGCTCTTTGTACGCTTGATTTAGGTTATCGCTAAAGTTCAGCGCAGAGCATCAGCGACCGTCATGGCGACGGCTTGAAACGTAGCGATATAGTCATACTGGGCTTGGCGATTGTTCTCGAAAGATATCATTGATGTGGCTCCCTAAGAAATCCTGCGTTAGCATTCAGGTCATGACAGCAAACGGTGCCTTCTCTACAAAACGATCAAAAACCTCAGACGACATCGCGAACCTCCGTGTAGCGAAATAACACCGGAATACACGAAAAACGCCAACCGCGATACCCTTAAAGCCCTGGGCCTGCAGCGTGACGCGTTTCCGGTCCAACTAATCCGTCGACAACAAGGAGGTTTCCCGACACGCCTGGGTAGCCGACATATCGCAGTCGCTGCTGTAGTTGGGCAATTTCCAGGACAGTGGCACCACCGCTGACGACTTTATCCCCGTCATTAATGGTCGCAATGCCAGGAACAATTTGAATCGCTAAAGATTCGGCGCGGTCGAACGCTTGAAATCGTGCCGCGGAACAAGCTCGCCGTCGACTTCAGAAAGCGGCCCGTCGATTTCAACTAAAACCACTTGCTTTGGTTGGCAGAGTCAACGATGACCCATTGCTGAATCTGCTCCCTTTACCAAGCGAAATTTGCCGCGATTCATACGAAGCGGCTGGCATCGATCACTGGAACATCTGCCCCGAAACCATCGTCGACGAGCGCTTTGTTGATCTGGCTTATAGTCGCGGTTCCATTTTCCAAAGAAGCGATAAGAGCACTGGCACCTGAGACGCTCGAGACTGCCTCACCGACACGGTACCACAGTTGCAATTGGCCGCGGAAATCAGTATTGCCAAGTAGCGAGGCAGTTGGAGGTGCGAGATAGAACTGCCCTGAGACGCCGAAGTCTTGGCCCGAATTCGCTCCGCCGTCAGCTACACGATCGCTGAACAAAACATGAGCTACAGTTTGGCCACCGAACTGCAAGTGATGATCACCACGAAGTGAGTTTTCAGAAACATCCAAGTCAACGGCGCGGTTCTCGTCTCGGTGGAAGTCCAACCAATAATGCCGAAGCCCGAAGCGCCTGGATGAATTGCCGCAAGACTAACCGGAATGATATCGCCTGATCGACCACCTGCTGCGAGTTGGACGTTGTCAATATTGACGACCGCGTTAACTGGCGCGTTGTTCGCCGGGATCAGTTGAAAGCTAAGCGTTTGCGTCTTTCCTCTCAACTCGCTCGGGACAACAAGCTGATGCCGTTGAAAGGCTGCAGACGCGGCATCAAGCGTGATGGAACCAATCGTCTGGTCTCCAACTTTAAGTACAAGTGTGTCACTACGCGCACCCGCGGTCTGGCACACGAAGATCAGGCTCGAGTATGCCAGTTTGCTGATCCAGGTAAAAGGCGTTATGCGTTCTGCCGATCGCGGAAGCGTCAAGTCTCAGATAATGATTGCTGCCTTCTTTTTCAACACGCCCTGAACCGCCGCCGCCATGGTGAGACCAACCAGGAATCAAATTGTCCGCTGTTAAGTAACCGAGACTGTCAAATGCGTACAGGTTTCCGTCGGCATCAAATCTGTCACCTGCCGCTGCAAAGTCACCGTTGACGATGATTGAGTTGTTGTTCCAAATCGGTGCTTGTTTCGCCGACGCGACGGCAATCCGATCATTTGGATCCGTCAGCGTGCCTGGCTTAAGTTCTGCTGGCGTGTGTTCATGGGTCTTGAGATCCGTCATAGAAATTGAATTCCGAGTAGGGGCGATTGAACTCACCGCCGCGGACTCGGCTGAACGCGTAACCGTTTTCAATTTGTTCGATTGCTGCCACCACATACGTGCCGGCAACTACACTTCCAAAGTCAAAGTGACCCCATTGATCAGTCGTTACCGATGGCTCGTTGGCATCATGTTCGCCATCACCGTCGACATCCAGGTAAATCGAAGCGTCTTCACGAGACTCCGGAGCTGTCAATGAAGCCATCACGGTTTGCGTCGAAGCCATAAGTGCCTGCGAGATCTCCACCCGAATGATCCAGCGGCATACGATCCGTCGCACTATCTGATGTAAAGCTTTTGCCAAACGGCCGAGTGTGGATTCAGAACTGACAGTGCACCAACATCGGGATGATCGTTGAGGTGGGTATTGAATGCGCTGGAAGAGGGCGACCTTCCGGAATGAAGGGTATAGGTCGGGTCTGATAGTAAACGTCAGCAAACGCGACGTTGTCCCAGACTGTTGCCCCGTATCCTTCCGTCAACGGAGTACCGTCGGGAGTTTGCTGTGGTTGCCCTAATTCGAACAGACGTTGATCTTCATCAACTGGGATTCCAGATTCATCAAAATCGTGAGGGTCAAGCAGTGTCACTTGGTCAACGGGAACATCATAAAAACTAAGACGTTCAATCGCCTCGCTGGTTACAGCTGATCCAAAGCTATGCGCAATGAAGTGGAGCGCAGGAGCAATTGAAGGTTCCGCCGGATTTACCAAACCCAGGCCGGTGATGAGGCTGAAGAGCGCGTCGCCGGCGGCTTCCCCCCAACCGCTTGACAGTTCATTCGACTCTTCTGCCCAATCGAACTGAATGATGATTTCAGACGGAATACCGTCAAGAATGGATCCGTTATTCTTGCCGTCATCATTTTCCGAAAGGTCTATATCAAATCCAGCAAGATTTGACTCACTTCTTATGTCGTAATCCAACAACCACGCGTCCCGCCCAACGTGTTTCGCCGCGTGAGAATCGGCACGCGAGTAGACCGCGTGCGATAGACTCGACAAGCTATCCCCGGTATTGGTTGGTTGAAAGCCATGCGTGATAACAGTCAGTCCTTCAATGGATGATAAATATGGCCGAAGCTTGTCGGCCATCGCATCGACTGAAAACAAATTAGTTGTAAGCAGTCGTCGCTCTTCAAGAGCTTCACATCGTCCACGAACATTGCGTGTTTGAAATGACTTACGACGTCGAGTTGTTCTTTTTTTTCGGCTCATCTCGTGATTACCAATGAAGGAAGGCCCAAAACCCTCAACAGGGCTACCGGCCGGATTTTATTGATGCCATCGTTGCATCGCAATATGGGAGAAAGGCGTAAACCGCCGTGCATGATTGCACGCAATCTGCGAAGCTGTTCCAGCGATTCGATTTGCTGTTGAAATCGCGTTCGTTTCCTGACGCGACTGGAAACTAGCAAGTTGGCAATGGCCAAGTCCTGATCATGCAGTGCGATGCAAACGGAATCGACTTCAAACGACAATTCGTCGGGCTTCTGAATCAGGAGATTGGCTGTGGAACAGGCGACAATGAGAAGACATTTTGACTTGCCAAACTTAAGGACTCGCGCGGGAATGGAAATAACCGCAGAAAATCGTTGGTCAGCATGCGTGGCGAAGTAGAGAAAGGACAGTCGCTCAAGCTGAATGCCAAATAAATTCAGACAAGAAAGTGATGTCTGCAGTTTTTGGACAAAGTCAATTCCAATTACTTTTCGAAGTTGATCTGAGCCGTCGACGAAAAAAACGGCGTGCGTCTGAGCCTTCATGCGGTATCTTTACTTGTCAGAATGAACGGCGGTGTCGGAAAGGGGGGAAATCGCTCTTCATTGACAAGACGTAATATTGGATGCAAACCCCTACACAAAATCTTTGGAATTAGGAGTTTTTTTAGTAATCGTTGCCAGACCGTCTAATGGATTTCCCTAAAGCGTTCAGGCTCCATAGCTTAACGGAAAATGCATGTGGCTACTTGATGTTAGACGGAGAGTAAACAACTCTGTGGTTCATTCAGATCTGTACGATGACAGTCTGTCTTTAGCGCGAGCGCAATCCCGTTTGCAGCAGGAACACGTTTTAGAAACGACGTTCGCTCGCATGAGCAATAGCCAAAATGCGCAGGCTCACTGCATGGCTACCGAAGACGTTCTTGGTTCGCCCGTCCCGAGGCAAGCCGAATAGACGATCCAGTGTGACGTTGCATGTCCGCTGCCGTTCGTTTGTCAGATCAAGAGTCGTCGCGACAATAAATACAATTGGATCCCGAATTTTGTTCGCGTTGGCGTACAGAGCCGGTCGCCCTGAACGCGAGACTGATCACCCGCCTTCACAAAACGGACGGACGATTTTTCTGCGCAGCCGGAGGGCGGAGATGGGGATTTTTTTTCGGCCGGTTCCGGTTCTAGCTTTGTTTACCGAGCGGTGGATGGTGAGTAATTGGCGGCGGATGGGAGCGAAGCGTGTGTAGGGCACACGAGTGAAATCCGCAGCGAGT
>JAWKTK010000026.1:0-130673 GCA_041399205.1 Pirellulaceae bacterium | reverse complement strand
TAAACGTCATGTTTTGTTGGTTGGTTATTCCAAATCGTGCCGATCACCTTTATCTTGTACCATCTTTCCTAAGAACGGTAGACTCGCCAATCGCCGCTAGCAGGCTACCGATGCACTGAAAACTGCAGGGTAGAGATCGAAGAAAAATGGATGAAATAAAACGACTTCTGGTAGCTAACCGCAGCGAAATTGCCACTCGCGTGTTCCGCAGTGCCACCGAACTAGGCATTCGAACCGTGGCCATTTACACCCATGAAGACCGTTACGCCCTGCATCGGTTCAAGGCGGACGAAGCGTACAAGATCGGTGGTCAGGGCGAACCGATTCGAGCTTACTTGGACATTCCGGCCATCATTGAATTGGCGCTCGAACAGAAAGTCGACGCGATACACCCCGGCTATGGTTTTCTATCAGAAAAACCGGAACTCGCTCAGGCCTGTGCCGACGCTGGCATTATTTTTGTCGGCCCACCGGTGGAAGTCCTGCGTGGCTTGGGCGACAAGACCACGGCCAGGGATCTAGCAAAGCTTGCCGGCGTACCAATTTTAGGCGGTAGCGACGGCGCGCTTTCCAGTGCTGAAGAAGGCAAGGCCACGGCCGCCAAGCTTGGATATCCCGTCATTTTGAAGGCCTCGCACGGTGGTGGTGGACGAGGCATGCGAGTGGTCCATTCGGAGGCCGAATTTGACGCTGCTTTCGAACAAGCACAACGTGAAGCCAAGAACGCGTTTGGCAGCGGCGATACCTTTGTGGAAAAATTCATTTCTCGAGCTCGTCATATCGAAGTCCAGCTGCTGGGCGACAAGCACGGCAATTTGGTTCACCTGCGAGAACGAGATTGTTCGGTGCAGCGACGTCATCAGAAGGTTGTCGAAATCGCGCCGGCTCCGCGCTTGGACGAATCTATTCGTGATGCGCTGTGTGATTCGGCCGTGGCCATTGGTCGCCAAGCGAATTATGAAAATGCCGGCACCGTCGAATTCCTTTTGGATGATGACACGGGAAAATTTTACTTCATTGAAGTCAACCCTCGCATCCAAGTGGAACATACCGTCACGGAAGAAGTCACCGGTATTGATATTGTCAAGTCTCAAATCTTGATCTCGCAAGGTGTTCCGCTATCGTCTCCGGAAATAGGTTTGGAGTCCCAAGATTCAGTTCAAGTGCATGGGTTTGCGTTACAGTGCCGAGTAACCACGGAAGACCCGACCAACAATTTTCTGCCGGACTATGGTCGTATTTCACACTATCGATCTGCTGCCGGTATGGGCGTACGCTTGGACGCAGGTATGCGCGTATTCAGGGCGCGGTGGTGAATCCGTTTTACGATTCCATGTTGGTCAAGTCACGTCGTGGGGCCGACGCTATGAAGACGCGTATCGTCGAATGCATCGCTGCTTGCTGGAGTTTCGGATTCGAGGTGTGAAGACGAACATTCCCTTCTGATCAAATTGATGGACCACAAGACATTTCGAGCCGGCGAATGTACGACTCGCTTTATTGACGAAACACCGTCGTTGTTCGAATTGCCCAAACGCCGTGATCGAGCGACTCGTTTGCTAAAATTCTTAGCCGATATCATTGTTAACGGCAATCCGCTGGTCAAAGATCTGCCTGATCCCCACGCCGCACACCTGCCATTGTGCCCAAGTTTAAGCACGGCGCGGTACCGCCTAAAGGAACTCGCGACAAACTCAAGGAATTGGGACCAAGTGGATTCGCCCAGTGGGTGCTGGATCAAAACCGCTGCTCATTACCGACACCACATTTCGCGACGCGCACCAATCCTGCTAGCAACACGGTTTCGCACCTTTGATTTGATCCACATTGCAGAAGCCTATGCGCATTCCTGTCCGCAACTCTTTTCATTGGAAATGGGGCGGTGCCACGTTTGATACCTCCATGCGATTCTTGAAGGAATCGCCTTGGGACCGGCTGACCCACATGCGCCAAAAGGTTCCCAACATCCTGTTTCAAATGTTGCTACGCGCTTCCAACGCCGTGGGCTATACAAACTATCCTGACAACGTGGTACAAGCGTTTGTGGCCGAAGCGGCAGATGCGGGCATTGACGTCTTCCGAGTATTCGATGCGTTGAACTGGGTGCCCAACATGCAAGTGGCCATGGACGCCGTCCTTAAAACAGACGCCATTTGCGAAGCATCTATCTGCTACACCGGCGATATCCTCAATCCGCAGAGAACCAAATACAGTCTTAAGTATTACGTCGAATTGGCCAAACAACTGGAAAAGATGGGCGCGCATATTCTGGCCATCAAGGACATGGCCGGCCTGTGCAAACCAGAAGCGGCCAGTTTGTTGATCAGAACACTCAAACAGGAAATCGGCATTCCTATTCATTTCCACACTCACGACACGGCAGGCATTCAGGCGGCCGCCATTTTGAACGGCGCGGAAGTCGACCTAGATATCGCCGATGCCGCCATGGCTCCCATGTCCGGCGGTACCTCTCAGCCCAATCTGAACACCGTAGTGGAAGCGTTGCGGTTTTCCGACCGAGAAACCGATTTGGACATTGAAAAACTGGATGCCATTGCCGACTACTGGCGAAGCGTTCGCGAATTCTACGCGCCCTTTGAAAGCCAAGTCCTGCCCGCCACCGCGGACCTTTACAAACACGAAATGCCGGGCGGACAGTACACAAATCTGTATCAGCAAGCACGAGCCTTAGGATTGGCAGATCAATGGGCGCGAGTCTGCCAAGTCTATGCCGATGTCAATCAGATGTTTGGAGACATTGTCAAAGTCACTCCTACTTCCAAAGCCGTGGGCGACATGGCCTTGTTTATGGTTGCCAATGAACTGACATGCGACGAAGTCATAAACGGTCAACGCGAACTGGCCTATCCCGCTTCGGTGCTGGACTTGATCGGCGGTAACATGGGCCAACCTCCTGGTGGATTTCCCCTGGATTTACAGAAGCGAATTCTGAAGGACCGAGCTGCTTTGACGAATCGTCCTGGCGAATCTTTGCCGGCCGCGGACTTCGATGCGACACGAGAAAAACTGCGAACAATTCTGGATGACGAACCTTCGCAGCGAGACATCGTTTCTTATTTGTTGTATCCCAAAGTGTTCGAAGACTTTGCCAAACACCAAAAAGAATTCTACGATCCCAGCGGTGTGCCTACGTATGTCTTCTTCTATGGTCAAGAACCTGGCGAAGAGATCATGATCGAAATCGAAGAAGGCAAAACGCTGATTGTGAAATACTTGACCATGGGCGAACCACATCCCGATGGTCGTCGCACGGTCTTCTTCGAAGTCAACGGCGTGCCTCGAGATGTCAATGTGATGGACCATTCGCAAGAGCCCGAACACGCGCATGCTGTCAAGGCAGACACTTCCGATCCTAAGCAAATCGGTTCGTCGATGCCCGGCATGGTAGTGACCGTTTCCGTCGCGGAAGGTGATACCGTCAAGAAGGGCCAGAAGCTATTAAGCTTGGAAGCGATGAAGATGGAAACCAGCATCAACGCAGAATCGGACGGAAAAGTGGCCGAACTTCTAGTCAAACCGGGTAGCCAAGTGGAAACGGGCGATCTACTGGTACGGCTGGAGTAAACAACCTGATGGCAAACGAATATGACGTCCAGCGTCTACGCAATGACACCTTTGTAGAACAGGTAGACCTGCTGGACGAAGTCGATTCGACCAATAGTTATGCCGCCAGAAAACTCGCGGCGGAGTTCACCGGTTCGACTCCTTGGCTAGTATTGGCGCAGCGACAAACCAGTGGCCGCGGCCGAGGTGCAAATCAATGGTGGGCCGGTGAAGGCAGTTTGGCGTTTTCGCTGGTAGTTGACGCTCAAGACGTTCCGCCGGCGTCGTTGCCCATGGCGTCACTGACCGCAGGATTGGCCATGTGCCGAACCATAGAACAAATGGCTCCGGCCGCCGACGTGGCGTTGAAATGGCCCAACGACGTGTATTTGTTCGAACGCAAAGTTTGCGGAATATTGATGGAACTTCCGCCCGTCCAGCCGGCTCGATTGATCATCGGCGTCGGTGTGAACGTCAATAATTCTCTGCGTGATGGTCCTGCCGAAATTCAGCGTACCGCCACTTCTTTGGTCGATTGTCTGGAGCTGGAATTTGATCGAACCGAAGTCCTGGTCCATGCGTTGCAGCAACTGGAACGCCATTTGGATTCGTTGCGAACCGGTACCGACTCATTGGTCGATCAATGGCAAGCGTATTGTCTACTTTCGGGCCGAACCGTTGAAATAGACGCAGCGGGCCAGCGAATTCAAGGCCAGTGCTTGGGGATTGAAGCGGACGGAGCCATTTCGATTCGCACGTCGGACGGAGATAAAAAACTGTTTGGTGGAACCGTTGTTTCGTTTTACTAGCGGACGCAGCGACGGCTTGGGCCCGCAGTACGCGGATCGATTCGGCCCAATGCCCTTCGTCCAACTACGCACAGCAGACCACATAACACCAGCCTGCTGTGCTTGCGACACTCGACGGCTACTTCAACGTCGTTAGATACTCGACCACATTCACTAGATCTTCTTTCGTCATCAGCGAATGCAAATTAGCGGGCATCACGGAAATCGGTTGCTTGCTCATTTCGTCCACGTCGCTTTTGGCAAACTTCTGGACAATGCCTTCCGCGTTCTTGATTTCCACTTGATCATCAGTTTCGCTGACCAATAGCCCGGTCGCCACATTACCATCGTTCAAGACAACTTGGTAGGTTTCGTAGCTATGAGCGATCGCGGCGCTGGGATAAAGAATCGATTCGAACATCGCTTGCTTGGTCAGCTTTTCGCCAATCTTGGCCAGACTCGGCCCGACACTTTTCCCTTCGTCGCCCACCTGATGACACTTGACGCACGTTCCGACTCCTGCAAACACAATTCGCCCCGCGTTGGCGTCACCTCGATGCCGCACCAGATCTTGAATCGCTGGCAGCGGAACCGCATCCTTGGACGCAGCCGCAGGGTACAGTTCGACCGCTTGATTCTGAATATCGCGGAACCGTGACGTCACTAGCGCTGCCGCCACCGCTTCGCCCAACACATCAGGAACTTGCTGTTGCTTGGCCAAATTCAACAATTGCTCAGCACCGGAACGCAACTGGCCCAACGCCCGCACGGCTTGCCGGCGCACTTCACTGCCTTGCTGATCATCTTGCATCAGTTCGGCAACCAACCGAGTCGCTTTGTTATCCGACGAATTGCCCAATGCCTGTACCAGTGACAACTTAATGTCATCCGGAGCGTCGTTGATAGCTGACTGCAGTAAATCGGTTTGGTTCAATGCCAGAATCGCACGAATCGCTTCCGATCCCACTTGGTCGTTGGGACGATTCGCGGCCAAAGAAATCAAGTCGGCATAACGCTCTTCCACGCGAAACCGCCGAACCAGATCGACAAATTCCGTCGAATCACCCGCAGCGTCCAACGCGTTTTGCAAGGCGGCAAGTTGCTTCGCATCGTTCAGGTCAACCGATTTGATTCGGTCCAACGCCTCTTTGCGAACGAGCGCAATGCGTTCCGGACTCCCAACCAGTTCACCGAATGCGATCGTCGCTAAGGCCGGTTGCGTGCGATCACTGCGCTGAAAATCAAACGAACGAAAATAGCGAATGACATCCTCGCTACTCGTTTCTGAATCCAAAATGGCTGCGGCCAACAAATCGGGCGTCACGGTCGCTCGAGAACGCCAGATTAGATTTCTCCGAGCAGATTCGCTAATCCGATCGGCCATGGTGTGAATCACCTCGCCCAATTCATCCCAACGACCATCGGCGGCGATGCCGATGGCTTCCAAGTACCAGCGGTCTTGGCCGTCATATTGAGCGGTCAACTCTGCCAGCAGTTCTATCGCGGTAGGCCCTTTTATCTCACGCAGCGCCACTAAACATTCTCGGCGAACCTGCGGCGAAGCGTCATTGACCAACTTTTTCACCACCGGCAACGCATCGACGTTGGTCAGCTGTCGAGCCAACCGTAGGCCCACAATGCGAATGTCCGAATCATCGTCCGATGTGGCCAAATCGACGTACTTTTGTCCCTGGCCGGGGATTTTGCCCAGCAGCCACAACGCACGAGCTCGATAGCGTGGATTCGGATCTTGCCACAAGGTTGTCAGTGCCGGTTCGGCCGCTTCGCCCATGTCGTGCAAAGCGGTCCACGCCATGAAACGGACGGCATAGTTCGGATTCTTCAGCGCTTCTACAGCGCCGGCAGCGGTCGAAAAATCAAATTTGGGAATTCGGTACTTTCCGTCGTGATCTTTGGGCAACACGCGAAACAAACGGCCTCGATCCAAGTCACCCATTCCGTGTCCGCCGACTCCCGGATCGTACCAGTCCGCGACAATCAGCGAACCATCGGGAGCTACTTTCACGTCGGACGGACGAAACCAACGATCACGAGCACCTTCCAAGATATTGACCGTGGTTGCCGAATAGCCTGCGCCGTCGTTCTGGACGGGATAGGACCGAGTGATACTGGGGCCAGCGTCGCAGTGAATGATTTGATTTTGGAAAACAGCCGGCAATAAATCTCCTTCGTAAATGGTGATTCCCGTTGGCGATCCACCTCCGGTTGGTAGCAAATTGGGCACCACTCCTGGATCGTTTTGATGCCAGTGCCGATACGGCTTGTCGGGATGCATGCCGGTTCGACTCTCTTGCCAGCCCGCTCCGGTGAATTCGTCTCGGTATCCATAGTTGCCGTATTCCATCACAAAGTTTATGCGAACACCTTGGTTGCCGTCGTCGTCATTGTCCGACTGCCAGATGGTGCCAAACGAATCGACGGTGACCATCCAGTTGTTACGAAAATTCCAGCCTAACGTTTCGAATTCACTGCCGTCCAAGTTACAACGAAAGACCATCCCTTCTTGGTACGGCTGTCGATTGTCTTTGACTTGATTTCCAGCTTTATCCACAATCAGTTTGCCGTTGGCGTCTTTGATTTGCTTGCCGCTGTTGCCAAAATTGAAATACAGTTTGCCGTCCGGGCCAAACGTAAAGGCGTGGATGCCGTGGTCGTGCTGCGTTCCGGAAATTCCGGTGAACAGCAGTTGTTTGTCATCTGGTTTGTCGTCGCCATTGGTGTCGGTGAACAAGAACACGTTTTCACCGGCAGAGACGATAATTCGATTTCCCAAAACACAGACGCCATGCGGGGAATCGATATCTCGTCCTTGATAAAAGACTTTTTCGGTGTCTACTTTCCCATCACCGTTTTTGTCTTCCAAAATCAGAATGCGGTCTCCTTCGGGCCGTTTTCCATTGTGACCTCGGTAGTTAACAATTTCGCAAACCCAAATACGACCTCGATGATCAATGTCCGTATTGGACGGACTTAGCAGTTGAGGTTCGGCGGCAAATAAAGTGGCTTTCAGCTCCGGATGGACATCCAAATTGGCCACTGCGTCAGCGGGATCTCGAGACGCACCCGCGTCACCTCGGCTCTGTCGTACCACTTGCGTCGGCAGCTTGTCCGTAAACACCAAGAAGCGAACGCTACTGGCGCCGCCACCGTTTTGGTCCGTGCCGCCATTGTCCAACCCAGCCTTTGCGACGAACTGGGTGTAACCTTCTGGAAGGTCATATTCGATCACGGAATTGGCATGCGATCCGATGCCAAAGGCAACCGACTTGCCGTTGACCAAAAGCGACTGACCACCGGCATTTTGATTCAATCGAACCTGACCCCAATTCGAAGAAGCCGATTTCCATTTCAAGTCGGTCAGCTTCTTGTCGCCGTTGGGGCCAACCAGTTTTGGTTCGATCCAATCGGCCCAATCGCAATTGATACCGCCGTCGGCTTCGTCGACGACAAGGAACAATTTCTTGGCACCGGTGATGTCGGCTTTGACCGGAACCGCGTGTCCCGGAGTGGAAATAGTGACGACATCGCTGCGAAATTTGGCGCCGGCGTTTTGCCTGATTTGCGCGAACGGTTCGACTATTTTGATTCGAACGGTTCGCTTGATCGGGTTTGGGAAAATCTTGGTTTTCTTCCAGTTGTGCGCGAAGGATCGTCTCCAGAAACACCATTGGCGGGCACTTCGGACTTGGAAATCCAGACCAACGCGTTCAGGACCACTTTGCGAAAATTTGGATCACCCCAATTCCAATGGACGTGGCCGCCCGTAAACCCGAAGCCTCGTCCACCATCTTCTCGTTCCACAACCCACGCCACATGTTGCGGCAGGCCCTTCGCCACAGCCGCTCGAACAGCCGGATTTCCGCTATGCGGGCCATCGGGACGGCTCATCGTAGCCGCGGCGCCACAGCGGAAAGAATCGGTGTCACGCCCTTCATTTCCGGGCGAAACCGCATGTGGAAATACCATTCGTCGTTGATGGTGAAGGGCTGTACGCCGCTGGTGACGGGATGATTCGGAAACGATTTGAATTCCGCGTCCCAGTGAGGATTGACGGACCAGTGCGTTTCAAAGTATCCGCCCAACCAATCCAGAAAAGCGTCTCCCGTTTCTCCTTTGGGAGTTTCGACGGCATAGTGCAGGCATGCCAGTCCAATGCCCTTTTTCATTAGCGGGGCGAATTCATCGATGTGCGGATTGAGAACATGTCCGCCACCGCCGTCGCAATAGACCACGACGGCGTCGGCACCTTCAAACGCAGCGACGCCCGCTTCGGGCCAACCGTTGCGATAGACAACGGTTTCAAAATTCGGCATCTCTTTTTGCAAATACTTGGCCAGCAGAACGCAGCCAGCGTAGTGTTCGTGCGAACCATAACCGTGGCTAGGACGCCCGGCGACGAAGACTACTTTTTTTTTTCGGCCGAACCGACAGCAGCACCTTCGTCTACATTCGGCGAAAGCTTCTTGATGCGAATATTCTTGAACTGCACCAGCATCGGCGGCCCGGCGTGCAGCTGCAGAGCCAGCAAGCCACTGGCCGCTCGTTTCTCTACTTGGTTGTCCGTAACATCGACGGTGACTTTGCCGTTGATTTCGTGAATCAAATGATTGCCGTCCGCGATCACTCGATAATCATTCCATTCTTCTTTCTTGATGGCATCCAGAATCTCCGCTTCCGGTGTGGTTTGCCCAACGTTTTCTTTGGAACCATCCGCGTTGATCACGACTTTGTTGCCTCGCATGGCCAGGATACCTCGACCACGTTCTTCGTACAGAATACCGGAGTATTGGCCGGGTGCATCAAAATCAGCTTGATAGCCGCCAATGACCCATTTGTCTGCCTCTTTGCTGCGATATTGAATTCCCGAGTTGCCGCCGACAATGCGAAATTGCAGTTGCAGTTCAAAGTTGGCAAATTCGCCATCACGATAAATCAGGAACGTGTTGCCTTTGGTTGGATTGTCTTTGGTGGTTTGGCCCGTGATGGTGCCATCTTCGATTCGCCAAAAATCGGGATTGCCGTCCCAACCGTCTAGAGACTTGCCGTCAAACAAGGCCGTAAAACCATCCGCATCTTCTTCGGCATGCAAAGGTGACGGAACGAAAATGGTCGCAATACCAAGAGTCGCGATGGCCGTCAAAAGCCATCGAAAGCGGTGATCCAAACAATTCATGGAAGAAGCTCCTGCGAATGAATACTGAGTAATTTTAGGCGGGAAGGCAACACGGTTGGCATTGCCTTGATGAATCGCTTGGCCAAGCCATCCAAACGACGCCCTATTAGACCACGTTGAAATCCGAATTGCTACAGGGAATTCCACGTCTGGGCGTTAGCACCAAACGGGCCTACCACGCATCAATGCCATCCAGATCTTCTTCCCAGACCGAATGATACGCACCGATTTCCTGGACGTATTCAATCAGTCCAGCGTAAAATTCGTGCCCGGCTAAGGTGGCACTGTCGCCAATGAGGATGAGCTTGCGTTTGGCTCGAGTCATCGCGACGTTGGTGCGCCGCAAATCTTTTAGGAAGCCAATGTCACCTTGTGGATTGGAGCGAACCAACGAAAACAGCACGACCTCTTTTTCTCGGCCTTGAAACCCATCCACCGAATCGATTTCCAACGCCGCTCCATCGGGCTGCCCATCGGCCCAAGATCGTAACCAGCGAACCTGAGCTGCATATGGTGCAATCACCGCGATTTGGTCCTGTGTCACGCCAGCCTTGATCAAACGTTCCAATTTCCAGATCAAGAATTTAGCTTCGCGCCGATTGAAACGACTTTCACCATCCGCTTCTGCTTCTTCCACAAAATCAGCGCCGGCCGTATCGTAAAATTCGATGGCTCGCGCATCGATTTCGGCATCGATCTGCGGTAGATCCAGCAGAGTGTGTTCGCATACACTGGCATCGGCCACAAGTTTGTCTTCGTAAAACTGTTGCGAAGAAAACGACATGATGTCTTGATGCATGCGATATTGTACGTTCAGAAGTGACGTGACGTTGTCACCATAAGCTTCCACCAAACATTCTTGCAGACTGATTCCCAAGCCTTGTTTGGCTGCGGCATTGGAAACCACGGTCGGAGGTAATTGACAATGATCTCCGGCTAGCACCAGTTTGTGCGCGCGAGTGAGCGGTGGCCAGCAACCGGCTTCCGTACTTTGACACGCTTCATCGATCATCAAGCAATCGAACACGCGTTCGCCCAAGACCTGCACGTCCAGCGATGTCGTAGCGCACACCACGTCGGCTCGATCCAGGATCTGCTGTACGGCTTGGCGTTCCAGACGCCTAGCATCAGCAAACAGTTCCTTGGCTTCGGTCCGCAATTCACGGCGTTGTCCCGGTTTGGGTTTGGAGCGAGTAAACCGGTCCGCCTGTCGATGCAGCGCCATGGCGTCTTTGATTAGTTTCTTGGCTAACGTTAGATTCTCATGTTCGCGTACCATGAGATCCAGCGTGTGTTGCCGCACCGCAGGGAGGACTCGCGCAGGATGTCCCAAGCGAACCGCGTTCACTCCGCACGCTATCAAGCGTTCCATCAGATTGTCGACGGCGTGGTTGCTGGGCGCGCAGGCCAACACGGTTTGTTCTCGCATCACCAATTGCCGAATCAATTCGACCACGGTGGTTGTCTTGCCGGTGCCGGGAGGACCGTGGATGATGGCCAAGTCTTGGGCCGCCAAGCAACGTTGTATGGCGGTTTGCTGCGATTCGTTCAATTCGGCAAAAAAGTGAATGTTCAGTTTGGACGTCGATTGGAATTCGGGTTCGCGCTGCAACAACAGAACATCTCGGAGTCGGCCCAGTGGCGTGCGAGCTTCCGCGTTTTCGGCTAAACGCATGGCGTCCGTCTGACGTTTCCGAGAAATCTCGTCGGCCGCCAAGACGACATGAAAGCGATCCACATCGATCGGTTCGCTGACCGCCACTGTGATCGATCGCCGATCCTTCTCCGACACAACTCCGGGTATTGGACCATCCGACCCATCCGTGGCGGGCAAGATCAGCACGGGCGAACCAGGTCTTAAACGAGTCCACGGTAGCGATAATTCACGGTTGCGTTTGACCAATCGCACCAGCAGCCGGCCACCCAGCCCGACGTCTTCATCTTCCACCGCCATATCGGCCAAGGTTTCCCCCGATGCTTCCGCTTGCTTGATGGAACGAGACGCGTTGCGCTGCGATTGTTGGGCTGCTTCTTCGTCGGCCTCCATTTTGAGGAGTTTCACGAGTCGGGTAAAATATTCCGTCTGGGATGGCATGTTCTCAGGAATCATTCAAAACGAAAAATGAATTGGGACCGTTCGCGGACGCGATGGATTATTTTTCCGCGATTTCTTCATTACAATCCGCATCATCGCTACCGAATGTGACATTCGGTGCCGCAGGTAAGCTAAGTTGTTGTATCAGAGACCATTTGTCCGCGCCCAGCTCGCGAAGCCCAATTCGCTATACTGTTTTTGGCAACTCTGCATTGCATTCCTCCGAAGGTTCCCACGAAGATCGAAACGCATGATACACGTTCGCGAGCTAACAAAGTCGTATTCGGATTTGCGACGAGGCCAATTTGTGGCGTTGGCCGGTATCACGTTTGACGCGTATCCCGGCGAAGTTTACGGCTTACTTGGTCCCAACGGCGCCGGCAAGACAACCGCTTTGCGCATCCTGAGCACGGTATTGCGTCCCAGTTGCGGTTCGGCCACCATCAATGGAGCCAACGTGGTCACGCAGCCGTCGCAGGTTCGCAAACAAATTGGCTTTGTTTCTTGCAACACGGCGGTATACGACCGCATGACTGCTTATGAAATGGTTCAGTACTTTGGTCGCTTGCATGGAATTGCGGAACGAGAGTTAGAAGAGCGGATAACGAACCTGTTTCATCGACTCAAGATGAATGATATTCGCGATGTGCTGGGAGCGAAGATGTCGACCGGCATGAAGCAAAAAGTTTCGATTGCTCGCGCTTTAGTCCATGATCCGCCCGTCATTATTTTTGACGAAGCAACTTCGGGCTTGGACGTCCTGGTCGCTCGTTCACTGCTGGATACCATTGCGGACCTACGAGACCAAGGTAAGTGCATTGTGTTTTCGACGCACATCATGCGAGAAGCAGAAAAGCTGTGCGACCGACTGGCCATCATGCATCGCGGCAATATCTTGTACGAAGGTAACTTAGAAGACCTTCGCCAGAAACATCACCATGAAGACCTGGAAGAAATCTTCTTTGATTTGATTTCGAGCCACGAGAAAAGGAAGCTGGCATCATGACGTGGAGAAACGTCAAACTGATATTGCATCGAGAAATCCGTGATCAGTTTCGCGATCGGCGAACGCTGTTCATGATTGCCGTGCTACCCATGTTGCTGTATCCACTATTGGGCATGGCGTTCTTTCAGGTCAGCCAATTTTTGCAGGAACACCCTACCAGCATTTACTTGATTGGCAGTGAAAACCTGCCGGATACACCTCAACTTGTGATGGAAGATCGATTTTCGCCGGACGTTTACGCGGAACCGTCTCAATCACGGTTGTTCGAATTGTCTTTGGCCGACTCTTCGGACGTTGCTTCAGATCAGCAAATTCGCGAATTCGCCAAAGAGAAACTGGATCGAGACAACATTGACGCGATTGTCTATTTCCCAAGGATTTTCCGCAGCAATTGCACGCTCACATCCAAGGAGCTGGCGAGATGCCGACTCCGGAGATTTTCTTTAACGGCGCGAAGGATCGTTCTCGTATTGCTTATGAACGAGTCCACGATGTGCTGGACCGCTGGCGATCGCTGGTCGTCAAGAGGACGCTGGAAGACGAAGAAATCCCCACTGCTGCCGCAGAACCATTTCGCGTGACAGCGCATGACGTGTCAGAAGATTCTGGTCGCCGAGCTGCCCTGTGGTCCAAGATCTTGCCGTTTGTCGCCATTATCTGGGCGCTCACCGGCGCGTTCTATCCGGCCATTGACTTGTGTGCCGGAGAAAAAGAACGAGGCACCCTAGAAACATTGCTCAGCAGTCCCGCGGAACGACAGGAAATTGTCTGGGGCAAAATGATCACGGTCTTGATCTTTAGCTTGGCCACATCGCTACTGAACTTAGGAAGTATGGCCGTCACCGGCACGCTGATTACCAGCCAGCTAGGAGGCCAATTCGCTCAGATCGGGCCACCACCGTTTTTCGCGTTGGGCTGGCTCTTGTTAGCCTTGATTCCGCTGGCGGCCATTTTCAGTGCCGCTTCTTTGGCCTTGGCCGCAATGGCTAAGAGTTCGAAAGAAGGTCAATACTACTTGATGCCGCTCATGGTCGTGACAATGCCGTTGGCCATGATACCGCTGATGCCCAGTGTCGAATTGAATCTAGGAAACAGTCTGGTTCCAATTACCGGCGTCATGCTGCTGCTGCGTTCGCTGATGGAAGGCGAATACCTGATTGCACTCAAGTTCTTTGCCCCCGTGACACTCGTGACTGGCGCGTGCTGCTTGCTGGCCGTTCGCTGGGCCATTCAACAGTTCAATGATGAAGCCGTGCTGTTCCGCGAAAGTGAACGATTGGATGTGGGATTGTGGCTGATGCATCTGGTTCGCGACCGACAGCCGACGCCCAGCCTGGCCCAAGGATTCTTGTGCGCAATATTGCTGTTGGTCATTGGGTTCTTTGGTAGCCTGGCGGCGAAAATGCCCACGTCTTGGACTTCGTTTGCCGTTTCCACAGTGATTTCGCAAATTGCCTTTGTGGCCACACCGGTCTTGATCATGACCATTGTGTTGACTCGCAGCTTCAAAGAAACTCTCCTATTACGTCGGCCTTCGCTTGGTTCCATGTTGACCGCCGTGTTATTGGCGATCTTGATTCATCCGGCCGCAGCGGAATTCGCGCATCTGATTCAGAAATTGTATCCACTTTCGCCAACTGCCATGGAAGGGTTGGCTCGCCTTAGCGGAGTCTTTCAGGAGGCGCCCGTTTGGCAATTGCTACTGATCTTAGCCGTCCTGCCGGCGGTGTGTGAAGAGCTGGCCTTTCGCGGATTCATCCTTTCAGGACTGCGAAAACTGGGCAATCGCAAGATGGCCATCATTATCAGCAGTTTCTTTTTTGGGATCATGCACGGAATACTACAGCAATCGGTAAACGCTGCCGTTTTGGGACTGGTCCTAGGCTACATTGCCGTGCAGTCGTGTTCTATTCTGCCGTGCATGGCCTTCCATGTTCTGCACAATAGTTCTCAGCTGTTGGCAAAACTGAACTTCACTCCAGAATTCCTGCTGGATCATCCCGGAGCTCGGCTGTTTCTCACTCAGGAATCGCCGCAGGCCGAAGTGCATTATTCGTGGATTCTGGTAGTCGTCAGCATTGTGGCCAGCACTCTGGCTATCGCTTGGCTGCGAAACATGCCGCATTATCTTTCGGCCGAAGAACGGCTGAGTGAAAATATCGAACGATCCGTGGGCGTCAGTATTCTTTAAGCGGACGCCATTGACAGAATCCCAACGCATTGGGCGTGATGCTTTTGGCCTGGCCAGCTAACGAACCTACATCGGCGTAGTGGTACGTCAGGGCCTTCACCAGCGAATTGTCCCAAATTCGGACGGCAGACACTTCGGTTCGAATATAAAGATCTTCGCCGGGCACTTGGTTATACCATTCCACTTCATCCAAAACGCGAAGTGTGATGTCCACGTCAGCTGCATCAAGCTCCCAAAGTTCGCCGATAATCCAATCCAATCCCGGTACCAACGCCGGGTATGGCCCTAAGTCAAACAACGCTCCTTGAACCACAGCAGCTTGCACCGACACGGGCGATCGAGGCCAACACGACTCGCGCTTCTGGCCTCGCATCAACGTCCCATACACAAAAACAAGCCTGCTGATCATTAGAATATTTTCATTTTCTAGGCGGAACACTTCGACAACGGATTAGATGCGTTTCGTCTTTCCTAATTATTGCGTTGTACTGCGAAAGAACCTTTGAGCTACAACGGGAATTCGGCTATCGTCACATATGTTCGTTCAACATCAAGAGGGAACACGCGACGCAGTCGTTACACCCTCGGCATTTTTATCAGTCGTCCCATCAATTCCTGAACGAACAAGGGCGTGCTGCATTCAATACCCTTAAAAAGCAAGACACATCTGGAACGGAATGCAACTGTGTTCATCACAGGCACGCTGACCCAAGAGGCTGCTCGGTTTTCGAACTGAGCAGCCTTGTTTTTTGCGCCACAACCACCGCTTTGCTGAACATCGACTATATTACGGTTTCTAACCCAACAGAAGCCCGGATTCAGCGAAGAAAGTGGCGACCATGAACTCTGCCTTCATGACAAATCCAGAACATCGTCCCGGTCGAACAATTACGGCATTGGCGATCGTGCTGGTGCTTTATGGTTCCACAAACACGTGGGCGCAGAATTGGCCGCAGTGGCGAGGCCTTCGTGGCGACGGCAGCAGCCCGGGAACAAACATCCCAACACAATGGGACGGCAGCACAGGCCAGAACATTGTTTGGAAAGCTCCGATTCCGGGCGAAGGACATTCTTCGCCCATCGTTTGGGAAGATCGCATTTTCTTGACCAGCTGTTTAACCGAACAACAACAGCGAATCTTGCTGTGCCTAGACAAGGCCAGCGGCCAGCCGCGTTGGCAACAGACCGTCTTGACCGCGCCGCTGGAATCGAAACACGCGCTCAATAGTTTTGCTTCGGGAACTCCGGCAACCGATGGCCAACAAATTTTTGTGACCTTCCTGGAACCGGATGGCCGCATCGTGCCGGCGCCGAATGTTGGTTCGGAACGAGAAATCACGGCGGGTCGCATGGTGGTGGCTGCGTACGATTTCACTGGTCAGCAAACGTGGTTGGTTCGTCCCGGCGAATTCATCAGTGCGCACGGTTATTGCAGCTGTCCCGTGCTGTTCGAAGACAAAGTGATCATCAACGGAGACCATGATGGTGATTCGTATCTGCTGGCGCTGGACAAGCGAACCGGCCAAACCGTCTGGAAAGTAAAACGCAAACACGGCATTCGCAGCTACGTCACTCCGTTGCTACGCACCATCGACGGTCGAACTCAGCTGATTCTGTCCGGCAGCCAACACATTGCCAGTTACAATCCAGCAGACGGATCGTTGCACTGGGAAATTGACGGTCCCACGGAACAGTTTGTGGCATCGATGGTTTACGACGGAAAATTACTGTTCATGACGTGTGGTTATCCAGACTATCACGTGATGGGCATCGATCCTACCGGCCAGGGCAACGTGACGGCATCGCATGTCAAATGGCATGTCACCAACGCCAGGTGCTATGTTCCATCTCCGGTGGTGCTGGATGGATTCTTGTTAGTGGCGGATGATCGAGGCACCGGGAATTGCTTTGATGCGGCGACGGGTGAACGCTATTGGCAAGCTCGTTTGGGCAACGGCTTCAGCGGTTCGCTGGTGACGGCCAACGGACTTTCCTATTGGACGGCCAACAATGGCGAAACGAAGGTGATTCGCCCAGGCCAGGAACTTGATATTGCGGCAACCAACCCCTTGGGCGAAAACTGTTATTCGTCACCGGCCATCAGCGACGGCCACTTGCTTATTCGCGGCGAATCGCATTTGTTTTGTATTGGCATGTCTTCCTCAAAGTAACTTCGTATCACTCGAATACTCGCCTGCCATGACCACCACCGCTACCAGCCTACTGCTACGCCTGCGAGAACCAACCGACAAAACCGCGTGGTCTCGATTCGTCCAAATCTATGGTCCGCTGATATATCGCTGGGCCAAACGAACCGGGCTCTCGTCAGACGATTCCGCCGACCTTGTCCAAGACGTATTGACCGTGTTGGTTCGCAAGTTGCCAACGTTCGAATATGATCGGCAGCGGAGTTTTCGAGCTTGGTTGAAGACGGTGACCATGAACAAATGGCGAGAAACCACTCGGAAAAAAATATTGCCAATGGCAGATTCTTCCGCCGGAGATGTGGCGATCTTGCCCGAGCAACAGGCCACCGATTATTGGGATCTGGATTACAAGAAGCACTTGGTTCAACAAGCGATGGACTTGGCCCAACATGATTTCCAGCCGGCCACATGGCAAGCGTTGAAAAAGTACCTGGCCGCCGAAGCTACCGCAGATGAACTGGCTGCCGAATTTGGCATTAGCGTCTGGACCATCTATTCTGCTAAGTCACGTCTTATCAAGCGTTTACGAGACGAACTTGCTGATCTACTGGATTAAAACTTCATCTTTCTGGTCGTTGCGTTACAAAAAGGCATTGGTCGGCGCATACTCCCAGATAGACGCTCAATTTCCCAGCGAAAACATTTTTCATGCTACGGTTTTTCCTAGCCCGAAACGTCAGTGAGGGACGTCCAACGTTTCTGTTGTCCATCGCTGACGCGAAAGACAGGATTTTTCGCGAGAATAACAGACACGCAAAATTTAAGCCGCAAATTGTGCGTCACCACTGGCAAACGCAATCCGTCTCGATCTGAAAGGACCTGTCATGGCACCTTCCACTTGCCCCGAACCCAACGAACTGGCCGAATTCCTGTGCGGTAAATTGACCGACGATCGGCTTTGCGAATTAGAATCGCATTTAACGGAATGCGATGCTTGTGGCGATACCATTCGAGCTCTGAACGTCGAAGATACCTTTGCGAATTTGTTTTCTGAACAAGCGGATTCGTCTGACGCCGACCAAGACAAGGGCGAACTGGTGTCGTTGGTTCGCAGTTGGGAAGCGGTCATCGAAGAACAGTTGAACGAACCGCACGAACATGGTTTGCAGACTAAAGATGCTCAGCAACGAGCGTACGAAGTGGAATCGCGACTCTCTCCGGCACAAGACGAAACGGAAATCGGACGCCTGGCCAACTACCGCATCTTGCGACTGCTGGGAACGGGCGGCATGGGCGTGGTCTATCTGGCCGAAGACACGCAACTACGCCGACCAGTGGCATTGAAAATCTTACGACCGTCGCTCGGTGAGGCCGCTCAGCAGCGTTTCCTGCAGGAAGCTCGCGCCGCCGCCGCCATTGAACATGACCACGTGGTCACCATCTATCATGTCGGCAGCGAAGGCCCCTTAGCCTTTCTGGCCATGCAGTATTTGCACGGAGAAACACTGGAAAAACGCCTGCACCGTGACAACCATTTGTCAGCGGACGAAGTCATTGCCGTTGCCAGCCAAATTGCCGAAGGTCTGGCCGCCGCGCACGAAAAAAATCTGATTCATCGAGACATCAAGCCGGCCAATATCCTGATCAGCGATGACGGGAAACGAGCAACCATTTTGGACTTTGGCTTGGCCTACGCCGTAGATGACAATCCGGAATTGACGGAAACGGGCATGGTGGCCGGAACGCCAGCCTATATGTCACCGGAACAAGCTCGAGGCCAATTGATGGACGAACGGACCGATCTGTTCAGCCTAGGAACCTTGATGTATCGCTGTCTGACTGGCCAGATGCCGTTTCCTGGTAAGAACGCCTTGGCGGTGATTCGGTCCATTCAGTGTGACACGCCCATGTCACCTCGGCAAATCGATCTGCGGATTCCTCGATTCCTTTCCGATACCGTGATGGATTTGCTGGAAAAGGACGTTCGACTTCGTCCCGAAAAGGCCAGCATCGTTGTGGAATCACTGCGAACCGGTCGCCGGCCAGCTCGCGCGGTCGCAGACAACCGTTTGCTGGATCCGTCCGCCGCGAATGGTAACTTTCGCCACCGAATTTGGATCGCGGCCTTGGCGTTCTTCGGCCTCTTCGGCGCAGCGGCCATTTATACGATTCAAACAGATCGAGGCCAAATCATCGTAAAAACGGACGATCCGCAGATCCAGGTAGAAGTGCTAAAAGCGGGCGAACTGGTTCGCATTATCGACCCCAGCACGGATGACACCGTAACGATTCAATCCGGCGAATATCAAGTTCGCCTAAAAGATTCCGCTTCGCAGGCAACCATTTCGCCACAGAAACTGACCATTCGTCGGCACGATGCGCAAGTGGTAACGGTGGAGCAAAAAATAGAAACTGCTTCGGCGGACGATATCCCAATAGATGGGAATTATCAGCGCCGAGACGAACTCAATCAGGTGGTTGCATTGCACAAGCAACTCTTGCAGGAAGTGGTCGCACTTCGAGAATTAGGAAAGCCTGCCGAAGCAATCAAGCGGCTAAACGAACACGGTACACCTCACAAAATATTCGCACCATACTTGCATCTCGAATACGCTCGCGCATATCGCATGTTGGGCGAATTCGAGCCGGCAAATGAAATGTATGGACGCGTTATCGGAGTTGTTTCAACGTTGCCGTCAACAATCGCGGAAATAGCCCAATTCTACGAAGAACAACAGCAATTTGAGTACAGTTTCGAACTCTATAATAGGGCCTACCTCGCGGACCCAACCAATGAAGAAGTTAGCAAAGCGAGAGATCGAGTGCGCAAATTAGCAGAGACTGAGGAACCGCAACGAATCTTCGGCGGCAGTGAAATTTCACTGAGCGTTCTCAATTCGCTGCCCCATACGCCGATTGACGGGATTTACCGAGTGGAACCAGGCGGAACGTTGGCGTTGGGTGTGGCGTATGGCCGAGTGAACGTGGATGGACTCACGCTGCAAGAAGCAGAAACGGCCATTCGCGATCACTTGTCTGAGTACTTGCAGACGCCTGTCGTCCAACTAACCTTCGCCGCCAACCGACGCCAGGCGCCGTTGGATTCGAAAGACGGTTCGCCCGAGACAGAAACATTTGCGACGCCCAACAACGATTCCTCGGACACTTCGCACGATTAAAGCTCGCGAATCACACAAAGACTACATTGACGTGCCATCGCAGCAACGGAGGTAGCTGTGCGAAAGTCACCGCTAACGTGGCCAACCCTTGATTAGCAGTTCGCTAGAAACGCAAAATCCCTCCTAGGTGACGAGCCTAGGAGGGATTTGCTCACTGTACCAAGCGGAGGCAACACGTGCTGATGCAGGAACTTTCGGGTCAAAACAAGAAACGAATCGAAACAAGTTTCTTCGTCACGCGACCAAGCGGATCTAGCAACAACAGCACCCCTCCTTACGAAAGTCCAGTGACATTCAGTTGAGGCTGTAACCAAACAGCAAGGGAAGTAGACCACAGTTGGCGGGGATCGTCAATTCGCTAAATCTTGGTTCGTCCAAGATCGTGCAGATTCGACCAAATTCGATCGCTTTGGTTCGATCATTAAATTGGCGTAATATAGAAAGAAATTTCTTTGAAAAAATACTGCCGTTGATCTACGACAGCAAACCTCGCGCATCGACCGCCTCTTGGGTTGCTTGTCCGTCGCTGGAAAGCCACCAGACGTGATTCTGCAAATTCATGCAGGGACAGATATGGTTGGGAATAATGGAAACTCGTTCACCCAGCTGCGGTTTTTTCTTACATTTTGACACGTCCACTTGCGCGTGTTCTTCGGTGAGTTTCACGATTTTTGCTTCTGGATATTCCAAAATCAGTCCATGTCCAGCGTCGGGCCGTGGTCCGCACAGATCGCTGGTTAACGTCTTTGAACCCGCATCCAAGACTACTTGGTTTTTCTGATTGTTGCTGACCACGGTGCTCAGAATCTTGGCAGCACAATCTTCCAGCTGGCCATAGCCGCCGTACACAATATTCAGGTCATTGAAGACATACGTTCCAGGACGAATTTCCGTCACGCTGGGTGCAAAATGAGATTGATAGGCAGACGGAGTCGAACCGCTGGAAATCACATCGACCGGTAACGCCTGCTGGAGCCACTCCAAACGAGCTTGCCCGATCAAGGCTTCAATTCCTGCGAAGATTTCCGCTTGTTCAGTAGTATTTCCCAGGACGTTGCCCGAATAGACCATGATTCCTTCCAGCGATAACCCGGGAAGCTGCTGAACGAATTTCCCCAGCCGAACGGAATCTTCGACCGTGCAGACTCCGGTTCGCCCATAGCCCACATCTAGATCCACCAAGATGCCAATGTCAACATCGGCATCCACGGCCGCTTGTGACAACTGTTCGGCACACACTTCTGAATCAATGCCCACGGCAATGTGAAGGCGTTTAGCTAACTGGGCAATTCGGCGACAGCGATGTTGGTCAACTGTCGGGTACGCCACAAAGATGTCGTCACAGACGTCCGACATCACTTCGGCTTCACCCACCTTGGCCACGGTCAAACCAACCGCTCCCAATTCCAATTGCATCTTCCCGACCATCTTGGATTTGTGTGTCTTGATATGGGGTCGCAGCTGCAGTTTGTGGTCGGCCGCGTAGTCGGCCATGCGTTGCAAGTTGCGTTGGACTGTGGCCAAATCAATCGCAATGGCAGGCGTTGGAATTTCATTCTGATTCATGGTTCGGATTCCAATCAAACAGTGTTAATCAACTTCATTCGGAACGATGCGATGGATAATTGGCGGAGGCAGCGATTCCGAGAGCGGATCGTCTGATTCGTTACAAAATCCCAAATGCGAATGACGTCGCCAACCTTCCGCATAGGCGAATTTTCGCGAAAGAGCTCCAACGGCCTGCGACAGCTGTCGCATCGAATCAATGTACGAATTCATACCTTGGCTTTCATCTAACCAACGTTTTTGGCTAGCGTGACACGCCAACATTTTGGCCTTGGTGTCCATGGTGTCGGTCACATCCACAAACAGGCTGGGAACAATCGGCTGGCCTAGTGCATCGCAATTGCCATGCGGCTGAGCGTGATAAAGCGTGACAGGAGTGTCGGTGATGGGAGTGGACGGAGCAACTTGAAAATTGGGCATTCCTCTGGCAAACGCCGCTGTGACCACCAAGCGACACGTGTTGACGTGATCTTCCATGTAGTCTTGGGGCGAATGCGTCAAAATCACCGCTGGCGAAACTTCGCGAATAATTGCCGCCAGTTTACGCAGCAGCGTTAAGTCATAAAGTATTTCTAGATCATTTGCGATACTGGGATGATGGATCGCCCCAATTAAATTGGCGGCTTGCCGAGATTCATCCAAACGAATGGCGGCTGTTTCCTGGGCATCAGTCACGGTGGAACCGCAACAACCGTTGGCCACGTTCATGTAATGGACTTCGAATCCGACCGCTTGAAGCTGTAGCAGCGTGCCGGCCATCACAAACTCGATGTCGTCTGGATGAGCCCCAATCGCAAAGACGGTCTTGCGCATGCAATACTCCTGATTCGTTACGCCTTGTAGTCAACACCGTTAGGCAACGCCCCGAAAAAACTACAATCTTAGGCGAATCGCACCTCCGCTGCACGCTGCTAGTTAGCCGGTACCTGACATGTAAACAATTTGATGACTTCACGGGCCCCGATGGTCTGGGATATAATCGAGCCCGCCTATTGGGGATGCGCTGAACATTTGGCTTTCGGTGGTTCCTACATGTTTTGCCACGGGGCTTTTTCAAGGGAATTCGAATGGTGGTCCGCAACATGATGTCAAATGTTCTTAGACGCTTCTTGTCCGCTTCACCTAGTTTGCTGCTGAGAGATCGAATTCGACGCCAACACCAACAACCCCAACGCACTCGGCCAGCGGCGCGGCGATTCGGTTCGTTGGAACTCGAACCCCTGGAAGGTCGCCAGATGTTGTCGGCGTCGCCCGCGTCGGCGAATTCGCCTGACGTGGCGTTTGCCTTTCCGGCCGAAGTTGCCAAGCCGGCTGCGTTTGTGCCGGGCGGTGCGTTCGATCAGTCGGGATCGCTGGACAAGTCGGTCAAGTTGTTGACGCCGGGCATCAACCCGAAAGACGTGATTCTGAAGTTGCGGCAGTCGCTGGGAATTCGCCGCACAAATGATCAGACGTGGGAAAATATTCGCATGCCGCAGACACTGACCGTGGCTCGCACCGGTAGCTTGACTTCGCTGCAAGAACTGATAAACGATGTCACTGTGGCTCGGCAGACGTTGCGGCATCGAGCGTCCAAGGCGATGCCGCTCCGTTCGATCGCCGCTCAAGCACAGCTGCGAGATTTGGCCATCGCCGAAGCGGCGTTCAAAGGGACGTGGAAGGACGGAAAAGAACTGAAGGATGGACGAGGCAAAACCGGGAGTGCCAGGGTCACTGTTTTAGCGTTTGATGCCGACAGCCAGGCGGCCGACACGGTGCAAGGTAAAGTCTGGCTGCAGCGATTGGGCCAAGGGGACAGCCAACCGGTTAGCGTTCCGTTGTTCAATGATTTACCAATCGAAGTGGGCGATGTTTCCAGAGCGGAATTCGGCGGCGTGAAGACCGAAATCACGTTCACCGTACAAACGTCGACCAGCGAATTCGCCAATCCGAATGAAGTGGAATCGTTCACCAGCGACGATGCGTTGCAGACGTTGATCCTGAAGAACGGCGATCGTTTAAGCGACATCGTGATCGGCAAAGGCGGTTCGGCGGAACTAGCAGAAAACAGTTCGCTGCGAACCATGCTCGGCCGCTACGTCAACCGCCAAGGCGTGATCACTCTGCCGAACGACACGCTGCTGATCGCCTTCGAAACCGACTCGGACAACCCAGCCGACGCCGAATTCGACTTCGCCGACCTCCTCCTGCACGTCGACACCCACGCACCGGTCATTGAAGACAGAATCGAAACCTTAGTGAATCGAATTGACCCAATGGGGAATGAAGGAAGTTCGAATAGTGATGGGTCGTTGAGTGTGGCGATGTGGGATTCGGGCGACTGGCGCCGGCCAGGGACAGCGGTTTATTCAGTACCGCAGTCGGGGACTTTGGAGCAGTTGAGGATTGTGGTCAAGGGGGAACGCGTTACAGATGGCCTAGAAGTTGAGCTAGAGGAATTTGCGGGGAACAGCTATTTCCTGGAAGTATACAAGGGAGACATCCTCAGTCGATCAAACACGTTCTTTGACAACTCAGTGAACTATCCAACAAACGGCAACTTTGCGCCGGAACCGGTTCCGGATCTGTCATATCAACCTATCGCTGCACCGATATCCGTCGAGGAGTGGGGCAGAGCAGGCGGAATTAATCCGTTTAAGAATTTCTTACTGACCTTTGACCTCTCGGATCTCAATATTCAGATCGACGCAGGCGAGCAGTATGTTTTTGTGCTTTATCATGGTGGCGATGTGATGCGTTTGCGGGTGTCGCACTCTAGGATTGAAGTTCCTATAGGCACCTATGATGTAGTTCAAGCCTATTTGACACCTCCTTCCTTTTACGACATATTCAGCAATGATGTAATGGCGAGCCACTACAGCGTTAGAAGGCCCGGATAATGCAGGACGTGGTTGGGACGTGGTTGGTGCCATCCACAATCATCACCCACCCCAAAATCATCGAAAAAAGATTGAAACGCAGAGGCGCCGAGGTCGCATTTATTGTAGCATGGGCCCATGGCCCGTGTTTTTTGCGTTTTTTAGGTTAGTATGGGCAACGGGCCATGGGCCCATGCTACTCCGTTTGGTGCCATCCATTAAAAGCACCGCTCCGCGGTTAAATCCGTTCCCTAGCCGCGAAGCGGCGATAGCAGACACCATCGCCATCGTTGTCGTTAGCCGCGAAGCGGCGATAGCAGCCCATTCGCACACACCAAACGCCGAGCCTAAATCCCATGAATCGGAGCATCACTGTGACTGCTGTCGCCGCTTCGCGGCTTGCGGATGTAGATGGACAACGATCTGCGGGCTCACGCCCGCAGCTAAGTGCTTGCACCGCTCCGCGGTTAAATCCGTTCCCTAGCCGCGAAGCGGCGCCATGCAGCCTCGAAAACACACGAACCACTAGCCGCGAAGCGGCGATAGCCCGCAGACACCATTGCCATCGTTGTCGTTAGCCGCGAAGCGGCGACAGCAACCTATTCAACTCGCGGCAAATACCATGCGATACACACGAGCGAACACTATAACAATACAATCACCCTAATCGCGTTGAAAAGCGAGGCGCACAGTATGAATACCATGGCTACATCGACAAACCTCACCACCCTCCGCCTACAACTCGCTCGGCCGTTGCGCACCGCGGTTAAATCCGTTCCCTAGCCGCGAAGCGGCGATAGCCCGTAGCTGCGGGCGTCAGCCCGCAGACACCATCGCCAACGTTGTCGTTAGCCGCGAAGCGGCGACAGCAGCCCATTCGCACACACCAAACGCCGAGCCTAAATCCCATGAATCGGAGCATCACTGTGACTGCTGTCGCCGCTTCGCGGCTTGCGGATGTAGATGGACAACGATCTGCGGGCTCACGCCCGCAGCTAAGTGCTTGCACCGCTCCGCGGTTAAATCCGTTCCCTAGCCGCGAAGCGGCGATAGCCCGTAGCTGCGGGCGTCAGCCCGCAGACACCATCGCCATCGTTGTCGTTAGCCGCGAAGCGGCGATAGCAACTTTGAAGGGTTGGACCGTTGGCCCGAAGGTTTCGTATTTGGTCCGTTCCCAGGACGTTGTCCTGGGCTTAATAACTGGCTGGCCGCTTCGGGCCGAAGGACCTGGCTGGTGCCATCCACAATCATCAGTCACCCCAAAACCATCGAAAAAAGATTGAAACGCAGAGGCGCCGAGGTCGCAGAGTTGCCTGATTCTTCTCTGCGTACTCTGCGCCTCCGCGTTTCCAATTACTACGTTGAAGCCCCTGATTCGATTAGCGGTGGCAGCCGACTGTGATGTTGAGCGTCTTCGAGCATCCGCATGTGTCGCCCGCTGGGCTGAGGAGGACGTGGTTGGTGCCATCGTTGGCACCAACCGTTTATTGTAGCATGGGCCCATGGCCCGTGTTTCTTGCGCTTTGTAGGTTAGTATGGGCAACGGGCCATGGGCCGGCCATGGGCCCATGCTACTCCGTGAGAGCAACACAGAGAGAGCTTGGTTTGGTGCCAGCCATTAAAAGAAACAGGGCTTGGCGCCATCCACAATCATCCTTGACCGGTGCACGCCACAATCCCAAGCCTTCGAGAAGAAGCATGTGTCGCCCGCTGGGCTAAACGGGGCGGAAGGGTACGACGACCGGTGGCTGAGGCACACCGGCAACGATGTTTCTTGCCGCTGGGCGGAAGACCGCCCCTTCCAATGGCTGTCATATTTCATCCGATTAGGCAGAACAGCAAGGCTACGATTGGGCGGAAGACAGTGTCTGCGAATGGCTGGCATCTTTCAGCCGATTGGCAGGTAGGGTCAGCTAACGGAGTTTTTGTTGCATGCGGCGACTGTATTCTTCCAAGATCTTGCGTTCCTTCTTGGAAAGGCTCGATTCGCCGTCGCGATGCAGTTTCTGCAGAATCTGATCGGCTTGTTCGTCTAGCTTGCGAATTTTGGCATCGGGATCGTGGATCTTGAGTTTGGTTCGACGCCAAGGCCATTTGAATTGAGACCAGTTGGCGGGTAACAAGAAACTGAGATCCCATGCGTGGCGATAGTACAGAAAACCGTAGGCGGCACCGATCAGGTGTACGTCGTTTGCAACGTTTCCACTTGCGCCAAATGCGCTCACCGCATCGAACACAACGTAAAGCACTCCCAACACCCAGGCTTTCATGGGCAGGAACATCATGAACAGCACGGTACGATTGGGAAACATCATGGCAAACAGAATCACCACGGCCGAAACCGCACCGCTTGCTCCCAATAGCCCTGAGGCCGTGTATCCAAAAACCTCTTGTCGCAGACACCACCCCAGATTGCCCAAGACAATCGCGGTCAAATAGAAACCACAGAATCGGCTCTTACCCAGCGATCCCTCGACGTCTCGCCCAAATACAAACAGCATGAACATGTTGCCCACAACATGCCAAATATTGCTTGGATCATGCGTGAAACCAGCTGTCAGGAGTCGCCACCAATACCACGGTGTGCGAAGTGTATCGGGTCGAACCAACAAGAACTCGGAAACCGAAGAAACGAGTTGTCCATTCAACTGTTTTGCGAACAAAGCGTCTGCGATAAAGACAGCCGCATTGATGATAATTAGTGTCGTCACCATCGACCGACCTGACGATCCGGAAAACAGGAACGAACCGGATTCTTCTTCTCGGTAATAAGATCGGTCGTAAAGCCCCATAGTGCTGCCTTCGCGTTACATCCATCATTTCGCTATCAGGTTAGAAGTAAAAGATAGCTTACGCGGAAAAATAGTGAAAGTGGATCCCAAACGCTGCCTGTCTATTCGGTGTATTTATCCGGCAAAGCGCATGCCTCCCAGACATGACATTTTTCGCATTCAGCAAAACTTATGGGCTGAGAGTGTCCGATAACAGACGTATTCGGTCACCATATCGGCACCAGCAAGAAAACCTGTCCCCAACTACGTTCGGGTGTCGCTGGGCGGATTAGGCCAATCGTGTTTTTTGCGAGCCGACTTATTGGAAAAGGATCAAGTCCGGTAACAAACGAAGCGCATTCACGCTTGAGGTAGAGAACCGGAAGCCTTACCCAGATAGCGAGGATCGAAAGATGCCAGACGGAAAACGAAAACGACGCCATTCGCAAAACCAAGCCAAACGACGGTGGTATGCCAAGCATCGTTCCAAACGTTTTGCCAAGCGATTTGGTGTCAATTGACTGAGAATATGAATTCGCTCGAATTTGCCACTTGCCCAACGGTTTAGGGAGCGGGTGTTTCGCCGCCAAAGATTTCGCTGACCGATTCGTCTTGGTGGATGCGTTTGATGGCTTCGCCCAGTAGCGGGGCAACGCTCAAAATGGTCATCTTCTTCAGTAATTTTTCTGGGTCCAGCGGAATCGTATCGGTTAGAACCAAGCCTTTGATCGGTGCTGCTTCCAATTTTTCTACGGCCTTCCCCGACAAAACTCCGTGCGTGGCTGCCACGTAGATTTCCTTCGCACCGGCTCGATGGACTGCTTCCGCGGCACCACAGATGGACCCGGCCGTGCTGATCATGTCGTCAAACATCAGCGCAATTTTGCCTTCAATGGGGCCACCAATAATGTTTTCTTGCCGAGTATGTGTAGCGCTGCTGCGGCGTTTGTCGACAATGGCCAGCGTGCCGCCGAGTCGTTTGGAATGGCCCAGTGCGCGTTTGATGCTACCTTCATCTGGACTAACCACCACCACATCATCCGAACAGAGCCCCATGTCCATGAAATGGCTATTCAAAACGGGCGCGCCGTACAGATGATCCACTGGCACGTCAAAAAAGCCTTGGATTTGCGGAGCGTGCATGTCCATAGTTAACGCTCGATCCGCACCAGCTCGAGTAATCAAATTGGCCACCAACTTGGCCGTAATGGGGACTCGACCTTCATCTTTGCGATCTTGCCGAGCGTACCCAAAATAAGGAATTACGGCGGTAATTCGCTGCGCGCTGGCTCGCATACAACTGTCGATCATGATCAACAGTTCCATCAGATTCTTGTTGACCGGGGGACAAGTTGGTTGGATCAGAAAGACGTCACGACCTCGGATATCTTCGTCAATCTTGCAGGCAATTTCGCCATCGGGAAAGTCTTGCAACGTAATTTCGCCAAGGCGAAGATTCAGAAAGTCGCAAATCTTGTGCGACAGAGCCGGGTTCGCTCGACCGCTAAAAATCTTGAGTTCTCGCATCAATCATCGTGCTGGAAACACGTCCTGCTGCACGTCCTGCGGGATGGTTCGCCAATCAAATTGACCAATGTGACCTCGAATGCCGTCCCTTCGGAAAGCTGCACACCGTCAAAATGGTAAACACGGCGTCAGCCCGTTTCGCCGCGCCAAAATCACTGTTCGCAGATGATAGCAGATTTAGTTAGCCGAGTTCAGATTCGACTCGTGCCAGATCGGCCAAATTATTCACGCTTAATGCTTCGCATGGCTTCAGAACCGGCAGAGCTTGAACATTTAGTCCTTGCTGCTTCATGATGCCGGGACAATCAGTGATGTAGAATTCGCCTTGATTATTGTTGTTCTTCAGTTGTTTGAGCGAAGCCAGCAACGGTTGGCAATCGAACACATACGTGCTCATGTTGACTTCGCGAATCTGCAATTCCTGTGGCGAAGCATCTTTGTGTTCCACAATTCCCACAAAGTCGCCCTGATTATCGCGAACGATACGACCCATTCCAGTTGGGTCCTCTTTTTCCAGCGTTCCCAATACACAAGCCGGTTTGGATTGATTGTAAAGATCCAGTAGCGCTTTGAGCGAATCGGACTGCGTCATCGGTGAATCGCCCGTCACGACTAAGACGGCACCATCGAATCCGTCCAATTCGCCCTCGCAAACTTGTACGGCGTGACCGGTCCCCAACTGTTCGGTCTGTTCGACGAATGTAATGTTCTGGCGATGTGCCAGCGAGGTTCGCACTAAGTCAGATTTGTATCCCACCACCACAATCGATTCGTCCACGCCAGCCGCTTCCACCGCATCCAGCACGTATTCCACGAGCGCTCGGCCTTTTGCCTGCACCAGCACTTTGGGGAGGTCGGACTCCATGCGAGTTCCTTTGCCGGCGGCCAAAATAATTGCTTTTGACTTGGTCATCAGACTAATTCTTTTCGATTGTGACAATGAAAGCGAAAATACTGCATTTTGCTGGTTTCTTCACCAACATCTTTGCAAGCGTAGCATACGCCGCTGTGCTCGAAAAAGCCGTTGCGTGACGAATTTAGACCTGGAAGTCGAATTCTCATAGTTGCGGTCTTCCGCTGATTTCTTTCGTTGACATTGTTTCCGATCGGTCCATAAAATGTCCCGTTTTCAATCGAAGGTCTGCTCGCGACATGCACAAAGCAATGGCTGAAATGTGCCGCGACCAGCCACTCACCTTCGAACACTGAAGGCCGGGAGAACGCTGCGTTGGAAGAGGCAATTCAGAAAGCCGATGTTTTGATTGAAGCGCTCGGATGGATTCGACGCTTTCGCAACAAAGTGACGGTCATCAAACTCGGTGGCAGTGTCATGGAGGATGAAGATGCGCTTCGGCACATTTTGCTGGACATTGTCTTCATGGAAACGGTCGGCATGTGGCCCGTGGTGGTCCATGGCGGTGGTGCGGCGATTTCACGAGCGATGGATGAGGCGGGGATCGAACCGAATTTCATTCAAGGTCGGCGTTACACAGACGACGCTACGTTAGAGATTGTCAAACGAATTCTAGGCTATGAAGTGAGCGAATATATCGCTGGACGCATCCGAGATCTGGGCGGTTCCAGCCAATCCCTGAACCATACCAATCAAACTGTTCTGAAAGGCCAGCGCATTACGTTGCCGGGTGATGACGGCCAACCAATTGATTTGGGCCGAGTGGGTCGCGTGACCCAAGTGGACGCCGACGCCATTTTGTCACTGTGCACTAACGAAGTGATACCGGTTATTCCGTCGTTGTGCATTGAAGAATCAACAGGGCAATTGCTGAATGTGAATGCGGACACGGCGGCGACCACGGTGGCCATGCAACTACAAGCCGACAAACTGGTTTACGTGAGTGATGTGAATGGTGTGCGGCGAGACAAAAACGATCCGGATACTAGAATTCATTCGCTCACCTCCCGGGAAGCTCGTCAACTGATCCAAGATGGTGTGGTGTCCAGTGGCATGATTCCCAAAGTGGAAGCCTGTTTGGAAACGCTGGATCATGGCGTAAAGAAAGTGCACATTGTGGACGGGCGATTGCGTCATTCGCTGCTGTTAGAAATCTATACCACTCGAGGCGTGGGAACGGAAATCACGGCCGGAGCGTGAACCAGCCACTCGCCAATTCGCTCCATGGCGTTTTCACTGTGTCTCGATTCGACCTACATTTTTTTGCCAGGAACTCAAATTATCATGTCAACTGATTTCGCAAATGCACTGGACCAACGAAGTTCGTCCGACGTCATTTCCTTATTTGGCGAATACGTCATTCCCAATTACAAACGTTATCCGGTCAGTTTGGTTCGAGGCGAAGGTTCGCACGTCTGGGATAGTGAAGGCAAACAGTACCTAGATTTGTTTCCCGGTTGGGGCTGCAATCTGCTGGGCCATTGTCCGGAACCGATTGTCAAAGCGGTCCAAGAACAAGTTGCCACGCTGATCCATGTGCCCAATACTTGGCACTTTGAATCGCAGGGGGTCTGGGCCAAGCTGCTTTCCGAACGCAGTTTTCACGGGCAAGCGTTCTTTTGCAATTCAGGAACCGAAGCGAACGAAGCCGCCATCAAGCTGGCTCGGTTGCACGCATCCCCGGACCGCTACAAGATCATCACGTTCTTGGGCGGTTTTCATGGCCGAACGCTGGGCGCGACTTCCGCGACGGCGCAACCCAAGTATCACGAAGGCCTAGGTCCTATCGTCCCCGGATTTCATTACGCGCCTTTCGGTGATCTGGAAGCGGTCAAGCAACTGATTGACGATCAAACTTGCGCCATTATGGTCGAACCGATTCAGGGCGAAGGCGGCATCAACATTCCTTCGGCTGAATTCTTGCAAGGCTTACGAGCACTAGCGGACCAGCATGAATTGCTGCTCATTTTTGACGAAGTGCAAACCGGCTGCGGGCGAACCGGCCATTGGTTTGCCTATCAGCATTTTGGCGTGACACCGGATGTGATTACCTTGGCCAAAGCGTTGTGCGGCGGGATTGCGGGCGGAGCGATGTTGACCACCAAGGAAATTGCACCTAGCTTGCGTCCTGGTATGCACGCGGCCACATTTGGAGGCAACCCGATTGCAGCTCGAGCCGGCATTGCGGCCATTGAAATGATTGAACAGCAAAACCTATTGGCGGCCGGGCAACGAGTGGGTGAAATTGCCAAACAGACGCTGGACGCCTTTCAGCAGGAATGTTCGCTGGTTCAGGAGGTTCGCGTCTTGGGCACCATGATTGGCATTCAGTTGGCCTGTGAAGGTGCCGAAATTGTTTCGCAGTGCATGGACCGTCAGTTGTTGGTCAACTGCACGCAAGGCACTGTGATTCGCTTATTGCCCGCCATGAATATTCCGGAAGACCAGTTGCAAGAAGGGCTTTCGATCCTGACGGACGTGATTAAGCAGCATTCGGCTTAAAGCTTTCACGATCCGTGTGTTTCGCGGGAAAGGTTCTTTCAGTTCCGAGTGACATGGGTACGTCATGTCACTCGTTTCATTTTCGTTCAACTCAATCAATCATTGACCTCGTTTCAAGGGCCCACGGGCTCGATAGGACAGGACGATATGCGACATTGCCTGACGTTACTGGATTACTCCAGCGATGAAATTCACGAAATCCTGGAATTGGCTTCGACCATTAAGCAAGAACTTTCAACCGGTCAGCGGAAGCCACGTTTAGAACGTCAAGTCTTGGGACTGTTGTTTTCCAAGCCTTCGCTGCGAACTCGTGTCAGTTTTGAAGCGGGCATGACGCAATTGGGTGGCAATAGTCTTTACTTGGGCAGTGATGTTGGCTGGGGCAAGTGAGAAACGACGGAAGATTTTGCTCGAGTCATCAGTCAGTATCTCGATATCTTAGTCTGTCGAACCCACGATCATGCCGAAGTAGAGGCTCTGGCTAAGTATGCCGATTGCATTGTCATCAATGGCTTGACCGATATGTATCATCCCTGCCAAGCGTTGGCAGATGTCCTGACCGTGCAAGAACTCAAAGGCGATCTAAGCAACTGCAAAATGACTTACGTCGGTGATGGAAACAATGTTGCCCGAAGTTTGGCCATTGCTTGCAGCAAAACGGGCATGGCGTTTTCCATTGCTTGCCCAAAGGACTATCACTTGGATGACGACTTCCTAAAACAGGTAGCCAATCCAACGAACGGTTTTGAAGTGCATCAAACGGACAATTTGGAAGCGGCGTTGCAGGACGCCAGTGCGGTCTATACGGATGTGTGGTCCAGCATGGGCTATGAAGCGGAAACGGCCAAACGCGAAAAGGACTTTGCGGCCTATCAGGTCAATGGCAAGCTGATGTCGTTGGCGCCGCGGGATGCGTTGTTCATGCACTGTTTGCCGGCGCATCGCGGTGTCGAAGTGACGGATGAAGTCATGGATAGCCCTCAAAGTGTGGTGGTCCAACAAGCTGCCAATCGCATGCACGCGCAGAAGGGTTTGATGGTCTGGTTGGCAGGAAAACGAGCCAAATAGGCTGGATGTGGCGTTCGTACGGAGGGGATTTCGCCATGTTTAATCGTTATTCCTGTAGTAGGCCCAACTGAATTGACCCGCGGCTAGGGAACCACATAATATAGGTAGTTCGATTGGACCTCTCATCAACCAAAGGAAAACACAATGAGCTATGATTCGAACCCCTATGCGGCACCGCGTAACAGCTATGAAGCGGCCGCCGCTTTTGCCGCCGAATCGGAACGAACTGCCTTCATTCGCCGCACCTACGCTCATTTGGGCGCCGCCATCTTGGCGTTTGCAGCTATCGAATTCCTGTTGTTTGCGATTATTCCCACGGAAACGATGGATGGCATGCTGGGCATGCTGGCCGGAAATCGCTTTGGCTGGTTGATTTTCCTAGGCGGCTTCATGGTCGTTGGCTGGGTCGCGCGCAGCTGGGCTCAGTCTGACGCATCTGTCGGCAAACAGTACTTAGGATTGTCACTGTACGTGGTGGCAGAAGCATTGATGTTTATGCCGCTGTTGTATATTGCCAACGCATATTGCGGAGGTGACGTGATTGCATCGGCTGGCGTGCTGACGTTGATTATTTTCGGTGGTCTGACGCTGGTGACCATGGTGACCAAAGTCGACTTTTCAGGGATCGGATCGTATCTGGCTTGGGGTGGCATTTTGGCGATGGGTGTTATCGTGGCGGCCATTTTTTTCCAATTCAGCCTGGGTATGTGGTTTTCTGTGGCCATGATTGGTTTGGCAAGTGGTTACATTTTGTATGACACCTCCAACGTGATGCTTCACTACCGTACGGACCAGCATGTGGCGGCTTCGCTGGCTTTGTTCGCGTCCGTGGCGGTCTTGTTCTGGTACGTTTTGCGTCTCTTGATGTCGCTCAATAGTCGTGACTAGTGGAGTGCCAGGCGTCGCCGTTCGTTTACATGGAGAGGAACCCTATCGAAGCCGGATTCGATGGGGTTCTTTCGTTCCGCCAAGGTCGGCGAAACTGGAAGCTATAATTCTCTAACTTGGTTTACTACCCTTGAGACATCAACTTTATTTCCGTTTCTTCGAACATTTGATTTTGAAAGAGCACGCAATGGTGGAGTCGAACGAGCAGCAGTGTAACGGCGAAGGCCAACCTTCTCAGGCCGAATTGTATGATCATCTGCGAGTGATTGGCGAACTGGAAGATCAAAAGCAACAAATCCAAGCGAACATTGATGATCGCACCAAAAAGCTGCAAGACGCCATTCCGCAACTGGACCAAAACAGTTTACTCTACAGCATGTTGACCGCCGCGTTGGCTCCCAAGGCTTCTGCGGCACCCGCATCGTCCAAAACAGTCGCCAGCAAATCAGCAGCACCAAAGAAGAAAGCAACCAAAAAGAAGACGACTCGTCGCAAGAAAGCCAAAGCCGCCGAATAGTCGTCGGGGATTGTCGGCGTGACGATCGATTTATTTCGTTGCTGATTCGTTTGGATCGGCGGAAGCGAAGGATTCGCTGAGATGAAAAACTTCGGGCCAACGGAACAAACCGTTTGCCCGGTCTTGTTCTTTGAAGCCACAACGGAAGGTAGCATTTGTGTCTGACAACGACCACGCAGCCGGAGATTTCGATCCTCGGTATCTACAAGGCATCGAATATTTCAACGACTGCGAATTCTTTGAAGCTCATGAAGTTTGGGAAGACCTTTGGCAAGACCTGGAGGGTGGTTCGGACCGCACCTTTTACCAGGGCCTGATCCAAGTGGCGGTCTGTTTGCATCATTTTGGCAACGGCAATATTCGAGGTGCCCGGAAACTGTATCACAGTAGTTCCAAGTACTTGACTGAATTCGCTCCGTACTATGAAGGCATGGACGTCGCCAAGCTGTTGGACGACATGACAAAGTGTTGCGCCGAGATATTGGCGTCGGAAGAAGAGCGTCCACAGATTGAAATCGAACCAGATTTAATCCCGGAAATCCACTTGTCGCCGCCGTCTGAATAGCGTTCGCTGCGTAGAATTCTTTTCTTCCAATCGAATCGAGCCCATGTCATGTCCGACTTGCATCAGCAGCTTCCCGACGACTTCAGCGGTATTGTTCGACTATTTCCTTTGCCGGAATTGGTGCTGTTTCCCCATGTGGTTCAACCGTTATATGTATTCGAGCCTCGTTATGTGGAGATGTTCGAACATGCCTTGATGAGCGATCATTTGATTGCCATGGCCACGCTGAACAGCGAAACCTTGACGGAAAACGCTCTGTCAGAACCGCCGTTGCATCCGCACATTTGCTTGGGCAAGATCATCACACATGCCAAGAAAGAGAATGGTCACTACAACGTATTGCTGGCCGGTTTGGCGCGAGGCACCATTTTGGAAGAACTGCCGCAAGATCGGCTCTATCGTCGAGCTCGTGTGCGGCTGATGGACGATTTTAGTTCCTCGGATGATCCCGCGGTGCAGGATGAACTGCAGGATCTACTACGAGAACATTTTTTGCAATCGATCCCTAACAAGCTAGAAAACCAAGAGTCGCTGAACCAGTTGCTACATGGCGAAACGAGTCTGGGCATGTTGGTGGACGTGATGTCGTTTGCATTACCGCTTTCCATTTCCACCAAACAGCAACTTCTGGGCGAACCCAATGTTGAATATCGAGCGAAATTGCTGCTGGATCACTTTGACGCGCTTTCTGACACATCCAAACTGTTAGATTCGCCCCCATTTCCGCCTGATTTCAGCCAGAATTAGGCGGTATTTTTCGAATCCAGCGGCGGCAGACATGTCTAGACTTCGTCTGCCAAACGGCACCGCACACATTCGCCTGAATGTATCGGTCAGTTGACTCGTGCCGTCTCTTCCGGTCCACCCGCCCACTCGTCGAACGCACGCAATTCTTCTACCATGAAGGTTGAATTCACCAACGGCCGATTCGGTTGATGTTCCGAGCGAATCCGCAGCCAAATAGGAATGGGAAACTCAAACAAGCATGTGTGACGCAAACCACGAAACAGACGACCGCAAGCTTTCCGCGGACGGGCAGGTCGACTTAGGACGAATTGAAAAAGCGGTCCGAGAAATCTTGGCGGCCGTAGGCGAGGATCCAGATCGAGAAGGCTTGCTGGAAACGCCCGCTCGAGTCGCGCGTATGTATACGGAAATGTTCAGTGGGCTCCATAAAAATCCTCGGTTGCACCTGCAGAAATTTTTCACCGAAGCCTATGATGAAGTGGTGCTGATTCGAGACATCAGCTTTTGCAGCATGTGCGAACACCACCTGCTGCCCTTCACCGGAAAAGCCCACGTCGGATATTCGCCGAATGGACGCGTCATCGGGCTGAGTAAATTGGCGCGAGTGGTAGAAGAGGTGGCTCGGCGTCCGCAAGTGCAAGAACGGATGACCGAAGAGATTGCCAATTTGCTGGTTGAAGAACTCGATGCCAAGGGCGTCGCTGTGGTGGTCGAGGCGTCTCATTCATGCATGACCATTCGTGGCATTCGAAAGCCAGGCAGCGTGTGTGTGACGTCTGCCATGAAGGGGATCTTTCGTTCGCACTTATCTTCGCGTAGTGAAATCATGCAACTGATTTACGGTGAACGGCGTTAATTCATGCTCTGGTTGATTTTGATTCAATTTCTGTATCGGCTTGCGTTCGGCTTAGGGCTGACTATGGGCCTGACGTCGTCCAAGCTGGTGACCAGTGGTTTTTTCCGAGTTCATTTGTGGGTGCTACTGGGCCTTAATACGTTTGGTACCGCTGTTATTTATCTGTTGAGATTGAATTTTCCCAACTGGCAAGTCATGGCAGCCGTGACGGCGTTGACGGCGTTCCTCAGTTACGTGGGCGCTGTGTTTTGGCTGTACGAACAGGCAAAGCCTGGACGCATCTTGATTTGGTTGGTGACGGCATGCAACTTTGGGCTGGCATTGAGTTTGGAGAATCAAATTGGCACTAGTCGCCCAGTCTGGCTGAACGCTTTGGAAGTGCTGACATCGGGTAGCGTCATTGGCTTTACCTTTTGTGCCATGTTGCTGGGGCATTGGTATTTGAATACACCCACAATGCAGATGTTGCCATTGCAGCGATTAGTGCAAGGCATGCTGGCGTCGACGTTGGTTCGAGCGGCGCTGTGCGCCTTTGGATTCTTGTTGGTATTTCAAAACCCAGAACTATTGCAGGCCGGCGCCACGTCTGTCGGCAAGTTTGCGTCGGCCGGCCTGGCGCTCCGGTGGCTTTCCGGCATTGTCGGCCTGTTGGTCTTGGCCGTGATGACCTGGGAAACGCTGAAGATTCCCAATACGCAAAGTGCCACCGGCATTTTGTATGTTGGCGTGATCTGCGTCTTCCTAGGAGAATTGACGTCGCAATTACTGTCCGCCAGTTTGCCTTACCCCCTATGATAATAATATGCCCAACGTAACCTTTCTCTGTCCGCATTGCGAAAAATCAAGTCGCATGAATTGGTCGCTTGAACCGCAGCAATTACGCTGCCCGGAATGCGATGCGGTTCTTTGTGACCAGACGCCGTTGATACGCGAATCTTCCGCAACCGATACTGCCGACGTGACGGAAGCCGGCGGCATGCCGTCGGTGGACCTGGATCAATGCTTGATTTGTGGCGACAAGGATCTGTTCGTGCGGAAAGACTTCCCTCAGCGTTTGGGCGTGGGCATTGTCGTGATTGGCTTTGCAGCCAGTATCGTGGCTTGGCAATTGCGTTGGATTATCACTACCTATGCCATCCTGTTCGTCACCGCGTTGATTGACTTGTTCTTGTACTATTTCATTACGGGCACCGTGCTGGAATGCTACCGCTGTCACGCTCAGTATCGGTTCTTGCCAGGTATGGAGGGCTATGAAGCGTTTGATTTGGAGACGCATGAAAAGCACCGCCAACAACAAATTCGGATGAAGGAGATTTCGTCCCTGACGACACCTCCGTCCGACGCTTCATCATCGGAATAGGCGTTGGGTCCCATGTTGCATGACCGTGAACGAATTCAGGCAGACCTGCGCGGCCTTCTGCAGGGCGAAGTTCACTGCAACGACGTCTTTGTTCAAATGTACGCCAGCGACGCCAGTATCTACGAAATTCGTCCACTGGGTGTCGTCCGACCTAAAAACAATCGCGACGTTATTGCCGTAGTGCAGTACGCCAATGAAAATCAGATTCCGCTGCATGCACGCGGCGCGGGCACGGGACTGGCCGGAGAAAGCCTGGGCCCCGGCTTGATTCTGGACTTTGCTCATTCCATGCGACGCATTGTCTGGGAAGGCGAAGAAACCGTCCGAGTCCAACCGGGCGTGGTCTTGGGTAAATTGAACCAGCGACTTTCCGCCGTGGATCGTTGCTTTGGTCCCGACCCGGCGAATCGAAGCGTGACCACCATCGGCAGCGTTTTGGCTATTGACGCTGGTGGAAGCCACTGGACGCAATACGGGTCGGCTCGCAGTCACGTGGAAAAAATTCGGATCGTCTTGGCGAATGGCCAGGAAGTGGAATTCGGGCAATACGACTTGCCGTTTCAAGGTGGTTTTGGAGCAGAAATTGATCGCTTGTCTTTGCCACAGCGCAGTTGATATCCAACAACCAGCAGCTAATTCAAACGCACAAACCCAAGTCACTGGTGAATCGTTGCGGCTATCGCCTAGACGACGTGATGGGCAATAATCGGCTGGATATGGCCAAGTTGTTGGTTGGCACCGAAGGTACTTTGGGCATCATTACGGAAGCGACGATTCGCACCAGTCGGCTACCCAAGCACAGCGGCTTGATCTTGTTGGCATGTGAACGTTTGGAAAACGCCGCCAATGCCGCTCAACTGATTCGCAAATACGATATTGCTGCGTGTGATCTGATGGACCGCCGCTTGCTGCAATTGGCGTGCGAATCAGACGAACGCTATAACCACGTTCTACCGAAAACGGCCGAAGCCATTCTGTTGGTAGAAAAGACCGGAGAATCCTTTGCCGAAGTGCGCGAAGGACTACAACAGATTGCCAAGCAGACTCGGCAAAAGAAGTTGGCCTTTGATTCCAAGATCGCCTTAGAGCACGACGACGTTGAATTACTGTGTCGCTTGACTCATCGAGTGGTTCCGACGTTGTACCGACTAAAAGGTTCCACTCGTCCCCTGCCCTTCGTGGAAGACATTGCCATTCCGCCGGATGAACTGCCCAGCTTTTTGGTGCGAGTTCAAAACGTGTTGAAAAAACATCAGGTGACGGCATCGCTGTTCGCACACGCGGCGCACGGCCAACTACACATTCGCCCGTTCTTGGACTTGGCTGATCCAGAACACGTCAGGCGCATGCAACATTTGGCTCGCGATCTGTACGCGGAAGTCTTGGACGTCAAAGGCACCATTAGCGGCGAACACGCAGATGGACTGAGCCGCACCTGGTTTGTGCGCGAACAGTACGGCCCGCTGTACGATGTGTTTGTCCAGCTAAAACAGTTATTCGATCCACAAAACCGACTCAATCCCGGCAAGATCATTGACGAATCTGGGCAATCACTGGCACAGAATCTCCGGCCCGTGCAAATCATGACCAGCCAAACAGAACTTTCTGATTCTAGCGAACCCGACGCGCTGATCGAAGAAAACGAAACGCCGCCGAGCAAGCCGATTGTCCAGTTGGAACTGAATTGGACGCCAGACGACATGACGCTGGCTGCGCGAAGCTGCAATGGTTGCGGTGGCTGCCGCACAACTTCGGACATCGAACGCATGTGTCCCATGTTTCGTATTGCTCCGGCCGAAGAAGCAACACCGCGAGCCAAAGCGAATTTGATGCGCGCGATCATGACTGGCCGTTTGGATCCGGAAGTATTGGGATCCGACGCCATCAGCGACATTGCCGACTTGTGTTTTCATTGCCATCAGTGTCGAGTGGAATGTCCGGCGTCGGTCGATATTCCCAAATTGGTCACCGAATGCAAATGCCGCAGTATGTGGCGCAAAGGATTACCCTGAGTGACACCGTGTTGTCTCGCATTGATTCCATTGCAGCCTGGGGCAGCTGGATTTCTCCGCTGTTCAATTGGGAATTCGCCGTCGCCGAGTTCGCTGGGTGATGGAAAGTTCTGGGAATCGCTCAAGGTCGCAAGCTGCCGCCGCTTTCCAACCGGAGCTTCCTGCGCAAAGCCGCGCGCCGCAAATGGACTCGTTCCAGCCGCCGCGCTGGTCGCAAAGTGCTGTATTTTGTGGACGTTTATGCGAACTGGTTCGATACGCAGTTGGGACGAGCGGTCGTGCGTGTATTCGAACACAACGGCATTTCCGTCTTTGTGCATCCTCGGCAAGCCGCTGCGGGCATGCCGCTGATCGCGCTGGGCGCGACCGAACGAGCCAAACGGTTGGCTCGGAAAAACGTTTCCATCCTGGCCGATGCCGTGCGACAAGGTTACCACATCACAAACCAGAACCGGCCGCCGCCATGTGTCTGACTCGAGAATACGTCAATCTGTTGGATGACGAAGACGCCGTCTTGGTTGCGGAAAATTCGTCCGAAGCCTGTGCTTATCTTTGGCGCATGCACTTGCAAGGACAACTGCAATTGGACATGCAGCCCAGCAACTTGACAGTCGCCTACCATCAGCCGTGCCACGCCAAAGCCATGGACGATACCCACGCCGGTGAGAATTTATTGCGTTTGATTCCCAACTTGATGGTGCAAAAAGTAGAACGAGGTTGTTCGGGGATGGCCGGCACGTTCGGCTTGAAAAGGAAAAACTATTGGAATAGCTTGCGAATTGGCCGAGGCTTGATGGATTCGCTGCGGCATCCGGACATTCAAGTCGGTACCACGGAATGTAGCGCGTGTCGCATCCAAATGGAGCAAGGCACCAATAAACCGACGGTGCATCCCATCAAGCTGTTGGCACACGCGTATGGGTTGATGCCGGAAATTGGTCAACTTTGAATCGAACCAGCGAAGAATTGGTGACCTCATGAAAGTGGGACGTCGGGTTGTTTGCCGGTCAAACAGTACGCCGGCTCCGACACCATCACCATCGAATTGGACGACAAGCGGCGACAGCTGGTCAGCTAAAAGTCCAGTTGGTGCAACAAATTCCCGAACTGCAACCGCTTCTGAATTCGCTGCGAATCGCCGTCAATCAGCAATACGCGTCGGACCAAACACAACTGCGTGCACACGACGAAATCGCTTGTATTCCGCCGGTCAGTGGAGGTTAACATTCGTGGTCGAAATTACTTACAAAGCCATTGATACGCAACAGGTGTTGGCATCGGTCAGTTCGCCTGCAGCCGGAGCGGTGGTGCTGTTTCTGGGGACCACGCGTGAATTCACGAGAGGTCGACAAACGTCGCATTTGGTCTATGAATGCTACCCAGAAATGGCTCGGCAAAAACTGACGGAACTCGCACAAATTGCGAGTGAACGTTGGGAGCTGACCGGCTGTTCTATCGTGCATCGCTTGGGACGGTTAGAATTGGAAGAGGCCAGTGTGGCGGTGGCGGTCAGTTCTGCTCATCGCCAAGCGGCGTTTGACGCCGGCAAGTGGTTGATTGACACCTTAAAGGAAGAAGTGCCCATCTGGAAACAAGAACACTGGGCGGACGGACAAACGGAATGGGTCCACCCCGGTGTGAAATCCCCAACGCCCCGTGCGGGCAGCGAGTGACCAAGTGGTGGAGTACGAACCGCTTTTTGATTCTTTCGGCAGAAAACACACCAGTTTGCGAATTGGTGTCACCGATCGCTGCAACATTCGCTGCTTCTATTGCATGCCATTGGAGAACGTCCAATTCCAGCCTCGGTCCGAAATCCTGTCGTTTGAAGAAATAGAACGATTTGCTCGAATCATGGTCGGCGCAGGCGTTAACAAGTTTCGGATCACCGGCGGCGAACCACTCGTGCGTAGCGATTTGCCGCTACTGATCCAACAACTCGCCCAGATTCCGAACGTCGTGGATCTGGCCATGACCACCAACGGGATGCTGCTGGCACAACATGCCGCCGACCTGAAGAAGGCGGGCTTGCAGCGTTTGAATATCAGCCTGGACACGCTGAACGAAGCCACGTTCCAGAAGATTTCTCGTCGCACCGGATTACACCAAATCCTAAACGGGATTGCCGAAGCACAGCGCATCGGCTTTCGTCAAATTCGTTTGAATGCCGTAGCCATTGCCGGCATCACCGAAGAAGAAATCGTGCCACTGGGCCGGTTTGCCAAAGAACAAAAGCTGGAGCTTCGTTTTATTGAATACATGCCGCTGGACGCCGATGGTCAATGGGATGATTCGCAAGTGTTGAGCGGCCAACAGATCCGCCAAACATTGGAAGCCGAATTTGGTTCGCTCGTTCCTAGTCCGCGGACCGACGCCAGTCAGCCAGCGGTTGACTATCACTTTGCGGACGGTGGTGTGGTTGGTTTCATCAATCCGGTCACACAACCGTTTTGTCAAACTTGTAATCGCTTGCGACTAACGGCGGATGGCAAGGTGCGCAACTGTTTGTTTTCTGAAATCGAATGGGACGTGCGTTCGTTGCTGCGAAACAACGCATCCGATGAGGACATCATGGAATTGGTGCGAGACTGCGTGTGGCACAAAAAGCCGGGACATGGCATCGATTCAGACGAATTCCGCCGGCCGGAACGAGCGATGTATCAAATTGGTGGGTGACGCGCTTTGGTCAACGCGAGGAGTCTCATGTCTGTTTCTGGACGAATCTATCTGGACAACGCAGCCACCAGTTGGCCCAAACCAGACACGGTTTATCAGGCAATGGACCGCTACAACCGAGAAATCGGGGCGCCGGTGGGACGTAGCAGTTACCGTGAAGCAGATAAAGTGCAGCGAACCGTGGAAACGTGTCGAACCCAGATTGCACAACTCATTGGCGCCGCGTCGGCGAATCGAATCATCTTCACCTACAGCGGCACCGATTCCCTGAACCTCGCGATTCAAGGCCTTGTTCGGCCGAATGACCATGTCGTCACCACTCAGCTGGAACACAATTCGGTACTGCGGCCGCTTCGCTATTTGCAAGAACACTGCCAAGTCGATGTCACTCGAGTTGCCGCTGACAGACAAGGCCAAATTTCCGCAGAACAGGTCATGGCTGCCATTCGCCCAGAAACGCGACTGGTCATTGTCAACCATGTTTCCAACGTCATCGGTTCCATTCAGCCCGTTGCCGAAATTGGAAAGGCGTGTCGTGACCGAAACTGTTTGTATTTGGTAGACGCCGCTCAATCATTCGGCCATCTGCCGGTGGACGTGCAGGAATTCCAATGTGATTTGTTAGCCGCGCCGGGACACAAAGGCTTGTGTGGCCCGACTGGAACGGGCCTGCTGTACGTTCGTTCCGAGTTGGAACACGAACTGCGGCCGCTGCGTTTTGGCGGCACCGGCACGATTAGCGAAACCGATCAGCAGCCCAGCACCATGCCCGACCGATTCGAATCCGGAAATCACAACGCGGTAGGGCTGTTTGGATTGGCCGCCGGAGTTCGACACGTGACGGAATTGGGCATCTCGCAAATACAAGCACACGTGATGCAGTTAGGAACACATTTACAGCAACGGTTAGAAACGTTTTCACAGGTGACAACTTATGGCTGTGCCCAAGATTGGGTGCGAACGGGTGTCGTCAGCCTGAATGTTGCCGGTTATGATGCTCGAGAACTCGCTGCGTTGCTGGACAGTGCGGCTAGGATTCAGGCGCGAGCTGGATTTCATTGTGCACCGGGTGCTCATCAAACGATTGGTACCGATCAAATGGGCGGGACGTTGCGGCTTAGCTGGAGCGAATTCAATTCGACGGAAGATTTGGATCGCGTGTTGGAAATTTTCGAACAGATTGGTTAGGACAAATGTCAGATTCCGATTCACAACCCTGGTACGCGAAAGGACTTCGCTTCGAATGCAGTCAATGCGGTGATTGCTGCACTGGTGCTCCGGGCTACGTTTGGGTCAACAAAGAAGAAATTCAAAATCTGGCCGACACCGTGGAACTGGACGTCGAGCAGTTTGAAGATACGTATGTGCGGCGAGTTGGAATTCGGAAGAGCTTGCGAGAGTTCCCGGACGGAGCGTGTGTGTTTTTCGATACGGAAGCTCGCAAATGCACGGTCTACAACGCCAGGCCTCGTCAATGTCGCACTTGGCCATTTTGGGATTCCAATCTTCGCACTCCGGAAGATTGGGCCGCCACCTGCGAAATTTGCCCCGGCAGCGGCCAAGGCAAACTTCATCAGATTGACGTGATCGAAAAGCAGCGTTCGGTCATGCGACTCTAAATGCCTGACGAAACTTGTGCTTTGCTAGAACAGCAACAACGTTCCCAGCACTCGCCCCGGAGCGACATTTCCGGCCAGATCGATCAGCGAATTGGGTTCCAGCGTGACAGTATATTCACCTGTGGCAAACGAACTGTTGCTGGGTGGAAAGATGCCGTGCAGCAATTGCGCTTCGGTAACGTAGTCGCCGCCCACGCCGGTGAATGTGACAGCCGTCTGGTCAAAGCCATTCGGCCCGGTAATGCGAAGAGTCCCGTTTTGGTCCAAATGAAAATCGTCCGTGTAGCGCACCACAAACGACGCACTGGTGCCACCGTCGTCCACGTTCAAGCTGGTCGACATCAATTCGGCCGAAGGAGGCGAAGTGTCGGCGGAAAGGTCCAGTTTTTCGAACGAGAACGAATTGACCTGCATCTCTAACGTGCGGCTCCCCACGGCTCCTTCGTTCCACATCCACAAGACGACGAAATCGGTTCCTCGAGGAATCTCGATTTCGCGTGATACCGTTGACGATACGCCCGAAGTACCGCCAATTCGAGTTCCAAAGATACCGTAGAAGTCGACGCCGATGTCGGAATACGGAGTGCGTTCGCCATTGCCAGGATTCAGGATGGAAGAACTTCGGTCGAATTCCAGCACGTACGTATCGCCAACTTGAACATCGTCGACCTTGGTCCACACCGAAGCTTGTTCGCCCGACAGAATCAGTTGATTGTTTTGAACGTACGCCACATCCTGGCTCGGGTCATTATTGGTCCAGGTATGCCCGGCAAATTCAATTTGGCTGACCGATTCGCCAAAGTATTGGAATTCCCCATTGGCGTGCAACGTTTCACCTCGTCCATATCCCGCGACGATGCCGTCTCCAGGCAGCCACGTTCCCGTTGAATACGTGCGACTATCTTCGGACTGCAGCAACACGCCATTCACAATGACATTGTCGACCGTCAGATTTCGGTCATAGTTGTTTTCGGGCTGATAAACATCGTTGGTAAACCGCACGGCGACTTGACTGCCAGCAATCGTTTCATTGGTCGCATACACGAATGGTTGCCAAGTGGCATTCACGGTCCAGCGCTGGACTTCGACTCCATCAATCAGCAATGCCAGTTCTTCTTCACCGGTCGAACCCCACGCATTGACCACAACATCCAAAGTGTGTTGATATTCGCTTCGAACGAATTTGCTAAATGGCGAAACGAATTCGACGTGACCAACCGCCAATTCCAAGTGCCAGTCCGAATTTACCAAACTACCGGTGATGTTGGTGGAAGCCGCTACGTCGGCATTGGTCAAGTGTGCCAATTTGTTGGCGAAGTGAAAACCCGCAGTTCCTTTGCCCGTTTCACAACCGTACAACAAGATGTCGGCGTCCACCGTTAACGCTGGGATCCATTGTCGAATCTGATCGGACGCCGCATCCAATGCAGCTTGGTCGATCACTTGTTGTCCGAGATGAATCTGTCCTTCGGATCCATGCGTCACAATATGCAACTGCTGGACACCTCGCCGCGCCGCCAGAATCTGTGTCACTTGATCTACAAAATCTTGTTCTGCAGACAGCAGGACCACTTCACAATCTGAATCGACGCCCTGGAGCAACTGGTCGACGTCGGCCAACTGGTCGTCGACCAGCATTAACGACGTGGCAGCATGAATGGACGAACTAGCTGCGTCAACCGATTCTGAAACTTCAGCGGCTGAAATTTCAGCGGCAGGCATTTCGCCGACTTCGGCGGTATCAGCGGCCAGCATGGTTCGATCTTCTAAACGGCTGGTTCGCCAGATATTTCGACTGGTTCGACCAGAAAAACGGCGACGGCGTATGCTGCTGTGAGAATTCTGCATTTGGATGTTCCTCGCGGCTGTTTCTACAAAGCATGATAAACGAACGAAACAAGAAACGCCGAACATCAAAAGCAGATCTTCGGCTTATCGATTTCTCTAGTATGCGCGAAACAAGGCACCAATCAACGTTGGCTTATTGCGAGTCTTGCAGGTTGGTCCCCCGCCGAGCACTTCTTCGAAACGTCAATCAAGATCGGCGGCGTCGAAGGAACCAACCAATCGCGAACAGGCATAGACACGACGAGACAAAGCCATTTGGTTCGGGGACGGCTTGGGTACCGGTTCGAGGCCCCAGTTCGTAGCCGCCGTCTTGAAACGCTTCTACAAAATCGCTGCTGTCAAAAACGAGGTCGCCGTTCCAATCTCCTTCGCTCCATGCGGCCGCTTGGCCCGTTTCATACTTTCCACTGGTAAAGACCTGAACGAAATCACTGCTGTTAAATTCGCCGTCCAAATTGGAATCGCCGATCCACGAATTCGCCAAATCCTTCACCCAAAAATTGCGGTCATTCGTGTCAACGGTCCCGTCGGAATTGAGATCAAACGCAAGATTCCCGCCGCCCAGCGCGGCATCCAGATCGGCTAAATCGGCGGCATCCAAGAGTCCGTCTCCGTTGAAATCACCTGCGACGCCGCCCGTTCCCGATTGGAACAAGTACAAGACTTCTCCTTCGCTCAAGGCGACAGCATAGATACGGAATTCATCCCAAACGCCGTTACCAAAGTGGTTCGTGCCATCACCACCGCCAATAAAGAATGTGGATCCGGGAATGACCCAAGTGCCGGTGAGATCTTGGTCACGAAGTTCTCCGTCGACAAATAGTTTGACTGCCACGTTATCACCGTCTCGTTCCCAAGTGAAGGCGATTTCGTATGATTCGCCTAAACCGCTGAGCGTATCCAGATCAAAACTAACATACGCATCCCCTTCCACTCGGCCTCGGACAATTCCATCGTTATAGATCCACATTTCCCAATCGTTCGGTTCGACCGAATTGGTCCACAACGATTGGTAGTTGTAGTATTCATCTACTTGATAATCGAACAGAATGGTGCCCGCATCGGTCAATTCATAGTCGACACTGACCGCATCGCCGTCCGTCGCTTGCGAAACCGGGTTTTCTCGCAGATCCAACGCCATGCCTTGGTCGCTATCGGTGAAGATGTTTTCGTTCGCACCACCGTCAAGGAAATCTAAGTTGTAAGTCTCGCCACCGGTCCCTGAGTTTTCCAGCGTCCCGTCAAAGCGGTAGTGGATCACGGGTGAAGCGGTTGGTGCAACCGGTTCAATCGGCGGCAGATCTGAAATAGGTTGAATGTCTGGATTTGCTGCACCCACGGCGGTTCCCAAACCCGAGTTGTATAGATAGGTTGCTTCGGCTCGGCCCAGCGGTCGATTCCAAACGGCCAAGTCGTCAATGGCACCTGGGAAAAAGTATTGGCTCGGGTTGCCCGGATCGCCCGTCGGGTTCGCTCCGATGCCCGCCAGCTGGCCGGGACGAACCAAGCCGGTCAGATCCGAATTCAGGTGCGAATCAACCAGTTCGCCATTGAAATAGATTTTGGCCACGCCTTCCGAACCATCGTAAACGCCCAGCACGTGGTTCCATGTTTCTGGAGTCAGCAACGCCTCGGGCACTCCCGGTCGCTCTGCCGTACCATCAGCATCGGTGACCTTGAAGCGAAGTTCCTGATTGCCTTTGTCCAAATACATCACGTACGAATCTTGCGCCGAATCAAAGATGCCGCCAAAATTTTCGACCAGTTCGGAAGGCAAATAGTCGAAGTTAACCCAGGCAGAAATACTGACCGCGTTGGTGCCCAGATCCATGTCCAAGCTGGAATTCACCAATACGTCTTGTTCGAATCCATCAAACCGCAGCGCGCTGGCGCCCAGCATCGCATCGTTCGCATTCAACCATTCCGGTTCGAACCGCAGTTCGCCCTGGTCGAATTCCGCGCCAAAACCATCGGCTGCAAGATCACCGGCGCCTTCATCCAAGGGCCAATAGCTGATCAGTCCGTTGTGCAGTTCGGTTGCCACAGCCGGACAGGCCAATCCGAACAACAATGCTGCTGCAATAGCAACATTGCGACCAACACTGTGCCAATTCAATCGTTGATTCATCTTCGTCTCTCGCTTTCCAATCCAGTCGTATGCTTTGGACCAACTAAAGCCAAATAAGTGGCATCATCATAGCGATTTTTTAGTTGCACCTATTCGGTTTCACAAAGAATTAAACATTCCATGGCAAATCCATAGCAGTTGACCAAGCGAAAATACCCTCGACCATCTTCTGATGCGCATATTGACACACTACAATGCGGACGTTGTGCTATTTTGCCATGATCCACGTTGGGCACTCAAAGAACGTACAGCAATTCCATCAAGCCAGACTATTTCTAACCCATGCGAGCATGTCGATGCGAATTCTCACCTCTGTCACTGCCTTTCTGTCAATCATTTCAGCCTTGGCCTGCTACGGGAACGAACCTATGAACAATTTTGATATCCAACCCGGCAAACAGACCGAAAACTGGCATTCGTACCAGCCGGACGGTTCGAACCAACCGATTCGCACTCCGTTCCTGTTGTCCACACCTAAGACGTATGATGCGAATCAACCGCAGCCATTGTTGTTGTTTCTGCATGGGCTGGGCGAAAGTGGTGACGGTGATTTTGCCGTACTCAAAAAACATGGGCCACCCAAATTAGTCAACCAAGGAGAAGACTTTCCCTTCGTCTTGGTGTCGCCGCAATGCCCCGTGCCGCCAGAAGGTACGTATCCGTCCGCCTGGAAAGCCGACGTGTTGAATGCGTTGCTCGATTCCGTCTGCGAACAAATGAAGATTGATCCGCAGCGCATTTACGTTACGGGGCTGAGCATGGGTGGTTATGGCACTTGGCGATTGGCAGCCAAGTATCCGCAGCGGTTTGCCGCGGCCGCGCCGATTTGCGGCGGTGGCGAAACAGATTGGGCTCAGGCACTTTCCACTATTCCCATTTGGGCCTTTCACGGAGCCAAAGATAACGTGGTGACGTTGGACAAGAGCAAGACCATGGTGGATGCCATTCAGTTGGCCGGTGGTGACGTCAAGCTGACTGTCTATCCGGAAGCGGCACATGACAGTTGGACGGAAACGTACAAGAATCCCAAATTGTACGCATGGTTGCTAAATCAGCGACGGCCATAGCGTGCACCGCAGCGCAACTGGATTTGTTTCCGCGAATGTTTTGGCGAACCAGATTCGGTTACAATACGCTTTTCTATGGCACGTCCGGCTTGATTCGAATTTCCGTGTCACTCGCTACCGATTGGTGTATCGAGTGAACGATGGTCAAGTTCGTCCAAGCGGTCTAAGGTGGAAGGCGTTCAATCATGACCATTCGTTCGCAGCGTTCTTGGTGTAGTGGTTTCTTGGTCGCGGCCATTCTGTTCGTAAATTCAATGAGCCAAGCCGCCACGTTTCGCGCGGGATCGGCTGTGGTGGATGTGACTCCGCAGACATTGCCGGTGATTCGCAATGGCGGATTCTTAGAAGCCACTGACGATCGCATCGAAGATCCTTTGGCTGCTCGCTGCCTAGTACTGGACGATGGTTCGCACCGCATCGCGATTGTCGTGGTCGACAGTTGCATGATTCCTCGTGATATCTGTGATCTGGCCAAATCGTTGGCCGCAGATCGCACGTCGATTTCGCCGGACCGCATGTTGATTTCCGCTACGCACACGCACAGCGCGCCCAGCGTGATGGACTATTGTCTGGGTGCTCGCAAAGATCCGGTCTATTCCGAATTTCTTCCCAACCGAATTGCCGACGCCATCGTGGCGGCCGAAAAAAATCTGCAGCCCGCCAAAGCTGGTTGGGGCAAAATCGACGCGCACGAATTCACCAAGAACCGCCGCTGGATCACTCGATCGGATCAGCTCCAAGAAGACCCGTTTGGTGAACGCACCGTCCACGCCATGATGCATCCCGGTCACTTGAATCCGGCCTACACCGGTCCTTCCGGCCCGATCGATCCTTGGCTGACTACATTGAAAGTGGAAACCTTGGACGGCCAACCGTTGGCGATGCTATCCAATCTTTCCATGCATTACTTTGGTGGGCATCCGGGCGTTTCGGCGGATTACTTCGGCCGGTTCGCTCGATCCATTCCGCCCCTGGTAAGCGCCGGCAAGGAGAGTCCCTTCGTGGCGATTCTGTCGCAAGGGACCAGCGGCGATTTGTGGTGGGGCGACTATTCGAAACCAGCCGACCAAAAGCCGTTCGACAACATTGAACAGTTTGTGGACCAGTTGGCTCGACAAGCAACGACGCTTTGGAATCAGATTGAATGCCAAACATCGGTCACTCTGGCGATGGAGCAAAAAGAACTGACGCTGAGGCGTCGTACGCCTTCGCCGGAACGACTCTCTTGGGCCGAACGCAAATTGCAGTTGATGGGCGACCGCCGACCGCAAGACCGGCCCGAAGTTTACGCGTTGCAAGCCAAATACATACATGAAAATCCAACCGAATCGATCTTGGTTCAAGCGATCCGTATCGGGGACGGAGCGATCACGGCGATGCCCAACGAAGTTTACGCCATCACCGGTTTGAAACTGAAATATCAAAACCCGTTGCCGCACACCATGAACATTTCATTGGCCAACGGAGCCAGCGGCTACATTCCGCCGCCAGAACAACACGCCTTGGGCGGCTACACCACCTGGCCCGCTCGGACCGCCGGGCTGGAAGTGGAAGCGGAACCCAAAATTGTGGAAGCCGTGCTGCAATCGCTGGAAACGGTCTCCGAAAAATCTCGGCAAACCTACACCGAACCCGCAAATTCGCTCAGCCAATTCACGCTGGCTTCTAAGCCGGTCGGCTATTGGCGATTAGCCGACCTAACGGGCCCCGTCGCAACCAACGCCGTTGAAAATTCGCCCACTGCGCTGCAATATCAGGGACTCGTCGCATTCCACTTGCCGGGCGTGACTGATAACCTTCCGTCCTCGATTTGGTCCAGCCGGTCGATTCATTTGGCCGGAGGTCGGCTGGCGGTTTCTGGTTTCAAGACGGGCGAAAGCTATACGGTTCGCTTTGCCTTCCAACTGATGACGCCGCATGATTTTCGCGAAACTTCGGCCGTGTTGTTCGAACGAGACGACGTGCGGCTGTCGATCACCGGCAACGCTTCCGAAGTGCCCGGACGCTTGCAATTGGGCGATTCGCTTGGTGCGAACTCAATCGAACCTTACGCTTGGCACCAGCTGGTCATGGTTCGCAACGGCGACTTTCTGCAAGTCTGGTTGGACGATGCCGAACGGCCCGAACTGACCGTACGGCTGGAACGCAATGACACACCATCGTCACAGTGTATTATTGGCGGAGATCAAGCGAATTCGGCCAACCTGGAAGGCAAGATCGATGAACTGGCGGTTTATGATCGAGCGTTTTCGGACTTAGAAGTGAGACGCCATCTGGCCGCCGCACTGGGCAAACCTCTGCCAGAAACGTCTCGTATCGAACTGGACAGTCTGCCGCAAGATCCTGAATCTTCCATGCAACAGATCGTGGTGCCCGACGGATTTCGCATTGAATTGGTGGCGGCGGAACCATTGGTCCAAGACCCTGTGGCCATTGACTGGGGCCCGGACGGAAAATTATGGGTGGCAGAAATGGCTGATTATCCGCTGGGCATGGACGGCCAAGGAAAACCAGGCGGGCGAATTCGTTGGTTGGCCGATTCAGATCAAGACGGACAGTTGGACCAATCGGTGGTCTTCCTGGAAAACGTATCGTTTCCCAACGGCGTGATGGCTTGGAAGCATGGTGTGTTGATCACGGCCGCACCGGAAATTTTGTTCGCCGCGGATACCGATGGCGATGGCAAAGCAGATCAAGTGGAATCCCTGTATTCCGGCTTTCTGGAAGCAAATCAACAACTGCGAGTGAACGGGTTGCGGTGGGGCCTGGATGGTTGGGTGTATTGTGCCAGCGGTGGCCACTACGCGGGATTCGGTAAAGAAGTGTCGATTTTTTCGAACCGGATGCAACAATCGATTCCGTTGGGCAGCCGAGATTTCCGGATTCGTCCCGCGACCGGTGAACTCGATCCGCAAGCCGGCCCTTCCCAATACGGGCGCATTCGCGACGACTATGGCAACTGGTTTGGTGTACAAAACAGTTTGCCGCTGTGGCATTTTGTTTTGTCTGAAAACTATTTGCGGTCGAGTCCCTTCGTGCGTTTGACTGACTTGCGGCATCAAGTGCGCACGCCGCAAATGCCCAAAGTCTTTTCCGCCAAACCGCCTCAGAAACGCTTTCACGGCTTCGATCATCCAGGACATTACACATCTGCTTGCGGAATCAGTATCTACCGAGATGACGTCTTGTTCGCTGGCGACCATTCCTTGACGCACGCGTTCACTTGCGAACCGTTTCACAACTTGGTCCAACACCACTGGGTCCACGAATCGGGTACCAGCTTTGATGGCGAACGCGCGTCCGAAGGCGATACCGATTTTTTTGCGTCGGCTGATCGGTGGTGTCGTCCGGTGATGAGCCGCACCGGGCCGGATGGTGCTTTGTGGATTGTGGACATGTATCGTTACATGATTGAACATCCACAGTGGCTACCGTCCGAAGGACAAGAAGAATTGCGGCCGGCGTATCGCGAAGGCGAACGGTTTGGTCGAATCTATCGGATGGTTCGCGATTCTGCCCCAACTAAGAATCCTGTCGTCACCTTCGACATGCATTCGACGGACGGCATGCTGGATTTGCTGCAAAGTTCCAACGGGATTGTTCGCGATCTGGCTCATCGCTATCTACTGGAACATCACGACGTCAAACGAACCATCCCAAAGCTGCGGCAACTGGTCGCTGGATCATCATCCGCCGCTGTTCGCACGCAAGCGTTGTGGTTGCTGGAAAATCTGGCGGCAGTCGATCAAACGACGTTGATGCACGCGTTGAATGATGCTCACCCGGACGTTCGACGCAACGCTGTCCAAATTGCAGAAAACAAATTTGATACGTTTCGCGATGTGCTGGCCAAAGTTTGTTCGCTGGCAAATGATGCAAATCGCCGAGTGCAATTGCAGGTGGCTTGTTCCTTGGGCGCTACGTCGGCTCCGGACGCCGGAGCAGCACTTTGGAAGCTAGCGCAAATTGCCAATCAAGATGCGTTCTTCCAAGCGGCAATCCTGAGTTCGATCGAACCTCATCAAGTGACATTTTTGTCTCAGCTGTCCCAGCAACCGTCGGTCGTCCTGGACCGTCAGCTGATTTCTTCGCTACTGCAACTGTCCTCCAATGATTCCGCCACACAGTCTCAGTTGATCGCCGGCAGCCTTGTCAACGAGAACGGCAAATGGCATTTGACGCAGATGGAGATTTTGGCCGCTTGGCTGGAATCCTTGGATGAACAATCCACAACGTGGCAAGCGGTTTGTCAACAGGATGAACATGTTGCACCGCTGGCACAAGCGATCAGAAGCAGTTTGGATCAAGCGAACCGCATGGCGCTCAGTCCAGCGACCGAACGTCGCCAGCGAATCGCCGCAATTCGATTGTTTGATCGAAACACAACGCACGCTGCGGACCGTTTGGTTGATTTGATTCGTTCGATCGATGCCAGCGAAAATGCGGAATTGACTGGCGCCGTTGCGGACCGCATTCGCCGCCAGCCGCCGTCAGATTTCGATCAAGCTGTCTTGTCGCAATGGGCCAGTTTGCCGTCAACGCATTACGGTTTTGTGATTGAACTGCTGATCGAACAATCGCGGTGGACACATTCTTTATTGACGGCGTTGGAAAACGGCACCGTATCTTGGCGAACCGTGGCCCTGTCCCAACGCCAGCGGTTGGAAAAGGCAGCGGATGCGGACGTGGCGGCGCGAGCTACCAAGTTCTTTTCCAGCGTGTCGGAGATTAATCCGCAGCGACAGGCGGTGATCGATGATTACGGCATTGCCAAATCCATGATCGGTGACGTCGCTGCGGGGCAGCAATTGTTTCAGCAGCATTGTGCCGTCTGCCACTTGCCGCAAAATAATTTGCCGCCGGTTGGCCCCGATTTGAAGTCGGTCACGGATCGCACGGCGACGGCGTTGATGGAATCGATTTTGGATCCCAGCCGAACCATCGACCCCAAGTACATGGGTGTCGTCATCCAACTTGATTCGGGCGAAAGCATCACGGGACTCGTCACGTCCGAATCGACTCAACTGGTCTCGCTGGCCAAGCAAGACGGTTCGCGCCGAACGATTGAACGCAGCCGCATTGAGATGATCGACCGCAGCGACATTTCCATCATGCCCGATGGTTTTGAAACTCAGCTTTCCCCAAAACAACTGGCCGATCTCTTAGCCTTCCTGGCCGAAAACGGTCGCAACGGAACACCATAAATGGACGCGCGTTTTTTGCTCGCATGATGGGTAGCATCTGCTGCGAGGTGTCTGACCAGCTGCTTCTCTGAGCACATCCAGCCGCACCGCTCCATACAAATCAGGCGCCTTGAGTTTGACGACGAGTGGCATTTGCTAGTTCACGTTATTGCCGTTCAGACCAATTCGAATAAAGAGGGGCGAATCGAAGAATGCGCCTAGATCGAATCCGCCGCCAGCCACGCCGTACTAAAAGCCGCTTGAAAGTTAAAGCCGCCAATCGGACCGTCGATGTCCAATACTTCGCCAGCGAAATAGAGGCCGGGACACAGTCGGCTCTGCATGGACTTGGGGTCCACTTCGCTCAGTTCAATACCGCCGGCCGTGACTTCGGCTTTCTTGAAACCTCGAGTTCCAGACAGAGGTATGCGGACTCCTTTCAATGCCTGTTCCAATCGGAGACGGTCGTCTTTGCGAAGTTCCGAAAGACGCGTTGCCGGTGGGATGCCGAGATGATCCAAGAGTGATTCGGCAAAACGTCTGGGCAGGTGATCAGGAATCAACGAAGTGACCACCTGTTTACCTTTCGCTTGTATCGCCTGCTGAAACTGGTTCGTCAATGTGTCGCCGGAAACATCCGGACAAAAATCGCACACTAACGAAGCCACCGCGTCCGTATCATCCACTAACTGTGCCAACGAATACGCTCCGCTCACATCCAAGATTGACGGCCCCGACAGACCAAAATGCGTGAACAAGAACGAACCCCGTGCATGATCCAACGGAGGTCGTTTGGTTTTGGGACGCAGGTGTTTGGGTAACTCCATGTGGACTCGTACATCGGGCAACGTAATCCCCGTCAGATCTCGCACCCAATCGATGTTGGTGGTCAGAGGGACCAGCGCTGGACGAGGTGTCACGATGGTGTGGCCCAATGACGTGGCCCAGGCGTAGGCGTCTCCCGTGGTGCCGCAACCTGGATACGATTTGCCGCCGGTTGTGACGATGATTCGCCGAGTTCGCAAGGAGTCGTCATCCAGCATGATTTCAAAATCAGATTCGTGCCGAACGATGGATCGAACCGCCGATTCGTAGCGAATCTGCGCACCGGTCGAATGCAACGCTTGCATCAATGCCGCCAATACATCGGTCGCGCGATCACTAACCGGAAAAATCTTACCGGTCTCTTCCACTTTGGTCGGACAACCGTGATCATGCAAAATCCGCAATATGTCATCCGGAGTGAAATTCCAAAGGGCCGTTTTCAGAAAACGCCCTTGCGAATGATAAGCGTCCAAAATCCCCTGGACGTCTGTGGCATGCGTCACATTGCAACGTGTTCCACCCGACATCAAAATCTTGACTCCGGGCCGAGCGTTCTTTTCCAGCAGCATCGTTGATAAGCCTCGCTGCGCGCAACGAATCGCTGCCAGGATGCCGGCCGCACCCGCTCCAATAATCACGACGTCGATGGGCATAGGCTGCTTTCAGGTCAGAATAGGCGAAGTTCGCGGATTGTGATGTATTTGTTGTCTTTTTTGGTTGGCCGTTGCACTACTTGCCGCTTCGGCCGCGACTTTGCGACTTAGCTAAAGTTTACTGACCAGTCGGTCGATATGTTTCGAAACCAGGAAGATATTGCGCGCTGGCCGACGTGCAAATCAGATCATAGTTGATTCGTGACGGAGAACGGTTGCGATTGACCTTTTTATTTCGCCCTAGGGTCTTGCCATGAATGAACTGCTGCCGCCAGAATTTCAAGCTTGGTTCGAATATATCTTGCTGTGGATCGGTTTTGGAACCTTTGTGGGCTTGACGGCCAAAGCGATCATGCCTGGTCGAGACCCGGGTGGGGCGGTAGCAACACTGCTGATGGGGATTACGGGTGTGGTGATTGGCTGCGGAGTTTACACGCTGGCCACGAATCAGAAAGTTTCGCCCGTTTCCTTGGTGGGCTTGCTGGTGGGTACCGCAGGAGCGTTTGTGATCTTGCTGTTTTACCGCATGCTGGACGGCTACGTGCTGAACGAAGCAGGCAGCCGAGGCTTAGGTCAACCCAGAAGGCCTCAGCGCCGCCGCACCACTCGACGCCGCCGTCGTCGTCCCAACTACCAACTGGCAGACTACTACGAAGATTAGTCAGTCGTCTTCCGAAACGCGGCATTCGGTAACCAGATGGTACGGCGTTTCGCTTGTTCGATGCGCGAAGACGAAAGATACCCGGTGTTTCTTTCGCCTGAAGGCGGGACTACAAGCTTTGCTTACCTTCTTCTACTCAAGCTGTTTACGACGTTGAAACCTGCTGTAGGATTTTGTCGATCACGTTTTCCACCGAGATGCCTTCCGCTTCCGCCTTGTAACCAACCAAGATACGATGCCGCAGTGTAGGATGCACCAACGCTTGGATGTCTTCAAACGTGACGTGTGAATTACCGTTCAGCAGTGCTCGAGCTTTCCCGCCCAAGACCAACGTCTGAGCAGCTCGGAGCCCCGCACCCCAACTGACCCATTCGTTGACAAAGTCCAGTGCATCGGGCTGACCAGGACGACTGGCACCGGCGATACGCACGGCATAACGAGCGACATCTTCGGCGATTGGTACGGATCGAACGACTTCGTGAAAGCGAAGAACATCTTCGCCTGTAAACAACGCTTCAATCGGATCGGGCTTCTTGCTGGTGGTTTGCATGATCACCGCCAGCTCATCGTCCTGCGGCAAATAATCAATCATGACGTTAAACATAAAGCGATCTAGCTGTGCTTCCGGCAGCGGATAGGTGCCTTCCATTTCAATCGGATTTTGCGTGGCCAACACAAAGAACGGTTCGTCCAGTTTGTACGCCACGCCGTTGGATGTCACTTGATGTTCCTGCATCGCTTCCAGCAAAGCAGCTTGGGTCTTAGGCGGAGTTCGATTGATTTCGTCCGCTAAGACGACGTTGGCAAAGATAGGTCCGTGCGTGAATTGCAAGCTACGTTTACCTTCGTCCGTTTCTTTCAGGATTTCCGTGCCGGTGATGTCGGCGGGCATCAGGTCCGGTGTGAATTGGATCCGCTGGAACTTGAGGTGAAAGATCTGGGCAATGGAACGAACCAGCAGCGTCTTGGCCAAGCCCGGTGCGCCGGTGATCAAGCAATGCCCGCCGGCGAACAAGCTGATCAACAATTGTTCGATGACATCTTTTTGTCCGACGATGGTTTTGGAAAGTTCCGAATCGATCTTCGCGCGGCTGGCGCGAATCAGTTCGATCACCTCTTTTTCATTGACCAGCGAATCAGCCACTTGTGACACGGTTGTTGCTCCTTAAGTTTCTATATTTCGACAAATCGTTGGCCAGCGCCGCGCAACGCGGAATTATCGCTATCAGAGCCCGATATCTAACGACTAGTGCGTCATGGCGTACGTGACGATGTTAATGCCCAACGGGTAGGCCTTTTTGACGGAAAATTCGCGGAAGTACCATTCATTTTCGCCTTCTCGTTCCCAGCCGTCGCCCAAGTCCGTATTGTGACAAATCAACACCATCACTCGATCTTTGTCATCTTTAATCGCTTTGTAATATGGCGTGCTGGTATCCGAATCGTAGCGTTCTTCCCAAGTGACGCCATAGTCGCGTCCCCAGCGAGCGACATTGATGGCGGGGATCTGCGGTTTTTCATCTAGCTTGTAGACGCAATTGAATATTTCGTGTGTCAGCGGCAGTTCTTCCGGCTGGCGATTGGGAAAAACCTTGCGCATCTGATCGGCAAAATTGCGGTATTCTTCTTCGCCCCAGAAATCATCCACCATCAAGAAGCCGCCGTTCAACAAGTACCGTCGCAAGGCCACTACTTCATCGTCGTAAAAAAACAACGCACCTGGTTCGATGATGTAGATAAACGGATATTGAAACAGTTGTGGATCGGTCAATTCCAAAACGATCGGTTCCGGATTGACTTTTAGCGAAGTCAGTTGTTGCAGGCGAAGCGAAAAATTCAAATCACTGTCTCGATAATCGGTCCGCCACCCACCACCTCGACCTCGATAACTGTGCGAATCATATTTAATCCGCACGAACGTAAACACATCGTGCTTGAACTCGTCGTCAATCTCCCAGTCCGGCACGCCACCTCGACCATCATATCCACCTCGGCCACCAAACCGATCGCGATCAAGCCGGCCTCGTCCACCAAAGTCGCGCTGAGCAAACCCGAAACCGGCAATCAGCGTCAGCGTGATGGTGGCCAACACCAGAGGGATGACGTTTCGTTTCATCAGGTTTTCCTTTTGCCATCAATTTAGCGAACACGCTTTGGTTCCACGACCAGTTCCGATTCTTCGATCAAAGATTCTTCGCTCGCCGAATTCAAGTCTAATAACAACTGTTGCGCTTCAAAGTATCGCGGAGCTAGTTCCAACGCTTTTAGCACTTGTCGTTTGGCTTCTTTGGTTCGACCCGCCTTAGTCAGCGAATCGGCCAACGCAAAGTAGTTGCCGGCCGGGTCCACCGGATCTAATTGAACTTTGGCTTGCAACGCCAACACGGCCAAATCAGGGCGATTGGTCGCTTCCGCCGCCGTTGCCAAATAGGAATGCGGCTGGCTCAAAAACGGATTGACGGCAATGATGCGTTCACACGTTTGCGCCAAAGCGAGCCAGTCTTGTTCAGCGGCTTGTCGTTCGGCCAAAGCCTGGAGCGAACCGATGTTGTCCGCGTCTAAATCGACCGCCGCTTGTAACATTTTTCGTTGCGAATCAACATCGCCGATTTCGCCATAAAGCTTGGCCAATTGGATCGAAGCATTGCCGCTGGTGGGATCTTGCGGATAGGCTTGTCGCAGCCGTTCAAGAATCTCTTGCGCCGCCGACCACTGTTCGGCTTCCATCAATAACTGAGCTTTTTGCTTCAGCGCCCAATAGTTCTTGGGCTGCTTTTTCAACAAAATATCCAGTGATACCAACGTTGGTGGAGCCGGTAGGGCTTCGCGATGGAAATCCAAATCAGGCGCCACCGAGTGGGCTTGGTCCCGAGCGTACTTGGCAAATTCGACGTCTAATGCGTCAATCGAACCGGTGTAACGCTGCAATGTTTCATTGATGGGCAGACCCGCGCCCAGATCATCCAAAATGCGTTGCAAGATTTCCAGTCCGTAGCGTTCGATCAAGAATTCCACGACCAACGAAGATTCGTAGTAGGCAAATTGCAGATGAACCGGCGACTGGGGACGCAAGAATGCACCACTCAATTGACTGACCGGCGTCAGATCATCGCCCAAAATCATTTCTCGATATTGAGGCGTCATCTGTTCGCCCCAACCGGCTTGGCGTTGCCGTTCTTCGTAGACGGAAATCCCTTCGCTCAGCCAACGAGGCATGCGGTTCTTGGTCTTTTCCAGCGTGACAACGTGACAAAATTCGTGCCACAAAACGGCTTGCCAGTTAGACGGTGACGAACCCTGCGAAGCCGGGCTGTTCGCGGTAATCAAACGACCAAAGCAAACGCCCAAGTAACCCGATCCGCCCGGCATGCCAAACGTGCGAATGGCAAAATCTTTCTGCTGCGGAAAGATCTCCACGACCACTCGATCCGGTATCTGCACGTCGTATTTTTCGCACAGCACCGACTTGGCTTCGTGCAATAAGTCGAACGCTCGTTGTCCATAAATGGCCGCTTCGTTGGCTTCCATGCGAAGTACGAAATCGTCATCTTCAAACGAAGTGTAACGCACCAGTTGGTCGTGCAGCGTCACTAAGTTGTACGCCATCACGTGGTAGTTATCCTTGGCGTAGACTTCGTGGGCCATCTGCCAGCCGTCTTGATCTTGTCCCAAGCGAAGTAAATCTTGCGCCAGCTGGAAGCGAGCGTCCTGGTTGTTCGGATTCAACTGTAGGGCGCGTCGCTGGTAGTCGGCGCTTCGGCAAAGCGATACTTCTGTGACAGCTTCTTGCCTACCAGGTGAAATACGGCGTCGTTGGTTTGCCAGAATTGCGTGGCCACATCCAGCAGAGCTGTTTCGCCGGTGTAGTGCCCTTGCAGATGAGCAATCACGGCGTGCAAGGCCCAGGCCTGCGGATGAAATCGATTGATGGTCAAGACGTGGTGCAACAAGATCTCCGCCGCGTCATAGTCTTCTCGATCGATCGCTCGTTCCGCTTGCAGCAAATAGGCATCCACGTAGTTGGGATTGAGCTTCAGAGTTTCTTGCAGCGCGGCGGTCGCTTTTTCTGAATCACTTTCAGCAAACGCCAACGCGGTCAAGAAATGGATATCAGGATTGGACGGTTGCAGCGAAACCGCCGTTTCCAGCATTTGCGCAGCCAAGGCGTAATCGTGTTTGCTGATGGCCAATTCGGCCGACGCAATATAGACGTCTGGATACTTGGGATTGTTCTTGCGAACGGCGTCGTAGAAGAGCTCCAGGATTTGCTTGGCATCACGGCCTTCGGCCAGGAGGTAGCGACCTAGTTGAACTTGATCCGCAGCGGAAGAATAACGCCAAGACGCTTTGCGAACCATTTCGAAAACGCCGGCCCATTCGGCCTGTCCTTGATCAGGCAAACCGGTGAAGCGATAGACATCGCGAGCCAAAAGTTTCAAACTCAAACTGGACGAAAATCGTTTTTGCGAACGTTCATAGATGTCCTTCGCTTCGGGATATTTTCCCAAGACCAAGGCGCAGCGAATGGCCATGGTGGGCCAACGATCATTCCAAAAACTTCTCGATTGAATTCGCCCAAACACAATTCGTAGCATGGCTGGTACTGACCAGTGTGAAACAGCTTTTCCGCGTCCAAGAAACTGGCAGCGGGCAGATCTGAAGAAGCGATAAAAAGCAGCGTCCATGCAGCCAGCAAACTCGGGAAGTTTAAGGACAAAGAACACTTAGCTGGAAAACGCATAGTTTCCTTCCGAACGTTTTTAAATGGACAAAGCCACCTCTTGAATCCGGAACAATCTTAACCCAGGACGTACGCAAATGGAAAAACACAGTAAGTCTTCTCTTTGCTAACGCATTTTGGCTGCTGGTGCCACGGTCAAACTGCCAAAGAAGTCGTTTTCTGTCGCCGTCCCCTCGGGTGAGCGTCAAGAAGCTGACGGACGGTGACTTGTCCAGTTTTTTTACCTACAGCCAGCGGTTAACGCCAACTACTTTCGTTAAGTAGGTCCGTATCTTCGAGCCAGACACGGCGATTTCTGTCGTAGATTTGCGACCCTGAACACAGACATGCCGACGACGAAAACCACTCTTGCGGCGGGAAATAGACGGTATTGAGGTGTCTGCCGACTACCAGGCTCGGCGACAACTGCTGCCATTGCCATCACAGGATATCAAATAAATTTCGCTTGTTTTCTTTCTGCGAATGCGTTTACACTCCGCGTCGCGTGTCATTGCACAAGAGACGTTTCTGGTACGAACGAACTGAAAAGGAGTCGAACATGACCGCCAGGGCATATGGCCTTTACCTCATAGTGACAGGGATCCTACTCGCAAGTGCGACGGCCAGTCTGGCTGCACCACCTTGGGAAAAGATCAGCTTTCGCAAGCCAAGATCAACGGCCAACGAAAAGGCCAATTCGTTGCAGCTGACAGACAGCAATGGGCCGTGGATGGTGTTCGCTTCTTCGTTTGCCGGAGATGGTGCCGAACAAGATGCCATCGAATTGGCCACGGAACTGCGGCAGCGATACAAGTTGAAGGCCTACGTACACAGCAAGGCGTATGACTTTTCACAACCCGTAGACGGGATCACTCGCACGGGAAGCGTTTTGCGAGGCCAAATGAAATACGTTCAAGACGCCGAATTCACCGAATACGCCGTTCTTGTAGGCGACTTCAGCTCTGTAGACGATCCCGATCTGCAAAAGGCAATGAGTGCGGTCAAATATGCCAAGCCGACCTGCTTGACCGGCATCAACGAAGATTCGACGCTGCGATTTGCTGGGCTACGAGCGTTACAGCAGCGAATCACTAGCGACAAAGATAAAAAGGAACGAGGCCCCATGGGTCGCGCGTTTGCAGTGCCCAATCCCGCGCTGCCTCGAGAAGCATACGCGCCCACCGGACTGGATTCGTTTGTAGTAAAGATGAATGAAAATGTGAAATATAGTTTGCTAGATTGTAAGGGTGCGTATACCGTTCGAGTTGCTTCGTTTACGGGCCGAGTAGTTTCGGATCCAAAGAAGATTGCTAACTTGGAACGCGGCAATGGTTCGTTCGAAAGCAAGCTGGAAGAAGCGGCGGATCAAGCAATTCGGTTGACCGAGGCGTTGCGAAAACGGAACGTAGAAGCTTACGAATTTCACGATCGGCACGAAAGCATTGTCACCATAGGTAGCTTTGATTGGGCAACTCGCAAACTGCCCGACGGCAAAGACGAAATGAATCCCCAAATTGTGAACATCATTCAAAGATTTGGTGCGCAAGTGCAAAATCGGCAGGGACTGGCCGGCGGACAACCTGAACGTCGGAAACTGGATGGCGTCTCGTTTGACGCGCAGCCGTGGCCCATCGAAGTGCCGCGACCATCCGTGGCGGCGGACTATGCCAATGAACGACGAGGCCTTTTTCGGTAGTTTGATTTCATGAAACCATTGGTTCTAGGCACGGGAAATCGCAAAAAAGGGCTCGAACTCCAGCAGTTGCTCGAGCCCTTCGGTTTCGCACTCACCACGCTGGCAGACTATCCAGATGCAATCGACGTAGTTGAAGACGGAGATTCATTTGCCGCGAACGCTCGCCTGAAAGCCGTTCAACAAGCCCAACACTTGAACCGTTGGGTGATTGGCGAAGACAGCGGGCTGTTGGTCGACGCCTTGAATGGCCAACCCGGCATCTACACTGCCAGGTATTCTGGCCCCACCGCCACCGACGATTCCAACAACCAAAAGTTGCTGAAAGAACTGGGCGATTTGCCGATAGAAAAACGTACCGCACATTACGTCAGTCATATCACACTGGCCGATCCAACCGGCCAAGTGCACATTGATTGTGAAGCGGAATGTCACGGACGAATTCGCTTTGAATACGCGGGTACCGGCGGATTCGGCTACGATCCCATTTTCGAAATCATCGAATATCACCAAACATTCGCACAGCTCGGCGCATTCGTGAAAAAAATGATTAGTCATCGAGCTCGCGCGATGCGCCAATTCATTCCTCGGCTGTTCGCCCTCGCCGATCAAATCCCGGACGAATAAGCGAAACCTGCTTTAACCGCTGGACGTGTCGCGCCATGCATCGGTTGACGATGTAACCAGTTTGAATATCGATGGCCGACGTAATGCCAGTCCCAGCCACATCAGCACGCCGATGATGATCGGAAAAAACCAAGCATCGCCGACTCGTAAGTGAGCCCAGACGGCGCCACCTAAGTAGCCGGTGGTCAGAACGCCTAGAACGCCGCGGATCAGAAAGAGAATCACCACGGCGATTTCAAGCATACCGAGTGTCGGTAACAGCTCTGTCGGAATTTCCAGCTTGGCCATCATCTCTTGCCCGGCCAGTCAATAAATTTGGATCCGCTGGCCCGATCAGAAGAGCCCAACCAACGGTCAGCACCCAGCCTGTTATACGTTGTACTTTGGTTGGCATATTAGTTTCTTTCGTGTTGGTAAATTCACCCGTCATGCAGCTCGCAAACGCATTTGTGTCAACGCGCCGCCCTCTCGATCGTCGCCAGTCGATTTTCTTCATCTGCATCATGGCCTCGACGCTCGTGCCGGCAGCAGTGTCTGTGCTAGTGATGGCTTTCGTCAAGGCGATCGGGGTAATTTGCCAATGGATTCCCCACTTGTCTTGGCACCAACCGCACTGGCTTTCCTGACCGCCATTGCTCACGATTGCGTCCCAGTAGCGATCGGTTTCCGCCTGATCGTTCGTGGCGACTTACGAAAACGCCCAATTGTGTTGAACGCGGTCCGCCGTTGAGCCCCAGGCAAGGGATACCCATTACCGTGAATTCGACCGTCAAAACGTCCCTTTACACGAAGGGTTATCGACGGCACGAAACGACGACGATCAAACGTATTGGCATAGAATGTCGCGGCGTCCTGAGCGTCGAACATCAAAGACAGATTGTATTCTTTGCGATTGTCATTATCTTTCGACTCGCATGGATAGTTTTGGGAATTGCTACGTTTAGCGCACGTATTGAATGGCGTCGTTGCGTCGTCTTTGCTAAGCTGTTTGGTGAATGAATATGGAGAACGCGTCTTTCGCTCGTTTGGGCAGCGAGTTACCGAAACGACGCGAGTCAAAAACGCAAGCCGTTTAACCACCACACGGCTCGCCATAATTCGGCATATCGACTGTGTTCGGATCGCGAATAAACCACGCTTGGTTGTCCATCGGGTTGAATGGAATCGAAACATGATCGTGGACCGATTTCCAATTTCCGTTGACCCGGCGGTAACCCACGGTAACTCGCATCCAGGTTTGGCCGCAAGGATGGTCCGCAGGCGTTGGCAGAAAGTGATGCACCGCGTGCATGATGGCCGTGTCACCGGTGACATGAATAACCATGTCACGATGTTCCGACTTAAACTGTTCCGGAAAATACGGCAGGCAATTGGCCCATGCCTGACGAATCGCCTGCTTGCCAATAGTTTTGTATGGCGGAACGGCATCGAACAGAACAGCGTCGTCGGCATAGTCAGCGACAATTCCGTCCAGGTCTTTCGCTTCTAGCGCAGCGGACCAACGCGAAATCAATCGTCGAATCGCCGCTTCGTCTTCGGACATGCCGCTGACGCGTTCGGCGAGCGCCTGTTCCTGGCTGCCGAGTTGTCCCGTGGGATCGCTGGGCGCGAAATCTTCCATGCCAAAGCAAGGACGAATCTCGATCTCAGAATCTTCCATCATTGGATTCGGGCATTTCTTAACCCATTCGATGGCCTCCTGCATGGAAGCAACTTCCCACATCCAAAATCCCGCGACCAATTCATTTGTCTCGGTGAACGGACCATCCGTGACAGTTCGACTTGCGCCGCTAAAGCGAACACGAGCACCCTGCGAACTTGGCTTCAATCCTTCGCCCGCTTTCATGACTCCAGCGTTCACTAAAGCTTCGTTATATTTTCCCATTTCCGTCAGCAACTGCTCGCTAGGCCGTGTCCCGGCCTCCGAACTTGGCGTCGCTTTGACGAAGACAGCAACTTTCATGCTTCGATCCTCTGTACGTGAGTTTTGCTTAGGCCAATATCCTGACTTGCATTCAATAGTCGAATGGACCGAGCACCAATCGACAGGGTCCGAAAAGAAAACACAATTTTTTCGGGCCGACATTGTTTTTGGGCAAACAACGTCAGCGAGCGGAACTTTTCCAGCACTCGCGTTTCGATTTTCGAATGGCAAACGTGCCTAATTCGGCAAGTGTTCTGAAAAGAAGCGGAGCCAGTTGCCGTAAAAGATGGCGTCAATGTCTTCGGACGAATAGCCTCGTTTGGTCAATATTTCGTCAAACTTTTGCAAGTCAGAAATTCGCTCCAGACCGGTCGGAGTTTGTTCGGTACCGTAGCCACCGTCCAGATCACTGCCGAATGCCACATGTTGGCAGTTGCCGGCCAGTTGACAAATGTGGTCGATGTGGCTGGCAGCGGCGTCGATTTGGACCACGCTGCGCGGAGTAGTTTCCGCTACGGTTTGGCCTCGTTGCCAACCCGGATGCAGCATCCAAGCGTCAAACGCAATGCCCAGAATACCACCGCGATCAATAATCGCTTGAATTTGAGAATCGGGAAACTGACGCTGACCGGGAACCAGCGAACGGCAATTCTGATGGCTCGCCAACACTGGCCCTGAAAAACAATCCAACGCTTCTTGGAAACTTTGATCGCAAAGATGCGTTGTGTCTAGTATGATTCCCAATCGTTCAAATTCGGCCAACAGTTTCTTGCCGTCAGCCGAAACGGGGCCTTCTAATCCTGTCCCCGTGGCGTAACGACTTTGTCCGTAATGCACCAAACTGGCGACTCGTAATCCTTGTTCGAACCAATGTTCCGCTTGGTCGGGATGGACGATAGCATCACAACCTTCCATGGCCACAATCATGCCGATTGGCAGGTCCGTCGCATCGGCCGAATCCAGCCACAGCTTGGCGGTTTGCAGCAGCAGCTCAGAATCTTGAATCAAGTTGATCATGCCTTGCGCCGCCAGCACTCGATAATAGGCCAAATGTCCAAACGCAAAGGCGTAGGCGTTGTCGTGGTGCGGAAAATCCAGACTGTTCCCATGCACTTGGCTTGGACCACCATAGGGGACTCGGCCCATCAGCGTGGCTAGGCAAATGCCGATTCGTCCTTTCCGCATTTCTGGAAACGAAATGGTCGCCGCGGCGCGTCCTAACAAGTCGTCCATGTTGGCTTCGGACTCGTTGAGTTCGTCCAGTGGTAGATGCAAGTTTCGCTTCCAAGAAACAGCGTTCCAGCCCAGGTCCAGATGAGAATCAATCAACAAGTTTCGCATACGCACCTTTGTTCAATAATGACAACAGATTTAGTTGACACACAGTCTAGCGGCCGTGGGCAAAGGACTCTAGCTGCCGTTTTTTTGGCAAAGGTGATTACTTGTGAAAAAATTTGGCCATGGAAACGAATTCTTCGCACGAAAGAGACGTTTTTGCTGAATCATGACCGTCATTCATGTGGCGTTGGGAACCGATTTCTATACGTCCATTGGGCGGCATGATATCCTGAGGCTTGTTTGAATTGAATTGGCTTCCAACAAGCGGCACGCGCGCAACAGTTAAGGATCTACTCATGAAAGCTCGTCGACTGCACCTCCAGGGGCTCGAGTCACGACAATTATTGACGGCAAACGTATTGAACGCATCGGCCATTTCCTTTGCGGGTCCGATTCGCAGCGGCGAATTGCCCGCTGACGATTACTATTCGGGCAGCACGTTTGTCGATCTGGACAGTGACGGCGATCAAGACTTGGTGTTCGGCAGTTCGAACCGAGCGGGACTGCAGTTTGCCATCAACCACAATGGACAATTCGTTCGTTCCGAATCGACCGTACGATTGTCTGAAAAGATCCAAATCGTTACCAGCGCCGACTTCAACGCCGACGGCATTACCGACTTTGCCGCAGCCGGCACCACCAGCGTATTCATCTTGTTAGGACAGTCGGAAGATCCGTTTGCGTTAACCCAGACGCAGCGCATTTCGACCGCCGCCACTTCGCTGGCAGTGGGCGATGTCGACAATGATGGCGCGGCAGATTTAGTGGTAGGCAGCAATCGGATTTCTGTATTCAACGGCAACAACGATGGCACGTTTCAAGCGGCTATCCACTATGGTGGCAATGCCAATGCGTGGCTGGTAGCGTTGGGAGATGTGGATGCCGACGGTGACATGGACTTGGCAGCCGCCGACGAATCTTCGGTACGCATCTTTGCCAATGACGGCGGCATCTTTGAAACAGAAACCGATACGATTACGGACGCCACGTTCGCTCGCATGATCGAATTCCATGACATCAACGCCGATGGTCAATGGGATCTGTTTGTCGGACATCAAATACACGAAGAAACATTGCTGGCCATCTATACAGGGCAAGGCAACGGCACATTCGATCATGAAGCCAGCCACTATGAAACGTTGGGCGTTCCCAGCGAAGTGCACTTGGCCGATATGGACAACAACGGTTCGCTGGACATGGTGATTGGACACCATTCTACGTTTCATCATCCGGTGAACGGCAATGGTCCCGGAGGTGTTTCCGTGTTGTTGGCCAATGACCGCAACACTTTTGAACCAGCGATTCGGTTAAATACGCCGGAACCTCAGCGACTGCTTCTGTCGGACACCAATCAAGATGGACGACTGGATATTTCGGCGGTACAGCAAGACGCGGTCAATACGCTGCGTATGCAAGACGATGCGTTGTTCGCCGCCGACGTGACGCGTTTTTCTGTTGGGAATAGTTGGTCTTACAGTGACGCCGGAGATCTAAACGGAGATGGCCGCATGGACGTGGTGATTGCGACCGGCGAATATGAATCGCAGCGGACGGTGATCGAAATCTTGCTTTCCACCGCATCGGGCGAATTCATCAATCTCACCGATACGCAAACCGGGATTGTCAACGGCGTTTTCATTCGCGACTTTGCCGGTAACGGACAAGCGACCTTGGCCATGATGGCCACTGGCAGCGAACGCAGCAAGATTGTGCATTGGTCGGTCGATGCCGAAAACAAGCTGGGCGACGCCACCACCACTCGGCTCAGCACCATCTGGAATTTCCATTCGCCGCAGGACGTCGACAGCGATGGCGCGATCGACTTGATTGGCGTGCAAGGTGATTCGCAAACGTTGGCTTCCTTGCAGTGGAACGTGGATGGCACGTTTATTTCGCACAAGACCATTGGAATGTTTGCGGGTTATCAAGAACCAGCCAGCGTCGATTTCAATGGAGACGGCCTGTTAGACTTCGTGTTGACGGGTGAACGAGTGGACGTGGCGATATCCACGGCAAATGGTTCGTATGAAACGCAACGACTATCGAATCTGCAGTACGCCAACGCCGCCACGGGCGATGTCAATGGCGACGGACATGCTGACATTCTTGTTGGAAGTTGGAACTCGACTACCGTCCGCACGTATCTGGGCGACGGTACCGGAAGCTTTCAGAACGGTCCGCAGATTCCTCAAAGTAGTTCCGAATTCATTGTGACCGATTTCAATCACGACGGCATCGACGATGTGGCACTGCCGAACTATCAAGGACTGCAGTTATATGCTTCTAACGGCAACGTTTTTTCCAAATCGCAGTTCTTGGCCACGCCGTTCTATCCGGCCCAAGCGTTGACGGATGATTTTGATGCGGATGGACAGGCCGATACAGTGATTGTGCCCTATGAAGCCGGCATCGGCCTGAATCAAGCTCAGCTTTCGCTCCTGCGTCTTGGCGCAGATCAGCAACTGGAAACGGTTTCGGTCAGTATGCCGTTTGCCTATTCGGGCAAAGCCAGAATCGTGGACTTCGATGGTGACGGACAACTAGATGTGATCGGCAACACGCTCGGCGGAATGTTTGTGACATACGGTGCGAATGGTTCGTCGGCCAACTCAGGTGATGTCAACCAAGATGGTTCGATCAATATCGAAGACATCGATCTGATCTGCGCCGCCGTTTACGATTCGCCGTCCGATCCCGACGAACTGGATCGCATGGACTTGAACCGCGACCAGCAGATCACCGCTACGGACGTTGACATCTTGTTGTCAGACATCCTGAACACCGTGGCCGGCGATGTGAACCTAGACGGAAAATTTGATTCGGCAGATTTGGTCCAGATTTTTCAAGCCAGCGAATATGAAGACAACGTCACTGGCAATTCCAAGTGGTCCGAAGGAGACTGGAATTGCGATGGCGATTTTTCGACTGCGGATTTGGTATACGTGTTTCAAAAAGGGACGTATTCACGAGAATAAGACAGATTAAGGCCGAAAAATGAGTCATTTGACACAATCCGATTTGTTTGGTCGCAATTTTTTGACAGATCCCGTCGTTCTAGTTGGTAGAGGAATCACTCGCCAAGCTGATTGGAGAAGTCATGATCAAACGGAAGTCGGCCGGACGCTCAACTTCAGGGCAGTCACCGCAACTTGGGTTCGAACCATTGGAAGCTCGGCACATGCTGACCGTTACCATTGCGTCCTATCCCACGATCGAATTCGAAACAGAAACGACACCGATTTCGCCTCCACCGGGCGACGTTCTTGGTAAATCGCAGATCATAGACATGAACCACGATAACGTTAGCGATTTTGTTGTTGCGCTGCAAAACCAAGCGGCGATGGCCGTGGCCTTGTACACCGATTCCGGTTTTGAATTCCAAAGTGACCGATTGATTCTCCCGGCCGTGGCTGGCGATTTTGTCATGAACGACATCAATCATGATGGCCTTGCGGACTTGGTGATGAGCGGTGGAGGACAGACGTATGTCATGACCAGCGAATCATTGTGGCCCTGGCGAGTGCAGCCCGTGCAGGTGCTAGATTGGTATTACTCGATGCAATTGGTCGACGTCAATCAAGACGGCCAGCTCGATTTGCTAGGCTTGAACCAAGAACTCTTTGTCCTTTTCGGTCGTCCTGACGGTACGTTCGATTCCGCAACCGAATATTCGGTCGGTGCACCAATTGAGCACTTTCAGTTGACAGACATGGACCAAGACAACGATCCGGATTTGGTAGTCCAAACGCCTACATCCGTTGTTGTCCTGCGAAACGAACAAGGATTTTTTGAATCTCAGCTTCAGGAACTGGAACGTCACTACAATATCGCCCTGGCCGATTTCACGGGCGACGGCATTGTCGATTTAGCTGCCTATGGCACCGACGATTCGCTCTGGATTTATGCGGGCGACGGCACTGGCGAGTTTGAGGATGAAGGAACGCCGAATCTACTTTGGGGCAAGCCAGGAACGATGATTCCGTGCCATTTGAACGACGATGGAGTCATGGATTTAGTATATGTATTTGAATGGGTAAGCCATCATCCGCTGGGTGGAAGTGACGGTTGGGCAGTTTTGTTGTCGAATGGTCGAGGAGGTTTTCACCCTTCGACTCGGGTCGAGATTTCGCCAGCTTATGATCTCCAGGTTGTTGACGTGAATCAAGACCAACTGTTAGACGTAATTGTTAGATTACGGAGCCAGGTTCATTACTATGTATATCTTCGAAAGAATTCTGACACATCGGACGTTGTCTACCTTGGACCGGGAGGTGATGTTACGACAAGCACCATCGGATACATCAATGATGATCAGGTACCCGATATCGTGTTTACTCGTGACGATTCCGTTGTCGTTGTCTATGGCGACACGAACGGTTTTGGCCCAGATCGTTTCGACATCATTCCTGTAAAGGCAGAAAGCTTTGTTATCGGTCGATTTGCAGATTCGAACGATGTCACCTTAATCGTAACGACTCGTACAGTGTTTGGCAGCACCGATTTCCTTCGTTATAGAACTGATCAAGAGGGAAAATTTGCGAGATTCGACTCGTCTCAGCTCGTCGGTACTTGGACACTGGAAAAGGCAATCGACTTAGACGGCGACGGAATTGACGAACTTGTCGCAACAGAGGATTTGCAGCGAGTCCTCCTTGACGTTGACGAAACGGGAATTCGACGAAATCGAGCGATTGGGTTTCGCGATTTTTCTATTCTACGTGAGCTGGACCTGACCACACCCGATTTTGATGCGGACGGACTTGCGGACGCGGCGCAGCTGAATATGACCTATGTCCGCAGAGAAGACGGCAGTCTCGGCGAACTCGCCGAAATCTCGGGAACACCAATCGCGTATCCAGATCTAAATTCCGATGGACGAAGCGATGTCATCGCACTTTATCGCTACCAACGAGACCGATATTTCTACAACGTGTATCTGTCGTCTGGTGACAACGTCGTTCCCGTCGGTGAATTCGAGATTCTTGGCTGGCGCAGTGAAAAGTTCAATGTACTGCAGACTGACTTTGATCAAGACGGTATCGAAGAAGCGTATCTCATAGGAAGCGCAAACCAGCTCATTTCACTGCGGTGGCAAGACGGTCAGATCCGCCTTTCGACGTTGCATCTTCCACACGAGATCAACCCTCTAGCCCATGCCCGAGACATCAACCTTGACGGAAATTTGGACCTCGTGGGCACGTCGCAGTTGGGCGGAGTCTTCGTGCTGTACGGTCAAGCTCGAACCAACTCAGGTGATGTCAACCAAGATGGTTCGATCAATATCGAAGACATCGATTTGATCTGCGCCGCCGTTTACGATTCTCCCTCCAATCCCGACGAACTGGATCGCATGGACTTGAACCGCGACCAGCAGATCACCGCTACCGACGTGGACATCTTGTTGTCAGACATCCTGAACACCGTAGCCGGCGATGTGAACCTAGACGGAAAATTTGATTCGGCAGATTTGGTCCAGATTTTTCAAGCCAGCGAATATGAAGACAACGTCACTGGCAATTCCAAGTGGTCCGAAGGAGACTGGAATTGCGATGGCGATTTTTCGACCGCGGATTTGGTATACGTGTTTCAAAAAGGGACGTATTCACGAGCCGCATTGGGTAACGGATAGCGCCAGCTTCGCAATCCCGCCTTTGTTCGCAATCCCGCCTGTGTTCGTAGTCCCGCCTTTAGGCGGAATAGACTACAGACAAACCGCCTTGAGGCGGAACGAGTAAGTTGTGCACTACTGCAAAATGTCCTGACTGAAAAACTTCCGGCTAAAAAACTTCCGGCTAAAGCCGGTACTACAAACGACGAAACGTCCTGACTGCAAACAATTCGATTAGATTCCGGCTAAAGCCGGTACTACAAACAACCAGACCGACAAACGACTAAGAACCGAAGCTCTTTCAACCAACAAGACTCGTATGTCCGAACCCTACGTGAAATTCGTTCGAAATACACGACGCATTCGATCGTTCGAACCGCTGGAAGCCAGGCAACTTCTGGCCGCCGACATTGTCATCAATGAAATCATGTACCATCCGGCTGACAACCGTTCGTCACTGGAATTCATTGAACTCTACAATCGTTCGGACCAAACGGTATCGCTGCAAAGTTGGCAATTCGACAATGGCGTCGATTTTACGTTTCCGCCGGACGCTGCCATTCCCGCTCACGGATTCTTGGTCGTAGCCGCCGACGCGGATCAGTTCGCGTCGCAATATCCGGACATCAACAACCTCGTTGGAGGCTGGTCGGGGCGGTTGGCAAATCGAGGTGAAGTGGTGCGACTGGTGGACGATCAAGGGACGGTTGTGGATCGAATTCGCTACGCCGACGAAGGCGAATGGGCGTCTCGATTCCTGGGCGAACCCGATCTTGGATTTCAAGGCTGGAAGTGGCGAGCACCCCATGATGGAGACGGCCCGTCGTTGGAACTGCAAAATGCCGCCTTACCGAACGAATTTGGCGGGAATTGGCACAGCAGCAGCGTGAACGGCGGAACTCCGGGAAAAGTCAATTCCGTAGCCGCCAACCAAATTCCGGCCATCACCAGCCAGGTTTCTCATGCTCCGCCCATTCCCAGCAGCCAAGATGTTGTCACTGTCACGGTGAATGTAATTGACGCAGACGCGGCCAATGCCCAAGTCACCGTTCACTTTCGTAACGAACAATCGCTCGCCTTTACCTCCACCACCGCTCGACCTGTTTCGAACAGCACTTCACCACATCAAACAACCTTCGCCGCGTCGCTGCCTGCGTTCCCCAACGGAACCATTGTGGAATTTTATTTCACCGTAACCGACAAAGACGGTAACACTTCGATCGATCCCGCCTTGGAATCAAACGCCGCCGATCGCACCGCCAACTACTTGTACCAAGTGATCGATGGTGCACCCACAACGCAGACTTGGCAAGCAGATGATCAACCCATTCACTACTTGATCATGCGTGACTCGGAACGATTGTTGTTGGCCGACATCGGTGACGGCCCGTTGGCCCAGGCGGAAAGTAACGCGCAAATGAACGGCACGTTGATTCGAATCGATGGCAACGGCACCGATGTGCGTTATCTGACCGGGATTCGGAATCGAGGTGGTTCGAGCCGTATTGGGCCACCCAATAACTATCGAATTAACGTTCCGCATGATCGACCACTGGACGACGCCGTTTCGCTGAACTTCAACAGTCGCTTTACGCACGCGCAGGTGATCGGCAGTGCCATTTTTCGACTGGCCGGACTCACCGCCGCAGAAGCCGCACCGATCCAAGTTCGACTGAACAATCTTAACCTCGCCGAACCGGGTGGACCGCTGATGTTCGGTTCGTACGTCAGCATGGAAGTGGTCAACGGCAGTTTTCCGGACAACCATTATCCGGATGATCGGCGAGGCAACTTCTATCGCGCATTTGCCTTTGGAACCAAGAATGCATCGCTGGAATATTTAGGTCCCGATGCCGCGCCGTATGCGGAATCTTACGAAAAGATCACCAACGAAGAGGACAACGATTGGTCTGATATCATCCGGCTGACGCAAGTTCTGACCGACTTGCCGGACCAAGATTTTGTGGCCGAATTGGAACAGACGATTCATGTCGACCAGTGGCTGCGATACTTGGCGCTGGATAGCCTGCTGGGCAATCTGGAAACAGGTTTGAATCTCGGAACCGGCGACAACTTCTGGCTGTATCGCGGCACTGTGGACAGCCGCTTTGAAATCATTCCGCATGATTTGGATACCATCTTGGGGCGAGCTCGCGTGGGCGAACCCAACCGCAGCATTTTTACGTACACCAACGTTCCGGGGCTGCGTCGATTGCTGACACATCCCGATCTGGTGCCTCGTTACTATCAAGCTTTCTTGGACTTGATGGACGAAGTTTACAATCCAGAAACGCTGCATCCGCTGCTGGATCAACTGCTGGGCGATTGGGTGCCGGCCGACGAATTGAACGAAATGAAGCAGTTCATTGTCGATCGCACCGCCGGCGTGTTGGCTCAGATCCCGCAAGAATTCACCATCACCAGCCAACTGGACGAAGTCAACGGTATCGCTCGTAGCACGCAGCCGGCCGTCGATTTGATTGGCACTGCCAACGCGGTGACGACGCGTAGCGTGACGGTCAACGGACAGTTAGCGGACTGGTCTCCGTTTAGTCGAGAATGGTCGGTACGTACTACCAGTCAAGGTGAAACGACGACGCTGATTCCGTTTGGTTCGCATTGGCGCTTCTTGGACGATGGTTCGAACCAAGGCACTCGTTGGCGACGCAGTGACTTTGACGATGTGCCGTGGCGAACCGGCGTCGCACCGCTCGGGTATGGCGAAGGTGACGAAGCGACCGTCGTTTCTTTCGGATCGAATTCCGCCGACAAATATGTCACCACCTACTTCCGCCATGCCTTTGACGTGGCCGATGTGGATAAGGTCCGAGATCTCACGTTGCGGTTGCGACGTGATGACGGAGCGGTTGTGTATTTGAATGGTCAAGAAGTGGTGCGGAGCAATATGCCCGGTGGCGACATCGATTTTCAGACAGTGGCGTCCAGCTGGATTGGTGGTGGCTTGGAAGGTCAGACGCTGTCGTTTGCGATTGATCCGAGTTTGCTGGTGGCGAATGACAACATCTTGGCAGTGGAAATCCATCAGCGCAGTCCCATCGACGATGATTTGCGCTTCGATTTGGAATTGGAAGCTTCCGTCAGGCAAATCAAGGCGGTGTCGCGTTGCTACCGGGTTTGAATCGGATCTCGGTGGAAGCCTTCGACGGATTGAATGGCACGGAAACGTCGTCGACGTGGATGCGATTGATGTCTGGTATGACGGAGCGATTGGTAAAGACTCGGCAACGTGCAATTCGTACCAGCAGTTCGGTTCGCTGCAAACCAATAGTCAAATGAACAACGTAACGCTGACAGAAGACACCGTGCTGGCGGCGTGCGGAGCGGCGTATCGGATCAGCGGCCAGTTGACCGTCCCGGCCGGCGTGACGCTGACTATCATGCCCGGCACAACTCTGTTTTTTGAAGAAGACGCCGGACTGACGGTGGATGGTGGCCGCTTGGTGGCCGACGGCACTCCGTACGAAACGATTCGGTTCACTCGTAGCCCATCCTCCGTTGGCAGTTGGCAAGGAATTCAATTCGTTGAATCGATGCAAGACAATCGGCTACGCCACGCGATTGTCGAACACGGCGTGACCGAGGAAGGTATGGTGGGGCTGCGAAGTTCGCAACTGCTGATCGAATCGACCACGTTTGATCATACGGACCGCTTCCGCATTCGGACCGTCGATTCTTCGTTGGTGATCCGTAATAGCCGGTTCGAAGATATCTTTGCGGCAGACCAACCGCCCACGACCGATAATCGGAGCGAACACATCTGGGGCAGCGGTATTGCCGACGGTGGACAGCTGTTGATTGACGGCAACTACTTTGGCACCACCAAAGGTCACAACGACGCGATGGACTTTGACGGCGCGGAGCGTCCGGGTCCGATTCCCGTGATCATCAACAATTTCTTTGCCGGAACCGGCGACGACGCGTTGGATTTGGAGACCGATGCGCACATTGAAGGGAATGTGTTTCGCAATGTTCGCAAGGACGAGTTCAATTCGTCAACGGGTGACGCCAACGCCATTTCCGCTGGCAATGGTCGACACTACGTGGTGGTTCGCAACACGTTTGAAAACGTGGATCATGCCGTTCAAGTTAAAGACGATGCCTTCCTGACTTTTGATCACAACACCGTGGTGGGTGTTCACTTGTCTGCAATCTATTTTGATTTGCCTGATCGCAGCCCGGGAAAGGGAGCCATCATTACCGACAGCATTTTTGCCGATACGGTGGCCACCTTCAGCGCCGCCGATCAAGCGGAGATTGTGGAGGTTCATCGGTCTCTGGTCATGCCCGACGCAGTTGCCTTTGGCAGTGACAACTTTGTGGCAGACGCTCGTTTTGTGGCGCCGCAGAATCATGACTTTCGGCTGCGCCCGAGTTCTCCGGCGGTGAATTTCGGTGATTCAGGACTCGATCTAGGAGCCGCTGTGCAGCCCGGTGCCGTGATTGGTTCGCTCCGTCCCGAACGAGAAACGACCAGCCATACTGCTGCGTTTCAGATTTTCGGAGCAGGCGTAGAAGCTTATCGCTATCAACTAAATGATCAACCGCTGAGCGAAATTCGTAGTCTGGACGAACCGATCGAATTGTCGAACTTGGCGAATGGAATGCAACGGCTACGAGTGATCGGTCGTGATTCCGCCGGTCGCTGGCAAGCGTTGGACGATGCGGATGAATACCAGTGGAACGTCAACGATCAGCTGCCACCCATTCGTATCAATGAAATCTTGGCGTCCAATGATTCGGCATTTTCGGCAAGTGAAACGTATCCGGACGCGATTGAAATACAGAATCTAAGCAACGTGGATTTCGATCTAGCGGGCATGAGCATCAGTGATGACGCCGTGAACCCGCGCCGTTATGTTTTTCCGCCCAACACGATTGTTCCCGCAGCGGGTTACTTGGTCTTGATCGCCGATGATCGCACCGATTTGCCCGGAGTGCACCTGGGCTTTAGCCTCGACGCCGATGGCGAAGGTGTGTACTTGTTTGCAGAAAACGGCGACACGCTGGACTCGGTGGAATTTGGCCTGCAGGTGACCGATTTTTCCATCGGCCGAGTTGGTGATGCGGCGGATTGGCAGTTGACTTCGCCTACGTTAGGATCGGCCAATCAAGCGGCGCGAACCGGCGACGCAGAACAGTTGCACATCAATGAATGGCTGGCTGCGAATTCGGTTCGCTTCAACGATGACTACGTGGAACTTTACAACGCCGACAATCTGCCGGTCGAATTGAGCGGTTTATACTTTTCTGACGACTTGACGATTGACCGCTATCAACACGCGTTGCCGCCGCTGAGCTTCATTCCTGCCCATGGATTTGCCGTGTTCCAAGCGGATGAAAATTCGGGTGCCAATCATTTGTCATTCCGATTGAATGCCGAAGGTGAACAGCTGGCGCTGATCCATCGCGACGGCACGCTATTAGATCACGTGCTCTATTTTGCTCAGCAAACCGACCGATCTCAGGGGCGCAGTCCCGATGGTTCCAGTCACTGGCAAAACGAAGAACTGCCGACTCCGGGTCAACCTAATCCGGTGCGAACCGACCAGACAATCGAACATATCGGCTGGGACGCGACGTGGGCTTACGATTCCTCCGGCCAGTCGTTGCCGGCAAATTGGATGACGGCTAAATTCGATGACCAAACTTGGCCGCAAAGCACCGGCGTGTTCGCTCAGCGAGATGCCGTTTTGCCGCTGCCCGTCGGCACGACCATACCGACCGGTGTGCTGAGTCAACGGTTTCGCACTTCGTTCCAAATTGGCGCCAACACCAATCTGGACGCCTTCACTTGGACTGTCAGCACATTACTGGACGACGGAGCCGTCATCTACATCAACGGCACCGAATGGCTGCGCATCGGCATGCCGGATGGAGAAATCACCGAGACAACTCGAGCTAACCGGGGCGTCAGTTCGGCTACAGTGGAAGGACCGCTGGTGATTCCCGCCGAGCTGTTGACTGCACGGTAAATATCATTGCCGTGGATGTGCGGCAGGTGGTCGACAAACAATGACCTTGGCGTTTGGTTTGCATCTGGTGGCGTCAACAACGCTTTCCGATCCCGAGGTAGATCGAGCAATCGATTTGCTGCATGGGCTGCGCATCAGCGAAGTGATGTACCATCCGCAAGATAGTGAATCGCTGGAGTTCATCGAAGTGACCAATGTGTTGGATCGCGCTATCAACGTTCGCGGAGTCCGGTTAGGCGGCGGAGTGGACGCGACGCTTGGTGACGCATTGTTGTCACCGGGTGAACGAGCCGTCGTGGTGGCGGATGCAGCGGCGTTTCGAACCGCATATGGCGAATCCGTCCGGATTTTGGCCGAATATGATGGGCAATTGCGAAATAGTTCAGAGCGAATTCAACTGCAATTGCCGGCACCGTATGACGCCATGATCCTGGACTTCGAATACGATGATGCGTGGTACATTTCGACGGATGGACAAGGAGCGTCTTTGGAATTGCGTTCGACCAACGTGCCGGTTGAAGCTTGGCGGACGGCCGACGCGTGGCAGGCGAGTGTTCGAGACGGTGGAACTCCGGGTTCGCCGCCAATCACGCTGGACGGAGATGTGAATCAAGATTCAAAGCTTGACATCATTGACGTCAATTTATTGTGTCTACACATCCGGACCAACCAGCAAGTGCCGACATCCGACGTGAACGGCGATGGGCAAGTGAATGACGTCGATTTGTCCGATCTAATTGGCAGCGTTTTTCAGACGTCGGTGGGCGATGTGAATCTGGACGGAAAATTTGATTCGGCGGACCTGGTGCTGATCTTTCAAGCGGGCGAATATCAAGATAGCCGAACAGGAAATTCCGTGTGGTCTACGGGCGACTGGAACTGCGATGGCGAATTCGATTCGTCCGACCTGGTGGTAGCGTTTCAGACGGGAAGGTATCAAGCGTAAATGATACCGGTCGATCCGTTTTGGTCGGTTCGAAGCACAGCCAGTCGAATTGAGAAACACGGAGGCACTGAGATCACCGAGGCAGCTCGCGCAGGAATGAAATGGACTCCGCGACCTCTGTGTATTCTGTGTTTGCAATCTTGAGGTACCAGAAACGAAGCGCCAGAGTTTTATCGCCGAAGCAACTGGCGCTAATTCATTGCCGTGACGAGTGTTTTCGAATAGGATACGAGTTCACTGGACGCTGGCACGTTTCATTGTTGGGGGTATTGGAATGCACGTTCGTCGCGTATCACGGCTTTCGTACGAATCGCTGGAAACTCGTACGTGTCTTTCGGCGGTTGGTTTTGCGTTGCACGACATTGACAATCAGCCGGGCGGTTCGTCCAACATGATCTTCGCGGACTTGGATGGTGATGGAGATCAAGATCTGGTTTCGGATCACTTCTGGCGTCCCAATCTCGGCGACGGCACGTTTGCCGACGCCATTCAGATATTGCCTCGTGATTCTGTCGACGCTATCGAAGCAGGCGATATCGATGGCGATGGTGATTTGGATCTACTGGTCACTCGGCGCGAAGAACAAGCCATTGTCGCGTGGCACGAAAACCTGGATGGCCAAGGTGCGTTTGGTTCAAATCAAGATATTGGGACGCTACCTGATTGGTCGCTGCGTCAGGATCGCTGGCGAGCGTCGTTGGTCGATATCAACGATGACCAACTTCTGGACGTGGTGGTATCTTCGTTCGCCGCTGGGAGTCAGATGTCTTGGCATGCGAATTTAGGTTCGGCTGGGTTCGCTGTTGCCGCCGCCGTGCCGGGTGTCGATTTTTCTGCGGCATTTCTGGAGTCGGCCGATCTGGACGAGGATGGTGATCAAGATTTGGTGCTGCGAACCGCAGATGCCACGTTGTTGATGCAAAACACGAACCAAACGTTTTCTGAACGAGCGGCGTTTGATTTGATCGCAGACCGAGTATTCATGGGAGACATTGACGGCGATCATCTCGTAGATGTGCTGTTTACCAGTCCTGATGCAATTTACGGAAGCACGTTGTCATGGCATGAGGCGAATTCGCCATGGGATTTTGCATTGGTTGACACTCATCGTTTCGCTACGGCGGACACCGCATCTGCCGTCAAGCTTTCCGCGCAAGACATTACGGGCGACGGCCGCATGAATGTCTTGGCAGGATTTACTGATTCGATGAGCAATTATTCAATTTGGTTCGAAATGAGCGAAAATGAGTTTGGCGAAATGCATCGCCTTCCGTACTCATTGAGCTGGCGCACCTTTCCTCATACCGCCGTTGACCTGGACCGTGATGGTGTCGCAGAAGTTGTAGGTAAGTTCACCATCCAGAGATTTGATGTCGAGCAACAAGATTTTACAACGGAATATTTTTCGCATCGAGACTTGGGTGGTCTATTCCGGCAGGCTTTAGTCGACGTCGACGGAGACAAAGATCTGGACGTGATTTACTTGCAGGAAGTTCAAGACTGCTTGGGCTTAGATCAACGATGCCAACAATTTGTCAGTTGGTACGAGAACACTGATGGCCATGGAACCTTCAGCGAACGACAGACGATCATGACCGACTACAATTCTGGTGCCTTCGGGAATCTGCAGTACGGCGATTTGGATGGCGATGGCGATCTAGACCTGGTGCTAAATGACCATTCCGTTCTTTATTTTGACGACGGTATGTTTGTGCAGGGAGAAGCCATATCAGAACGTTTCGTAGCCATAGGAGACTTAAATGGAGATGGCACCGACGATTTGGTACGTTTGCAAGACGGCGAGGTTGTTCTTCCGTTCGCTACCAATGTTTCTCTTAAGGTAGATTCTCGCGTGCAACTCATCGATTGGGACGGTGATCAGGATTTAGATATCGTCGCCACGTTCGATTCAAATTACATCTGGTATGAAAACCTAGACGCCGGAAATTTTGGCGTCGCTCAAGTGCTGCTGGACAACGTCGATAATCACACTCGGTTCCATGACATCAATAATGATGGTATGACAGATGTGATAGTCTTGCGCCATGCGTCGCTTTACTCAAGGATCAACAGCGGTTCATCACTAAGCGACGAAATTCAGATTGCCAACCACGTAGATGGCTTTCTGTTTTCGGGCAATCTGGACGGACAACTCGGAAACGAAATCCTAGTGTATGTCGACGGAGGCCGGCAAATCGTTTCATTTGCAACGGATGGCACGGTGCTCAATATGATGCCAACGTCAGTAAAATCCCCTTACGCCGTTGGGGACATTGACAACGACGGTGACGACGATCTTTTGTCAAACGGATTAGTCTGGCACGAATCTCGGCCGTTGGGTGACGCCAACGGAGATGGTGTCTTCGATTCGTCTGATTTTGTGACCGTGTTTCAAGCCGGTGAGTTCGAAGATTCGCTGGATGGCAATTCGACATTTCAGGAGGGTGACTGGAATGGAGACGGAGATTTTGATACGGCGGACCTAGTGGCTGCTTTTGCGTACGGCAGTTTTGTTCGGCAGGCAGTACCCGTCTCGCCTACGCTGCCACACTGGTGCGTTTCGCCAGATGATCCGCGACTGCAACGGTAACGATTGACACTGTCAATGCTGTCTTTTCGACAAGCACGTGTCACTCCGTCGAAATGACTTGGTAGCGCCATTTGGCGTTGCGAGGAATCTGCTGAAAGTCAATCTTCGGGACTTCCACTAATTCCACTTGGCCCGTCACCGTCGCTGCCAGCAAGTGAAATGTCTCTCCGTAATGCGGACCAATACACGCCATCACGATGGTCTGTTGTTCATCCGGAGAATAAAAAAAATGCCATCCCTTTCCGTTGAACGGAGGTTCCGGTCCGTCGGCCAGTCGGACGTGGCCAAGACTGGGATCACCAGCAAGAAACGTGGGCGAATGGGGATGAGCGACCATTTCTGGGTTGATTCGCTGAAATGTCTGATGCCCTAACGAATCATGCGCCAGTCGCCAGTGAACGCCATTGAAGAAGTCCACACTCAATGCTGATTCCGTTGGCGGTGGTGCTTTCTGCAATTCGAAATCAGCGTGAGGAAATGCGACGTTCCCGAGCTGTATAATTTGACGCGCGGCCAGCGGAAAGTGCAGCGGTTGCCGGTCATTACCAACGTCATGCCGCTTGCTACGATGCCACAAGGATTCGTTCGCTGCTTGAAATGGCCAATCAAATAGACGCTGGTAATTTGCGTGAAATACCACCATCCGATCCGCCCCTAGCACAAAATCATAACCCCGAATCATAGGTCCCGGCGATTCCAATGTCCCAATACACTCTTGAGTCTCCACGTCCCAAAATCGTAGCTGTCCGTTTTGTGTATCGATGGTAAGCAGGCGTCGTTCTTGCGAAACTAGTTGCATGGTTCGGCTGTCCGCAAATGCAACCCTACCTACTCGAGTTTGACTGGCATCCAAATCGAAAAATCGAAATGTTCCCCCCGCGTGACTGCTGATCACGGTTTTCCCAGAACGATCAAAGATCACCGACGTGACGTAGTCCCCGCTGGCCAACTCGCGAAGAACCTCCCCCGAATTCGCTTCGAAAAGGTTCAAGTCTCCCGTTCCAATCACAATCAACTGACCGTCCGGGGAGACCGCCACCGCGCGCCCACCTCCCTGAATATCCTTGACGTACCGTTCGCTTTGCCGTGGAACATCAAACACGCGCAGGTGTCCATCGACTCCTACCACCGCCAAACGATTTCCATCGGCCGAACTCGCCAAACGATATTCGCCCGTTTCCGCGCCGGGGCCAAAGCGTTTGATTCGCTTTTCTTGGGAAGAATCAAAGATAGAGACAACGCCCAATTCGTCGACCATTGCAAAATGGCCACCGGCACCGATTGTCACCAGATCTTGAATGCGAAGCCCGATCGCGCCGAAGATCTTGCGGAACGCACCGGAAGCATCGTATCGATAGATGGCGCCGTAGTCGGTTCCCAAAAAGAAACAGTTGCAAATCGGATCAAAACAACCGCACGTAATTGTAAAATCGACCGGGTGTATTGTCCAAGGTCGGCCTTGGGGACTGACAATGGCTAACTGCCCATCTTCACTGGCGGTCAAGATTTGTGACAAACCGGTCACCACGATATCTCGAATGGGACTTGAATGCACCGTTAACGAAAGATCGGGTAATTGTCCAAGCGTATAGTAGTTATCGCCCCACAGATAGACATTTCCCCAGCCGTCCGTCGCTGCCATTTGTAATCCGTTCTGGTTATGCAGCGATAAATGCTCGACAAATGGGTGACCTTGTCTGGCTCCTTGGATGTCTGGCAGCGAATAATGCGATGTCTGACGATTCTGTTCGATCTGCCAAAACTCAACATTCCATGCATCTGAAACGGCCAACGTATCGTCCGTTCGCCAGTCAAAAGTTTTGATATGGTGGTGAGTGCTCGGTTCGATGGTGAATTCCAGCCGCTGCTGTGCGATGTCCCAAATCTGTACCTGCCTTGTTTCGTCTGGCTGCCTCAAAACGGCAATCCGTTGCGAATTGGGCGAAAACCGCACACGATGATTGCGACCTCGTGCGCCAGTCGGAATGGAGAAAGCATGATTTCCCTGCAAGTCCGACACCACAACCTCTTGATAGCGACTGGCCGAAGCAATGTATTTGCCGTCTGCGGAAATGTCGATTGCTTCAATAGTGGTTGAATGCGGGTGCATTGTTTGCTGTACTTCGCCCGTCATCGCATCCAAGATGTAGACTCGTGATACGTCTCCCTTTGCCGGATTGGCCGTGACGCCAATAGCCAGTTGCGATTGGTCCGGAGTCACGGCAATCGCATGCAACGGACCTAGTTGAGGCTGGAATTGACGAACCAAACATTCACTGGTCAGATCCCAGATTTTTACGAAACCGTCATCGCCTACCGAAGCCGCCATTGTGTCGTTGGCAAAGACAGCAACTTCGTTGGCCGCGCCTTGATGCTGGCCAAAGTAGCGCACTTGCGATTGCAACGTATCATGCAGTAAATGCCACTCCAGGGTTCGCACGTCGGACTGGCCCTGTCCAGGAATTTGTTGCAGAGCAAATTCGCGAGCCTTCACCAGGTTGTGATCGGAAAAGTAATTAAACGTCGTCTGCATTCCGTAGCGATAGCTCAGCTCTCTTGCGGCCAGTTCACTCTGTTCTGCTCGCTGCCGCTGCGCATTGGCCTCCCGTTCGCGCTGCTTCGCCAACGTTTCTGCAGAAAGGGCACCACGTAGCGCCGACTCTTTGGCCGACACCGCCTGCGACAGCTCGTCAGCTCGATTGGACAACACATTCGAATAGAACGCCATCACCGCAAACACGGAAACCAGTGCCAGGCACGTCAGCGTCACAATACCGCCGGCCAGCGTCCGATTCTTCGCTCCCCAACGCATCAGGCGTTCCGTTCTGGACAGCCGCCTAGCGGTGATAGGACGCTGCTGACAGAACCGCTGTAAGTCCTCTGCCAAATCCGCTGCCGATTGATACCGATCTGCCGGTAACGGCGCCAGCGTTTTAAGAATAATGGTCTTCAGGTCAGGCGGAACTTTGGAGCCAGTCGATTTTGATTCGCGCCGAAACGGATCCCAAGTTCCCGATTCGACTTTTTGCAACATGCTGGCCACGGTCGCATTGGGCAACGGCACGTTTCCGGTCACCAGTTCGAACAACACCACGCCGATCGACCAGATGTCACTGTGCGGTCCCACTTCACGTCGCCGTCCCGCCGCTTGTTCGGGCGACATATATGCGATGGTTCCCAATGCATGGCCTGTCCGTGTTAACCCGGTGGACGAAGTCGAGCGATCCGACGATTCGTAAAAAGTGGCCAGACCAAAATCGGTCAAGCGAATATGGATTGGGTGTTGTTCCGAGTTCAGTGGTTCGCCACAACGTTCGATCAACACATTGCTCGGCTTGATGTCTCGATGAATCACGCCGTTGGCATGCGCATATTGTGCGGCCATGGCAATTTGCCGAGTGATCTCGGCTGCTTGCGTCGGAGCAAAACAGGTTTGTTCATGCAGCTGTCGATCCAATGAACTGCCGGCATAATACGTGGAAACAAGATAGGGCAAGCCATGATGTTCGCCGGCGTCCAGAACTTCCGCGATGTGCGGATGTTGCAACTGCCCCAGAATCTGAGATTCGCGGACAAAGCGCTGATGTAATTCAGAAAAATATAATCCTTCTGGTCGCAACAGCTTGATGGCCACCAGACAATGCTGTGCCAAATCTTCGGCCAAATAAACCACTCCGCCCGCACCTACTCCTAATCGATGCTGGATTCGATACGGACCAATCTCAGTTGGCGTCCAGGCTGCATCAATCGTTGTCGCCGGCGCTGCGTGGCCGTCTTGTGTGCTATCGGTCTGACGATTTCGAGTTCGCCGATATTGCTCCAGCAGTTGCAAGCATTCTTTCAATGGCACTAAGTCGTCATTGTTGCCAGGCAAAATCCATTCGAACGATTCATCATGAATCGATTCTTCAAAGCGAACCAATTCGTCAATTTGGAGTTCTTCTTCGTTCATAGTTTCGAATCAACCGCCGATCTGAAGGAGCGAATCTTCATCATCATAGAATCACAGGCCGATTTAGGGGATTCGCAATTATATTTGTCGTCCAGAATTCTGCGGTGGTCCGCCGCAAACTCCACGAAACATCGCTGCAACCAGCTTCATGGCACTTCCAATTTCCATTTCGGACACAAAATTTTGGGCAAACTTTTTGCCATTAATTTGGCGGTTGGCGCCAGGCTTTGTTGCAGACGTATAACGAGTGTTTAAACTGACGCCAGCTTACGGTCAGTTGACTTGCGAATGGGAAGGGCACTAAGAATGTCGGATGATGCAGCCAGCAAGTTTGACGCATCGGAGCTTGATTCAGAATCCCTGCGGTTTTACCTGTGGATGCTGGCCGACAAAAGCTTGCCGATGTACATCAAGCAGAAGGTGGCGCCTTCGGATATTGTGCAGCAGACGTTTCTGGAAGCGCATCGCGATTTGGAAAATTTTCAAGGGTCTTCTCAGGCGGACTTGCGAGCGTGGTTGCGAGCGATCTTGCTGAACAACGCTCAAAATGCCATTCGGCAGATGCATACGTTGAAACGAGATGTGAGCCGCGAGCTTTCCCTGGACGTGCTGGAAGACCAAACGGCTGCATTGAAGTCACCGAGTGCATTGGCAGCATTTGAAGAGGAATTTCGAATTCTTGAATCCGCACTGGCCGCCCTGCCACAAGAATTCCGCGACGCCATTGAATACCGCAGCCTCCGCCGCTGGACCTTTGCCCAAGTCGGCCAAAAACTTGGCAAAGGCGAAGACGCCGCTCGCAAAACCTGGTTCCGCGCCGTGAAGTTTCTAAAAGAACAAATGGGCATGTTGAAGTAGTGCTGCGTCATGATCATCGGTCTTGCAATCTCGATCACACAGCGGACTGAGTCGTTCGTAGCGTATTAGTCTTTGCAGCAAATTCAAATCACCAGTTTCTTACTCGCTACGTAGCGTTGCCTGCGGTCACGCGACGGAATCAAGCGGTCGCCCAGGCGACGCGATTCGTTCGGCAACTCAGTATTTTTGTTTCTGCGCAAAATCTGACAGGAATTTTCGTCCGGTTTTGGCAATGCCAGTGCCTTGTATTGTGTGGCGGAATATTTTTTCACTAACCCAATTTCAAGCCCGACATCGGAGTGGCCCGTTGTCAATCGGATAGATACCGGAGAGATTCAATGGCAAATAGCCGACGAAGAATATCGAACAAGCGGCAAAATCGGCGCACCCAAATCAAACAGCGTTTCGGCTACCAACTTGAGCAACTGGAGGATCGGCGCGTGATGGCCGCCCATCTAGACGCTTCATTTGGTGATAGCGGATTTGTCACGGCGGATTTTGTCGGTAGCCTGCGCGAGCAAGCCCAGGACATTGCGGTACAGTCGGACGGCAAGATTGTTGTAGCAGCTTCACCGTCTGGTGTTAGTGCAGCGTTCGCCAGATTCGAAGCGGACGGACAAATTGACGCAACCTTTGGCAACGACGGTACGACTCTACTGACCAGCCCCATTGCTGGAAATATTCTGTCGATTACGGTTGCGGATGACGGTGGGATCTATTCCGCTGGCGCTAGCTCGATCATCAGACTCAATCCTGACGGATCTCTGGATACAACCTTTGGTTTCAACGGCCAGCAGTATTACAACGATGGATTTCAGGCCATCTTCGCGGGGATTGTGCCAAATTCTGCTTCAGACGGAGCAGGCAAGTTGATTGTTGCCGGTTCGAAGTTTCGTGCCGTGAGCAACAGTAGTCTTACGGATATTGTTGTAAAGCGATTCAACCTCGACGGTACGCTTGACTTGGAATTCACGCCCGTGGATTTCGGCAACCAGTCCGAACAGGCTTACGATGCTACGTTTGATGCGGACGGCAATCTGATTGTGGTTGGTTCCAGCTATTTCGGAAGCTCGAACGACCAAGATACGTTTGTCATTCGCTATAACGCCGATGGGACTGTAGCAGAAGGATCGCTGTTTGAACTTTCCGATAGGCTGGATTCGGCGAAAGGTGTTCGAACCGACGCTGATGGCAAGATTGTCGTCGGTGGCTGGGTGCAGAATCAACTCGCCAGCGGTAGCTACGTTTCTCGCGGATATGCGATGCGCTTGGATCAAGGATTGCAATTGGACACTTCGTTTGGTGCTAATGGAATTCATATTACAAACACTTCTGGAGGTCCGGATCGACTAGAAATCGGCCCTGACGGCACGATAGCGCTTGGATTTCGCTGGGGACTTTACGGAATGAAAAATGATGGAACCCCCGACAATAGTTTTGGGAGCAACTCATCTGATTCAATCGCTCGATTCTTTCCTGTGCAACAAACGCAATTGGCTCGAGCTCTAGCGGCGGATGCTGGTGGGTTCCTGTTTGGCGGATACGTTTCGGGGCCAGGCACGTTTGATATGGCCCTTGGACGCTTTGCTGCCAACGGAGTCTACGATACCAGCTTTGACACGAGCGGTTGGAACTCGGTTGATTTTCAGGCATCCAGTAGTGATTCCCTACTAGATATTCAAACGGACAGCACGGGAAGAATTGCTGGATTGGTTCAATCAGGTTCGACAAGGCGTCTGGTTCGTTATGACGAAGACGGTCAGTCCTTGGACGCAAATTTTGATAGCGACGGCGTCATAGAATTGGACGCCAGAAACTATGACCGCATGAAGATTCATACCGACGATGCGATTTTGGTATCGGAGGGACGAACGGTGGTACGCTATTTGCCAGACGGGTCGCAAGACACTTCATTCGGCGATAATGGTCGGCTCGATAATACCGACTTCATTTCAGCGTGGGATGTTGATTCTGACGGAACGATCTATCTGATTGCAGGCATTTGGAACGGCACGGATACGGATGTTAGGATTCGGAGATATACTCCGGATGGGACGTTAGAAGCAACGTTTACCGACATCGACCTTGGTGGACAAGAGAACATCACGACGGCCTTTTTGGACAAGAACGATGGATTGTTCATAGTAGGCAACGCCATCCCTACAGGAGAAAACTTCACTGCATCAAAATGGATGGTTTTCCGAATGAAGGACATTGGTTCCAACGGCACATTAGACTCGTCCTTCGGTACAAATGGCGCCGCCTATGTTGAATTTCCAAATGGAAACGCCGGAGTCCTGGATGCCGGACTGGACAGCCACGGACGAATCGTCATTTCTGGCTATGGGCGAAACGCAAATAATCAGTCCGAATCTGCCGTTGCCAGATTCAGTTCGAACGGCATCTTGGATGGGACGTTTGGGGCTGCTGGCATAGCCCAACCGCCTGCTGGATTCGGCGTCTTTCCGAATGCCCTTCTGGTGGATGATCGAGATCGGATTCTCTTGAGTTCACAAGGCGGTGGCAATGTGGTCCGCTTGAATTCGAACGGTGACGTTGACACATCTTTTGATGATTACGATTCTCCCGCGGACGGAATTCTTTGGAATATTGGTCCCAGTCCGATTGTCCGAATCGCGAATCAAGGCAACGGACGATTGCTATTTGGCGGTCAGACGTTTGGTAGTTTGACTCAAAACGACATGATGATTACTCGGTACGTTACCGAGGAAGACAACTTGCCGCCGGTTGCTCAAGACGACCACGATAATGCGAACTTTACAACCGATCAAGATTCGCCATTCACAACCGGCTCAGTCCTGAGCAATGACAGCGATCCCGATGGGGATTCGATTACTGTCGTGAGCTACGACGCGAACGACACGCTTGGCATCGTGACAAGCAACGCCAACGGCACGTTTAATTATGACCCCAATGGTCAGTTTGATTCATTGCCCGCCGGCGAATTCGCGTCGGACACGTTTGCTTATACCATTACTGATGGAAACGGTGAATTCGATTCAGCCAACGTGACGGTATCGGTGATTGGCCGAAACGATAATCCTCACGCCAATGATGACGACGCCTCACTTTTTGAAGACACAATTAGTATTGCTGTGGATGTGACTTCGAATGACACGGACGTCGATATTGGCGACGATGTGCAGATTGAAAGCGTTGACATATCGGGTACGCTGGGAACGGTTGTGTTGAATCCGGACGGCGATTCGATTAGCTATTCGCCGAATGGGCAGTTTGATTATCTTTCGGCAAATGATCTTGCAACCGATTCGTTTACCTACACCATAACCGACGGCAACGGAGGCACGGCAACGGCCACCGTGACACTCAGTATTTATGGGAAGAATAGTGTTCCTAACGCCAATGATGACTCGTCGGACGTTAGCGAAGACGGCCCAAGCGCTAATCTCAATCTAACCGCCAATGATTCAGATCCGGATCTGAATGATCGTTTGACCATTGAAAACGTGGATACGGCGTTGACACTTGGAGCGGTAACACTCAATCCTGATGGCGTTTCGATCAACTACGATCCAAATGGAAAATTCGAGTGGCTGGCGGTTGGCGAATCCGCGTCGGACGTTCTTACCTACACGGCCACAGACGGTAATGGACTCTCTGACATTGCCACCGTCACAATCAGCGTCAACGGTCAGAATGACACCCCAGCCGTGACTCAGTTGGTTTCAAGTAACGATGAACCGAGCAATGGTTCGCCGGATGGTAACGTAGTGATTGAAGGAATGTTCCAAGACCCTGATTTAACCGACACGCATTCCGTCACTGTGGACTGGGGTGATGGTTCGGCTGTGGAAATAATCGCAGCGGTCGATATCGATCAGTCTGCCGATAGGTTCGCAGCTGAACATGATTACGCATCAGGAGGCATATTCACGATCACCGTCACTATCGACGATTTTGAAGGGGGCGTTGGCAACGCAACCACCACTGCCGTCGTCCAGGGCGGGATGAGTGTCATGGACGGAACGCTATACGTTGTCGGAACTGATGGCCGAGACCATATCAATCTATCATTGGATGCGAACGGAAGTCAGCTAACCATTGACGCCCAGATTAACCAGGGCGACGGTCCGAATCTCACGCATTCATACTCGCTTTCATCCCTTGAACGAATCGTGGCATATCTAATGGGTGGTGACGATCATTTCAATGGAGAAGCGGGCGGTGCGATTACGACTTCGCAAACGGTTTTTGGTGGTTTTGGTAACGACCACATTCAAGGCGGCAGTGGTAGTGACTTTTTGAATGGAGGCGAAGGAAACGACAATCTCTTCGGGCGCGACGGCAATGACGTCCTGATCGGAGGGCAAGGCAGTGACAACATCAAAGGTGGCGATCACGACGACCTGTTGATCGCTGGTGCCACGGCCAATCAAGACGATTTGACAGCAGTTGACGCAGCTTTAGCCAGCTGGCTGAATGATGACGTTGCCGCTGCGTTGCTCGGTCTTGGAACGATCACCGACGACGATGCCGGCGACGACTTGAAGGGACAGAAAGGACAAGACTATCTGTTCGGCGGGGAAGGCGACAAAGTCAAAGACTAGAATCCCCTTCTTGATCTGCGCGATCTCGATCAGCCGCTCGTCGGCGGCCAAGACCGATCACGCGTTCGTTCGCAATTCGAACGAACGCGTGACATGTTTACATGTTTGCATCCGAAAAAGCTCATGCATGCGTAAACGCAGAATCGGACAGATTTACCAACTGCGAAACCGGCTACTTTGCCGACAGTGCGGAGGATGTGTTGCCTTTGATCAAGACCGAGGGATCCGAGATGACAAGGTGGTGACCGTGGTCGGCGGTCAGGATGACTGCGGTTTCGTCCCACTTGTCGTATTTTTCGACCCAGCTGATGACCATTTTAAACGCTTCGTCACCACTCAGGACCGCGCCGACGGAATTGTCCAGATTGTTCTTGTGGTTGGCCCAGTCGACGTCGCCCGCTTCGATCATTAGCCAAAAGCCGTTCGAGTTTTTCGAAAGGACTCCCAAAGCTGCTCGAGTCATATCGGCCAGCGTCGGGTTTTCGTCGATGTCATTTGGGTCATTGACTTCTTGATACGTGTTGTACTGACCATCGGCCGTTTGATAGGGAAGATGACCGCCTTGACGACCCTTTTCGCCAGTCACGCCGAAGAAGCCGAACAGCCGAGTGTTTTCCTGATAGGCTCGCTTAGCCGCTTCCAACAAAACTTGTTTGCCGGGCTTGCCGGGCGTACGCTGCGCAACTCGATACTTGCCATTCTTTTCGATATCCACCTTGGCCCATTCTGTTTCCGGAAAGTAGCGATTCCCGGGAACAAAATTATCGCCTTGGCCGGAATCTTCGTTCTTGGTTTCACCCCAACCGCAGCCAATCAAAACATCCACGCCCGACAACGGTTGTTGTCTGTGCGAGACAGAACGCAAGCCCAGCAAGTCTTTGGTCAAATCCTGATAGTCGTTCCGATTGACGTTGTTCGAATAGGCAGCAGCCGGAGTCGCATGACTGATGGGCACACTGGTCACCACACCAATCGACCAATTGCGTTTCGCTTGTAGCGTTCGACCAATTGGCTCAACCTGTTCGCCATTCGGACCAACGTTAATGGCCGCGTTATACGTTTTGATTCCCGCCGTCATGGACGTTGCCGACGAAGCGGAATCGGTCACGCCGTGTGGCGCATTCTTGACTTGTCCCAGGTGATACGCCGGAGCCTTTGGTCTGGACCATGGAAATGGACCGCCGATTTGGTACGAATAACCACCGTTCTTGGCGCTGCCATCACACGTGGCGGTTTGCGTGTTGACATCTACATCACCACCGGTAGTGTAGGGACTGCTGACAAACCAACCGTAATCGGTCTGCGTTCCTGTGTAGTCTTGAAACAGCAGTCCGCTGCCTCGGCCTGATTCGTAGATCTGCTGCGACTTGTATACGGCTGCCGCTTGCGTAGTCTGCCAGTCCATGCCGTCAAACACGATCAGGATGACGTACTTTTTGCCGGCGTTTACTGCTTGCTGTTGCAACCGATACACATCGGTCTGATCTAAGTATTCCGCGTTCGGATTCACAGTCTGTTGGGGCGCATAGCCGTAAATGGATTGCAGTTTGTCGGCATCTCGATAGACGCTCTGCGAACCTGCGAATTCGCTCAGATCCATCCCAAAAGTATAGATAGGGATCAAGCGATTCGAATGGTTTGTCCAATCCGAATACACGTTGGGCTTGGCGCCCCAATGGCCCCAACTGGCTTGCTTTTGTTCGTCCGCTTGCTTCTGTAGCTCTCGAACAAGATCCTGGGATCGCGCCGAACCGAACACCGCCAAGGTGCAAAGTAAAGATAGCAACCAATAATTGCGACAAGCCATGAACTCTGTCCTTGTATCGATACCGTATTTGCCAATTCCGAGAACCGCTGATTATACCGTCTGCCCAGCTAACCGACTATCATTTCCTGCCAATTCTTGGCTCGATCCATCTGCCTATCGGTTGCATTTTCCGCGACACCAGACTAAGTTCGCTCAGCATCGGTGTTTCGACAAACAAACAAATCCGCAGCGGTTTTGCGGCAGTATGAGGAGTGATCGCCATGTCCCTTCCTGAACGGCTTCAGCCCCCGGTCCGAGTGCTTATGGGGCCAGGTCCCAGTGACATCCACCCCAACGTTTTGGAAGCCATGGGCAAGCCTACTGTTGGGCATCTGGATCCGTACTATTTGGAAATCATGGACCAGCTTCAGCAAATGTTGCGCACGCTGTTCCAAACACAAAACCAAATGACGTTTGCGGTTAGCGCCACAGGTTCAGCCGGCATGGAAGCGGCCTTTGTCAATCTGGTCGAACCGGGCGATCTCGTCTTGATTTGTGTCAACGGTGTCTTCGGCAATCGAATGGTGGACGTAGCGACCCGTTGCGGTGCCGAAGTCAAAACCGTGGAACGTCCCTGGGGCGAAGTTTTTTCGGCTGAAGATTTGGCTCCGCTGTTAGAACAATTCCAACCGAAAATTGTCGGCATTGTGCAGGCCGAAACTTCGACCGGGGCGAATCAGCCGATTCCTGAAATTGCCAATGCCGTGCATCAAGCCAGTGCCATGTTGATTGTGGATGCCGTCACCGCACTGGGCGGCATGCCGGTCAAGGTAGACGAATGGGGCGTGGACGTGATGTATTCCGGTTCACAGAAATGTCTCAGCTGTCCGCCCGGACTGGCTCCGATTACCTTCAACCAAAAAGCGGTGGATGTAATTTTGAATCGCAAGTCGAAGGTACAAAGTTGGTACTTGGACGTCAGTATGTTGGCATCGTACTGGGGTAGTGAACGAGTTTACCACCACACGGCGCCAATCAATATGAGCTACGGTTTACACGAAGCCGTTCGCTTGGTGTTGGCCGAAGGGTTGGACGCCTGTTTTGCTCGACACCAACTACAACATCAAGCCTTGAAAGCGGGCTTGGCGGCGATCGGAATTTCCTTCGCCGCGCAAGATGGCCATCAATTGCCGATGCTGAACGCCGTGACCATTCCCCATGGCGTGGACGACGTGACGGTTCGCAAAGGATTGCTGGAACGCTTTGGTATTGAAATCGGCGGGGGACTGGGTGCGTTCAAAGGCAAGGTTTGGCGAATTGGTCTGATGGGATACGGTGCCCGAACCAACAATGTCTTGTTATTACTGGCTGGATTGGAGCAACTGCTGGCCGAGCAAGGCGTTTCACTTGATCCGGGTGCCAGTATCGCAGCGGCGAACCAGGTTTATTCCCGTCATCGGTAATGAAGCAAAATCTTGCTGTCGGCAAACGGTCTATGCGATTCGGAAGAATTGCTTGGCGTTGTTAGTTGTCAACGCCGCGAATTCGGCCAACGGCGTGCTTCGAATTTCCGCAATGCACGCCGCTGTGTGAACTAACAATGCGGGTTCGTTGGGTCGTTGCTTTCGTTTGGGTTCCGGTGAAAGGTACGGCGAATCTGTTTCAATCAAAATCCGGTCGGCCGGGATCTTGGCAGCGACCTCGCGGATTTCGCCTGCGTTTTTGTACGTCACCATCCCGGCAAAGCTAACATGTAGCCCTAGCTCAAGACATTCCAGTGCGGATGGCAAATCGCCCGTGTAGGAATGCATCACGCCGTGCAGCGGACCTCGTTGCCGAGCGTCTCGAAGCATCGCCAATACATCCGGCAAGCAATCTCGCATATGCACCACAAACGGCAGATTCGTCTCTTGCGATAACCGAATGTGGCGATCGAAATAGTCCTGCTGCAGATCGAAAGGACATTCGTTCCAATACCGATCCAGCCCCGTTTCGCCCACCGCACAAACTCGATCCTGCTTGGCCAATGCGACAATCACATCCCAGTCTTCCACCTGGGCCAAATGGCAATAGTTAGGCTGGATCCCAACGGCTGCAAAGATGCATTCCGGAAAACGCCTTGCGATCTCCACTGACCGTTGGCTGGTTTGGACGTCGGTGCCGATACAAACCGTTCGTATCACGCCCGCTTGCTGAGCTCGAAGAACTACATCCGGCAATTTGTCACGCAATCGATCTTCAAACAGATGCGCATGAGTGTCAATCAACTGCATGGAACAACGGCACGAAGCATGAGTGAAAGGTCCTGGAATAACCAACTCGGAAACAACGCCACGGCCGCCGGTCTAGTAGACTGTTGACGCAGCAACGGTCAATTCACTTAGATTATCCAGGCTTCCCTTGGCCGAACCCAGACACTCCTGCACGACAGCTCGCGCCGCAGGCGTTTCAGCCACGTCCACCATCTGCTCAATTGCTCGAATGTCATCCTTCTGTCGAGCGCTCGACTCCTTGATCAAGTAATCGAGCGACAAGTCGTGCATGTCAGTGAACTGCATGGGAAATTCGCCGAACTTGGGAACTCCACGATGCAGCGTGATGACCGTACCTATAACGTCTACCAAACGCCGATGCTCGTCCGCAATCTGGCCAATGACCGACATTGCTTCCGAGTCCTGAGCGGACACCCAAGGCTTTGCGTCCGACAAATAGACTGGCAAGGACTTAGAATGCATTGCCAAGAGTTGATTCAGCATCTCAACGGTAGCCGACTGTTGTGCCATCTTTGCTTCCGAATATCAAAACAGATTACTTGCTGCCGCGGTCGTCCATTCACTCAACGGCTGTAAATAGACTAACAAGGTGACGATGGGCACCGATAACGCCAACACGTATGCCATACCCAGATTCGAAATCAATCGCCCCTGCTCCGGCATATCTGCCGGTTGAGGATCAATGGTCATTACCTTTACTACTCGCAGGTAATAAAACAGACTAACAGCCGTATTCAACCCACCAAAAATCAGCAGCAATATCAAGTGAAGTCGTCCAGTTAGATCATACGATTGTGCGATTGCCGCAAAGATAGCGAACTTGCCTAAGAATCCGGCCAACGGGGGCAACCCTACCAAACTGAACAATGTGAGGCTGAACACAACGGCAACTACGGGCGCCCGTCCGACTAACCCGCCGTACGAACTAATCTCTTCGCTTCCAGTACTGTTTCGCAGAAACGCAATAATGGCAAACGCCACCAAATTCATGAAAACGTATACAGCAATATACAATCCCAGTGCGGAAACGGCGTATCGAGCCGCGTTGGCATCAACACTTGCCACCGTAATCGCCGCAGGAATGGCCATCATCATGTATCCCGCATGCGCGATTGTCGAATAAGCCATCAAACGCTTGATGTTGGTTTGAGCATACGCTGCCAAGTTTCCAAACGTACATGTGACAATCGCAATGACCGACACCAGCAAACTCACAAAAGTGCGAACTGGCTGCAACGGATCGACACTGGCGTCAAATTCGTGTGTCTGAGCCGAATCCTCGCCGTGATCTGCATGATCCGATACGTACTTCGTTTGGGCGGCATCACCCCCAGTTGCGACAGCTTCAGCAGATTCGCTCGGTATGAATCCGACTCCAATTGCGATTCGCAGCACTAACGCCAACGCTGCGGCCTTGGATGCAACGGACAAAAATGCGTTAACCTCGGCACTGGCACCTTCAAATACATCCGGACACCAAAAATGAAACGGAAAGGCGGACAATTTGAACGCCAATCCCACCGCAATCATAAGTCCGGCCAGAAACAGAGCTGACTGTTGACCCGCCGTGGCGTTTGGCAGAATGTCTGAAAGCTGTGCCGCAATCGTAGGTAGATGCGCAGAGTTGGTGATTCCCGCCAGAAGACTAATGCCGTAAAGCATAATGCCGGCGGCGCCCGCGCCATAAATCGCATACTTCAGCGCCGCTTCACTACTCTTCCGCCGACCTTTCAGCAATCCCGCCAACGCATACGACGGTACACTGGCCATCTCCACTGCCATAAACACAATCATCAAATGGTTAGCGGAAGCCATTAAGCACATGCCCAGCACGCTACCCAAAATCAAGCAATAGAAATCGACCGCAGTGTCGCTGTCTGGGATGCCAGACAGTGAGGTGAACAGAATGAACAGCAGTGTGAAGCCCAGCAGGATCGCTCGAATAAAGCATGTAAATTCGTCATACACCAGCATGCCGGTGAAGATTTCGGTTCGCCCGGCAATTCCTTCCGTCCAAGGGTAGGAATAGTACAAAGCAAAACCGCACCCCACTGCGGCCATCAAACCACCCGGAATATATTGACCGAACTTGGTGACACGAACCAATATCATCAACAGGATCGTAGCGCAAAGACACAATTCGGTGGCAAACACGGGCCACAACGAATTCTTAGTGTCTGCAAACGTTTCGGCTACTAGTTCGTGAAAATGCACTTTAAATGCTCTCGAATTACGTCAAAACAAACAAAACATCCCACTATCGACCAGAACAGAACGCACTACCTACCGCACGTCTTGATCCTTGGCCATCTGCGATAATGCAAACGAAACCGGTTTCGTCTTCACAGACCCCGACCTCGCCACTTCCGTATCCTCAGCCATTTCAGCCTGTCGCCTTGCTTCGATTTCAGGCTGCTTTCGCTCCTGAGTCCATTTGGCCAGAGACTGGACCTGTGCGTCGATGGTGGCGTCCATGTACTTCAGGACAGAAGTCGGATAAACACCAAAGTAAATCGCAAAAATTACCAACGGAATGGCAACACTTAATTCTCGAGGCGTAATCGGGCTGAGATCTTCTTCGTGTGGCCCCTTGTATTCCGCTCCCAAATACACTCGCTGAATTGCCCACAAAATGTAGCCTGCCGTCAACACCACCACGCTGGCCGAAAGAACCGCCAACAGAATACTGAACTTCCAGACAGACAAAACGACGAAGACTTCGCCGATAAATCCACACAAACCAGGCAATCCCAAACCAGCGAAGAAAATGATCATTGCCAACGCGGTGTACACGGGCATCTTGCCGTAGAGCCCGCCAAACTGATTCAAATTTCGATGGTGCACTCGTTCATACACAACACCCACCATGAAGAACATGCCAGCCGAGCTGACACCATGTCCAATCATCTGGAACATGGCTCCCTTGACGCCCATGATCCAAGATTGAGTGTCATAGATATTAGCAGCAGTTGCTGACCAGACCCCCAATCCCAAAACGACGTAGCCCATGTGACTGACCGAGCTATATGCGACCATTTTCTTAAAGTCGGTCTGTGCCAAAGCCGCCAAAGCACCGTAGATCATACTGACCACGCCCAGCGTACAGACGAACCAGCTAAAGTCGTAACCAGCATGAGGACAGATTGGATAGCAAATTCGAATGATGCCGTATCCGCCCATCTTCAACAGTACGCCCGCCAGAATCATCGAAATGGGCGTCGGTGCTTCCACGTGTGCATCGGGCAACCAGGTATGAACAGGGACCGAAGGCACCTTGATGGCAAAACCGATAAACAGAAGCAAAAATGCCCAATGCTGCAACGACCAACCAAACAGATAGGTATCGGTCGAAAACAGTTCCGTTTGTTGCCCCATCGCTGCCAGCGCCGGAATGTTGAAGGTGTGCACCTTGGCGACTTCCGCACCAGCGTCTCGAGCCGCCGCAGCCTCCTGCACTTCAGCTAACACGTTCTCGTGGATTTGGAACTGAGTTAAATCAATCCCCTGCTGTTGCAATGCGACCAAGTCACTGTTGAAGTACAGCATCAAGATGGCAATCAGCATCAATACACTGCCAAACAGGGTGTACAAGAAAAACTTGATGGCAGCGTATTCTTTTCGAGGACCACCCCAAACACCGATCAAGAAATACATTGGCAACAACATGACTTCCCAGAACACGTAGAACAGGAAGAAATCAAGTGCCAAGAAGACCCCCAGCATACCGGTCTCTAAGACGAGAAACAGAATACAAAACGCTTTGACATTCTTGGTAATAGACCATGCGGCAATCATGGCCATGATGCTGACAAAACCTGTCAACACCAGCAGGGGTAAGCTAATCCCATCCACTGCCATGAAATAATCAATGTCAAACGAAGTGATCCAAGGTAGCGAGAATGCATTTTGCAGTCCCGCGACTTCAATATCAAAGGGCAGCATCATGACGCCAACGACACCACAAAAGGTTACGATCGTGGCCACCAACGTGATCAGCTTGATGAGGTCATCGCTCCCTTTCGGCACAAAGGCCAAAAGCAGCGCAATAACCGTCGGAAAAAAGACAACCAAGCTAATCCAAAGGGCACTGTTATCCATGATCTCTTCAATTCAAATCTGAAAATAGCTCCGGGTTAACCGGCGAACGCGTAATTCCACACAAAACTACCGAGCACAAACACGGCCAACGTACCAACCACAATGAATAGTACGTACTGTCGCAGGCTGCCCGTCTGCATACTCCGCAAGCCCGCTCCCGTCGCATACATGCGACTGGCTAAACCGTTGACAAAACCATCTACAACTTGACGGTCCGCAAAATTCTCCCAGACAACGGCAACACGTCTAACTGTCGACGCGGATCCATCCAGAAGGCGGTCGAATATATTCTTGTCAATCCAAGAAGCGACCGCGGCAAGCCAATGCGCGGGCTGTACAAAGGTCATCTGATAAAGTTCATCGAACCACCATTTGTTGACCAAGAACTTGTGAATCGGCGCGAATGCTGCTTTTGCTTGCCCCGCATCCAGTTTCCGCAAACCATAAAACAGAACGGCCAACGTAAAACCAGAAACGGCCGTGCCGAAGGCAATCCAGCCCGCGGTCATCTTAATGGCAGGCGCGTGACTATCGTGTTCATTGGGCCATGTCATCTCCAACAACGCCGCCTTTTGATCCGGCAACGTACCCGCGGGCCGAGACTGTTCCAGTAGAGAACTAAGCGTCACGCCGCTCAACGTCGGTCGCCAGACCAACGCAACGACAAAGACTAATGCCGCCAATCCCAGCGCTACATTTATCGGAGGCAACCCGTGGTGTTCGTGTCCATGCCCATGCTCATTGCCGTGACCATGATGATCGTGCCCATGATGATCGCGCCCATGGTCGCCATGGCTATCATGCCCCGATTCGCCCTTCGGCCAAAACTTGATTGCCAATAGGATGACCGCAGCCAAAATGGAACCCATCATCGCTTGGATTGGTCCCCAACCTGCCGCAATCGCAAACACCGACAGCACAATCAGGGGCCGATACATGATAGGCGGTGATTCATGAGCGTGATCGTATCGTTCTTGGTTCCGAGGCTGCCCGGCGAACGTCATAAACCACAAGCGAAACATGTAAAACGCCGTGATTGCTGCACCGCCTGCCGCCGCCAGAAAAAAGACATTGCCCCAGGAAGGATTGGTCAACCGAAACAACCAAGCCTGTTCGACGATCGCATCTTTCGAATAATAACCGCTCAATCCCAAATGATGGCCAAAAATGGCAAAAGGGAAACCGGCGCCGGCGATGGCCATACAGCCAATCAGCATGGTTGCCGATGTCCATGGCATCTTCTTGCGAAGTCCACCCATCTCCGTCATCTCGTTGGTATGAACTGCGTGAATCACCGAACCGCTGCACATGAACAACAAGCTCTTGAAAAATGCGTGGGTGAACAAATGCATCACACCTGCCAACCAGCCACCCAATCCCAGCGACAACATCATGTAGCCCAGTTGGCTAACCGTAGAATACGCGAGCACTCGCTTGATATCTGTCGCCGTGATTGCAATCGTGGCGGCCATGAACAACGTGATGGCTCCGCAAATAGCAATCACCAAAAGCACTTCCGGACAGAACACTGGGTAGAAACGAGCCACTAAGAAAACGCCAGCCGCTACCATCGTCGCGGAATGCACCAAAGCCGAAACCGGCGTAGGGCCTTCCATGGCATCGGGAAGCCAAACGTGCAGCGGGAACTGGGCGCTCTTGCCCACGCAGCCGCAAAAATCCCGACGCCTGCAACAATCAATAACCAGCGACCGTAGCCGCCCGGAACATTCGACGCTTTGGCATCTCGCCATTCATCCAAATGCGAATCAACGGCCGCATCCAGTTCAGCCGCCGATGCGTCGGGGCCAAGCTGGCTAACCACTTTCTCGACTTCGCTCTTGGCGGCAAATTTGACCATACCATCAGGCGTCTGAAGCTGATGATCGTGTGCCGCAGGACGAACTTTGGCAAACAGTCCGTCTTCGCCACCAAAGGAAAACGTTCCCAAGCTGGCCCATAATGCCATCAAGCCAATGATCATACCAAAGTCACCAACTCGATTCACAATGAACGCTTTGTTGGCCGCTGTCGAAGCACTCTTACGTTCGACATAGAAACCGATCAGGAAATAGGAGCAGATGCCCACCAGCTCCCAGAAGACAAACGTCATCGCGATATTGCCGGATAACACTAAGCCCAACATGCTGAAACAGAACAGCGAAAGAGCTTGGAAGAAACGGTGAAACCGTCCCGGTCGATGCAGATGAGACCCGTCGCTCATCGTCACTTCGTGGTCAACGTAATTGTTTCCGTCAACCAGTTCGTCGTGCATATATCCCATCGCATAAAAATGGATGCACGACGCGATTAACGTAACCATGGAGAACATGCAGACGGTCAGGGAATCCACGTACACACTGATCGACATTCTGCCCGAACCGAAGTTGCCCAACGTGTAGACTTCGTACGTGTAACTTGGCCCGGAAACGTCATGGTGCCCATGCTCGTCCGAATGGCTCGAATCATGCGATTCCAAGTCATGCCCATCAGCCAACGCAACATACGCAGTCAGGCCAGATACGTTGGCGTGGTCATTTGCATTCGAATGCCCATCGTTCGAATGTTCTTGATCGTGTAGCGATTCGGAATGCTCAGCGTCGCCGCCATGATCGGCATGTTCACCACTATCATGTTCACCACCAGCCTCATGATGACTCGCGTGCGCATCCGCACTGGGACCGTGGTTTGCGATCCAGATTCCCAGTGAAATCATCGATAGGGCGCAAGCGCCCAGTATAGCACCCGTCGCGCAGAAACCTGCCTGCCGTCCTCCCTTGCCCATCTGAGGCCCAAACAGCAGGATCAAGACAAAGGACAACAGCGGGAGGAGCACCGCGGTTCCGAGCAACCAGGCGATAATAATTCCGACTTCCATCAGCCCTTCAACTCGTCTGCTCTATCCACGTCGATCGTGGCGTGATTGTTATAAAAATTCAATGCGATTGCCAATGCGACAGCCGCTTCCGCCGCCGCCAACACAATGACAAACAAGGCAATCAATTGACCATCCAGCCCCAGCGATTCTGACCGAAGGTACTTGCTGCCGAATGCCACGAAATTGATATTCGCACCGTTCAACACAAGTTCAATTCCCATCAACACGCCCAGCCCGTTGCGTTTGGTCGCCATACAGACAACACCACAAACGAACATCACGGCACCGACAAGCAGAAAATGAGACACACCGACAGGTTCCGTCAGAAAACTCACAGCACCCCCTCCGTCGCACTACGTACTCGTCGCTTCGTTCGAGCCAAATAGGCGGCACCAATCAAGACAACCAACAAATGTATAGCGATAATCTCGAACGGCAGCAAATAACCACTCATCCCCGCCTCTAACTGCGAGTCATCTTCCGCCAAACGGTCAACTCGCATCCCCATTAACGCCTGACCAATGCTAGACGCAAACTCCCCTTCGGAACTGGTGACTGCCGCCTGGTCGCCCCGAGCGGTTCGCCAGTCTTCTACGGAAAAAGCAGTCAGCGCCAACAACCCCAACAGAGCTCCGCCGAACACTGCCGCCAAGACCCAATCGCTGGACTTGGTGGCCATTGAAACGAAGGCAGCATGCGCTGTTAACATCACGCCAAAAATCAACAGAACCAGCGTTCCGCCAACATAGATCATGATCTGCATCGCACCCACAAAGTGGGCACCGGCTAAGAAGAACAGACCCGCCGTGGATGCCAATGAGACAATCAGAAAAAATGCCATTCGCACCACATTGGCCGAGACAACCACTGCGATAGCAAAACCACACGACATCAAAGCGAACAGATAAAACAACAGCGTATGCCAGTTCATCAGATTTGGCCTCCTGCTTCGTTTTCAATTCCCTTCGCCATATCTGATTCGCCTGCTTCGTGCGGGGCAGATGAAGCCGATGTCTGCAGTTCGTTTACAGACCAATTCTCACGAACTTCCGCTCGTGACCGAGCTGGATGCAAACTATTCAGGAACCAAATATTGTTGTATTGCCAAAACAACGCACCAGCAAAACAGACTGCTGCGATAGGCACACAGTATTTCCAACACATGGTGATCACTTGGTCAATTCGCAAACGAGGCAACGTCCAGCGCACCCAAATCATCACAGTCACGCCTACAACGCCTTTAAACAAAACATTTGCGACACCTGCCAAACCTGCCACGTAGCCCAACAGCCCCGTGGTTGGCCAAGCCTCCCAACCCAAAGCTGAAGCCAAGGTAGCAAAGACAGGAAACGGACCGTTCCAGCCACCAAAAAACAGAATCGCCGCCAAGGCGCTGACCAAGAACATCGAGCCATATTCTGCCATGAAGAAAATACTCCACCGCAGCCCAGAATATTCTGTGTGAAAACCAGCAACCAATTCACTCTCCGCTTCCGCCAAGTCAAAAGGAGCTCGATTCACACTCGCCATGGCACAGGTAAAGAAGACCCAGAAAACACAGAAAGTAAAGGGATCGTGAAACAGGAACCAATTCGTAAACAAGCCTTCTTGCATATCGCCAATAGTGACTAAGTTCATCGAACCGGCCAGCATGACGGGAACAATCACACACAATCCAAGAGGCACTTCGTAGCTAACAACTTGAGCGGCTTCACGCATCCCGCCGAACAGCGACCACTTCGAACCCGAAGCGTATCCGGCCAGAATCACACCAAAAACTTCAAGGCCCAAAACCGCTAACACGAAGAAAACACCCGTATTAACTTCTCGAGCCGCCCAGCCGGACGACCACGAATATCCAGATGCAAACGGCAACGCAATAAACGCACAAAAACTGGCGGTAAAACTCAAATAAGGGGCAAGCTTAAACAGAAACGAATCCGCCTGACCAGGAGTAATATCCTCCTTGGCAATCAGCTTCAAACCATCGGCAAGCGTCTGCAGCCACCCGAATTTGCCACCCACTCGCGTTGGCCCCAATCGATCTTGGATACGACCGGAAACCTTGCGCTCCATCCAAATAAAGACCAATGCGCCGACAGCGATCACATTGATGATCATCACCACATGGACCAGCGCCGTAATCAAGACACCTATCCAATGATCAGGCTGATCCGGAAACAGAATGCTGTTAATGAATTCGGCCACATTCACATCCCTATGCTGCGACAACGGTCAGAAACGACCTTGAGCCGCAAAGTAATTTGCTTGTGAAATATTGCACAATGTCCGTCGGACTTACAAGCCCCGGTGTCTACGGATTTTTTATTAACGGTCAATTTCGCCCATGACAATATCAAGCGAACCAACAATCGCCGGAATATCGGCAATGGGAACGCCCTTACAGATTTCCGGGCAAACAGAAAGATTGCAGAACGAACTGCTCCGAGCGCGAACTCGCCAAGGAATATTGCCACCGTTGCTGACCAAGTAGAAACCCATCTGGCCACGAGGAGCTTCGGTTTCCAAATAAACGTCGCCCGCCGGCAACTTAGTTGCCAGCTTAATCGGCACTCCCCAATCACCACTAGCTACACTGTACCGATCCATTGCCTGCCGCACGAGATCCATGGATTGAATTACCTCCAGCATGCGAACATAGAACCGATGCCAACAATCTCCTAATACGGCATCATTCGGCACAGCCGGATACTGATGGTCCTTGGGATAATGCCCATCTTTCTGGCAAATCACTTCGAACGCATAGCCGTCATACATCTCCGTGTAACGCTCTTCGCCGTCTCGTCGCAAATCATAGTCGACACCACTGCCTCGCAGTACAGGCCCGGTGCACCCAAAATCAATGGCCATTTCTGGACTAAGGACGCCGATATCACATGTTCGCTTGATAAAAATCGCATTAGTGGTCAACAGCGCGTGATATTCCGCAATGATTGGTTCAAACTGATCTAAGAACTGTTCACACTTCTGCAGCCAGCCCTTGGGCAAATCCGCGGTTGCTCCGCCCGGCGTGATATAGCTGTAGGTCAGACGTGCACCACAGACTTCTTCAAACAAATCCAAAATCCGCTCACGCTCCCGAAATGCGTACAAGAACGGACTGAACGTACCCAAATCCAACCCATAGGCTCCCATGCCTACCAAATGGCTGGCAATTCGGCCCATTTCGCAAATGATGACTCGCAGATGCTTCGCTTTTTCTGACAAATCATGCTGCAACAACTTTTCAACACACAGTGCCCAGCCCAAATTCATGTTCATCCCGGCCAGGTAGTCCATGCGATCGGTATAGGGAATCCACTGACGAGGCGTTAGGTTTTCACCAATTTTTTCAGCACAGCGATGCAAGTACCCCAGATGCGGCGTGACTTCCGAGACAATCTCACCGTCGGTTCGTAACACCAATCGCAGCACACCATGCGTACTGGGATGCTGCGGCCCCATGTTGACCAGCATTTCATCCGTACGTACGTCGAATTCGATAATTCTCTGGTCGTCAATCTGCGTCGCCATGCGTCTCTCACCTAATACCGATGTTTTCCGTTGATCTCGAATAGAACGGGTGCAAGCCCTCAATCGCTACCGACCTCGAATTCCGTGGTATTCCAACGGCATCTGATAGTCTTTGCGGAGCGGATAACCAACCCAATCTTCCGGACAAAGAATGCGACGAAGATTGGGATGCCCGGTAAAGATAACTCCGGACAAATCATAAGTTTCACGTTCGTGCCAATCAGCGGTAGACCAGATCGAACTGACCGAAGGACATTCCGGGGCCTCACCTTCGACACCATCTTTCCAGCGCGGCAATTTAAACTTGAGGACCAACGTGTGTCGCTTGGAAATACTGGAAAGGTGGTAAACCATTTCCAGGTGCGGTTCAAACCCTGCTTTTGCCGCTTTCTTGGGGTCAACTTCCAACCAGTCAACTGCCGTAATACAGTTGAGCATCTCTAGCTTCAGCGACGCGTCGTCTCGAACGAACCGCCCCACTTCCACCAACGCGTCTGGCGAAATTTCAATCCAAGGATCAATCGCCTCGAGATTCGCGCCAACGATTTGATCACCAAATTTGCTCTTGAGCTTGCCAAGCAGCCCGTCACCACCAGCCATAGTTACCTCGTACAGAATTTCCGATCAAACGGAGCGAACTTACGCCGACAATACTGATTCGCTAGGCCCGCTGGGCGTCCCCGAGTGCATTGGCTTCACCATCGCTTCCTTTTGACTCACCATCGAGCGAACCCAATCCAGTGCTCCCAGCTTCCATTCGTACGCAAACCCAATCAGCAGAATAACGAAGAACACACTGGCCTCAACCAAGGCGATAAAGGCCAATTGTTGAAACCCAGATTCGACATCTCGTTGTGCTTGACGCACATCACCTGTCAAAGGAGCTGGATTCGCAACTCCTAACTCTCGCAGCACTCCTGCGGTCGCGTGACTGTAGGCCAGTTGGCCATCATCCAGTTGCTGGACCATGGGTGCTTTATGTTCAAGCAAATTCGTCGATTTCCCGAAGACAGTGGCCCACGGGAAGAGAAAGGCGACTTCGACATCAAAGATAATGAAAATCAATGCTACGACGTAGAATCGCAAGTCAAATTGCACGTAACTGGAACCAATTGCTGGTTCGCCACATTCGTATATCTCTTGCTTTTCTGGGTGCGGATCTTTGGGACGCAGGAAGCGACCGAGCAAGAGATTCGCAAACACAAATGCAAATCCGATCCCACCGAAAAGAGCCAGATAGCCAACAATCCCTGCGGATGCATCAACGGCAGAAGCCATAGATCAGTCTTTCGTTCTTTGGATCAGCATAGAATTTATAGAGAAATACTCCAGCAAACCCTTGGGATTGTAGTCCTCGCTCCCTTGATTGCAAGGGCGGCAAACACATCGAATGATGGTGAAAAGAGAACTTTGCTGGCCAGAAACAAACTACAGTGACGTTACGGTTTCCGTCGCAGCTGGCAGAGGCAATCGACCTGGGCTATTTCCTTCCGCATCGTGCCAGTAAGAAATCTGCGGTTCACCAAACTTCCACGACAGATAAGCCAAACGGCCATCCATCATTGTTGGAAACTCAATGACTCCGTCGAACCCTTGCGGTTCCACGCCCAGCTCACGCAATTCGTCCAAATAAGCTCGCAATCGCTCGACGTCTCGTTCCAACTGCTGTTCGACGAACTCGACTTCTTCCGAATAGACATCCGGACTGCGAAAGGTCCGGCCTTCTGCCAGTGATTCAAGTCGACGCTTGCGTTCACTGACATCGTGCCACAAGGCAACCAGATCCGACACGATCGCTCGAATCAATGGCAACATGCTGTTCGCTTGTTCCACTGTAAAATACTTGTGCCGTTTTGATTTCATGGGTCAGTGAATACACCTGAAAGGATCAAACTTACTGGTTCGGACCGCCATGAACTGGTTCCGTAATTACCTTGGACTGAGCTACCGCAGTTGGATTCAAGGTCGCTCGGCCCCAGGCAATGTCCACCGGCAGACGAGAATAATCAACAATGCATCCATCACGGCTGTAACAACTTAGATCGTGTGTCGCGCCCATAAAAATGCAGTCCACCGGGCAAGGTTCAACACACAAGGCAGAACATACATTTGGAATAATCGATGGCATACCCAGTTATTCGGAAGCCCTTTGATCCTTCCACACGTTCCTTGCCAATATAAATACAATCTACCGGACAAGCCTTGGCACACTGGTCACAAGCAATACAAGTTGTCAGGTCGAAACGATGAAAGCCTCGGTACCTTGGGGCCACCGGAACGGGTTTTTCCGGATATTCGAACTGTTCCGTGAAGGTTCCACGGTCCTTTTTATAGGTCTTCAACCAGTACCTTAGGGTTACCCACATCCCCTGCTGAACTGTTGTTACCGCGACCAACAAATTACGAATCCAATTCCACATGTAATTGTCTCGACAATCTCAGGTTTGACTGAAAGGTCTTCCGATTTGCCTGCCAGGATGCAACGGCGCCCACAAATAAAGCTTTTCTTGGACGCATTCCCGAGATTATAGAACCACCTTGATTATCCGCAACCGCATGGCCGCAATTCGGCAGTTTTCTAAGTGTCAACCGGTTTGTGGCTGATTCCAGGCCCACTCGCTGCTGCAAGTGACTTATTTGTGTGGCCCAGGAGAGACGTATTCCGCCGTTGCAACACGAATTTCGTGCCACAAGGAGAATTTTCGTAAGAATTTAACGCGCACTTTTCTTGACTGAGTGAATTCGCGGCGTAGAGTGTAGATAGAATTTTTTACAGGATGTGGGGTTTTGCAGCGTCAAGTGAACTCGGTCAAAACAAGCCACTACTTACCGGATCGTTCCGGTCAGGCAAGAAGCAAAGGAATGGTGACATGTTAGTATTGTCCCGCAAAAAGAACGAAAGCATCGTAATCAACAACGACATTACGGTTGTTGTCGTGGAAATTCGAGGCGACAAGGTACGGTTGGGTGTGGAAGCCCCCAAGGAAGTACCAGTTCATCGTCGCGAAGTTTATGACGCCATCAAGAAAAGCGAAAGCGAACAGAGTGGCGAACAAACCGACGCGACCGCTTCCGATCAATAAATAGTCATCAGACCTATTCCGGATCTAGCGAAGCGGTCTACATCTGGAATAGAAAACTCCAGGATTTCTTCTAGTGTCGGCGCTTCTTTTGCCGATCCCTGCCCTTGACGCTTTTGGGCACGACGTTTAAAAAGCTCGTATACAAATTGAGTGAGGCCCCGTCGTCTAGCGGCCTAGGACTCCGCCCTTTCACGGCGGCAACACGGGTTCGAGTCCCGTCGGGGTCACTTAATCTATCACGTCGGTAGTCTTCGCTGCCGGCGTTTTTCATGCGCAAATCGCTCGATTCGCGAAATACAAGTTGGATATCCTACCAACCGCTCGACAAAGCTGGTCTAACGAATCGCACAGACTCATTCTGGGCCAATAAACGGATCGATCCGCAGTCACCCAGGATGTGAACCCCGCCAGCGGCATGGTGCGGAGGATCGTGGTACACTAACGGACGTGTCAGAAGACGGTTCGCTTGACGCCGCCGCCGGTGATTCACATAGATCTCGGCGCGATTGACAAAACTTCATAGGGCAACGGAACATTCTTTACTTGATTGGTGAGCACAATGGACGCAATTGACATTTTGGGAAGCTTGCTAGGCGGCGGATCGCGTGGAGCTCAGAAACCTGGTGGTGGTTTGGGTGGTGCTATTCTAGACAAACTGATCAAGAGCGGCGGGCGTTCTTCGCAACCAACTCCCGCGCCCGGTGGTCGTGGCGGCGCGGGTTCTGGGCATCGTCCCATCGATATCGAACAGGAATCGCGTAGCCTGGAAGAAATGCTTGGCGTGGCCACGGGCAAGAAATGCCAAGATGGTCCCAGCTCGACGCAGCGCCCGTCCTCGTACCGTAGAGCTCCCGATCCGCCTCGATATCAACCGAATCCACCCTCGAGACGTCCTGCACCTTCGGCACCCCAAATGACCTCGAACGACGAAGCGATCATACTTATTCGGGCATTGATTAACGCAGCCAAAGCGGATGGGCGAATCGATGCCAACGAGCAGCAGACCATTCTGAGCCAAGTACCCAATGATCCACAAACGATTGAATTCCTGAAACACGAGTTCGCACAAGCTATTGATGTACGAGACTTCGCTTGGAGTGTCCCACTGGGAATGGAGGTGAAGGTCTACACGATGTCTTTGGCGGGTATGCAATTGGACACTCAGCAAGAGGCGCATTATCTCCAGGAATTAGCTCACGGCCTGCGACTGGAACCCGACCTGTGCAATCAAATCCACGTTCGCTACGGCGCTCAACCGATTTTCAGGTAGGTAGGCTTGGTTTGACAAAATTGCAACGTTCTACGTTTGGCTGGACATACCGACCAAGTAGTTTTCTGGCGAACCACGAAAGAGATGCAGCTTTGAACGGCAAGTTAACCGCATCCAGCGACAAGTACGTTTGCCAAACACGACGAACGGCGTTAGCCAATATCGCCAAGCTATCGGCGGTCGCAGGTGGATTGCGCTGGCAGCTTGGCACTGTCGCGGCTCAGCCCGCTGAAACATTTCAATTTCGTTTTTTGCTGGCCGGGTGCATGTATGGCTACACTCGGCTGGAAACCATCTTGGCAGAAGTGCCAAAAACCGGCGCGGTTGCAGTCGATCTGTGGCCCAAGCCGCACGGCGACCAATGCGAACAACTGGCTGACATGGGCGAAGCTAGATTCGCCGCATTGATAAAACAACATCAAGTGACACTCGGCTGTGTCACTCGCTACGATCTGGGCCCCTTTCAATTGCACGACGAATTCGCTCGCTGCCAAAGACTTGGCTGCCAACAGATTGTCACTGGAGCGAAAGGACCGAAGGGTCTTCAAGGAAACGAACTCAAGACCGCCGTGGCCCGCTTTGCGGAACAGCTCAAGCCGCATTTGGAAGTGGCAGCCCAACACAACGTAACGCTGGCCATTGAAAACCATGCCAATAGCCTGATTGAATCGGTTGATTCCATTCGCTACTTGGCGGAATTCGCGGACGACTTGCCGCTGAGAGTTGCGTTGGCGCCGTACCACTTGCCACAGGATTCAAAGTTGCTCGGTTCGCTCCTTCGCGATATCGGCAACAAAGTCGCAGTTTTCTACGCATGGCAACATGGTCTTGGTTGCATGCAAAAATTGCCGAAAGCGGAAGAATTGCTGCAGATGCCAGGACGGGGCACCTTGGATTTTCAGCCGTTGGTGGCGGCCTTGCGAGATATCCAATATACCGGCTGGACGGAGATCTTTATGCATCCGGTGCCTCGAGGAATCCCGATTTTGGATTCAACTGCGGAAGTGACGGACGAAATCAATCGAGCGAAGTTGTATTTGCTGGATTGTGTAACGCGTGTTTCTAACGAGACTCATTCATGAAGACCAAGCATCAAGTTTTGATTGTTGTCGGCGATGCGACGGAAACGCTAGACACGATGTATCCATTCTATCGTTTGCAAGAGGCAGGTTTTCAGCCCGTGGTGGCAGCACCGGACAAGCGTCGCTATCAAATGGTGTTACACGAAGTCAAACCGGGTTGGACCATCACCAAAGAATGGGAAGGCTATTCGATCGAAGCTGACATTGCTTTCCGAGACGTGCAGCCGGATGACTATTTGGGCATCCTGTTTTCCGGTGGTCGAGCTCCGGAATATATTCGCTACGACGCCGATTTAGTTCGCATTACCAAAGCGTTTTTTGCGGCCAACAAGCCCATCGCCAGCGTCTGTCATGGTGTAGAAATTCCCGCTTACGCGGATTGCGTTCAAGGTCGCAAAATGGCGACGGTTCCCAAATGCCAATTTGACTTGGAAGTTTGCGGCGGCACGTTTGTTGATGCTCCGTGCGTTGTGGACGGCAACTTGGTCAGCGGCCGAACCTTCCACGATAACGGGCACTACGTGGGACCGTGGATTCGGTTACTGGAAGAAGCAGCGAACCGCATCGACGCCGCTCGATAACGCCAAACCGAACAGCAAGTTTATTCGATTCGGCCATGCCGGAAACTCGATCGCTGCCGAATGGCAGGCCAGTAGTGCGGCGACGGCAATTACCGCTTTCGAAAATTATTGAACAGCTTCTGGCCCGCGCGAAGCAATTGATCCGATCCGCCAATTTTGCCAGTGATGTCCGATTTGATCATGGCCAATTCTTTGTCGCCAATTTCCAGTTTCTGCAGAATGTCCTGATGTTTGGTCAGCAGGTCCTGTTCCGCTTGCTGGAGTTCTTCTTCGATTTTTTGATGCGCGAGCTGGCTGAGTTGCACTTGCCGAGCGTCCAGTTCGCCTTGAAAGGCCTGCTTCAGACCGGCGGCCAATTGCGGACCGAGGTTCGAATGGACTTTGATTTTGGGCTTGAGCAAGGTGCCAGAAATGTCGGCTTGAATGTCCAAGTTAGAAACGTGTTGCAGCGCCGGCTTCAGGTCGGTCAGCAGAATCTCTTTACGTTCCGCTTCGGGCAGCGAAGGCTCCATCTGCACATTCGCTTGACGAAATTCGATACGGCCCACCACATTTTCATCTTCAAACGTCAAGTTCGCTCGAATATGAGCTTTGCCTCGTCCCACATTCACCGCCAGCTTTTCTGGATTGCCTAACGTTCTGGCTTGCTGTACCAACGCTGGAATTTCAATCAACACCTGTTCCGTGGCCACATCACCTCGTCGATCCAGAATCGCCTTGGCGTACATTTCGGCCGACCCTTGCGCCTTCAGATTGACGGTAATCGGCTGGTCATGTTTTTTGGATTGATGAGTGATATCGTGGATGTCAGCCAGGAAGGTGAAAGGTTGTTCGTCAATGGTGCCGGTGCCGTCAACGATCAGCGTTTTGATCAAGACGTCGGGCTGAATCAGCATGCCGGGGAACAAGATGTTTTTGCCGCGAGGTTGTGATTCCGCTTGCTTTTGGGCTTCCGTTTCGGTGGACGTCATCGCTCGGACCCACCGAATCCAACCCAGCGTAGTGGTGAGTCGTTCGTGCAATTCCGGGCCAATCAAATATTCTGTTAGTGATTGTCCGTCCAAACTATCTAAGCGAAGTTTCTCTTTGATGTATTGTTCGTCGTGCCGTTTGGCTTGTTCGATAGCCAATTTATCTTGTTGCACCTGCTGGCGAATGCGCTGCAGATCATTTTTCAGACGCAAACCATCTTGGCGAATTCGATCCAACTGGACCATCGTCGGTTCAATCTTGTCCAAGTGGTCCAACGGTTTTTTGGACAATTGTTCGATCACGTCGGCCAACTGTTCGCCTCGATCCTTTAAATCATCCGCTTGGCGCTCGACCGCTTTGTAATCGTTGGGCCAGCGTTCTTTCAGTTCTTTCGCCAGGCGAATGGAATGGAGCTCTGATTCGACGTCCGTTTCCAATTTGTCCAGCGTTGAATTGACCCATTCTTCGCCCATTTGGCCAATCTTGTCCGACAATCCCGGCTGATCCGAAGTTTCTTCTATCTCAGCTTTTTCCAGCTGTCCGCTGGTCGTGCGTTGCGTATGCAACTGGACTCCGGAAAGTCTTCCTTCATGAATGACCAAGCGTTTTCGCAGAGCGGCGGCGGTTTCCAAGTCAAATTCGGCCGAATCAATTTCGAACAAGTTGGACATGGGTCGCTGGGGATCGGCCACCGCCACGTCGGTCAGTTCGACTCGAGACGAAGACAAATTGGTTTGAAGCGAACCAATCTCCACCTTCGCTCCAATCGCGGACTGGCCGCTGTAGATCAACAGCCAACGCAAGCCTGGATTCAGCGAAAGCCACATGGCCAGCAGAATCAACGCTAGGATCGGCAGACGACTGGCGACGTAGCTCCAACGAATAAAGCGAAACTGCAAGAACGACTTCATGCCCGAGCTCCTTGCACGCTGGCGGAATTCGCTTCGTTCGTTTCGCCGCTTGCATGTTTGGCTTTTTTCTTGCGAAGCAGCTTTTCGATCTTCGCTTGCACTGGCGGGAAATAACGAATGAACAGCGGCGTTGACAGGTGATAAACCGGAAACCAAACGGCCAGTCCCAACGCCAGTCCGCCCACCACTACCGTGTTGTCTAAGCTTAGCCACGGAACGATGGGCAGTTTGTGCCATTCGGCAAAGTTCAGGTAGATGCTGTCCAAGTGCAAAATGCGTTCGCCAAATCCGTGCATAATGGGATCCAAACGAAACGCAAACATGGACACCAGAAATATGCTCAGCAGTCCCGTGCCTAAATTGAATCGAAAGGCAAACAGCACGATGGTCAACAACACGGCAATCAAATTCCCTTTGGGGATCAGGCCGATCATGGTGCCCATGGACAGCCCCGACGCCAACTGCTGCGGGGAATTATCCTTAGAAAAGACTTTCAAGAAATGCAAAACAGGCTGAAGAAAACGTAGTATCATCGGGCTGCTTTCAGGCGTAATTCCGCGAATTTCGAAAGTAGGGCGTGCAAAATGCAGCGGAATAGTACGGTGGCATGGCATTTGGATCGATACCAAATGGTTCGCCCCGATTCGCTCTCAAGTTTGTTTTTGGCTTGAATCGTTCCGATCTTGACGTCGCTTCCGGCCCGCTCGTATACTCGCAAGTCTATATACGCTGTGGCAGTTGATGTTTAGAAGCTGTCAAGGGAATCGGAAAGCCGTTTTCCGTTTCGTTCGCATGCAGCGTCGCTTCTTCGGAAAAATCAAAACGAAACAGGGTCTGCGATGAAGACGGAACACCGTCACGAACTGCAAACAAACGAATTGGCCGACAAGTTGGGCGGAGTGATTCAACAGGTCAAACCTTACGCAAATTTGATCGTAGGGGTGGCTGTGATTCTGGCGGGCATCGTTATCGTGACCCAACTATGGGCGGCGAGAAATAACGAAAAGCAGGAACGAGCTTGGTCCAGTTATTTCATGGCACAAGAGAGCCCTGGCGGCGCGGAATCGCTGAAAGAAGTCGCTTCCAGCTTTGCAGGAACTGCGGCGTCCGAATGGGCATTACAAGCCGCCGCCGACCGTCATCTGCGAGAAGGCTACAGCCAGCTGTTTGAAGATCGTGGAGCGGCTGCGGAAGAATTGAAGGCGGCCAAAGAGACGTATGAACAGTTGCTCAACACCACTTCTCGGCCAACACTGAAGATGCGAGCTCAGTATGGCTTGGCGCAAACCGAAGAATCACTCGGCTCCTTGGACAACGCGTTGAATCAATATAAGGCCATCGCCGATGCATGGCCCGATTCTGTGGTAGGAAAAGCTGCTCAAGAACAAGTGACTCGGTTAAGTGATCCTCGAGCCAAAGATTTCTATTCTTGGTTTGCCACGCAAAAGCCAGTCAAACGAGATCCCAACGTTGGACTATTCAACAATCTGAATAACTTGCCCGCCGATCCAGATATTTCGGCTCCAGGTCCCGGCGAATTGTTTAATTCGACCGGTGGTGACGACACTTCAGCCGCACCGCTAGATTTGGGCGGCGCGGAAATTCCCGCAAGCACAGACGAAGGTGCCGATTCGTTCGATTTGGATCAATTGATTGGTCCCAGCACGAAAAACGAATCATCCTTAGACGTCGATTCAACGGCGCCGGACGCAAATTCGCCGATCGATACCGCGACTGATGGAGAAGCAGGTGCAGGCGCCGAAGCCGGCAGTGACACGCGAGCCGAAAGTGCCGCAGAGCAAGCTGTCGACGCAGTAGAAGATGTAGCCGAAGAAGCAGCCGATAACCAATAGGCGTCACCAGGGTATGACCGACGCCGATCAGAATGCTGAATCCAATTCGCCTTTGAAAACTGGTTCTCAGCAGGTTTCCATCACGGTTGCCGACGATGCCACAGACGCTCGGCTGGATGTTTTTCTAGCCGAACAGTTTCCGGAATACAGCCGAGTCCAACTGCGGAAATGGATCAACGCGGCGGCCGTGACGGTGAATGGCAAACGAGCCAAAGCGTCGTTGCGATTGCGAACCGGCCAAACAATTGAAGCCACGTTTCCCGAAGTTCCTAAACCAGGGCCCGAACCAGAAAATATTCCGCTGGACATTCTGTTCGAAGATGACGATCTGGCCGTCATCAACAAACCGCACGGCATGGTCGTGCATCCCTCGAAGGGACACTGGTCGGGAACGCTCACCGCCGCGTTGGCCTACCATTTTCAACAACTCAGTTCCGTAGGCGGCGCCAGTCGTCCGGGGATTGTACACCGGTTGGATCGAGACACCAGTGGCGTGATCTTGGTCGCCAAGAATGACGCGGCCCATTTGAAATTGGCCAAGCAATTTGAATTACGCGAAGTTCAGAAACAGTACTTTGCCATTGCCAAAGGGTCCATTGACCGTGATCGCGACAAGATCACGCAGCCCATTAGCGGCTCATCCCTATCATCGAGAACGAATGTCGATTCGCGCGGATCACGCTACCAGTCGAGATGCCGAGACGTTTTTTGAAGTGGCCGAACGGTTTCCCGGATTCACCGCCTTACATGTTTTTCCCAAGACTGGTCGAACACATCAAATTCGCATTCATATGGCTCATGTTGGCTGTCCCATTTTGTGTGATCCACTGTATGCCGGCCATCGGACGATCACCGTTCGGGAAGCGGTTCCCGGTTCGCAGGACGATCAAATCTTGCTGGACCGTTTGGCGTTGCACGCGGCGAAGATCACGTTTCGCCACCCGACAACTTCGCAAACAATGGAATTTTCGCGCCGCTACCGGCCGAATTGGAGCATGTCTTGACGGTATTGAGAACGATTCCGCCTGCCCTGCGAAATCGTTAGATTCGTTCGGCAATACGGAACTTGGCGCTACGAGCTCGCGGATTGGCGTGCACTTCTGCTTCGGAAGGTCGGAGCGGTTTTTTGGTCAACACGTCCAAACGCGAATCTTCTTTGAACGCATTCTTCACCATGCGATCTTCCAACGAATGAAAACTGATGATGGCCAAGCGGCCGCCCGGCTTTAGGCAGTCTGGTAAACGCTTTAAGGCAATGCGCAGCTGCTTCAGTTCTTCGTTCACAGCAATTCGTAACGCTTGAAACGTCCGCGTGGCAGGATGCAGGCCGTCTTTGGATCGAGGTACACAGCGGCAGAGTAGTTCGGACAATTCGGCGGCCGTGTGAATGGGCGACTTGCGACGCACTTCGACCACTTTTCGCGCAATGCGACGACTGAGTCTTTCTTCACCAAATTCGTAAATCAGATTTGCCAATTCTTTTTCGCTTAGTCGATTCACCAAACGAAAGGCTGGTTCGCCAAAACGAGGATTGAACCGCAGATCCAGCGGACCGGTGGCCAGATAACTGAAGCCTCGTTCTTCATCCGCCAACTGATCACTGGACAAACCCAGGTCCAAAACAATGCCATCCGCGGCTGAAATATCGTGGTCTCGCAACACTTCCGGAATGTCGGCGTAACTGCCCCACACTGCTTCTACGCTTGTGTGTTGCAATCGTTCGGCTGTGCGTTCCACCGCCAACGGATCTCGATCCACACCAATGATTCGACCTCCGGGTTGCACCTTGTGCCACAGCAGCTTCGGCGTGGCCGCCGCCACCCAACGTGCCGTCAATCAGCAATTTGCCGGGCAAGGGAAGCAGTGCGTCTAGCACTTCGTTCAGCATGACGGGAACATGGACCGTGGACATGGCATCGCTTTCCAAAACGCATCATTCCGCCCACCGTTGCGTCACGAGTCAGAGCCGAACGAAAATCAAAGCTACCATCATACGCTCCGTTCGTCATGACGCAGAGTGGTAGCGGCCGAATAGAATCGGCTACAGATTCAAAACGCTATCGAACCGGTCGTTCTCGCAATTCGACCATTCGCCAATCGGGAGCAGAAATTTGCGAAACCGTATCGTTCGCACCGAACGAATCGTCCACGGCTTCTCGCAACAGTTTGACTTTTTCAGCTGCGGTTCGTTCCTGCGGCAATTCTTTTCCGGGCGCACTTCCCCAAGGACGAGCCGTCCCGTCGGAAGTGACCAAAACAAAGTCTTGATGCTGGTCCGATCCCAACGGCGAACTGTCCGCTTGTTTGGGAACATCGATGCGATAGAGCGACAGTTTTTGCCAGAGATCACCTAACATATCCACGATTTGAGCCGCATCGGCCACTCGCGGATCATTCCAAGGCTGGCCGTACATCAGTCCCGTCGGCGCGACGTTGACGCCGCCGATCTTGGGATACTGATTCGCTTCCGCTTCTGAAAAATTTTCTTCGGTCGGCAACAACCGTCCGGCTGCATCCACGGCCAATAGACACGACTTATTCGGAAAGTTCGGCATCGAACCAGGCGGCAGTTCGACCATGGCCACCGGTTTACGATAGGACAATTCCACCGTGATCTGTCCCTGTGCCGCTCGAGTCTTATTCACCATTTTGACATCGTCTACCCAAGGAACACTCAGGAAGGCGCGAGCGATCCGAGGTGTCAACGTGCGGTCACTCAGTAGTTCTCCTTCCAGGCGTCCGTTTTCCAACGCATATTCCTTGATGTTGCTGCGAATCCATGCGGGCTGTTCCGTGATGACCAGGTTTTCAGCGTGTAGGCGATAACGAGATTGTCCCAGAATCTGTTCGCCATATGCGTCCCACAGATAGATGCTACCAATCAGAATTACCAACGCACAAATGACGCTGGCAATGGCCACCCACGCCGCATCTCCAAAAGGACGAAACAGCCGCAGCAGGATCAATGACAGTAGGTTACGATTTCCCGAACTCACGTCCACACCTCCTTGTGCAGCGCCACCTTAGTATTTGTCCCAAAGTAGATTCCGCCAATCGCACGAAACGGACGAATTTATTTCGGAACACGTCGTTCGTGAAGGGACAATTACCCTGCTCGGACGCTACCAAATCTGCAATTCACACTGCAGATCTACTCCCAATTCGCTGGCAACTTTGTTCTTTACTTGTTCAATCAACATGCGAACGTCGTCGGTCTTGGCGCCGGAATGAATCACCACGTAATTGGCATTCTTTTCGCTTAATTCCGCTCCGCCAACTTTTAGACTTCGCAATCCCACCTGCTCAATCAAATCGGCCGCACTAATCCCTTGCGGGTCGGCAAAAATTCGGCCCGAACCTTCCGAACCGGTGGGTTGTTGGCTCCGTTTGATGATCCACAGTTTTTGCATGCGCCGAGTTAATTCGTGGGGATCACGAGGTTCTAGTTCGAATCGCGCGGACAGAATGACCGGATCGTCTAAGCTGCTTTGGCGGTACGAAAACCGCAATTGGTCTCGATCATATTCCGTGATTGCACCCGATCGAGACATCACTTTCACCGATTCCGTCCATTGACCAATCGAAGCACCATAGCTGTCAGCATTTCCCTTTAACGCACCGGCCACAGTGCCAGGCACACCTACCAACGACTCCAATCCACCTAAGCTCACGCCCACAGACAAAGACACAACATGTCCCAGTTTTGCGCCTCCACCCGCCGTAATGTAACTTCCTTCCACTGCCGTTTCACAAAATGCCGGCGCGGACAGATGAACCACCAGACCTTTCACACCAGCATCCGATATCAACACTCGCGAACCACCTCCGATTACTCGGAAAGGGATGTCATGCTGATCACAGCGTTGCAGTAGTTGAGCCAATTCGTCCACGCTGTTGGGTTCGGCGAAAAACTGGGCCGCACCGCCCAAGCGAAACCATGTGTACGTTCCCAGCGGTTCGTCTTCTCGTACGATGTGCTCGAAACCTTCGTACCAACTCATCGAATAAAGCCCTTCTAACTTGATGCCCAGCGTCTGACGAATGCTCTATTTTGGCGAACCTTCACGCGGGATGATAGGTGCCAGCTTGGCAAACTGTCAACACAACTCGTTCTAGATCGACTATCGCCAGCTCCCAGGCTCGTGCTAGCCCGACGCAAGATTTTGGTGCTGTTGCGCTTTTTCATAGCCCGAAACGTAAGTGAGGGAAATCTGACTGCTTCTGCAGTCCCCTCGCTGACGCGTCGGGCTAGGCAATTCCGCCGAAAACGCGAATGCGAAACTTCGAAGTACACGCTGACACTTTTTGCTGTTGCGCTTTTTCATAGCCCGAAACGTAAGTGAGGGAAATCTGACTGCTACTGCAGTCCCCTCGCTGACGCGTCGGGCTAGGAAATTCCGCCGAAAACGCGAATGCGAAACTTCGAAGTACACGCTTCGCGATCGGATATTTGACAATCGATAGCTAATGGCTTGACAGCATCCTGGGCTGAGCACTTGCGAGTGTCAGACGTAGGCGACGGCGAGTATTTTCGCTTAAGCATGCACAAATTTGTTGGCCAGCTTGGGAATGGCCGCGGCCACCACATCTTCCATGGTGATAGCAAAGACGAATTCCAATTCGTTCCGCACCGATTCCGGCAAATCCTCGACATCCGGTTCGTTGGCCTTCGGCAAAATAATCTGCTTCATCCCCGCTCGATGCGCCGCCAACACCTTTTCCTTAATGCCGCCGACCGGTAGCACCAATCCGCTGAGCGTGATTTCACCGGTCATAGCGGTGTCCGATCGAACCGGCTGATGCGCGTACAACGAAGCCAACGCGGTAGCCATGGTCACTCCCGCCGAAGGACCATCTTTGGGCGTGGCACCGGCCGGCACGTGAATGTGAACGCCACAATTCAACGCTTGCTTTTCCAAATCTAATTCCGCCCATTGCGATCGCACAAAACTTTGGGCTGTCCGAGCGGACTCTTTCATGACATCACCCAATTGCCCGGTCAGCGAAAACTCTTTGCTATCAGGTAGCAAGACTGCTTCCACATACAACACTTCACCACCCACCGGCGTCCACGCCATACCGGCGGCCACGCCGGGCTCCAGACTGGTCCTGGCGTCTTGTTCACGAAATCGAGGCCGACCCAGCATTTTGTTCAATACAGCTTGATCGATATGCACCACGTCTTGATTGCCTTCGGCGAAATGCGTCGCCGCTTTGCGACATACACTGCCGATAACGCGTTCCAGTTCGCGCACACCTGATTCGCGAGTGTACTGACGAATCAAATGCAGCAACGCGTCGTCCGGCAAAATCAGTTGTTCGTCTGACAGACCTTTGTCCTGCAGCTGACGAGGAAGCAAATACGTTTTGGCAATGTTCAGTTTTTCCAAATCGCTGTAGCCACTGACTTGCAGAATTTCAATGCGGTCCAGCAGTGGTCGAGGAATCGTGTCCAATGAATTGGCCGTGGCAATGAAGATGACCTTCGAAAGATCAAACGGTAGATTCAAATAGTTGTCACGAAATTCCGAATTCTGGTTCGGATCCAAAATCTCTAACAACGCCGCCGCCGGGTCACCTCGAAAATCACGTCCCAACTTGTCAATTTCGTCCAACATCAGCAGAGGATTGCGGACACCAGCGCGGCGCACGGCTTGGATAATTCGGCCCGGCATGGCTCCAATGTACGTGCGCCGGTGACCTCGCAATTCTGCTTCATCCGACAGACCACCTAGACTTTCACGAGCAAATTCGCGGCCGAGCGCCGAAGCGATCGATTTGCCCAACGATGTCTTGCCCACACCGGGCGGACCAACAAAACACAAGATGGGCGCGGTGGCGTGTGGATTCAACTTCAAGACAGCCAAGTGTTCAATAATGCGTTCCTTGACCTTTTCCAAACCGAAGTGATCGGCGTCCAGAATCGCACGAGCTCGCTGCAAGTCAATCTGATCTTCCGTCTGTTTGTTCCACGGCAGTTCGGCGACCAGTTCTAGGTAGGAACGAGTGACTTGGTAATCGGGCGAAGCGGCAGGCAGGCGTTCAAGTCGAGCTAATTCGCGATCGATTTCTTTGCGAACTTCGGCGGGCAATTCGATGGCGGCCAACTGTTCGCGCAGCTCATCCACATCGGCCTGTTCTGGATTTTTTTCGCCCAACTCTTCCTGGATCGCTCGCATTTGCTTTCGAAGCAGATATTCTCGATGCTCTTGCGACATCTCTGATTCCGCTTGGGACGCAATTTTCTGTCGGATTTCCAAGACTTGCGATTCGTGCACAAGAAATTTGTGCACCAGCTCCATTGCGTCCGACAACGATTGTGCCGACAGCAGCTTTTGTTCATCTTCGTACTTCATCGACAGCATCGAGCTGAGGATGTAGACCTGATGCAGCGGCGATTCAACTTGTTCTACCAAGTGCTTCAACGCTTCTTCACCCTGCGGGTTCACGGCCGCCAAAACAGAACGCCCCAGTTCAATGATTTCTCGATGCAACGCCTCCGTTTCCGGCGTTAGGCTTTCATCCGTGGTGACGCTCGTGACTTCGGCATTGAGATACTTAGCTGGGATATCTGCAGGTTTGATCGAGACGCGTTCAATGCCTTGCAGAATCAACTGCAAGACTTGATCCGTGCGAGCCATCCGTTTGATAACCGCCACGGTGCCGAATTCGGACAGGTCGGCCAAGTTGGGAAATTCAATGGTTTCATCCAACTGAGGCACCACGGCCAGCGTCTTGTCTTCAGTGGCCAACGCCGCTTCTACGGCGGCCATAGAAGCTTCGCGTCCGACGACCAACGGAATGATCTGCTGCGGAAACAAGACTTCTCGCTTCAAAGGCAGTACTGGAAGAATACGAATGGTGGATGTGGTTTCTTCGGTCATCGCTGTTCCTTTGGCTGAGGTTCAATGACGACCAAGAACATGCCGTCGCGATATTCGCATTGAATCCGCGCAGGTTCCAGTTCGAAGGGAAGTTCGATGCTTCGTTGAAAGCGGTTGTAGGAAATCTCCATCGAATAAGACGTCTGACCTTCCAGAATCGAATGGTCTCGTCTCTGGCCTTCCACCACCAGTCGCCTGCCGCACGCGCGCACTCGAATGTCCGCCGGATTGACGCCCGCCAGGTCCAATTTGACCAGCCAAGCTTTCTGGCCCTGATATATGTCTGCCGACGGGCTCCAGCAGGCATCGCCCATCGGCTTGGACGCAGACGAAAAAAACGTCCGCATAATTTGACGCATGTCTTCTTCCATCGCTCGATCACCTAACAACGACGTCAATTCAGTTTCGCAAAGCCCAATTATCCGACATCCTTGCCCGCCTACCACTCCCCTGCCGTTGGAAGCAAGAGTCAAATCATAAAAATTCGCTTTTCAGTTGGTGCCATCCATCCAGCGTTTTTCGGTTGGTGCCATCGATGGCACCAAACAGGTCCGCCCAACATCGCAGTCGGCTGCCGGGCTTCAGCGTAGAAATCAGAAACGCAGAGGCGCAGAGTACGCAGAGAAAAATCACGAATGGGATCTGGTTGGTGCCAGCCACGGGATCTGGTTGGTGCCAGCCACAATCATCAGTCACCCCAAAACCATCGAAAAAAGATTGAAACGCAGAGCCGCCGAGGTCGCAGAGTTGTCTGATTCTTCTCTGCGTACTCTGCGCCTCCGCGTTCTAATTTCTACGCTGAAGCTCCTGATTCGATTAGGATCTGGTTGGTGCCAGCCACAATCATCAGTCACCCCAAAACCATCGAAAAAAGATTGAAACGCAGAGGCGCCGAGGTCGTAGAGTTGCATGATTCTTCTCTGCGTACTCTGCGCTCCGCGTTTCTAATTTCTACGCTGAAGCCCCTGATTCGATTAGCGGTGGTAGTTTTGGTTGGTGCCAGCCATTAAATTCTTAGGCTCACGCAAATACTTCGCAAAAAAAGACTAGACACTCTAGAGGCGCCGGACGCAGCGTGGATTTTGCTGACATTTTTCTTGAGCAGCTAGTTGGTGCCACTCACCGAAATTCTGAGCCCTTATCAATGCGAGCGCGCAACTTAGACGCGAGACTTTCCCCATTTTTCTGCAAGATCGTCCGGGGATTAGCTTGGTGAGCCGTGCATAGGAAGTCGACCTCGAAGTCAAAACTTGGTGAGTGGTACATACTTTCTGTACCTCCTTTCTTATACCTCCGTTCTAGCGCAGAGATTGCTTTGCAACGAGCCAAAGATTAAGATCGTTGTATTGCATCGGTTCATCTTCCGTGACATTTGTCGACGAGATGCTTTCGCCGAGATTCCTGTTTCAGTGTTTCGGAGGTATCGACTATGTATTCCGTAGGTCCGATCGAACTTGGCTTGACCGTTGTTACTGCTTTGGTTGCTCTTGGAAGTTTCTGGTACCGGGCGCGTGTTACGCGATGGCTTGCCGCTTCCGCAGGATGCCTTGCTCTTGCAACCGTTCTCACGCCCGCCGATATTGCGTCCACGGCGATTGTCGCGATTGCGTGCTTTACTTGCTTCTATTGTGGAACGAAGCAAAAAGTGACGAACGTAGCGCCCAGCGCGTAGCACACGCCCGCTGTAGTGCCGACCAACTGCGGGAACGCGCGATGTCCAGCTGGAGGTCGAAGCCTTTCTCTTTTTTTCGCACTGACATAGAGTGGCCCTAGTTGCTCGCAACCGGGGCCACTCGCGTTTCGGCAATGGGGTTAGTGTCGTCGACATTGTGTAGCGAAATGGCGTAAGCCGTCTGGTCGTGACAAGAGAGAGCTAGTTGGTGCCAGCCAATTACGATTTGGCTCAAGCACGTCGCCAAAGGACTAGAAAACGCCATGCGCAGTGTGTTTTCTCGGCATTTCGATTCGCTACTCCTACGGCGGCAAATAGACCAGCGAGTCTTTCATATAGTGTGCGTCGCGTTAGATTTCGGGCGATACAAACACCACACGGCCGCCCACGTTGATTTGCACGGGAACGGATCTGGTGATCTGGTTGGTGCCAGCCACAATCATCAGTCACCCCAAAACCATCGAAAAAAGATTGAAACGCAGAGTCGCCGAGGTCGCAGAGTTGTCTGATTCTTCTCTGCGTACTCTGCGCCCTCCGCGTTTCTAATTCTCTACGCTGAAGCCCCTGATTCGATTAGCGGTGGTAGTTTTGGTTGGTGCCAGCCATTAAATTCTTAGGCTCACGCAAATACTTCGCAAAAAAAGACTAGACACTCTAGAGGCGCCGGACGCAGCGTGGATTTTGCTGACATTTTCCTTGAGCAGCTAGTTGGTGCCATCCACACAGCTAGTTGGCAGCTAGTTGGTGCCACTCACCGAAATTCTGAGCCACCGAAATTTTGAATCAGGAGCCTTTATGAAAACCGCCGTGTTTAGTTCGAAACCACACGATTTCCAATTCCTGTCCGAAGCGAACCAGAAGCTTGACCGACCACACGAATTCAACTTTCTGGAACTTCGTCTCACGGAAAAAACCGTGCGTTTGGCCGAAGGGCATCAGGCCGTATGCGGTTTTGTCAACGACGAATTTACCGCGCAGGTGCTGACACAGCTGGCCGCCTTTGGCATCAAGATCATTGCCTTGCGCTGCGCGGGCTTCAACAATGTGGATCTCGAAGCAGCTGAACAAATAGGGCTGCCGGTGGTACGAGTGCCATATTATTCGCCGCACGCCGTGGCCGAACATACATTGTGCTTGATGCTGGCATTGAATCGCCAAGTCTATCGAGCTCATCAGCGGATTCGAGAAGGAGACTTCAGTCTACACGGCTTGATGGGTTTCGATATGTTCGGCAAAACCGTCGGCGTGGTCGGCACCGGAGCCATTGGACAGTGTGTTGTGCGCATTTTGAATGGTTTAGGTTGCCAAGTCTTGGCGTACGATGTGCATCCACAGCCCGCCGTAGTTGCTGCGGGTGCAACTTATGTGGATCTAGAAACGGTTTTGTTTGAATCTGACATTGTTACCTTGCATTGTCCACTGCTGCCGGAGACACATCATTTGATCAGCGCCCAGCGAATTGAACGTATGAAACCGGGTGTGATGATCATTAATACAAGCCGAGGTGGATTGGTGGATGCGCGCGCCGTAATCGATGGTCTCAAGTCCAGAAAAATTGGTGCGTTAGGCCTGGATGTCTACGAAGAGGAAGCGGATCTGTTTTTTGAAGATCGCTCGAACGACTTACTCCAAGACGACGTGTTCGCTCGTTTGACCACCTTTCCCAACGTGCTGGTGACGGGCCATCAAGCGTTTTTCACGAAAGAGGCGTTGCAACAGATTGCCAAAACGACCGTCGAAAGCTTGGCGTCATTTGAAGCGAATTTGCCTTTGACATTTCAATTGAAATACTCGAACGCCTAAGCGACGTCTAAACCACGATGTTCTCGCCGAATTCACGTCCGAACTGTGATTCGCAGTACGCTCGGCGGCGAACAGTCATACTGTTACCTATTCGCGTTAGATTTCGGGCAGAGGCAAACACCACACGACCGCCCACATTGATTTGCACGGAAACCGCATATTTTCGAACCGTATCCAGTCGAATCTGAATACCTAGGCCCGGTTCGTCCCGCACATGAACTCGTCCGTTTTGCACGTCCAGCCGAGTTGCTGTTAATTCGGTTGCCAAGGCCGATGCTTCGACGGGAAATTCGCACAGCTCCATGTTCCGCTTGCCGGCGTAAGGAGCCAATGACGCAGCAAGTGCCAGGTGCGTGGTAAACGTGTGATTCACGAAGGTGACATGGTTCGATTCCGCGTAATCGGCCGCTCGCTTGGCCGGCGCAATTCCGCCGATACGCCCAGTATCGATTTGCACGAAACCCAGTTTTCCGTGGTCCATCAGATTTCTGGCGGTGTGAAAATTGAACGCACCTTCACCACCGGCGAGTTTGACAGTTCGGCATTGAGATGCCAGTTGTCCATAGGCGTGGAGTGCATCGCCGACAAACGGTTCTTCCAGCCACAAGACTTGATGCGCTTCCAATGCGGGCAGCCGAGCGGCCGCTGCTTCGACATCTTCGCCCCAAACGGTTCCCGCGTCGATCAGCAGCACGCCGTCCGGCCCCAATCCGGTTCGTGCCGCTTCCACTTGGTCGGCGTCGGCTTGTACCGTGGATCGGCCGTAGCCCGCCCAACCAAATTTGACCGCAGCAAATCCAGCCTCGCGACAACGTTTCGCTTTGTCACGAGTTTCGTCTGGCGTTTCACCAAACAACTGAGATGCGTAGGGCGTCTTTCCAAACGCTTGCGAATAGCCCAACAGCCGATAGACAGGCTGTTCCAAGTGTTTTCCCAAAATGTCCCACAGACCGATTTCCACGCCGGACCAAGTATGATCCGTTTGCAAAATATCCAGCCCGGCCGCTCGTACTTCATCTCCCAGCCGCACAAGATCCTGCGGCGATTCAAGTCGGCGGCCCAACACGGTGTCTCGAACATTCTTGCACGCCGCATGTGACATCGGGCAAGCCCAGTTGGCAATGGAAACCAGCGGAGACGCTTCGCATTCGCCCCAGCCCACCAAGTCGCCGCTACGGACTCGCACCAGCAGCGCGTCTTGACTGCCGTCGGCAATGTCCCGAATTTGTGGCATCGCCAGATAGAACAGGTCGACAGCTTCTATAATCATTGTGTTGTATTTCTAAAGCCAGAAGCTGTCGACACTTTGCGATTGGGCGATATCCCATCAAGCGAATCAGAATTTCCTTACGTCATATGACGGACTGCGGCCGAAGACTGGTGTGCGGCGTCAGGCTGGTAAGCCCAAGGATCAATTTCTTCGCGAACAATCTTCATGCTTTGCGGTGCTTCAATGCCCACTTTCACGGTCGAACCACTGCATTCCACAATGGTAATCCGGATTTGACCGTCAATGATAATTCGCTGATTTCCTTTTCGACTTAACACCAACATTGCCTTTTGTCCTCCCAGCTGACAACCAATTCCCAACGACGAACCGCAATATATTGCGGCACTGAACGCCTGTCAACTACCACATCTTGTGCATTGTGCTGGTTTAGAATTAGAGCGAACCGAGCTCTGATTTTGTCGATTCCAGACAGCTTTGAGAAGATCCGGTACCGTCAGGTCACCCAATTTTAATTCGCCGAATCACGTTTTTTCGCATCCCTAAAGCCCACGAATTCAGCCGGATAAACGAATTTTCTTTTCCTATAACCTTTGCCACGGCCATTCAGGTAAGTCACGTTTTCGCATAGACTGGCCGGATGTACGTCGACGGACAAATAACGCTGCTTTCTTGAGCGAAGACAAAAAACGTTGAGTGATGCCGGACTATTTTCGCCTGACTTCTTTGTCGCTCGTCGCCGCTTTCAGCTTGCCGCCAAACGACTGGGCTGGCGAGTCGATTCTTATCCACTGAACTTGACTGGTCCCAAGGGAGCGGACTTGACGGTGGAAGTCGCGGTTTCTCCCACTTCGGGCACCGACCAAGCGCTGGTGGTCACCAGTGGCGTGCATGGCGTGGAAGGATTTTTGGGTTCCGCCATTCAATTGGGAATCTGCAATCGGTGGTACCATGAAGACGTGCGGACAAAGCGAGTTCGTTGCGTGTTTATTCACGGTCTCAATCCACATGGATTCGCTTGGCTTCGTCGGTTCGACCAAAACAATGTCGACCTCAACCGCAATTTCTTGTTGCCAGAGGAACGCTATGCCGGTTGTCATCCCGGCTATGAATCGCTCAACTCGCTGCTGAACCCGCCGACCGCTCGACCCTGGATCGATCCGTTTCCTATCCACGCCGTTCGAAAAATCTATCAACATGGTTTGCCAGCATTGAAACAGTGTGTGGCGGAAGGCCAATACGAATTTCCTCGAGGCCTGTTCTTTGGCGGCAGCGAACCATCGTTCGCTATGTCATTGCTGAACCAGCAATTGCCCAACTGGTTAGCAGGATGTGAGCGAGTTGTCCATTTGGATTTTCACACCGGTTTAGGGCGCAGGCACCAATGGAAGTTGCTGTTGGATCAATCGCTTGCGACGGGCCCACAACAAGACCTCCAACAATGGTTTGGTCACGACCGAATTGAAACAGCTGGAGACAACCAAACGGCTTATGACGTGAAAGGGAGCATCGGTCGCTGGTGTGCGCGTCACAGCCACGTGCCGAATTACATTTACGGTTGCGCGGAATTCGGCACGTATTCACCGTTAGCCGTGCTGGCGGGACTACGCGCGGAAAATCAGGCTCATCACTGGAACTCGCCCAATCAGCGAGTCTTCTGGCGAACCAAGCTGCGACTGAAAGAACTGTTCTGTCCGGCTCATCCCAGCTGGCGAACTTGGGCGGTCGAACAAGGCATGACCGCCGTGGAAAACGCCTTTCGTGGCCTGCAGCAAGATACCGCGTAGTTCAGCCCATGTTGTCCGCCGACTATTCTGGTAAACGCCAAGCTTCCGTATTGGCCAGGTGTCCCGCTCTGCTAGCACCACCAATTGCCAAGATTTGTCCGCGGTGTCCAATCAACTGATGGAAGAACCGGCCTTGCTTCCAGCTGGAGACGGCGGCCCACTGTTGCTGATCTTCCTGCCAGCACAACAATTTCCCGTCCCAGCCACTGACAAACAGTTGTCCGTCCAGACTGCAGGCAGAGACGCCAAAACCCTGCAGACCTGCGCCCGGCAGTTCGGGGCCTTCGCGCCAAGTTTGGTTGGCCGGATCATAAATGTCCACTCGACGCGAAACTTCGTGGTCTTCCGTCATGCCGCCCATCGCGTAGATTCGTCCTTGATGAGCTACCACGGTCAAGGCGCGTCGCACAAATGGTTGAGGAATCTTTTGCCATCCGTCTGACTTGGTTCGATCCCACTGCAAACCATAGTCAAGCCACTGGCCTTCGCTGTCGCCTGTTAAGTTCCAACCGCCGAAGACGAAAACGCAGTCGCCCAGCACGGTGGCATCGTGAGAAGAACGAGCTTCCGGGAGCGATGCGGCGGCGTGCCAAGCGTTGGCTTTGGGATCGAACACCGAAACGGTTGCAGTGGAGTGCAAGTCGGCTGGTTCATCATGACGATTCCGAGCATGAAGACCGCCGATGCGAATCACCTGTCCACCATGCGCAACCAGCGGAAATCCCTGCAGCGGTTGCTCCATGGGCAATTCTTGCCAACCATCATGCTGACTCAAATTAACCGCCAAGAAACGCGTTGCCAGGTTATCCAGCGAATGGGCGTGAGCTTCTCCGGTATGACCACTGTAAACGTACAGCCTATCGTCCACCACGGCGGCACCAAAACTGGAGACCGCTTCCGGCAATTCGGGCAACACAGACTGGTTGGCAGCTGGTTCGGACGCCGCCACGGTTGCAGTGCAGTAATGACGTTCTTCTTGGTAGGGCTGGCCGTTGAATTCGCCCGCTGCACGCGAAGCCGTATGGTGCACTCGAAAAACCAGCAACTGGTTCGCCGGCGACGCAATTTGTAACGATCCGTTTTCGTCCGTCGACAGTTCTGCTTGGTCATCGCCGTGTTGGTAAACCACATTGGCATCGGCCAGCGGTTTGCCTTGCCAGCGCACATGAAGTGTCAACGTGTTGCCGGACTGCTGCAAGGTCATGTCC
>JAWKTK010000025.1:0-134162 GCA_041399205.1 Pirellulaceae bacterium | reverse complement strand
GAATTGAATCGAGCAGTAGTAATCGACCCACTTCCATTCAGTTTGGTAAATCTGGCCGTATTTGTTGGGCGGGATCGACGCGACTTGGAAAGAGCTAGAGAACTTTTTGAACTCGCATTAGAAATGGGACGGAATATTTCTGATGCGGAGTTTGATTTCAAGTTATTTTCAAGGCAAACAGTTCGTTCTATGGCTGAGTTGGGGCTTTTTATTGAGTAACGGTCGTACCAGAACCACAAAGTGGTGCCGTGAATACCAGCACGTCACCCAAGGTCCAGTACGGTTACGATGCAATTCGCAGTGGCAACGCGTATATTCGAAGCCACCGTCTGGATGAAGTCACTGCACTTTAGCGATATCCGTTGGTGCCATCCATTAGGAGCATTATTAAGCGCACTTTTCCGCCCAGCGGGCGACACATCTTTGTCGGTGTGCGTCAGCCACCGGTCGCTTTGCTCTTCCGGCCTGTTCAGCCCAGCGGGCGACACATGTGGACTACCGAAAATACCCAAATAGAGGAGTTAATGGCAGCCACAATCATCAACTCACCGGCGAAGCAACCGCGTTTGTCTTCTTGCTCAGCCAGAACATTCTGACTAATGTACGGCGTCCCTGTATGGCTCCGCATGAAAAAGATCATCCGTCGGTAACGAGCCGCATGCTATTCACCATCGCTCACCTAGTGTTCATTCTGAGCTTTTTTCTTTGTGGAACGATAGCCGCAATTGTCTTGATCGTGACTTTTAACCCTGAGCGGCATTTGGGTATCAGTGTTTTCCTTGGCGGTATTTTGCTTTTGGTGCTGTATAAACTTTTTGTTTCCAAGCGAGTCGAGGCCGCCGTTCGCCAAATAATGACAAGACGGCACGCAAAACGATATCAGCAGCAGTGGCGACCAATGCTAGCCAAACTATTGTCGCGCCACCGCGGGAACTTTCGCTATATGCACAGCATCATCCGTGGAATGGGCGAAGCCAATAATGCAAGAGACTTTCCGGTAATCCACATGCTGGCAAACTACGTGGGTCACGATTTCGGCTTGGCGTTCTACGATCTGACGTTTCTCTTCCATGGTTGATCGAACGCAATTCGTCCGGCACGCTTCCCGAAACATCCAATACCCAGAAATTGTCCGTAACCCCTCTTCGGACTGCGATAAATCTGGTAGGCATCTCAGAGGGCTCTCCCGTCTTCAGTCGGTGTTGAAGTAATCTCGGACACATGTAGGATGCTCGTTGCACATCCCGGGTGATTCGGCCTCGCTGAAATTCTTGGAATTTTTCAGATTTCATTGTCCGTTTCTGTGATTCTTACGCAATGTCGTTTGGCGGGCGACACAGCACGTTCCGCACAGATCGACAGATTCATGAAAATACGGGAGCTACGCTATGTTTCGCCAACTTCGCAAGTCACTCAGAAAACGCCTGGAATCAAGAACGTTTGCACGGCAACGAAATTGCCGACGACGCGTTTTTTCGTCCGAACAACTCGAAAGCAGGCGTTTGCTGGCCTGGACCAGCTCGTGGGATAACTTGACCGGCAATCTCACTGTTACGGTTGAAGGACCGCAGGACATTGAAATGACGGAAGTTGGAGGCGCCATCAAGATCAACGGCAGCGATATTTTTTTCTTCGGATCACTCGATGCATCCGACGTGCGATTCGTTACGGTCACCGCCGTCGGTGAATTCGACAACCTGATTGACCTTCATGCGATATCTCGGGCGAACGTGCCTACGTTGCAAGTGGCTCAAATCTTCGGTGGTCCTGGGAACGATACGATCTTTGGGCCCGAAGTAAACAGCACTTTGGATGGTCAACATGGCAATGACCATATCGAATCAAACGACGCGGACGACAATGTTTTCGGTGGGCCCGGCGATGATACGCTTGTAATCCGAGATGGCGAAGACAATTACGATGGAGGCGATGGAAACGACCACTATTGGTTCGCTCGCGCGACAGACGCCGGCATTAACATCGTCGCAGACTCCTCTGGTGTTGACACGATCAACTTCAGTGCGTTCAACGGAGTAACATTCGACGCGGGAAACTTCAGTCCGCAGCAAGTGGCGACCAACTCTCTGTTGACACTGAGCACCGGAACAACGCTGGAGCGTCTTATCGGAAGTCCTGGTGATGATGTGCTCTATGCGGCGGACGGCGTTCAATCAACATTGACCGGTTTTGATGGCAACGATTCGCTGATTGGAAGTTCGAACAACGATCATCTTGAGGGTGGCGAAGGGACAAATGTTCTTGCGGGTGGCGACGGAAATGATACCTACTTGATCGAAAAAGGGCCACTCGAAGATCCTTGATACCAACGGTGACGACACGGTTGACTTCAGCGGAGTCATGGCACCGGCAACATTCAACTTTTTGACTTACATCGAACGAATCAGATCGTCAGGCCTGGAATTTCACTGGAGCTTGATGCGGGGACTTTGATTGAAGAAGCAATCGGCTCCGACTACCCAGATACGTTTATCGCGTCGGCACGAGAAAACGTCGATCGCACCATTCGTAGCCATCTTCCTGTTCTCAACGACGGACCATTTAATCGTGGACTACCTTGGTTCCACGGAATCATCCGTACCTTCGCGCGGGAGATGGGCGCATCCGCACCGCAAGGCGGTAGTCAGGGTAAGTCGTTCGGTTCGATTGACTACACCAGCATCGAGCAATTCACCGAACTCAACGTTGGGCAAGTGACAAGTGACCTTGTGATCGTGAGTTCGGACGGCAACATTCGGTGTTGTCTTCGCAGATGGTGCGGAGATTCTGGAAACTATAGACTCGATACTAATGGCGTAACGGGGCCATTGGTTCCCTTCAGTGGGATCACGTCATGACGTTCGATGCCAATGGCGGAGACGATCAGCTACAGATCGATCATCCTACGTCATCGCTATTTCAGTTGCCAGGCGGAGTTGAATTTAACGGCGGTGCAGGTGGCCAATAAACTCAATATACTGGACGGACAGGCGTCTGACGTTGCTTACATCCCGACTTCCTCTAATTCAGGGACTATCGACTACGGTGGAGTAACCCAGCGTTGCGGCTAGACGAATTGCAATCAGTTGCAGAAACGGGGGATACCGAAAGCCGAACCGTCATATTCGCAAACCCGATGGACAGGTCTATTCGGTGTCGGATCATATGCAACCGAATTTGAATGGAATTAGGTCCAATGCCTCATTCCAGTTGGTTATCGCGAATCATCTACTTTGTTGGAAATTGACACCGCCAGTCGAGGTCACGTCGCAGTCTCGAAGGTTCAAGTGAGCGCGCTCGATTCGGCATTTCGTCGAAATTGGTCGTCTTCGGTGACGCGGATGACTCTGTTCAAGTCATCAAAACATTCGATTCGCAGAACAACGTATTGCCGATCGATGTTGGTGAGTGCGTTCTCTGTGCTGACTGTTGATGCTGACTTCCAGGCGTGTCGACCGATGCCTTCTTTAGTGTTGTCGTCGAATCAACAGCGTCGTTCCAACCGGGTGCAATCGTAACAAGCCGAGAAGACTCGTCGGTTCTCGCCGGGAGATATTCTGATGTCCGAGGATGAATTCGCAAAATCGAATCAACCAATCGCAACCTCAGTCTCTATTCGACAACCGGAAGCGTTGAGCTCAGTCAACTGATTGCACATGGTGGAACGGTAGACGTTTTGCAATGCACGACATCGACGTAATCTCCGATTCAGCAGTCGCCGAATATCTTTGCAACGGACGCAACTTTTGAAACAAAGATGGGCGACGTTGGACGAAGAACAGACCCAGTCCGACTAGGTGTATCGAATGCTTAAGTATCTTCGGCCGGCAATGTCTATCTCCAATCCGATAGCACCATTACCATCGGCTTGTGGAATCATTAATGACAGGTATTGACTCAAGGCGTTGTAGACATCGACTATGACAACGATCTTAGGTTAGGTGGAATTATCATCCAAGAAGGTATCACTAGCTATGCTATGGAACGAGAAGCGATTCGCATTAAGGCATGGGCCGGTGACCCTGATCCAGGACTGCCGACCTTGCCTCGATTATTGTCAGACCTCGGAATGACCTTTATTCCTATTGGGGTGGAATCTATCTCGAATCAAAAGCCTATTTGGATGCAAACCTGATTCTTACATCACAGCGGCCGGAGCAGATTCGGCGGACATCTTTCAATCAACCTTCCAGATAACGCCTTAAGCTCAGGAAGAGCTCAACTCTTGGGAAGTCTGCAAAGTCGGCGACGATGTCGGCGAGAGCATCGTGATCGAACCGAGCAGTTCGATCAGGAATACCATCTTCTTTCTCGCGCTTCGACCGAAGTTAGCGCGCGGAATCTATCGGTGGCCGCTGACGGGACTACGAAGTGATATCAGTTTATCCCGACCTCGGTCCTTACTTCTACGCTGAGCGTGCAAGGCGTCGCGTCGGAGAACGCGTTTTCCATACGAAATCAAGCCGACGGTCAATCGATTGGAAGGGTAACTAATGCCGCAACCTTACCCGATGCTTCCGTTCGATTTCGTGATGGTCTAGATGAGTTATCGATTTGGGGTGATCAGTCTAATGATTCGTTTGATGTTGATACATTCGCAAATACCAGCATCCACATTGAAGGATTGGATCCTGATGTCCCGACTCCGGGCGATCGCTTATATGTAAGTGGTGCCAATTCAACGACTCTTTCACCAGAGAATTCTTGTCCGAGAAATGAGGTCCTCACTTACACCGGCATTGAAACGGCGTTCGTCACCGACACATTGCAGATCGACGTCGTCGGAAGCGTGGACGACGATACTATCGAAATTGATTTGAGCAGCCCAAACGGTCCGAAGTATTTGTCGTTTGGTTCGCAAGCGGGAACGTCGGTGGTGATGGACCAATTGCCGAACAAGTTCTCGGCAATGGGCACGGATTCAACGGCGACAAGGTTTCGTGGCTACTTAGTGATCATGACGACCAAGTGGTGGTCCACTCGGCAGCGTCAAACTTCAGCTTGCACGACATTCGTGTACTTGACGTCGAACAGCAATCAATCGATATGGCAGGCGGAGTCGATAGTGTGACTGTTTTGGGCGAGCAGGTAGTTGAGACGACCGTTTTGATGGCGATGGTGACGACCTTTTTTCAGGTTTCGCCGTCTCGCCGAGGCATTATCACGGTCGACGGCGAGTCGGGACAGGATTCATTTTGCCGTCGATTCGCTAGGAAGTCTTGCTACCGACACCGGCACGGGAATTCAAGTTCTGACTTACGACCCTGTGCGTTATCGCAACATGGAATCAATACAAGTTGGCAATAACGTCGGTAGAACCGGCGATTTGAATGGTGACAACCGAGTTGACGCAGCGGATATCCAACGACTGTGTTTGTTGATTGCAAGTGATCCTACAGAGCGGGTGACATAAACCATGACAACAATACCGACCGTCGCGACCTGGACGCTAGTTCACACGGTGCTGAGGAACGCACTTTGGCGACGCCAATTTGGATGGGAAGTTCGATTCAGCGATGATCAAATTTTCCGGCGGGCGAATGCTAGAATAATGTCGCTGGGAATCTGACATGGGCTGAAGGCGATTGGAATTGTGATGGCGAATTCGACACACGAGCGACCTGATTTGGGCCTTTCAAGATGGCGGTTATACTGTCTGCGAGCCCCGATCGCCTCCGCTGTGGACGCTGTATTTGCAACTACGTCGCGTTCGCGAAAATCAATTCAGCCTTCATCGGCACTCAACGGACCGGTTGCACGTCTCGTGTAACGCTCGCGGAGAATCAACGAGTATTCCCTGGTGCGGGCGAAGTATCGAGTTCTGCGCTTTTGCCTGCATGCTTTCTATGGCTTCATCGACGGTATGCTGGACCATTAAGGCGCCCGGCATGCTTCGAGTCTAACTCAAGAGCTCGATCGATCTTCTGGTCGGCGCGACGAACCAGTGCAAGGCGGATTCAAAATCTTCATTGGCGTCGTAGCACCGTACTAGGTTGACGTAGGTTTCAGCAAGGGACGCATGGTGTTCAGCGGTATCAACAACGTCACAAACGGTTGCAGATGTCGATCGATTCTAAAAACAGGCACCGCTTGATCAGTTGAATTTCCATTTGACTCGCAGTTGAGCAGAAATTGATCGCTTCTGCCAGACCTCGCGTATTCAGGCGGCGGCGATTTACTCGTAATGTCGCGACGAAGTGCAATGCTTTTTCCATAGAATGTTCGACCTCCGCGAACCGTGCCTCGGTCGCCTTCAGAGCCGAGGCTGTGTTGTTGTATGCCACGGCCAATTTATTCATCGCGGCAATATCTTCAGGAGAATTGGCAGCAACCATCTTCAAGGACTCCGACATTTGTTGAAAATATGAGGCCGCTTCGTCGTACCTGTTCACGGTTATAGTGAATCGCTCCTGGAATTATTCAACGACATTGCGACGATTTCAGGATCTTGCGTTGCTTCGATCGAAAGTCGCTGTTGCTGTATTGCTTCGTCCAACATTCCCTGAGCTTGATACATCATTCCCAGGTTTTGTCGAGTCTTTGCCAACGTCTGGTGATATTCAGCGACGCGTGGATTGTCTTTTTGCAGATCATCATAAATCAGCACGGCTGTTTCGAATCGTTTTGTCGCGTCGGGCAAGTTTCCATTGGAGTACTCGACGTTGCCATGTTGGCATGACAGCGAGCTAGTGATTCTCGAAATTGAAAATTATCCGGCTTGATTCGGCCGTTAGCAGCTAGAAGTAGTTAATTGCGTTGCTACTTGATGCAGCTGCATTAACAAGGTCACCCGACGAAAGGTGCCCCGTTGGCCTTGGTGAATATCGTAACAGCAGTCTTCTCGGTGAGGAGACCTTGGGTCGGACTGGACAACCGTCTCGAAAGTTTGAAGGCAAGGTCTGACCAGCGACGACTGTTCCGTAGCACCTTTCTCGTGGAATGTATTCGTCAGTACCTGATAGACCAATGCTAGCTCGATGTCACTAGCTTCTCCAGTTGCTTGGCGAATCTTGGTGAGCATTTCGATAAACCATCATTGCTCTCCGCTTCGGTGAATTTCGACAGCGAATTTTGAACTCTGGCCGATTCGACAAGGTCACCGACGGACCGCTGAAGTTCAGCGCTAGTCGGATGACTTGCAGCAGGTTTTCATATCTCAACAAAGAATCGAGATGGCGTTTCTCGGCGTTTTCAGTTTCGCAACAGCTCTAATATCGAAGCTAGTTTGCCTGTGACGTCTGCCAGCAAGGCTTCATTCTGCTGCGAACCGTCTTCCGTGACGAACCGAGGTAATACTCTTCGGCTCGCTTCAACAGCCGTTGCCGAAGAGCTTGTGTTCAGCCGAACCGGCCAGCAACTCTTGGCTCTCAGATACTTCGATAAAAAGTCGTTCACTGCCGCGTTCGCATCCGCCGATTTTGGCGAGCACGTTCGGTAGCCAGAGCAAGTTCTTGATTCGCGTCAGTCAATCGTTGGTTTGCGGCGGAAGTTTCGGCAACAAGATTTGCCTGCATTTCCGCCGACACAAAACCCGCAATCGTGCCGGTGACGAGTAGTCCCGCCGGCATGATAAGGTCGCAACCACACGAAGTTCCGCTGGCACCATCGAGCCAGAACTGGGCAGCTGCCGAAATCGGCCTAGCGTGAATCGGTTCATTGCGTTGGAACCGAGCCAATTCATGTGCCAACTCCAACGCAGTGTCGTAGCGGCGCTGGCGACTTTTCCATGCACTTCAAGCAAATCGTTTCTAAGTCCACGGGAATGGTTTGATTCAACACGTGGCGAAGGTGGAGGGTCGTGAGCCAGCTTGATGTACGATTGTCGAAATGTTGCCACGAAACGGAAGTTCATTAGTCGACAATTCGTAAGCATGACGCCCATCGAATAAACATCTGCCCGGCGATCCGTTTGCGGTTGTTTTGCCTTGAACCATGTTCTGGCGACATGTACGCCGGAGTCCCCAAATCCAGCCCGTCAGGGAAACAGTGGCGTCCGGCGTCGTTGTCAACCGAAATCCATGACATGCAGTTCGCCAGATACGTCGATCATGACATTACCGGGCTTCAGGTCGCGATGGATAATGCCTGATTCGTGGGAATAGTGAATGGCTCGCGAATCGTTTCCATCAGCTTTGCGATCTCGCGAGGAAACGTTGTTATCGTTTTCGAGAAATCCAATCGCCTAACGGCACGCCCTCACCAGATCACTAACGACGTAAACCGTTTCACAAAAGATCCAACGTCGCGAACGGAGACGATATTGGGATGCCGCAGTTGTGCCGTGCGCGCCGCTTCATTCAGGAAACGCATTTCCGGTATGGGGAGTGATCGCGCAGTCGCGAGGAATCTTAATCGCCACATCGACAAACTGCGAATCCCAAGCTTGCCAAACGGTACCGAAGCCTCCTCTGCCGATGCACGATTTCAATTGAAGCGATCAATCAGACTGGCTGCGACTAGATCCGGGCTTGACGCCGAGCGGCTGTAATTCGGTGGCGATACGAAGCCTGTTGGCACATGAATCGCAGCTGGTCATGCTTGTTGCCGAATTCGCGATTACCAAGACTGGTTCGCGACAAACGGGACAGTGAACGAAAGTGGTCGATTCGAGGTGCTATTTCACCGTCATGGGGTTCCCGACGAGCGAAACCGGCGATTCAGCGGCCGCTTGTGGGAACCCATCCTCATCTGCTGACTCGGCGTACGCGACGCTGTTGGAGATCGGAACGTAGTGAATCGTCACCCGAGCAACGGTCAAGAACAAACGTGTGTCGATCAGCTGCCGGCAAACGCATTAAAATCGTTCAGCAGTGATTTCAGTAATTGCCAGCGTTCTTGGTCAAATCTTGTCACAGGTTAGCTCGCGGTGTAGCCAAGCCTTCGCGAATCTCCATTCATTCTTGATCGTGCTAGGCGAGACATCCAAAATTTGGGCGGTTTCGTTGACAGGAACATCCGCCGAAATGATGCAATTCAACGATGTCACTTTGGCGTTGATCGATAGCAGCGAGCGGTAAGTGCTTGATCAAGTGCCAAAGGTCGATTCTTGTTGATTCGCCGCTCAGTTGATCAGGTCCGAGCGAAACGCGGCGAAATTCGCCACCACCGCGTCGCTGCGCACGCCGTTTTCGCTCGTGATCGATCAGCAAGTTGCGAATTTTCTTCGCTGCCGTGCGATAAAAGTGACGCCGATTCTCACTTGATTTCTGCATTCGCCCGAGCAATTCCAACAATGTGTCGTCGACCAGAATTGTGACCTGTAGTGAATGATCGGGACGTTCCGACCGCAACTGCTTCCGAGCGATAATGCGAAGTTCTCGCTCTACCATTTCGAACAGTCGATTCTGTGCCGCATCGTCGCCGCCATTGGATGCCAATAGGAGTTGGGTAACGTTATCGTCGGCACCATTCGAATCTGATGTAAAAAAGGCATAGATTTGTCTTTGGTTAAGGCAGGACGCAGAGACACATTCTGTGTCGTTATGACACAAGATTTGTCCGAAATCAAGTTCGTTTGGTTCTTTCGGGTTTCAACTCGCTTTGGCCAACCACGACTGTCGCATCTAAATCACTGGCCAATTACGAGTTTTTCAAGAAAATCGGTGTTCCAGGCAGCCTTTGTTCTTTTATCGACGTTTCGAAATGTCTCGTTTGGCATTCGCTGCTAGGCACGCCTCCGGATCATAATGTGGATCATTTCGATCTCGATGTCGGCTTTGCTGCTTTCGAGAGTGGCTTCGGAAAATTAAGAGGGACAGCCAATCTTCTTGATCTGTCTGGCGATACTGTCCCTGGTGGACCCAAGGTAGAGTGGTTTCTTCTTTGCGCACACGTCATCGGTCACGAACACGGCGTCGCTCGGTCTGCATGCGAATCCAAATTGTCACCGCCAATCCAACGACACCGAACCAAGGAAAGCAAGCAGCGCGGGGTCAAATCCCTTCGTGCCGCGCGCTTTGAAATTTCTTGTTGCGGAAGATTTTGAAACGCAGAGTCGCCGAGGGCGCAGAGCGGATCTTGCGAAGTTTGATCTCTGCGTGCTCTGGGCCTCGGCGTTTTGCAAGATTCTTCTGCCCCAAGGGCCAGCATGCTGTTTCGTTGTTTAGCCTAGGGCTCCATTTCGAATGGCACTTGCGACTGGTATACTCTTCAACGAGGCTTCACGATTCGTTCACTTTCTTGAACCCCCGCTGACGAAGGAGTTATCGCTGTGCGCCCATCTGTTTTTTCCGCCAAGAAGTTGGCAGTCGTTCGTCAGTCGAGAAATATCGGGCATTTTGAACCACTGGAATATCGGTGTCTATTGGCAGGCGACTTGATCGCCGCGTGGTCGGCCGAAGACTTGCGAGTTGATCATGCCGACGGCGCGACGATTTCCGCATGGTTTGATTCGAAATCTAACATACTGGCCGCCGCAACCGGTTCACCAACGCTGGAGACGGACGAATTGAGTGACCGTGCTGTGTTGCGGTTCGATCCATCCGATGGTGCGGACTATTTCTTTGTCGATGCCAATGCCAGTCCGCTGTCCAATGCAAATGACTTCTCTGTGGCGGTCGTGTTTCAAACCAGTTCAAACGACTTGGTCGGGGGGAATGCTCTATGGTATGAAAACACCGGTCTAGTGGACGGCAATCAACTGGGATTTGGCAAAGACTGGGGCTTGACTATCAATCGATTCGGACAGCTGGCGACCGGCATGTCTGGCGGGTTTGGGACGCCTGTGGAAAACGTCTATTCGTCACCCGATTGGAACGATGGATTCCGTCACACCGCCGTGGTTACTCGATCCGGTTCGAATCTTTCACTTTACGTGGATGACTTCCCTGTCGTCGTCTCCAACTCCGCTAACGGAACGGCACGCAGTTCGTTGGATTTGGCTTTTGGCGCTTTGACCAGCGGGCAGAATCCGTTCACGGGCGATATTTATCAGATTCAGTTTTATGATGGAGCTCTTTCCAGTGGCGAAGTTGCCAGCCTGCAAGACGATTTGAACGCGTATTACAACAACCAGCGGCCCGTTGCCAATGCCGACACCTACCTGACGGTCGAAGATGCCGTTCTGTTTTTTGTTCCCTTTCCCACTGGCGTACTTGCCAACGATACCGATCCAGACGGAGACGCTTTGACGGCAACGCTACTGACAACAACTCGTCATGGCGAACTAAGCTTCGATCCAGATGGCTCGTTTGTTTATGATTCGGAAAACAATTTCTTTGGGCAAGATTCATTCACTTATCAAGCGGTTGATTTTCGCGGATCAGAACCGGTTACGGTGACCATCAACGTTCAAGCGGTTTATGACGGTGCGACTTCCACCGCCGACGCCTATAAACTGCTTCCCGGCGAAACGCTGACAGTCACTGCGCAAAACGGTGTCTTGGCCAATGACGCCAATCCTGACATGGCCGATCTGACGGTACAACTGGCCAGTGATGTCACCGGCGGCCAGCTTCAATTGAACGCCGATGGATCGTTTGAGTATGCTCCGCAAGATTTCACTGGGCTGGCGACATTCCAGTATCAAGTCAATGATGGCACTCGGCTTACTGCTCCCGTTACGGTAACCTTGGCCGTCAATACGCCACCCACGGCCGTGGCCGATGAATACTCCAGCCCAGAAGACCAAACACTCGCCGTTTCGGTCGAAAACGGCCTGCTGGCCAATGACACAGATGCGCAGAGTGACAACACGTTGTCGGTGGTATTATTGTCCGAACCGGAATCGGGCACCTTGACGATGAACGCGAATGGTTCGTTCGATTATGTGCCAGAGGCAGAATTCAGCGGACAAGTCGAATTCAGTTATCTGACAACGGACGGATTTGATGATTCGGTTCCCACCACGGTTCGCTTGCAAATTGATGCGGTCAACGATTTACCGACGACGCAACCAGACGCCTATTTCATGCCGGTCGATTTAGCGCTCAGCGTCCCGGTTGCTCGAGGCCTGCTGGCGAACGATGCCGATATCGATTCGGCCGAATTGACGACGGAAATCGTCACATCGCCTGCACTGGGCTCGGTGCAATTGAACGCCGACGGATCGTTTTCGTATACTTCGAATCAAGCTGGTCCGCACGCCGATTCGTTTACCTATCGCGTGTTTGACGGTCAAGATTATTCGGCAGCTCAGACCGTTTCCATCACGGTTGCCGATCGCCCGTTGGTGATTTCGGAATTCATGGCGGCCAATCCTTCGCTATTGGCCACGCGCACTCGACTGGAGCCTGGCGACCGTTTCCGAGACGCCCGGACGCCGCATGAATGGATTGAAATCCAAAACCGTTTGAATGCGGACATTGATGTCGGCGGGCTGTACCTTAGCGACGATGCCAACAATACCACTCGCTGGCAATTCCCCGACGGGACCATCATTCCCGCCGGCGGCTATTTGGTAGTGCTGGCGTCTGGTGAAAATATCACTGACACTCGCTTAGATGAACTGGAACTCTTGCACACCAACTTTGGCCTGTCGCTGGAAGGCGAATTTCTAGGGTTATCCTTTTATGATGGTACGGTGATCGATTCCTATGGCGACGCCTATCCCGCTCAGACTCCGCTGGCGTCCTATGGTCGCACAGCCACCGGTGATCAGTTCTTTGCCGAACCGACTCCTGGCGCTGACAATGGTGTGTCACAGCCAGCTTTCCTGCAGCCTGTGAGCATCAGCCCCGATCGTGGTTTCTTCGAACAAGCGTTCACGGCCACCATCACGTCGCCGGACGCAGACACCGTGATTCGTTATACCTTAGACGGATCGACGCCTTCCGAAACGAATGGAACGGTCTACAGCGGGCCGATTTCGATCAACAAGACATCGAACCTTCGCGCTTCGGCGTTTAAAGCGGGCGTAGTGCAGTCGCTTTCTCAAACGGCGTCTTACATTTTCCTGGACGACGTCATTCGCCAATCACCCAACGGCGAAACTCCGGCAGGCTGGCCGTCCGCTCCGGTCAAAGGCCAACGATTTGACTATGGCATGGATCCAGACATTGTGGACAACCCAGAATGGTCGTCCCAAATCAAAGACGCGTTGACGCAGATTCCAACGATTTCGCTGGTGACCGACATGGCCAATCTCGTTGACCCGGGGACAGGAATCTACGTAAACCCGGCGCAAGACGGTCGAGAATGGGAACGTCCGGCGTCGGTGGAACTGATCAATCCAGACGGTTCTACCGGTTTCCAAATCAACGCGGGGTTGCGAATTCGCGGAGGATTTAGCCGAGGCAGTGCGAATCCCAAGCATTCGTTCCGTTTGTTCTTTCGAGGTGCCTATGGTGAAACGTCGTTGAACTTTCCGCTATTCGAAGACGAAGGAGTCGATTCGTTCAAAGCCCTTGATTTGCGAACCGCGCAGAACTATGCGTGGAGCAACAGTTCGTTCAACGATGAAACTCGGAACACATTTCTCCGAGACATCTATTCTCGCGATCTGCAACGAGCACTCGGCCAAGAATACACTCGCGGCCGATACTACCACCTGTACTTGAACGGACAATACTGGGGCATGTTCCAGACCGAAGAACGGCCGGAAGCCAACTTTGCCGCAGACTATTTTGGCGGCGATCCAGAAGACTATGATGCCATCAAGGCCAGCGGTGGAACGTTGGAAGCAACGGACGGAACGTTGGATGGTTGGAACGAATTCTGGACTATCGCCAATGCCGGGTTCAATTCGCTGGACGATTATTACTTTGTTCAAGGTAAGAATCCGGACGGCACCGACAACCCTGACTATACCGTTCACGTCCAGCCCGATGCCGTCATCGATTTCATGATCAACGTCTTTTTCACCGGCAATCAAGACATGCCGGTTTCATTAGGCGGTGACGTGGCGAACAACTTCTGGGCCGTGTTTGACCGAACCGGTCGAGACGGTTGGCAGTTCATTGCGCATGACAATGAACATAACATGTTAAGCGAAACGTTTGATGGAACTCGGGATTCCACGGCTGGGCGAGTTCGCACGTCATTCAATCCGAAGTATATCCATCAACAACTGGATGCGTTGGAAGAGTATCGGCTGGCGTTTGCGGATCGAGTGCAAAAGCATTTCTTTAACGACGGACCATTGACCACGGAAAACGCGACGGCGTTGATGCAGCGTCGAGCGGCTCAAATCGATCAAGCCATTATTGCCGAATCCGCTCGTTGGGGTGATCAACACAACACCGTGCCGCTGAACAAGAATACCTGGTTGGCCGAAGTCGATTGGCTGTACAACACATTCTTAGCTCAGCGCCGAGAAATCGTGTTGGGACAATTCCGCAATCGAGACCTCTTTCCCGAACTGGCCGCCGCGTCACTGAATCAATTTGGCGGCCAAGTGGACGTCGGCTTTCAGCTGACATTCGAAGCTCCGGCGGGCGACATTTACTACACGCTGGACGGCACCGATCCTCGTCAGCCAGGCGGCAGTCTCCACCCCGACGCCATTCGCTGGAACGGTCAGGCGATTGCCTTGCAGCAGGACGCACAAGTATCCGTGCGAGTTCTGGACGGACAGGAATGGAGCCCGATTGTGGAGAGCGAATTCCAAGTGGGACAAGCGGTTTCGCCCACTTCGCTGCGCATCACAGAAATCCACTACAATCCCGGCGCATTGACGCCGTCTGAAATTGCGGCGGGCTATTCCGATAAGGACGAATTCGAATTCATCGAACTGATGAACGTTTCGTCCAACACGATTGATCTCAGCAGCGCCAAACTAGTTCGCACCGTCACCGCAGACGGCGAACAAGGTGTCGAATTTGATTTTGCGAATAGCGCCATCCAGCGACTCGCACCCGGACAACGCATGGTCGTCGTCGAAAACCTAGATGCGTTTGCACTGCGGTACGGCAGTGATATTTCTGTGGCGGGCGAATGGAGCGGTGGGCTCAGCAACAATACGGAAACGTTGCAACTGAACGTGGGTGACCAAGTCTTGCAGCAGTTTGCCTATGACGACGCTTGGTATCCCGCCACGGATGGGCAAGGAGCGTCTTTGGAATTGCTCAACCCCAATCAGTCCGACCTGACGGCGTGGGGAAATGCGAGTAGTTGGCGAGCGAGTTCTCAGATCGGCGGCAGCCCGGGCGCGGCATCACTGGTGCCCGGCGATGCCAACGGTGACGGCTTGTTCAATTCCACGGATTTGGTATTGGTATTCCAAGCGGGCGAATATGAAGACAGCATTGACGGCAATTCGGCCTATTCAGAAGGTGACTGGAACGGCGACGGCGATTTCAATACGTCCGACTTGGTCTTCGCCTTTCAAGCCGGAACGTACAGTTCGCTCGCCCTGCCGGCAGCACCACTAGCTGCTAGCCAAAACCAGCTAGAATCGTGGCGAACCGGCAAGGAACGGTCATTCGCAGCGACGGATTTGACGATGTTCGAATGGAACGAATTACTCGACACCGACTTGGAAGACACGCTAAAACAGATGGTTCGCTAGAGATGGATCGTCGAGTCAACGAACAAAGCGATTTGCCAAAGTCCTAGCTCGACGCGTCAGCGACAGACGACGAAAACGTTCAGTTTTGCCTCACTTACGTTTCGGGCTACTAAAGCACAACGCAAACACACTAACGGAGTTCCAACATGAAGAACCGATTACTGACCTGGACATCGCTGGGCATACTGACAGTCTTGTTGGCTGTTGGCTGTCGACCACAAGCCACTGGCCTGATTGGCAAAGGCGAAACGCTGCCGGTGCTGGAGGGAACCGATTGGCTTAACCAAAGCGTTACCAACGAATCGTTGGCTGGCAAAGTGGTGATGATTGACGTTTGGGCCATTTGGTGACAGGCCTGTGTGCAAGAAGCACCAAGCCTGGTTCAGGCTTATCTGAAGTATCGTTCTCAAGGTGTCGAATTTGTCGGTTTGGTGCCAGACACCGTTCCCGATACCATCGAACAGACTCGAGCGTTCCTGCAACAAGCTGGCATCACGTGGCCCAACGCCGTCGGTGCGGAAGGGACGATTGAAGCGATGCGAGTCGAATTTTTTCCGTCGCAAGTGGTGGTCGGCAAGGACGGCAAAGTGCTGTGGAACAGCGAAATGGGCGGCACGCTAGAAGCCGCACTCGAACGAGCCGTTTCCAGTTCCGGTTAACTTTTCGAAGCAGACACAGATAACAAGAAACGTTGCAATGAGCAGTTCAGTCCAGCAGCTGGCCGAGAGTTTGATTCGATATTTTTCGGATTACTCCGGCTGCATTGTGGCGTTTTCGGGCGGAGTGGATTCGGCCGTCGTCGCCCAAGCAGCCGCGTTCGCGTTGGGCGAAAACAGTTTGGCTGTCACGGCCACCAGCGCTAGTCTGTCGGAAACGGAACGCAACGCCGCCATGGAAACGGCCAAGCAGATTGGCATTCGTCACACATGGATTGCGACTTCGGAATTTGACAATCCAAACTACTTAAAGAATGACGAACGCCGCTGTTACCACTGCAAGACGGAACTCTATTCGCAACTAAAGCCGGTTCAACAGCAGCATCCGCAGTGGATTTTGGTCAACGGTGCGAATCTGGACGATCAAGCGGATTACCGACCTGGTATGCAAGCGGCAGCGGAACATCACGTTCGTAGTCCACTGGCCGAATGCGGTCTTACCAAACAACAAGTACGCGACGTGGCGAAGTTTTGGAATTTGTCCGTTTGGGACAAGCCCGCGGCGCCGTGTTTGTCCAGCCGCATTGCCTACGGGCAAACCGTTTCGCCGGAACGATTGCGAATGATCGAATCCGCTGAACGCTTTTTAAAAGATCACGGCTTTGGAATTGTCCGAGTTCGCTATCATGAAGGCGATGTCGCCAGGATTGAAGTACCGCAAGGCGATTTTGTTCGGTTCTTGCAAGCCGATCTTTTTCAAGTCGTTCAGCGACATTTGGTTGAATTGGGATTTCGATTCGTCACCTTGGACTTGGCCGGCTTTCGTTCCGGAAGCCTGAATTCGCTGGTTCCCGTGGAAGTTCTGGCCGCGTCCATTCAGTCCGGTTCGTAAATTCGCAGATGAACTTCGTCATGGCCAAACGCAAACCGGAAATTCGGCTCCGCAGTTACGGCATCTACTCGCAATGGGATACCCATTCCAAAGAACTGCCCGACGTTGTCGAAATCACCAATCGCATTCCCGCCCGCATCGACATTGAATTTGGCTTTGTCCTGCAAATCCAAGGTGCCAAGAATCAACAGCTATATTATTGCATTGACCATCCAGGGATCTTGGACGACAACGGTCAACTGCGTGCACCTTTGACGGCACGGTCTATGTGAAAACGAACGACTGGAACTTCTATTTGGGTGACACCATCTGGTCACCCATCCACGACAAACTGGGCACGTGGCGGATGTGGGTCGAATTAGACGGACGCATCATTGGAGAAAAATCGTTTGAAGTTTTTCAGCCGTGACCGGTTCGTTCGGCTGCCCATTCCCAACAAAACGCCTGGCGTCAACACAGCTTTCAATTGCGGTCGGTTCATCGTAAGCTGTCTGTTTTCATCATTCGCTTCCATTCCCTACTGCTATTTCCTATGAACCGATTTGTCTTTGCCTGTTATTCGAATTGTGACCGCTTCTTCGGCACCTTTTCCTTGTTGCTTGTATGCGGCGTTCTGTCGCTGGCGGATGTGTCATTCGCACAAACTGCAGCGAATTCGCCTGCAAGACTGCCTCCAGATTTGGGTCAACGGCAGACTGGCGTCGACTGGCCTGTGTTCTTAGGCCCGACCGGCGACAGCAAGTCTTCGGAAACAGGCATTATCTCGCCATGGCCGGCGGAAGGGCTGAAAGTGGTGTGGGACAAACCACTGGCCGAAAGTTATTGCATTGGCAGTATTAGCCGAGGCCGTATGCTGCAACCGGACTACGACGACGGGACTGCTATCTTGTATTGTTGGAATGCCGAAACGGGCGATCCGATTTGGAAATTCACGTATCCGTCCGACTACCAAGACATGTACGGTTACAATTCGGGACCGCGTTGTTCTCCGGTGATTGACGAGAATCGAATTTACCTTTTGGGTGTCGAAGGCATGTTGCACTGCCTGGACCTGAATGACGGTGCGGTGATTTGGAAAGTCGATACGAACAAAACGTTTGGCGTGATTCAAAACTTCTTTGGCGTCGGCAGCACGCCTGTGGTGCATGGCGAACTACTGATTACCATGATCGGCGGAAGCCCACAGGAAGATCATGCATTGCCGCCGGGAGCATTGGATCGAGTGACCGGGAATGGTAGCGGAATTGTGGCGTTCGACAAACGCACAGGCCAGATTCGCTACAAGTTTAGTGACGAATTGGCCAGCTACGCTTCGCTGAAATTGGCCAAAATCGGTTCGCGAGACTGGTGTTTTGCGTTCGCACGAGGTGGACTGATTGGCTTTGACCCTGCTGCGGGCAAACAAGATTTTTTCTTTCCTTGGCGAGCTTCCATTTTAGAGAGCGTCAATGCCAGCGTGCCGGTTGTGGTGGGAAACCAAGTCTTCATTTCGGAAGCGTACGGTCCTGGTAGTGCGCTACTGAAAGTCTCGGCGAACCAAGACGCGCAAGTTGTCTGGCAAGATTCAGATCGCAGTCGTACCAAGGCCATGCAAACGCACTGGAACACCGCCATCCATCACGATGGTTACTTGTATGGCTGTAGCGGTCGACATCTGTACAACGCGGAACTTCGTTGTATCGATTGGAAGACAGGCAAGGTGCGATGGAGCGAACCGGAATTGACTCGCACCAGCCTGCTGTACATTGACAACCATTTCATTTGTTTGGGCGAAGATGGAACGCTTCGCTTGTTGAAAGCGAATCCCGACCGTTACGAAGAAATTTCGAAGCTCGTCCTCCGCACTCCCGAATCCGCCGGCATTGCCATCACAGACGAACGCACCGACCAGCAAACTCGCCTCATTAAATATCCCGCCTGGGCCGCACCGATCGTTTCGCACGGACTGTTATATGTTCGAGGCAAAGATCGATTGGTCTGTCTTGAGTTGATTCCGAAGACGCAAAAGCCTAATTAGCTGGGCAGCGTCATGATTGGTTCGTAGTCCCGCCTTTAGGCGGAAATTTTCTATAAGACCAATTCCGCCTAAAGGCGGGACTACAAACGCCTTACTCTGGCAGAAAGCGTTAATGTGGACGGAAAACAACCGTGAATCGACGAGTGAAAACATCTCGGCGAAGCATCTTCTCGCCGCCAGTCAGCGGCTTTTTGCAACTAAAATGACGACGTTTCCATTTTCTTGTGAAACAACGTCCATGCCCGCGTTGACTTGATCGTAAACGGAATTCGATTGTCGCTTTTTCCCGCTTCACACAGGTTCAACCGCCGAATTGATGCCGATTTCGCAGACACAACTTGCGCATTTAATCGACCTTCACTGGGGCCCGTTGCTCATGTGGGTTGGCCCTGGAGATGAAGCTGCGGAGGACATTGTGCAGCAAGCGTTTATTGCTTTAGCAGGAGCAGAAGTCGTTCCAGAAAATCCAGTTGCATGGCTTTATCAAACCAGTCGCAATATTGGAATTAACGAACGCAAAAAGCGCCAACGCCGTAATCGACGTGAATCCGCAGTTGCCAAAGGCGAACACCAATCTAGCTCGATTGGAAAGTCCGTGGAAGCGACCGAATTGCTCGAAAACCTAAACCGGTTGTCGGACATGGAGCGAGAAGTGGTTGTCGCAAAACTATGGGCCGGGCTAAGTTTTGAAGACATTGCGAAAGCAACTGGTCAGTCACGAGCTACCGTTTGGCGTCGTTACCAAACGGCGATTAATAATTTGCGAATCCTGTACGGTGAACCATGCAAGACGAAGAAGTAAACCAATCTGGGCCCCATGATGAAAACATGCAATCCATTGCATTTGCTAATCAATTGCGGTCTATTCCGATTGATGCGACACCAAACAACCGAGACGAATTAATGTACCGTTGTGGTTTTGCGGCCAGCGGCGGTTTGGGTACCAAGCTGCGCACGAACCACAATCGCCGTGCCTTGCTTACTTGGGCAAATATAGCCATCGTGATTGCCGCGTTTTTCGCAGGCAGCTTCGCTGGACGAATTGCCCCTGCAGACCCACTGATTGTCGAATCGCAACCACAGGACGTGTCAGTCGGCTCTAATGACTCACTGGCATCAAAACTCGTTGATGTTCCGAAGGCACCTACACCACAACAGGGATTCGGCTTTTCGTCTCACGAAACCTCGCTGTTTGTGGCAGCCAGAGGGACAAAGCTCGATGCTTTTCTGCGAGGGGATCATCTGACGTCACCGCCCGACATCTCGGAGCTAGACAAGCGAGAAACGCCCGAGCCGAGTAATCCCATTCGCGCCCGATCAGTTCGGCGACTATTAGACGACCTGAAAATCTAGGACACGTTCATTCACTGACACACTCTTCAAAAGGAGGATCGCCATGCCCCTTCGCTGGATCGTAATATGCGCTGCTGTATTCCTTTCGAACAACACAGTTCCCGCACAGGACCTACTAGAAAAAACGATTTCCGTTTCACCAAGTGCGATGGCGAAACATCCGACGCGGCTTCGGCTCATCCCGGCCGACACAGAATTGCGAGACGGGAATGCGGCAGTCGTGCTACTGAGAATCATCTGGGAGCGACATTCGTTCATGCGGGACGTCGAACCAAAGTTGAAAGAGTTATTAGACCTTCCATACGATGACCCCAGAATCACCGACGAATTGCGTTACGATGATTTCAATCGCGAACTGCGTCGCGCTGCCTTATTGCGATTCGCAGAATGGAACTACCCTTTGGATCAAGAACCATTAGGGATGATTCTATTGCCGGACGCGCAGGGCATGCTACAGATCGCCGGACGAGGGCAAGCACTTTGGGCCGGACAGCAAATAGCAAAGCGAGACTACTTGGCGGCGATAGACGCTTTGAAGACCCAGTTTGCGTGCGCACAACATGTGGCTCGTGGGCCTTTTATTCCCAATCAGCTTATTGCGGTTGCCATTGCAGACATGGGACTTGATCGGTGCGAAATTCTTATAGAACAACCCGATAGCCCAAATCTGTATTGGGCGTTTGGGCTTCTGCCCGACTTTCTTGGTGACAACACCGTTGCTCTGCATTGGGATGCTCAGAACATCCCAAAATCACTTCGCTCGCTACAGCCTGTTCCACCTGCGATGAACGACGTCGAGGCTTGGAAAAACGTAGCCAACGAGTTTACTACCTATTTGCTAGATTACAACACGATCGATATTTCCAAGGATGAAGCCGCAACGCTGAAGGCAAAGATGCTAATCGCAGCCACGCGTTTCCTGAAGGAGCAGCAAGAGTTTACTGACAAACAACTTGGAACACTTGCTCCTGAAGCGATCGTCATGCGGTGGATCTTGGCGCAAAACGAAATCATGCACGCAAAAATTGAGACGGCATATTCGATGCCCGCTCCACGAGCCCTAGAACGTCTTGTCAAGGTCGAAGAAGAAATCGCTCAAATTCTGCACTCCGTTGACTCCCCGGCTTCGCCATTTCCCGAACGGCCGGCAAAAACCTTTGTGGCCTTACATCGGTTTGACCGCCGAGTCAAATTGCTGCAAACGATCGAATCGATTCGCGACTATCTGGCGAAACACGACGACCTACCTGGTTCGCTCGATCAGCTCGAATTACCAGCGCCCCGAGACCCGCTAACCGAATTACCCTTCGAATATGAACGAAACGGCGACACCGCAACCATTCGCATGCCCATTGTTCCCGGTGTCGACCAAAGCTACCAAACTCGAAGAAGCTATACGATTCGACGTCGGTGACGCAATGTGCCTCCGCTTCGTTCCCCAGGCACATACAAGTAGACCTTGGACTAGCCACGAGCACTTTGCAGTTTTGGATATTTGTTTGGCTAGTCCAATGCTTTCATTCCAATCGGAAGTCCACGCCACGCTCCAATTATCTGATCATGGACAATCGTTCCCCTGGGAAAAACCAACTCCAAGTCCTGTTGTTTTAGCGATCCGAACTCAACGTTACTGACCGTGGAATCGTACATGTTAACATACCCAGCCTTCGCACTTGTGTTGTTGTATTCCCACTCCGTGAACTTCTTCGGAAACCAAACCTCGTCTACCCTTATCATTTCGTTTACTTCTAAAGTCCGGTCATGAAAAAACGCCTCTTGGTCTTTCGACAGATGGCGAAGGAACTTTGATGGAAGAAATCCCCACTGTTCTGACAAAACCCACTTACACTCACACGTCACACCGGACCGTTCACTAATATCCGTGACCAATACCATGCCACCATCGCGGACCTCAATTTTCGCCCTATCAAGTTGGCTCAGTAGATAGGTGACGAAGAATTCCTCGGCGCCCAAATAGCTCCCGTCAAACCAAAAGTTTGCACGATTCACTTTCGTGAAGCCGTCCTCTTCGAGACGAATGACCCCAAACTGCTCGCCAGGCGTCTGAGTATCTGTGGAATGTAATCTGACTACTCCTGCCTTGGCGTTTCGGTGGCACTGGACCGTTTGAAGAAGTCTGGGTGGTCCACTATTGTTAATAGTCCACGCAATCGTTGAACGATAGCTATTGTCAATTCGCAATAGTTTACAATCGTACGTCGCAAGGTCGACTATTTTTCGCTGCGTTACTTCCTGGTCATATTCGACGTTATAGAGCTCTGTAACACAGTCCAATTGGACGTTGTGCGACGCACGCCGCCATTCGTCCAGAGCCGTTCGAATCGCGATTCTATAGTCTTCGACTTCGTTACCGTGCACCAGTGCGGCAGAAGCGAAAACGAGCAAAACGCAATGCAATCGTTTCAAACGCATTTATTAGTGCCTTCAATCAATAAAAAAATCACCACGGCCAAGAAAAATTTTCGCTGTACGTATCGGCTTGTTCTGCGTGCGGAGTTGGTTTGTTGAATTCACGAGGTCGGCCGCCGACAATTTCTGGCGCGGCAAAGTTGTCGGCAAACGGGTCGAACACGGTCGCTCGTTGTTGTTGCTGTTGGATAGTACCAGGCGAATTCCAATTCGGACGCTGGATGGACGGGAACAGTTTGCGAGCGCTGCTGCCGGGCGGCAGGTTTGCCACACCGGGCAAAGAAGGCGTTGGCACGCTCATGGCACCGCCGGCTGTCGGCGGCAAGTTTGCATTCGGAATGGCGCCGTTCGAGCTGCGTGGCAGTCCATTGAGGCTGCCTGGCAGATTGGCGTTGGGTGGCGGCAGAGTCGTTCCCGGCAGCGGCGCCGACGTGTTGGGCAAGTTCGGTCGCCCGGCCCACGGATTACCGTTCGGAGCGCCGTTCCAATAACTTTGCCGAGCACACCCGGACAGGCATAGCGCAACGGCAGCGGACGCCAACCACGTGCTCGTTCGCCTTTTGCTCATGTCCGGTTTTCCTTGATTGATCTCGGCAAAATCTTAGCCGTTTGGGCGTGACCAGTCATAATCCAGCCGCTTGGGCGCTAGCCCCGGACTTTTCACATCGGCGTCCGGGGCTAGCGCCCAAGCGGCTGGTTCTTTGGCGAAACAACGCAAGAGCCCTACTTCAAAACTAACGCGTCGGGCTAGGGTTTGGTTTTCCCTCGCTGACGCGTCGGGCTAGGGTTTGGTTGTTCGTCGCCGACGGAAACTCGCCAGCGGGGGACTATAGTTCGCGGCGATTTTGGTGTACAGTCCAATCAAATCCAGTGGTTGCCGAAGCGAATGTTGAATTCGCTACAGCACCTTCGCTAGCACCCTATCCAGCTGCCGTGTGAGGCACCTAACTAGCATTGCGAACGCCACTGTTTGCTTCGTAGGAATGAATTTCCATGGCCAAGCGCAAGAAAGCTTCGCAATCCAAAAGCCGGTCGGCTCGCCCATCATCCGCTCCGGAATCTTCGCCCCATCAGCCTCGTCTGCAAAAAGTTCTGGCCGCTGCCGGGTACGGTAGTCGCCGAGAATGTGAAGAGTTGATCTTGGAGGGTCGCGTCGAAATTGACCGAAAGGTGGTTGATGAACTGGGGACTCGAGTGGACGTGGATTCGCAAGAAGTGCGAGTCGACGGAGAAGTGGTGCGAATCTCCAAACCTCGCTACTTCATGCTGAACAAGCCAGTCGACGTCCTGAGTACCAATCGAGACCCGTGGGCTCGGACACGCGTGATCGATTTAATTGATACCGAAGATCGCTTGTTCACCGTCGGACGTTTAGACAAAAGCAGTAGCGGCCTGATTTTGGTCACCAACGATGGTGATTTGGCCAACCGCCTGGCACATCCTCGATATAAAGTCACCAAGACCTACCATGCCGTGGTGCGAGGCAAGCCGGACATAGAAATTATCAAGAAACTTCGGCAAGGTGTTCACTTGGCCGAAGGTTTTGCTCAAGCTGTTTCGGTGCGAATCAAAAGTTATACCGAACAGAAAGCGACGCTGGAAATTGTCTTGGACGAAGGCAAGAATCGCGAAATTCGCCGCATGCTGGCTCGAGTTGGCCACAAGGTGCTGCAGCTGAAACGCGTGGCGCTCGGTCCGCTAAAATTGGGCGAATTGCCTACCGGCGCCTATCGCGAATTAACTCGAGACGAAATCGCGGCGCTGCGCGCGGCAACTCAGGATAGTCCTGATAGTCGCCCGAAGAAAAAAGCCAAACCCAAACCTGATTCTAAATTTCGGTCCAATTCCCCGTCCAAAGCAAAGTCAAAGTCAAAGTCAAAGTCAAAGTCTCGTTCCAAGCCGTCGAGTGACAAGTCTGTGTCAGCTGGCGGTAAGAAACGCCGTCGTCCAACGGCCGCAGCCAAACCGACGAAAGCAGCCGGTCGAAAGCAAGGGCGTAGTCAGCAACCGCGACACACGACTGCCGACCAAGAAGAACAGCAGTTGGCCAAAGGACATCCCAAAAAACGAAATCCCGGGCAAGCCAACCAGTCCTGATCCTAATTTGTGAAGGAATGCAGTTATGACAAACCCTTGTCATGCTCCGTACTACGCGGATGAATTACAACACCAAACCGTTGCCATTTTGCTGAATCAGCGGTTAGCCAAAGACACGTACAAGATTCGTATTCGATCCAGCGAAATCGCTCAGCGAATTCGCCCCGGACAGTTTTTGATGGTTCGCATTTCTGGGGCAAATGATCCGCTGTTGGGTCGAGCGTTCGCGTTGTACGACGTGGTGTCGCATGATGATTCAGCCGCAGCAGACTGCGTGGAATTCGTGTACCTTGTTGGCGGCAAGATGACTTCCGCCATGGCCAAAATGCAACCGGGACAACAATTGGATATTTGGGGACCGCTAGGAAACGGATTTCCAGAACTGGACGTTGAACATTTGATTTTGGTGGCCGGCGGCATCGGTCAAACTCCGTTTTTGGCGACCGGTAAATCGTTCTTGGGCAAGCAAGCCTATGGTTTGTCTGTCACCGAAACAAGCAGCGCGAACCGAGTCACGCTTTGCTATGGAGCGAGAACCGCTGACTATTTGGCCGGCATCGACGATTTTCGCTGGGCGGGGATGGATGTTCGAATCAGCACGGATGACGGCAGCCATGGACACCACGGCTTGGTCACCGAAACGTTGCGGCAAGTCCTGACCGAGGCGTCGGCTGATTCGCGAGCAATCTTTTGCTGCGGCCCAGAACCGATGATGCACGCTGTGGCGAACATTGCCGAAGCGGAAAACGTCCGCTGCTTCGTTTCGCTGGAAGCACCGATGGCCTGCGGCATCGGCATTTGCTTTACTTGCGTCACCAAAGTCAAAATGCCCGACGGCACCTGGGACTTCAAACGCACTTGCGTGGAAGGCCCCATCTTTGACGCCGAAAAATTGGAATGGGACTGAGTTCCGTGGGCACTCGTAACCCCAACAAACCTATTCCGTCATCTGCAGCCAATTCACCATGCGCTGCGTCACCAATTCCGATGCGTCTTGTTGTACAAAGTGACCGGCGTTGGGAACGGTGACTAAAGTGAATTCGTTCTCCAGAAAGTTCCAGGTGTCGTTCAAACCGCCGGGTAGCAGAGCAGTGTCTTTGAGTCCGTGGATCATCAGCACTGGGCATTTTACTTTGGGAAATTCGGACGCAGCTTGATAAGGCGGACGAGGATAATTCGCTTTGTAATAGTTCAACATCGCTTCGAACGAGGACCGCCGAAACGCTTCGATATACTTGGTTCCGCATCTTTATCGGTCACCCAAAATGCTAGACCTTCCGCCGTCAATTTTTCCGCCGCGTCCGGTTCTTGAAAACGACGCGCATAGGCCGAAGCCGCTTGCTGATCTGGGTTGCTGGCTAATTCTCGAGTGAGCGGGGCAGGGTGGGGCAAGTTCAAGATGATCAGCCGCTGAGTCAATTCCGGATGCTGCATGGCAAACGACCACGCGATCATGCCTCCCCAATCATGTCCCACAATCACCGCGTGCGGCTTTTCAAAATGAGTCACCACCGCCTTCACGTCCGCCACCAATTTTGGAACCGTGTAATTCTCGACACCATCAGGTTGGTCACTCTGGTTGTAGCCTCGCAGGTCCACCGCCACCACTTGAAACCGCTGAGCCAATTCAGGAATCTGCTTTCGCCAGGTGTACCAAAAATCGGGAAAGCCGTGCAGTAACACCAACAGCGGTCCTTCACCTTGCGTGACGTAATGCAGTTTCACTCCGTCCGATTCGACAAACCCATGCTCCACATGTAATGAAACATCCGTCGTGTCCTCGTTCTGCGCGAACGAATTTGCACTTACCAATAACGTCGCGAACAAGATCGCCATATTTCGAAGGAAGCGGTTCATTTTGTTGTCTCGCCGGGTTAGCGTGCTGTGCCTGGGAAGTTGAACAGCCTACTGCATTGTCATCTCCACGAAAAGCACCGACGCCACTTCGACTGTGCGAATGTGACGCCGGTGTGCGGCAAGCAAGTTCGTATCGATTTAGACAACGTTCAGACAATTAGCCGAATCTTCGTCGTGTGAGCGATAGGCCGAGTAACGCGATGACCGCCAATACGGTTGAATTCGGTTCGGGAACAGCCGCTGTTCGGACCGATGCACCGACAGTTCGTTCGAATCCGCCATCCTGAAATGCCAAGATCATGTCGCTGGTGTCAAACAATCCATCAGCATTCCAATCTCCTTCGCTCCACAACGCCGCTTCACCTGTTTCATACTTAGCCGCTTGGAAAACTCGCACCAAGTCCGTCGAATCAAACGCTCCACTCAGATCGCTATCGCCAAACCATGTTCCTTGGATATCCTTGACCCACGCCGTCAGGTCTTGTTGATCAACCGCACTATCGCCAGTGAGATCCAAATTCAGGTCGGAAGCGCCAAACGCGATGGCTTCGGCCAAGCGATTGATGTCCTGAACGTCAAACATTCCGTCGTGATTAAAGTCACCCAGCAGAGACAGTCCGTAGTCCAACACCAAATTGTCGATGTCTCGCAGCGCCAAACCGGCCATTGCCTGAGTCGTGAATGCCGGGCGAAAAGCGCCATCCAATGACATACCTGGAATAAATATGGGGTCCAGCAGCGGTATCGGCTGGCCATCAGGTCCAGCCAAAGCAATGTTGACCAACCCGCCATCGTCGACTCGTTGGACATCAATCAACGCTTGGTTCCAATCAGACAGATTTCCAAAGGCAGGATCTTGTGGCAGGAACTGAGACCGAGCAATCGGTTGACCGTCCCAGGCCAACGTCACGATAGCACCTTGCTGGTTCTGGTTTCCGAACGGTTGCAATCCCAGGCCGAGTCCGCCCAACGCTGTGGGATGTTCGGCCGAAAAGTCCGGACCTAACAGCGTTTCGTCAATGCCCTGTTCGCCATAAACGTCTGTGGGTAGCAGCAAGTAGGCTAAGCCATCTTCAGGCCGTTGCCCGGGAATGGTTTCGTCTTGCAGTCGAAAGTCGAACGAACTATGGACATGTTCGCCCATGCGATCCGATGCAGCATCGAAGGTAACCATTTGCATCGGTTGATCGTTATCGACACCCATTCGCAAGAACCCCGAATAGGGATCTTCTTCCGAATCCGGGACAATGTACTCGGCCGCCCGTCGTTCGCTATTCACCATAAAAGGCGTGCCGAACAGCACCTTGGGGTTTTCCCAAATATTCACGTGACTGAAGTCTTGCACCAAGTATCCGCCTCCCGCAGTAAGATCGGCGACACCGTCGCCGGTCATGTTGGCTGTTAGGTCTAGATTGCCTTGCATGTTGAAGTCGTAATCGAGATCAATGTTCCCTTGCGCATCGCCAACGTATTGACTGACGTCCATATCCAGATGAGCCAATTCGCCAACCGCTGGCAAGAGTCCGTCAAAGACACCGGAATCAAATGACCGAGTGACCACGCCCAGAGCGTTATATTCCAGCAGCATCGTTCCTGGCTTTGACGTCAAATACTGTCCACCAATGTCCACTCGGAATGTCCCGTCCATGCCTCGTAAACTAAGCATCCCGTTTTCCCAATATCCGCTGCCACCTTCACCAATATCGACATGCAGGTCGAACAGTGTATCACGCACCTGATTGCCGTTGTCCAGATCCGTGACGACGATTTCTACCGGGTCTCGGTTCACGCGGCGCGAACCCGAAATGCGGTCAATTCGCCAGTTGGGTTGCCATCGAATTTGCCCGTTGGCGCGTCGAGTTCCAGTGTTGATAGCCAGAGCGGACGAACTGAACGCTCGAGCATATCGGCCATCGCCACCGATCGACGCCACGCCATCCACCTGGTGCCACCCACCGTTCTGCCCGAAGTTAACGCTGGCGTTGGACGTTGCCGACGCGCCGCCGCTGGTGGCGGTTAACGTTTCTGCTTGGGCAAAGTTCCCTTGAAACGGGCCGACAATGTCGCGTTCGTTGCGACGCACCCAGCCACCAGATCGGCTGTACGCCGTGTCTTTCAGGGAATACCTCCACTGTCCGCGGATCGCTTGGTTCGCATTCAAATTGGTGCGGTAATTATGTCGCACTCGATAATCCGACGTTCGCTGTCCGCATACCCAATTCGGCTGAAGCATACCTAGTACTACCAATACAAATGACCATTTACGTAGTCGCATCGTGATTCTCCTTCGCGGAAAAGCCCTGTCTTGACCCGGCAACCATTCACCGTGTTCATTAAGGCAATGGAAAAAGAACGACGTTGCCCGACAACTTTTTTCGAAGAATCCGAATGAATTTCCAACCGGCGCCGATCCGGCGCTGGTCAACTGGGCCGAGTGCGACGAAAGTTGGTAGGCAAATAACATGTCGCTGGCTGCAAATCATGTCGCCCGCAACGGACCTAATCAATGACGGTTCTAGCGATGCGAAAACCGTAATTCGCATTGAATTTAGTAGGCGGATCGGGATTGCGCACTGCGGTTCGCAAATACAAAGCTGGCGTCGCGAACGAACCACCTTTACTTATTCGATCCTGCGAATCCAAAACGGTTGCGGTCGCGGGAATGACGGCCGAAGAAGCAAACCGCTCGGGATGGTCCGTCATCGGATCATGACACCATTCCCAGAGGTTTCCGAGCATATCAAACATGCCAAACGAATTGGGACGACGCTGCGCTCCCGGCCAACAACGTCCGTTCGCGTTGACCGCGTACCAGGCAAAGTGTGGCAATTGTTGCGCATCACGCCCAAAAAATCGGCTGTTGATCGAGTTCGCGCGCGCCGCATACTCCCATTCGACCTCGGTCGGTAACCGATAGCCGGTACGGCGGTCCACATCGTTCATCATCTGCATTCCGTCCGCATACCGGTTGTCGGAATTCGGTGCGTAACACCATTGGTCTTGTGCGATGTTTTCTTGTTCGCTTAGCCAGTTGCAATATTCTGCCGCCAAGTACCATGAAACGTGTGTGCGAGCGCAATCGTCGGTCGGCGCGAAGTTAGCATAGCGGTCGCGAAAAGAATTGCCGTAGCGTTGCTTCAGAAACGTTTCAAACTGCGAGACAGACGTTTCACGATCTGCAATCGCGAATCGATAAGCGATTTCCGATTGGTAATGTACTTCTCGCGGCAAGCGTTCCACATCGCCTTCCGGCGAACCCATCTCGACCGTGGCCGGCCCAAGCAGGACCATCGTGAAACCGGAAGGCGCGACAAACCAGTTACGCTGGTTGTCGGCATTTGCCGAAATGGCGGAATTTTCAGTAACATTCCAACGATTCCACTTTCGCAACAGCCATTCCGCCATAGCGCGGTGCCCTGCGTCCGGCGCCGACAAAAACCGCTGTCCGATACGTCGAACCACGTCGTCATCGGGACATTCGAAGCGTCCCATCGCGCTAAGCAACATGCGAATGCGGTCCTGATCGGTTTCCATCGCCAAGCGATTCGCCAACACGGGAAGTTCGATTCCACATTCGCGGCACGTTAGCGCAAATTCGGTCCGCAGGTCGTTTTGTTGATTGCCGGAAAACCGTTGCCAAGCTGCGTCCGCATCTTCGATTCGCAACGCAGCACAGACCAAACGATTCACCTGTTGGAACGGCAGGTCTTCGCCAGACTGCTGGACCAGAGATTTTTGGCGGCGTCACTATTTGCAACCGCCTGAAAACATAGTTCGAACGAAGGCAGGTCACATTGCGTCAGCAGCTTTACCAGCAATTCTGGCCGAGCCGTTGCGAATTGACATGTCGCCACGGTGGCCCATTGCCGCTCAGCCGAAGTGACCGATTCGTCCGTCGCAAGTTGAAAAAGTTCATCCGCTAAGATACGCCCAGCTGGCTGCCACAGAGAAAGCCAATCCGCGGTTTGCTGCGGGTTTCGCTCGCATTCGCTTATCAGACGAACCGCCAGAAACTCAGCGTTGGCAGTCAAATCCTCATCGTTTGCGTGATTTACATTCGTGCCGTCGGCGGCCAATAGCACACCGGCTCGAAACCGACGGTCGGCTGCCTGAGTGGTGTCGCGTAAGATCGCCTGCAACTCGGGAACTCGCTGTTTGAGCGAATCACCGAGAACGGTACGAACGACACCTAATTCCTGCGGTGAAATTTCAAAACACTGTTGAAACAAAAACTCGGCTTGCCCAGCGTCGTTTGGCAGCAGCGCCAACGACGCTCGCAAACGCTCGTCGCGATCGCCTTCCACCATTACTCGACGCAGTTCCGCATCAATTCTACGATTACGAAGATCCAGTTGCCCAATGGTGTTCGGCAGCGCATTCCAATCGGAATGTACCACCGATTCCACTTGCAGTCGTGCATTCCGTTGGCGATGGATCATTACCATGGTCAAGGTCGCCACGATCAACGCCGCAACTCCGATAGCGCCCAAAAGTCGCACTCCCAATCGCAAGCTGGCTTGACGCATCAAATCGGCTTGCGCCGCAGACCAATCCGCTTTTCTGGTCCAACGCCGTATGCGCACAATTTCGCCTAGGGACGGCAGCAACCTTGTGTCGCGACGATGTTGCCATTGTTTGGTTCGATCGCGCAGCAACAGACGAGCTTGTCCGGCAGGCGTAGATCGCTGATTGCGGTCAATCCAGGTTCGCAAGGATGGCACTAAATAGTCGTGAGTCAGTTGAAATCGTCGATCGGATTTGCCGCCAGTGGGCGAATCGTTTTCCAGTCCCAACGCAGCGACTGGCGTGATCAGCCGAGTCTCCTGATCCAAGATTCGAATCAAATCTTCAAACTGCGCCGGCCGATCGGCGTAGCCCGAAGCAACTTGCAATGCCGCTTCGGAGACCGATGGACGTTTGATTTCCACTTCTTCATTGGGAATCAACTGGGCAAGAACACGTTCCGCCGCGTCAGCATGCAAGCGATGTTCATAGGGTGCGTGCGAATTGCAGAACAAGGAATCTAAAAATTGCGTGCCCACACCTTCGGTACCGCCGATTTGCTCCATTGTTTTTGGATGCCATGCTTCTCCGCGAATCATTTCAGCAAACAACGCCAAACGCACACAGACGATTCGATTTTGCGTTGCAATGCTCTGTACCGCCAACCGAATGAATTCGCGCTGTTCCGGTGTCAATTCCGTGTCATGATCTGGGAGACATCCCCACGCTTGCCCAAACCAGGTCAAAACCTGTTGTGCGTGCCGAACATCTAACAAGTCCAGCATACGGCTGTTCTGATTTTCTACAAACTTAACATCTAGCTGCTTGGCAAATCGGCTGACATCGCTCCAAAAGTCGTCTCGCACCAGTAAGACACATTGAACGTGGGCTCCATCGCACTGCCTGAGCGAATCCGACAGTATCGCGTCGGCGTCCCAATCGTGGCCAAACAGCCATTGTTCGAATTGGTCTAAGAAGATCACACACTTCTGTCCAGTATCCGCCATTTGTCGGCGTAGCGTCGCAACCAGCGTTGGAAGATTCGCCGTATGATCAACTGGGGCGCCATGCGTGAGCCTGGCCAACTGCTCAGCCAATTGTGACTCGGTACCGTTTGCGGATGCTTCCAGGAACACCGGCAAAACATGGTTTGCCAAACGAGGAATCAAGCCGGCTTTGACGAACGATGACTTTCCGCAGCCGGACGGCCCGTAAATCAAGCCAGTCCGAAACGCGGAGTCTCGCTGTAGACTATCAATCCGAGATTTCCAGAAACGCACCGAATCTGGAATCCCGTGCCCGTCCTTGGGGCCACTCAACAACGGCAGAAAAAAATCTGCGTCCTGAAAACCGAATGAACGCAACCCTGGCGGAACAATGGCATTCCGGCGATCAGCCGTTGGTCGGGAAGTGGCAAGGTGCTGTGTCGAAACAGCGTTTTCCGCAAGCAACATTCGCAACTCGTCTGCCATATCAGCCGCGGTAAGATATCGGTCTTGCACGTTTTTCTCTAACGCTCGCAAGACGATACGTTCTAATTCGCGAGGAATCCGATCGTTCAATTGTCTTGGAGGTCGCACTGGCAAGCGAATAATTCGATCAATCACATCCAGCCAATTCGGACCGACGAATGGACGTTCGCCGGTGAGCATTTCGTACAGAACCACGCCCAGGCTAAACACGTCGGACCGTCCGTCAACCAAGTGTCCTTCACCGCGAGCTTGCTCGGGACTCATGTACGCGGGTGTGCCTGCAAAACTACCGGAAACACCATAACCATCATTTGTGAGAACCAAACCAAAGTCCGTCAAATACGCCACGCCCGCTTGGTCTATCAAGATATTTCCCGGCTTGACGTCGCGATGAACCATTTTTTGGCGGTGAGCATAATGCAATGCGTCGGCAATGTTGGCCGCCAGTTCAACCGCATCCGCCGTTTCGAACTGACAATCTTCCAGGAGTTGTCCCAAACTGTCTCCGTCAACCAGTTTCGAAACGACAAACGGAACTCCATCCGGATCCACGCCACAGTCAAACACAGGAACAATATGAAGATGATCCAGCGAAGCTAACGTCCTGGCCTCCGTCAGAAACGCGTCTCGCTGCTCTTGCGTTTCAAAGGCATAGGAAAGGGGCTGCTTCAGCGCAACCTGCCGGTTTAGCAGCGGGTCACGAGCCAAGTAGACTCGGCCCTGGCCTCCATGTCCGATCAGCCGTTCAATTTGATAGCGGCCGATTTCACAACCGACATCTTTCTCAGGATTTGCGACAACTTCCAACTTGCCCGCCAATTCTTCATCGGACGCGGCACCGCGACCACTCGAAGCAACACAGCACTGCCTAATGGCGGCAGTAAATTGCGGAAACCGACTGATATAGCCCATCGCGTCCGCGGCAAGACCCTGGTCTAACTTCAAGGCAACTTCAAGGCGCAGCAATTCGCCAAACAGGAATGGCTGCTGTTCACTGGGAACCTGTTGCAGAAAATCCGTAATCAGCTCGACGCGTTCCGGTTGCCATTTTGATTCGAACTGATCACAAAGCTGGTCAATTCGACGCACCAATTCGATGGGCAGCGTGTGTCGCGAATACGTGGGACGGTTCACTTTTTCTTTCCTCAGTCAACGAAACAGTTTCATTATATTCGTCCGACTGGGCGATTCGACCTGTCCTATTGATACCGAACCGAATCACGGATTTTTGCTGACACGATGCGATTTTTCGTGTATGGTAGTTTCGTGTTTAATCAATAGTTGCGGCAAGCCTCTGTTGTAGGAGATGAATCGATGCGTCGTCGCGCGCTTGCCCGCCATTGTTTTCGCAACGCTCACCGATTGTGCCACAATCGTGTCAGTCGTCTGGAACCGCTGGAAGAACGAAATCTACTCACTTCAGTTTGGCTTGGGATCGGCGACGGCACGTCGTGGCATGACCCACAGAACTGGGCCAACGGGCAGCTGCCCCAGACGAACGAAGATGTCATCATCGAAATTGCCGAACCAGCGGTGATTCGACTGGACGATGCGACGCAACCGATCGGCGACCTCTTCTTTTTCGGTCCCAATGGTTCGCTCGAATTGCACAACACGCATCTGGAAGTCCGCGGCACGGCAGATATTCAAGCGGGAACGCTTCGTCTGGATAGCTCGACGCTGGCTGCGGCAGACGGATTACACAATGCCGGGCAACTAGATTTCCTGGGGAATTCTGGCGTGACTGGCAGTTTTACCAACCAGGGCGAAATTGCATCCGCGTCAGCAGGTGTCGCCAGCCACCTGCTGATTGATGGGATTTTTCACCAGACCATGGAAGGGACTATTCGTTTGGAAATTGGCGGCCCAATTGCTGCGGATGTGGACTCGCTTCACTTTGCCCAACAAGCTGACATTTTAGGCCGACTGGAGATTCAGTTCGCTCCAACGGTGACCGCACCACCTTGCACAGAAATGGTCGTTTTCCACTTTGCGTCACCTCAATTCTCGCCGTCCGCGTTGCCGGAGTTGATTGCGAACCCTGTGGATCCACTCGCCTGGCGTCCGACACTCGGCGCAACCAACTATTCATTGCTTTTTGTCGATCCGTCACTGGCCATCAATGTCTCCACCAGCGAATTAAACATCAGCAACGGCGAGCATACCGAAATGCTGGTCTGCTTGGGCCAACCGCCAAGCGCCGTCGTTAATCTGGTACCTATTGCCGTCGATTCGATCGCCGTGTCGACCTCCGTCGTTCAGTTCCAGCCCACCGAATTTGGCATCCCCGGCTCCCAGCGCATCGAAATTGCACATCGTTCGAACCAGGGTGGAGCGGAGCAATTCGTCACACTTCATTCAGCAAGTGATGACTTACGCTTTTCTTCGGAAGCAGATCCGGGGTTACAGCCGCCGACTGTATCGATTGTGGTTGCAGGAATGGAACAACTAAATCCGGATCGCTTCGAACCGAATGATACTCGGTTCGAAGCAAGGAACCTCGATTCTGCTGACCAGCTTTTGTCATCGCTCAGCATCGACTCGCCTGAGGACGAAGACTGGTTTCGCTGGACAGGCCCGCTCGAGGTACGTTGTCGGTCGATGCATGGTTCCATCATGACCAAGGTGACTTGGATTTGCAGATCTATGACGAAACGGGCGAAGACATTTCTTGGTCGGCTACTCGCACCGACAACGAACATGTCCACGTTGCGGCTCTGCCCGGTCAGACATTTCTAATTCGAGCGTTCGGTTTTGGTGACGACCGAGTTCCGAACTATGATTTGACCTTCAAACTGAATCCCGATCTTCCCAGAATTTACCTCGCAGCCGAAACAACCATTGATGTCTATGACGTGACAGGCACACTGGTTGGGCGTTTCACCGATGAGATCCTGTCGGCAGGCAAACTGGGAGACGTGGAGCTGGATTCAGGTGGTTTGGTCTACGTCAGCGTGGAAACCAACGCCGGCCGAGAAATCGCCGTATTCTTTCCCGACGGCCAGCTGGCGCGGACGATTCCGGTTCCAGACTTCAGACCGGACGATGGCGTAGCACCGCAAGGATTTGGGTTCGATGTCTTAGCGGATGATTCGATACTTTTGGCTGATTCCGGTGCCGCCGCCACGGGGCGGATGGCATGGGACGGTTCGCTGATTGGAATCATCCAGACCGGTGTGCTGGATGCCTTTGATGCCACGGTCTTGGCAGACGGCCGAGTCATCTCGACGAGCGAACCTGACGACGACACTCGCGGTGTCAATCCGACATTCGACGCGGAATACTGGGTCGCCAATCCTCAATCGCATTCATTGCAACGAATCAATGCGTATTCCGGTGACGTCCTTTCATTCAGCGTGGATGATGCGTTGCGTCCCACCGAAGTTCAGCCGTTGCGAAATGATCAGCTGGTCTTTGTGGCCGATCAATTGAATGGCACTAGTCGGCTTCAAGGCCTGTCGCAAGACGGTAGCGTGATTTTTACTCGCGACCTGGACCACACGACAGGCGGATTGGCCGTGTGGGACTTTGATGTGACACCACAGCCTCCCGAGTTGGATTCCGACGGTGATGGCTTGCTGGATGACTGGGAAATAAACGGAATCGACATCAACGGAGACGGTCTGGTGGACTTGGACCTGCCGGCTTTGGGCGCAGACCCGTTTCACAAGGACTTGTTTGTGGAAGTGGACGCCATGGTGGGAATGGGCCCGGTCGCGTTTGCGCAAACCAGCCAAGCGGTGATGGATGCTGGCCTGGCAACCAACACTATTTTGGACCAAGTCATTGACGCGTTTCTCCATGCACCGGTGTCCAATCCGGACGGTTCGGCGGGAATTCGACTGCACGTTCAATTGGACGAGACGGCGATTCCGGTCGAATTTTTTGCCAGCCGTTGGACGGAATTCGATCGAATCAAGAACGGGACCGACCTGTTGAATCGCAGCGGCCAATTCGGACAACATGCGGAACGCAACCACGAAAATTGGCCGTTTATTAACCTGGCCAAGCGTCGAGTTTTTCGTTACGGCCTGTTCGGCCATTCTATCGGTGACACATTGCAGTCAGGTGTCGGCGAACTGCCCGGCGACGACTTCCTGGTCACGCTTGGGAATTGGTCAACATCCGGAGGAACTCCAGAGCAGCAGGCCGGAACATTTATGCACGAACTAGGCCACACACTGGGATTACGTCACGGAGGCGATGACGACATCAATTTCAAGCCCAACTACTACAGCATCATGAACTATCATTGGCAAGTGCCGAATGCGTTCAACTCTGGATGGCAGATTGATTTTTCAAATGAAGATGCTGATTCGCTGGATGAACTTCAACTGATCGAAAAAAACGGCATTGGACTTTCCGATTCGCTCCAAGGCATTCAAGTCCAAGTTGGGCCGATCCCTTTGCATGCCGTAAACGTCAACGGCGAAGTCGATTGGGACCGTAATGGCCAAATTAGTTCGCAGCCTGTTTCCGCAGACATCAACCGAGGTCTAGCGGATCACAATCGAGATGGCTTGGTAAATGACGCGGACCTGACGCCGGGTGAAATCTTGCATGGTCATCATGATTGGCTGCACTTACGTTATACGTTTGACGACCTGCAGAACTTTCGCGAATACCAGGACGGTGACAAAGACCGCCCGGAAGATGCGGACGCCGATCCGACCGATTTGTACGATGAAACGCCGCCCGATTTTCTAGACATCGATCCGAATCACAACGATTCGCAGGCCGAGGCAACGTTGCTGGACGATCTAGAACCGATCTTTGGGCTCACGATCGACAACATTGCCGATGTCGATTGGTTCGAACTTCCGATCGACTACTTAGGCGAATTGATTATTGGAATCGATGCGGACGGAATTGTGGGCAACATTCTGGACTTGTCCGTTTACGATGATGCCGGAAACCGATTGCACTTGATTGACAATGACATTGATGACGGACTGGAAAACGTGACCGTCAAGACAGCTCCGGGCACACGTATTTTCCTGCAGGTCAGCGGCTTTCTCAGTAGCGAAGGCGTTTACAACCTGTACATCAATGCTGGAGATGTGAATCGAGACCGACACATTGACGCTGCCGACATTGATGCGGTTTGTTCCGCCATTCGTAGTCAGTCAAATAACTTCGACCTGACCGGTGATGAGCAAACGGACCAATCCGACTTTGACTTTTTGGTTCACGACCTTTTGAAAACGTCAGCCGGTGATGCGAATCTGGACCAAGTCTTTGATTCGCGCGACCTGATCGCTATTTTCCAAGCCGGAAAATACGAAGACGCCACGCCAGAAAATTCCGGTTGGGCCGAAGGAGACTGGAACTGCGATGGAGAATTCGACAGCGCTGATTTGGTGGCATCGATGCAAAGCGGGACCTATTCGCCCAATCGCGCCGTCCGATGATTTTCGGCTGAAACAACTTAATCTAACGTTTCCGTCAGCACCGTTTCCCATTCAGCTCGAATCCGACTCAATTTACGTTCCACGGTTCGAACCGAAACGCCAAGTTCAGCGGCAATTTCTTCGTTTGTGAACGAATCCAATTTCATGGTGGCAATCTTTTGCAACATCGAATCGCACAAAACCGCAAGCAAGCGATCACACTGGTCAGCGACTGCGGCAGCAAATTCGGGAGTTGGTTGGTTTCCGATTACCTGTTCCACATCGACTTCCTGAGACGCTGCGCCACCAGGCGGTGTACGAGGTTTTTCGTGCTTTAGATGATCCGATGCTTTTCTTGCGGTGATTACCACCAACAACCGCCACAAGTTGTCTCGATCATGCAGTTCGGGAAACCTGCCTTCGGCCGCGCCCTTACAAAAGACATGAAACGCGCTCAGCGCCACGTCTTCTTCGTCACTCGCTCGACGAGGATGATGGCGCAGGTGCTTTCGCGCCAACCCCATCAGCTGATGGCAATAGCGTTTCCAAAGCAGTTCCGCCGCTACTTGGTCTCCGCCAGCCAGCTTGTGCATCCAATGAGTCACACTGTTTTCAATGGTCACAACGTTGGGTCCCGCCGAGTGGGTTTGCGTAACAAAAAAAGCGTCACCCCAAGGGCGACGCTTTTTGCATTGGATTTCGTTTGTCCCGCGATGTGGGCAAAAGCAATTTCGCCTAACTGGCTTGTTTGGCTTTGCGAATCAGCTGAGACAATCGAGACTTGTACCGTGAAGTCGTATTGGGATGCATAACTCGATGCGAACCCGCTCGGTCCAATTGCTTGGCTGCTAAAACGAATTCCGTTTCCGCTTTGCCAACGTCTCCCGCTGCTACAGCTTCACGTACTTTCTTGATTTGAGTCCTGACGGCCGTCTTGACCGACCGGTTGCGATCGCGGCGAACCTTGCTTTGCCGAAGTCGCTTTCTTGCACCTGCAGTATTAGGCATAGTTAAACCAAATCTACCTGTTTTCCAAAACGTCCATCGAAACGGCCTGTAAACAACCCTATTTCGGCCGCTGTGTAATCAATCTTTATTGCTGATTTGCTTCAGCTTGTCCAGACGGGTAGTAGCGTCTCGGTAATGTTTATCCAAATTGACAAGTCTTTCGAGCATCCGGATGGCGGATTCGACATCCTTGAGCGCGGCCCCCAATATGGCAGCTCGATAAAGAGCCCGTTTTTCCTCGTCTTCATCCAGATTCGGCAAATCCAGCACGCTGCGGTAGCTTTTCATGGCGTTTCCGTAACGACGAAGATGTTGATAGCATTCGCCCAGCTCCAGCAATGAAATTGCTCGGAATTCGTTGGCTGTGGCCGCTTTTTCAAACGCCTTGGCCGCTTCCAAGAATTTTTCGTCTCGTTTCAAGCGAACCGCCAGTTCGTATTGCAGCTGAATTTCTTCCGGATAGCGTTCGCTGCGAACGGCGTAAAACTGCATTTCCTGGCGATTCAGTTCCGAACGAAACCGCATCGCCAGATCTCGAGCTTCCGCGGTTTTTTCCGCGTTCGCTCGCTGTTCGGCAATCGCCAACTGGGCCTGATACATGCGAATTTGCGATTCTTCCACTTTTTCACGAATTAACAGACTATTTCCACCAGCCACCTGCAACGCCTTGCGATACGCCTGAAACGCGTCTCGATACTCAGCCTGTTCGTCCAACCATTCTGCCAAACGAAGATAATGATCCGGATCATTCGGCTCTTTCTGAATGGCCGCCTCCAATGATTGCCGTGTCACCACGACCGGTTCTGGCGCAGGTTCCACACGTCTTGGCGTGGGGACTTCGTCGTCCGCAGCCGAGCCGGGCGATTCGGAAGCCGGCACAGGCGAATCGGTCGCGACAACGGGTCGAACGTTCGAGAAAACTCGAGCACCCGGTAACGAAGGTAACGGTTTGCCCATGGTTTTGGCCATGGTCAATTCGCCAATACGCCGCTGAGCATCGGGATGATTCTTGTCTTGTTCTAGAATGCGATTCCAACACGCAATGGCTTGGTCGAATTGGCCCATCCGAGCCAACGATTCGGCGCAGTGTTTGTTGACGTCAATGTCTTTGGGCTTGGCGTCCAGGGCATTCTTTAAGTAGCGAAGTTCCACTTCGTTAAAATGATTGGCTTGACACGCTTCGGCAATGCCATGCAGAACCAATACGTCCCACGGATTGGATTTCAGCAGTTCAAATCCCATGCGGAAGACGTCATCCCATTGTTCCGCGGCCACCGCTTTTTTGAACGAAGATTTGCCGCCAAAACCGCGAAACGTCGCTCCCTTTTTGTTGTTCTTGTACTTTTTTTGCAAATTCGTCAGCAACGCGTCCACATATTCCAGATTGGACGGATCGTTCAAGACGCATTCGGTAAACATGGTATGCGCGTAGTCAAAATCGGGCGGCGACTGTGACGTCAGTTCTTTGCCTCGCTGATAACACCGCTGTAACCGTTGTCTGGCTGACACGGAAAGAGGCGTGGGGCCTAAGGGTTGCGATTCGTGGGTCTGCGTATTCATCCAACTTGCAATGCGTTCTGTGGTTTCGAAAACCGGTCAACTCTGTTCTACTTGATTCTAACATATTCGCCCGAAACAGCTGTATTCCAATCGTCCTGGGCGCCGTAAAACCGTCCTTTCTTTGCCGACAATCTGCGTTCCAAGTTATGCTCGAATCGTCTTCTACCCAATTACCTGGAAAAGTTTACCTGGTTGGTGCTGGCCCGGGTGATCCGGGTCTGTTGACGCTTCGAGCTCAACAATGCTTGGCCCACGCAGATGTCGTGCTGTATGACTATTTGGTGAACGTGCGCATCTTGCGACACGCCCCCCCCAACGCCGAATTGGTTTGCAGTGGCGGGCATGGTCGACACAACAAATGGCCTCAGCCAAAAATCAATCAGCGCATGATCGACGAAGCGTTGGCCGGAAAATGTGTCGTTCGCCTGAAAAGTGGCGACCCGATTATTTTTGGTCGAGCCGCCGAGGAATTTGACGCGCTGATCGCGAATCAGATTCCTTTCGAAGTCATCCCCGGCATCACCGCCGCTTTGGCCGCCGGCAGCTATGCCGGATTGCCGTTGACACATCGAGACAGCGCGTCGTCGGTGGCGTTTGTCACCGGACATCAACAAGTGAACAATCCGACTCCGCTGGACTACCAAGCGCTCGCGCAGTTTCCCGGTACGCTAGTCTTTTATATGGGTGTCACCACCGCCAAGACTTGGTCAAGCGAACTGATCCGACATGGCTTGCCTGCGGATACTTCGGTTGCTTTGGTCCGCAGATGCAGCTGGCCCGACCAACAGACCATTCGCTGTCGATTGGACGAAGTTGCTGAACGAGTGACCCCGTATCAAAAATTCCCGCCGCCAGCGATCGCCGTCGTAGGCCCGATTGCCGATATGGGCGAATCGCTCAATTGGTTTCAAAACCGACCTCTGTTCGGCCAAACCATACTGGTCACTCGGCCGGAACATCAAGCCGACGCATTCGCGGATGAATTGGAAGCGGCGGGCGCTGAAGTCTTGCTGCAGCCTGCCATTCGCATCGATCCGCCGGATGACTGGAGCAAAGTAGACCAAGCGATTCAACAGTTGGAAATCTATGACTGGATTGTGTTTTCCAGTGCCAATGGAGTCCGTTCGTTCCTGGACCGTCTGTGGCAATCCGGCCGAGACATTCGGCAACTGCAACACGTCCAGCTGGCTGCGATTGGTCCAGCCACGGCCGCAGCGCTGGAAGCGTTTCACCTGCGGGCCGACTTGGTGCCGAACAAATTTGAAGCGGAAACGCTGGCACAGCAGTTAGCGATTGACAACCATACGGCACAATCATTTCTGTTGATCCGAGCCAGCCGAGGACGCGAAGTCCTGGCAGAAACACTTTCAGCGAACGGACATTGGGTGACGCAAGTGGTGGTGTATCGCAGCACCGATGTTGAAGCGCCGGACGCCGAAATCCTGGAACGCCTGCGAAACGATTCGATCAACTGGGTGACGGTCACCAGTTCCGCCATCGCAAGATCCTTGGTCCACATGTTCGGCCCCGAACTCAAACGTACGAAACTCGCCAGCATCAGCCCCATCACATCGGCCACCCTCCGAGAACTCGGATACGCGCCCCACGCGGAAGCCAGCGAATATACGATGCCGGGCGTGATCGAAGCGATTCGGAAGACATGAGACCTATTTCCCCGCTTCCAGTAAGTAATAAATCGAGGTCGGCTCCAATTCGATCTGATTGTCTTCGGACAATTTTTGCATTCGAACTGGATAACCAGCTTCGTCCAGCGAAGTTACTTGCCAATGGTTCGCATTGCCGCGGCGCAGTCTAACTCGCCCGGCGAGCTCTTTCACCAGCCACGGGTCTCGGCCAATGTTGACAATTTCTTGGCCGTTGCCGCTTTGTTTTGTTTCAAAACCAGTGGCTTTCTCTTCCGACATGACTTGTATCAGCATCCGTTTCGACACTGACAGCGGTTCGTCATCCAGCGACACGATCACCACATGCCCTAACTCCATGGGTGATAAAAGCGAAAAGTCATTCGCCGCAAATTCCCCGGCATCCTGCAACGCGCCACTGAACCCTTGCACATGCGGTGCATTCAAATAGAGCACGCCTTTGCCATAATCCAAGACCAGTTGTCCATGTTCCGAAGACACGTGTTTTGCCTTTCGGTCAATTCGATCATCCAAGCGCACCATCTTGTTGGTCCCGTTTTGCTTGACGAACGCAACGTCGGTTCGGCCGACAAAATGAACCAGCGGATCGACCACATCGCCAGGACGGATAACTTGGCCTTTGGGCACGTCTTTCAAACGCAGTTCGTCAAACGACGCTCCTTGCGGCAACGGCGTTCCTTTCAGCTGAGTCAGATCGTTGGCGTTCAACTGGATCTGGACCAATGCATTTGTTTCTCGAATCAGCTCTTTGCGATACAGCAGCGCCGCAACGGGAAACTGCCCCACGTGCGCTGGCGACATCAACGTCCAGGGCTGCATATGATAGTTGGGCTTAACCGAAAACCCGGCACCGTCCAGCAAACAAACAGAACGCGTCGGTCCCTTGCAAACTGCCGTACGACGCAAAGAACAGCGGAGCTTCACTGCGGTAGCGGTTTGGCCGATTGAAGGTAGTTTCAGAAATCATGGACGGCTTATTCGCATAGGTAATATCCACAGCCGGATGGACAAACGACAGTCCATCTCCGTCTTCCGCTTCGAACCGTAACGCACTGCGATTTCGAAACGTGTGTCCATTACGAACCGACCAAGCCGAGTTTTCTCCTTTGTGCAAACAGCCGAAGTAACCGTGCCGGTCAATGAAGTCGCCAACGGTGTACGAATACTTTTCCAGCGGCCCTAAAACTTCCGGGCTGGCCGTGACCCAATTGGAGCAAGTGATCGCGCCTTGAAAGCCGATTTCGCGCAGAAAGTCATACATCTGCTGATAGAATTCTCGCTGCACATCCACCAGAAATGCAGCTGTATCTTGGTCACGCAGCTTCTTGTCGTTAAACACATTCCAGAGCGGACGAATACCGAGCCGCCCGGCGGAGACATCATCGTTTTCGTGCTTTTGCCACCAACCCCATTTGCTTCGAGCTGCTTTGACCGAACCATATTTCTTAGCGGCCCAACTTCCAAAACGTGTTTCAATTTCCTTTCGCAGCGCCGGTGGAAATTCTTCCGGTTTAAACGTCCAGAAGAAACAAGAATCTTCGTTTTGAATTTCCACAAAGGCCAGCGCCGGTTCGTCCACCAGTCGCTGGCCGGTGGCAGGATGCGGTGTCAACAAGATGGCTTTCCACCACGCTTGATATTGCCGTTGAAAGTCTTGGTTAAAAAACAATGCGGCAAATGGGTGCGTCTGGCCGTCGTAACCCGATAGCCATGGATTGTTGGCGTCTGGCTCCAACCACAATGGAAAATAGATGGACAAATGAGAATAGATACCGGCCTGCTTGAACGCATGGACCATCTCAATGCGTTTCATAACTTCGGCCGGATCAATCTGCCCGTTTTTGTCATAAAACGAACTGTGAATTCGAATCAAGTTCACGCCGTACTTGGCCATCAAGCGACCATGCTGCTGAAAATCTTCCGGCGTTTCCAACTGCCTTGGCGGACCGTTGACTCCCCAAAATCGAATCGCCTGCCCGGTGCCTTTTTGCACAAAGTGATCACCATCCACCACAATGAAGCCACCATCGCCGGCGTTGGATTCGTTCAAGTGTCGCAGGTCAATGGCGTTGTCTTCACCAAATCGACGATCCGTTGGCGAAAAGGGAAACCAGCCGTCGGTCACGGCAATCGGTTCGCCTGGTTTACGAATGCCCTGTGGCGAAAACGGCTGATTCGTCACCACAAAGCAATCCAAATAGCCATGATTGCTGTTGGCACTGTGCATCCGAAAGCGAATCGTATGTTTGCCTTTATCCAGCGTCCCTTCGCCCGCATTGATCCAACCCAAGAAGCGAATATCCAACGCGCCTGCTTCGGCCACATTGGTCGAATCCAGGCTGGTGCGAGTGATCACGGATTGCCAGTCGCCATTGTCCCATTGCATTTCCAACAACGATTCAAACGGATTCGCTCGCACCCAAACTTGATATTCGCCACCGTCCTGAACCGTCAGCGTATATTCTGCTTCGCCCGCTTTGGTTTCGTGAAAATTGCTGGCAAAATCGCCGCCGGAAAACAGACTTCGCTGGACTTGGTCATACCAAGGATGGCCATTCATGGTCGAACGTTCCGCGTGTTCGCCTTCGACCCAAATCGCTTCGGCGTGCAATCGTACTCCGCTACTCAGCCAGACTGCCACCGTAAATCCCAACAGCCTGCCCAATAATTCAAACCGGCTCATAATACTGCCTCTTTCGCTTTCTTCCTGTGTCTGCTCAAAATCTACCACACAGGCGATTCGCGTGCCGAATTCGTTGGTTCCTGCCAAACAATATGTAGGCAAATACCAACGGACTTCGTTAGTACCGTCATGAATCGATCGAATCTGCCGAAAGCTCTCAAGCATAAAGGACTAATAAATGCGAAGTATGTGCTGTTTCCGGGCCGCCTTCTTGATTGCCTGTTTTACCATGATCCATTTGGCAGCCGCTGAGGACTGGAGTCGTTTCCGAGGCCCTAATGGAACGGGCGTGGCCGCGCAAGGTACTGAATTGCCGACAACCTGGAGCGAAACCGAGAACTTGAAATGGAAGACCAAATTGCCCGGCGCTGGTTCTTCATGTCCGATTGTGGTTGGTGACAAGATTTATGTGACTTGCTGGTCCGGATATGGATTGGATCGCCGCAATCCGGGTCAGCAGGAAGACCTACAGCGCCATCTGGTTTGCGTGGATCGAACCAACGGGAAGATCGTCTGGGACAAGACGGTGTCACCTTATCTGCCGGAAGACGAATACGGCGGTATGTTCGCGGAACACGGTTACGCTTCGCACACGCCCGTTTCAGACGGGCAACATATCTATTGTTACTTTGGCAAGACCGGCGCCGTAGCTTTTGACTTGGATGGCAATCAATTGTGGAAGCAAGAAATTGGCACGGAATCGGGCGCGCGAGGATGGGGGTCGGCGTCCAGTCCCATCCTCTATAAAGACGTGTTGATCGTTACCGCCACGGCGGAAAGCGAAGCATTGGTCGGTTTGAACAAGAACACCGGGGAAGAAGTCTGGCGCAAAGAAGCTTCCGGCTTCAATTCCACCTGGGGCACGCCGGTCCTGGTCCCAGTTGATAATCAGCGAACCGATCTAGTCATCGCGGTTCCGGGCGAAATCTGGGCGTTTGATCCGGAAACGGGAAGCTTGCGTTGGTACTGCGAAGCATTTGGTTCGAATTCGATGTGCTCCAGTGTTGTGCCGTTTGCAGACACCGTAATCGCCATCGAATCAGGACCGGGTGGCGGTGGAGGCATTGCCGTCAAAGTTGGCGGACAGAAAGATGTCACCGATTCGCATATCGCTTGGCAAGGCAATCAATCCAACCGCATCGGCACTCCGATTGTCCTTGATGGTCGCATCTACGTGTTTGGCAACGGTGTCGTGACCTGCCTAGACGCCAAGACGGGCGAAGAACTCTTTAAGTCCCGATTGCAAACGCCCGCCGCTGCCAATGCAAATCCGCCTGCGGACGATGCGAATGCCGAACAAGGTGGTCGTGGAGCAGGGCAGGGGCGAGGTGGATTTGGTGGTCGCGGAGGACGAGGTGGTGGTCGAGGTGGACAGGATTATGGTTCGCCCATCGCCGCGAACGGAGTGATCTACTACACCACTCGTTCCGGCATCACTTACGTGATTCAAGCCGGCGACGAACTACAGCAGATCGCTGCGAATAAAGTGACTTCGGAAACGGAAGACTTTAGCGCCACACCCGCAATTGCCGACGGACAGCTGATCATTCGTTCGGACAAGCATCTGTACTGCGTGGCGAAGTAAACGGCCAACGCACACCGTTTATTCCGGTTCAATGGGCTCGTTGCTTTCGAACGAGTTGCTAACTTTAGAACTCGCGCTCATGTCGGACGGCCGACAAGGGACGACCCGGCTACTCTGTGCTGGCTTGCCCAGCACAGGCCGGTGCTTTACAGTTAGCGAGATTATATCCGTCTATACCAACAACAACGCCCCGGTTGGCTTGCCCAACCCGAACAGAAGTTTTCGCTTCTTGCCGGGCAAGGCGAGTTTACAATTCGATTGACTTCTTCGAATGCAACGTTTTCACCAAGTCATGTTTATCGGTTCGCTTTTAGCGTTAAGCTGGTTCGTAATGTTGGCGGTTCACGAATTCGGGCACGTCGTAGGCGCGTTGGCCACCGGTGGAACGGTCGCTCGAGTTGTTTTGTATCCGCTGACAATTTCACGTACAGACGTTTCTCCAAATCCTCATCCATTGACCGTTGTGTGGCTCGGTCCGATTCTTGGCAGCAGCATTCCCGTTCTCATCTGGCGATTTATTCCTCGGCGAATTCCCGTCGCCCGCCAGATCGGGTGCTTCTTTGCCGGTTTCTGTCTCATCGCGAATGGAGCGTACATCGCCTTTGGTTCAATGGATGGAGTCGGCGATTGCGGTGTCATGCTAAAACAAGGCTCTGCAACTTGGACGCTGTTGCTATTCGGTGCGATTACAATACCGCTGGGATTGCATCTTTGGCATCGACTTGGCCCGATCAAGCCGTTTCTCGCCGACCCTGCGAAAATCGATCCCGCCGTGACGTACTGGTTATTCAGCGTACTTGTCACAGTGCTAGTCCTAGAATTCACGTTCTCTCCGAAGTAAACAATCTCGCCACGCCCATGCGACAACAAACCTGCCTGCGAAGTTCCCGTTACTTCGCAACCTGCCGGACAAGCCGCAAGGGGAGCTGCGTTCCTGTTTCATCGAGTTCGGTGCCAATCAAATCGTGCTAACTTCAAAGCGTTCGCTCGTGTCGGACAAGCCGGCACGGGGCGAAAGTGCCGCCTATCCCGTAGGAACCTTCTGATGTTTGGCAACGAAGAACGGCCAGAGTATAATTGGCTGGCAATTCAAAATCGCTTGATTCGAATTAAACGGTGTCACAAGACCTTCGGTTGTTGGAATTAGAATCGAGTCCAAGCCATGTCTTTCACGCGTTGTTCGTCGGCAGCACTTGCTGTGGTATCGGTTTCGAATTCGCTCGTATCACAAGACTTCTGTCATAGGCGGAAATGAACAGATGACCTCACCCGTTTCCATCACCTTCACGTATACTCGCGACGAATACATTCTGGCGATGAAGCGGCACTATCGTGCGACTCTCAAGGTCGGCCGCGACGTTATTGGCGGATTATTGGCAATGACAGCGGGCATCTACTTGCTGTTCTATTCCTCCGATCGTTGGGCCGGCTGGGCGATAACGATTATCGGAGCAGTGATGCTGCTGATGGTCATCTACGCGTTATTTGTTTTGCCCGGTATGATTTACCGCTCGCAGCCCAAGCTGAAGGACGAATATTCGCTGGTGTTTTCGGACGAAGGTATCGACTTCAAAACGAACAGCATCGAATCGCAACTGCAATGGTCCATTTATCAATCGTGGCTGTATGATGACGATTTTTTCATTCTTTATTATGGCAAACGCGATGTGACCGTTATTCCTCGTCGAGTGCTAACGGAAACAGATGACAGGCGTCTTCGTGAACTACTGATCGAGAAAATCGGCTCGGCGAGTAGCTGATACGCGTGTTTTGAGTTTTACTGACAACGGTTAACACGAGTATTTCAACGCGGTTGCTTCGAATCTTGCAACTTTTACTTGCGAGCAAATTAGAATGGGCGAGACTAAACGGCACGAGCTATCACAGGGCCAAATCAGCCTATCGTTCATCCTTACTGTCACCACGTTTTCTTGTATTTTGGCTGCCGTGGTTTCACAGCGCAGTGCGTTGGGTGTCTTACTCTGGTCCATTGCCGGTATCGCTTGCGGCTCGCGACTCAGGCAAACGTACCTGCGTCGGTCGGTCCTAGTCATGCTTGCCGGATGCAGCCTGGTCGCACTAGGCCAAATCTTTACACCAAACTATGACCAACATTGGTTTTCGTTTGGTACCGTGTTGTTGGGCGGAACCATTACCTTTTCATGTGGATTCGCCACGCTGGCCAATGTAATTAACCGGTGAACTTGCCATTATTTGACATGAAACTAAGCCTCAAATCACTGCTGGCGCTGGTCACTATTTGTGCGGCCATGGTTGCGGTTGGTTCATGCGTCAATCGAAACTTCCGACGCCAAACGATTCGCTTGCATGATACAGCCCAAGTCGCCAACCGATATCTCATGCCTTTGCTGCAGCTTCCTGACGACGCGGCGGACGTGACGATTTATGTAGATTTTGGCGCGGAGGAAGCTGAATTCGCCATTTCCGAAGAAGCATTTCTGACGTGGTGCAACGATCTCGGTTGGCAGATTGCTCCGCTCACCGAGCCAACCGTTTATTTCGAACCGATGTGCCTTGCCGCCGATCGCCGAATTGTTAGACGAGGCTACACGTTTTGGCCGCCGCACGGCCAGGGCGTTTTTGATGGCGAACGTTGTCGAGCGTGTTTTTGGACGTCCACCTTTCCGTAGCTAAACACTGCCGAAACTTCAGAGAGTCAAAAAATGCCATTGTAAAAATGGAAACACATCGCTACGGATTTCAATGCACTGACCGCCTCGTCAAGTCAATCCAGCCCAGAAAAAATTTGGCAAATCCAAAGCGAATTTGTAAAGTCAGTGAAAGAGAATATCGCTGAACCAATCAGTATCAAAGGCCTCGTCCCATGCAGCTAGAAATCGTTCACGGTGATTTACTGGATCAAGATGTAGAAGTGATCGTGAACGCTTGGAACCGAAACATCATTCCTTGGTGGTTGCTGTTGCCGCAGGGAGTTTCCGGAGCGATCAAGAAGCGAGCAGGCACGGGGCCGTTCCGCGAACTCGGCAAACTAGGCCCCATCCCGCTGGGCAATGCCGTTATGACGGGCGCTGGCAGACTCCCTTATCAAGCGATCATTCACGTGGCCGGCATTAGCATGTGGTGGCGATCTTCCGAACGGTCCATCCGCGATTCGACTCGAAACGCGATCCGCTTGGCAGCCGAACATGGCTTTTCGTCCATTGCGTTTCCGCTAATTGGAGCAGGTACCGGTGGCGGTTCGCACGAAAATGTCTTAGCAATGATGCAAGACGAACTTAAATCTTGCCAATTTGAAGGGCGAGTTCTTATTGTTCGCTTCCGAGTCTAGGCCGTTGCAGCTTGTTGATGATGCAGGTTGCTCCAATCGGCGCAGCCCAACGCAATCCACGCACGAGGTAATATTTTGCAAATTGACCGCACGCTGTTTTGCATTGGTATCATCTGGGCGGCGCCGTACACGTTGCTTGGCCTTGCCATTGGCGGTGTAGGAATGTGCTTTGGTGGACGAATGCAAATTCGCGGCCGAGCGATCGAGTTCTATGACGGCGGTGCAAAATGGTTTGTCCAACATCTTCCGCATGGCCAGTTTACGTTGGCCGTAACGTTGGGACACGTGATCATTGGGCAAACCGATGTGGCTTTGGACATTTGCCGCACGCATGAAACAGTGCATGTAGCCCAGTACGAACGCTGGGGTCCGTTCATGTTGCCTGCGTACTATCTTTCGTCCGTGTTTGTGTGGTTAACGGGCCGCCGATTCTATCGCGACAACCCGTTTGAGCGTGAAGCTCGAGAAGCAAGTGATCAACAATCGGCACGCGGTCGGCCGTTGGCCTGAAGGGCCAACGTACCGCTAATTTCCCAGGACATTGTCCTGGGCGAAACAATCGACGGGCCCGTTGGGCCGAACAACTTCGCCGTGAGCCAAGATTACAGCAACTTAGCTGCGGCGTCTTCGGCGAATAATGCCAAAGACCGCCAGACTGGCAAACGCGGTCGCGACAGCGGTGTTGGGTTCGGGAACCGCAGTGACGTTAACTTGGCCTCGAATTTCGCCACCACCAAAATCGCCGGTGTGGATATTCACATACCAGTTGCCAGCCAACAGATTCGATTCCTGGTCATCACTCAACACAATCCCGCTGCCGACGTAGGGACTGGTCCACGGCCCGGGAATCCCCAAATCGACTCCGCCGCTAACGCCAGGCGCGCCGACGTGAAAATGCATATTGGTGACGTCCGAAGTAAGGTCCGACCAACTGATCGAATAATTGAGTGTGTTGGTGATGTCGTCATAGTCACCCGCAATCGCTCCCGTTCCGGAACCGATGTTGTCCGGATTGGTCAAGGCCTGCATGGGATCCAACGGACCAGACAGAAGGTGTGTCTGAGCGTGGCTGATTCCCGAAAGCAATACGGTCATGGTTAGGGCAAAAAAGAATCGTTTCATGTTTTTCAATCTTTCCAAATCTTGAGTATCGAAGAAGTTCATCCGTTATTTTCGTCTGACGGCCAAGGCGAGCAGGCCGAATAGCATCAGGACGGTCGACGCTGGTTCGGGCACCGCCGCCACGTCTACTCGAGGCCCCAGTTCAAAGCCGCCGTCCTGAAACGCCGCGACAAGATCGCTGCTTTCAAAAATTGATCTCCGTTCCAGTCACCTTCGGAATAGGTAGCCATGGCCCCGGTTTCATATTTTCCAACAGAAAAGACCGCCACAAAGTCCGAACTGTTAAATTCGCCATCGAAATTGGAATCGCCAACCCATGATTTTTGCAAGTCTCGAATCCAGGCCGTTCGGTCATCGTTATCGGTTTGACCGTTGCCATCCAAATCAAACGCCAAGTCATTCGCCGCAATACCAATGGCTTGTAAATCCAAATCACCTGCATCCAACTGATTGTTGCCGTTATAGTCACCTAGGATTCCCGACAAAAAGGCGATATTGTCGATTCCCAAGTTAGCTCGTGCGGCCGAACCACCTCGAGAAGGCGAACCAGAATCATTGCGTAGCATGATTCGCGACACCGATCCCAGCAGGTTGTCGAATGTTCCATTTCCGGCAACTCGAGTCAAAGAGGCTTCGTCAATCGGGAACTGATAATTCCGCCAGACGCCGTCGTTCGGCACGGTGACAAAATCCACGGAAGTCCAACGCGTGTTCAGGTTGCTCGGACCAAACAATACTAAGCGCATTTGCAACGAGCTAGATTCCTCGGCGTTCATCATGTCGACCGACAGTGAAGTAATTCCGGGAGTGACATAGTCACCGACCCATTCCGGATCATTATTCAACGTTGCCGGAATGGATCCGGGGCCATTGCCGCCATTGCCCACAACCAGCAAGAACGAGTCTCCGTCACCTTGCGGACCGCCACTGGACTGGAGCGTTGGATTAGCAAACGCTTGGCCGGCGATCCAGCCTTCCGCAGTTCCTGAATCGAATCCAACCGGAGGCCTTACTTCGGCTGCCAGCGCCACGGCAACCAGCAAGAAATAGACGAACAAACTCTGACCAAAATACATCAATCGATTCACCGCAAAACCTCTGTCGTTCATAAACTGCATTACTCGGAGACCAATACCTACCATGACACCATTTGCGAGTTCGCCGTCTCGCCCTGAAGCGGTCTTCTTGGGGAAGTCGGCTTTCCGTTTAAGGCGATACTACGAACCAACTGGGTCCTTCATGGCACCATCGTATCATCTTTCTGAGCAAATTCGACGGCGGAAGTAACCGGCAACGATCACCATCACCGAAGTAACCAGAAGGCCCGAGGATGGCTCGGGCACCGATCGAATTCGATAAATCGCTCCGGTAGGCACACCGTTATCGTCCAGCGCACTCGGCGCCAGCGTTCCCTTGGTGGCCACATAGGCTTCGCCGTTTTCGTCCAATCCAAAGGCCAAAATGTATTCGCCAATCGGATTACCGCCGACAACATCCAGCACGGCAAGATCAAACACTCCGGGTTCCGTTTCCTCCAGCCCCAATAGTGTCCCGTCGGGATCTCGGAAGCCAGTACTCCAATCGCCAAACAGATACTTTCCTTGCAGTTGCGGATCGTCGCCACGGTAGACAACTCCGCCCGTGACTGACAAACCGATATTTGGCAGTCCGTTTTCTGAACTGGGATGACCGTATTGCGCAATCGGATCGGTCAGTGGCGACGTCAGATCGGGCGACGCGGTTGGATCAAAATCGAACGTTCCCTCTTTCACTCGCCAACCATAATTTGCACCCGCTTCCAGCAGATTGATTTCTTCCACATCCCCTTGGCCCACATCGGCAATGAACATGCGATTCGTACCGCCAGGTCCATCGTCAAAGGAAGCTCGCCAAGGATTTCTCAGCCCGTAAGCGTAAATTTCGTCTCGAGCTGTAGCGTGCCCCAAGAATGGATTGTCACTGGGAATTCCATATTGCCCGTTGGGTCCATTCGAACCCATGGGGTCGATTCGCAGGACTTTACCCAACAATTTGGTTAGGTCCTGCGAATTTCCCAAACCGCCCAGCGGATCGTTGGGGCCACCGCCGGTGTGCCCTGGTTCGTTATCGCCGCCGCCGCCACCATCGCCAGTGGTGATGTACAAATAGTTGTCCGGACCAAAAGCCAGATTGCCGCCGTCATGGTTGAATTGCGGTTCGTCAAATGTCATCAAGATGCGTTGGGACGCCGGATCGGCCGTGTTGGCCCCCAAGGCGGTTAGTGAATACTCGGCCACCACGCTTTGGTGATCCACTGGATTGACGGGATCTTCTGGATCACCGTTCGGCTGCGGAGCGCTGTAGTAGACGTAAAATTTGTCGTTTCCCGGAACGTTGGCTTCGCCGAAATTCGGATGAAACGCCAGTCCCAAGAGGCCTCGTTCATCAAACCCAGGTCGTTCGGGAACCAACTGCGACGACAGATCAATCAACGGATCTGGAAGCAGCGAACCATTTTCGAATATCCGAATGGTGCCTCGTTGCTCGACTACAAACAACCGATTCGATCCATCTCCAGCGTTGGTAATCCCCACGGGCGAAATCAATTCCTGCTGACTGAGCGGCTCCAATTGAATTGTGGGAAAATCTGCCGCGGCGTTCATTGCCAACGGACCGCCAATAAAAATGGTCGCCATCAAAAGTGAACGCAACGCAATCCGCATACTCAAGCCTCCCTAATAGCCTTTTCAAATTACTTGGTTTCGTGCAAGCGACAGCGTGATTTCCCACGTCGCTTGCCCAATACCAGCCCTGTTACATCAGATGTCGCAACGGTGCGACTTCCTTGCACAAAACACAAAATTGCGGTCAAAAAAATGCCGACTTTTGTTGGACATCGCTAACTGTGTTATTCACGCGCGACTTTCGGTGAGATTTAATCGAAGAACCATTCCGCCTAAAGGCGGGACTACCAACCAACGCGAGCGATATTAAGTTCGGTCCAATCAGGAAGAGTAGAAAACGGATTATTCGTCCGCCTTTTTTATTCGCAGAAAATCCAGGCATTGCGAACTAGAAAACGGCCCCACTTCGTAGACCACCAAGTTGCCTAGCGTTTTTCGATGCAGAAACAATTCGGGTTGCTGGCCGGACGAGGCCACATCCGTGTCAAATTCTTTCCCATCTACAAAGACCACCACCGGTTGCTCCTGAACGTAACACAAAATGGCCGTCGTATTTCGGCTCAACCCGCCTGGGTACGACAGTCCCACCATATGGCGATCCGCCGGCATCTCGGCCAATTCCAACGGCGTTTGTTGGCGCTTGGCAAACGTCAACGCGAACCGTTCAGCGTCATCACAAAAATAATACGGTCGAAAGCCTTGCTCGACCGTCTCGGCATAAATGGCCGTCAGCGATCGTGGTTCAAAATGCGGTCGAATGTGCCGTTTGCCGTCCACAAACCAGAGCCCTAACATCAACAAGACCGTAGTCGCCAAGCTGGTAAAAACAATCCAGCGGCGGCGGTTCGGATGATTCGAAGGTTTACTCCGGGCTGCAGGTTGAACGTCACCAGATGGCGAAACGTCATGGCAAAGTGGATCAGCCGCCAGCCATTGTTCTACTTGATCTTGGGAAATATCAGGAGGCGCAAGCGCTTCGCGTAAACGCTGGTCCAGTTGCTGCTGCAATTCGATTTCCGCCGCGATTTCTGGATGATTCGCCCAACCTTTTGACGCGGCTTCGCGTTCTGCTGGGGAAAGTAAATCGTCCAGAAAACGTTCCAGTTGATCGTTCGGATCATTGCGGGGCAAGTTGTTACTCATGGCGAACCGCCCTCGTGACCGGGAGTGTTCGAATAAACCTTTCGCAACCATTTCTTACTTCGATGCACATGACTCATCGCCGTTCCTTCGGGAATGGACATCAATTCGGCAATGTCGGCGTATGCCAATCCATCGACGACACGCAACAGCAAGCAGGATCTGGCTTCCACTGAAAGTTGGTTCAATCCGCGAAGCATATCGTCGTCAAAAGCGCCTTGAAATTCGGCCGCATCGCCTAAACTATCGAATTCAGTCACCGCTTCCGAACTTTCAACCTGTAAGTCCATAGAAGCAGGATCCATTGTCAACGTATTTCGTCCTGCCTTCTTGCGTTGGTTGTTTGCCGCACAAAACCGAACAATCTGAGATACCCACGCGCTGAAGCTAGTTCCTTGCCGAAAGGAATCTCGTTTACGAAACGCAATCAAAGCCGCTTCCTGAACCACGTCATCCGCATCCGCACGGTTTCCAACCACGCCAATAGCGATCAGCCACAACCGTTTGGCAATGGCTTGGTATTGTCTAGCGAACTCGTGACGATCCATCCGCGGACCTTAACTGCTGATTTACCGCTTTTTATTGCGTCTATTCTTTACAATGTCATATACTGCCAAATCTATTGCAACCGTTGGCCAATTGCCGAAGTAATTTACACAAGCTGTTGCCGAGTACAAATCGGGCGTTCAATGAAGTCGGATTCACATTGCCATCCAACAACCGGATTTACCCTGGTAGAGCTACTGGTGGTGATTGCCATTATCGGGATTTTGACGGCCATCCTGCTGCCAGCCGTATCGGCAGCTCGAGAAGCCGCTCGGCGAATTTCGTGCACCAACAACATTCGCCAAACGGGCATGGGCATCTTGGCGTACGAAAGTGCCAAGGCTCGTTTTCCACCCGGCCGCATCGGCTGTGACGACACCGGTGACGAAATGCACATTTCGGTCTGTCCGCCGGGGTTGTCTCCGTCACAGAAGAATGCTGCCAGCGGGTTCGTTGCCATCTTGCCGTTTATCGAACAGATGCCGTTGTACCAACAACTGGATGTTGCCAATGGCGGTCTATGGAATCGCAACGTGGACGACCTGGGCTGGTACCGAGACCTTGAAAAGTGCAAGGGGATCAAGCAGCGAATTGATACGTTTGTCTGTCCCAGCGATCCTTCCGAAGAAATTAGCGAAGTCTATCTGCCAGTCCACGCCGCCACATCCAGCTACGCGCTGGTGCAAGGAACGTTGGGCCCTGACTCGCCACTGCATACGGCCAAATTCGACAACAACGGACTGTTTGTGTATGTGCGAACCAGAAAGGCCAAGGATATTCGCGACGGACTTTCCAAAACAGCCATGCTGGGTGAAGTCATCCTGTCTGACGTTTGGGAATCGTCCAACACTTGGTCCTACGCGCTGGTCCATGCCGACTGCCTCCGGACCACTCGCAATCCACTCAACACACAGCCAGGCAGTGGGATTGTCCGCGAACGACAAAACGGCGCCTTCGGTAGCGCGCATCCCGGCGGCGCGAATTTTTGCTTTGCCGATGGACGCGTTACGTTTGTGAGTGACTCCGTACAATCGGAAGTGTACCACGCGCAGGCGACAATTCGAGGTAACGATCGTTGATGATACGACTACAATACCAGACGAATTCGCTGTTGTGGTAATTCGATTGAAAAATTGAGTTACACTGATGCAAGTTCGCTCAATCCGTTTGTCCACAAGGTCATTGCCCATGTTTCGCTTTGCACTTTGCACTTCGCTACTTCTGGTTGCAACACTTTCCTCAGCACTTCTTTCGAACCCACCCAACATCATTGTCGTCATGGCAGACGATTTGGGTTACGGAGATTTGAGCTGTTACGATGGTTGGATTCCCACGCCGAATTTAGATCGCTTGGCAATGGACGGAGTTCGCATGACGGACTTCCATTCCAGCGGGAACGTCTGCAGTCCAACTCGAGCCGGTCTGTTGACGGGGCGTTATCAGCAGCGAGCGGGCATTCCGGGAGTGATCTATGCCGACGCATCCAAGCCCGTGCATCATCACGGTTTGCAACCAGAAGAAATTACCTTCGCGGAAATGTTCCGTGACGCCGGTTACGCGACAGCCATTTTCGGCAAGTGGCATTTGGGCTACTCGCCGCAATACAATCCCATTCGACATGGTTTTGATCAGTTTGTGGGCTACGTCAGTGGGAATGTCGACTTCTTTTCGCATATTGATCAAGCGGGCAATTTCGACTGGTGGAAACAAGATCAGCCGTTCCACGAAGACGGCTATACCACAAAGCTGATTACTCGTCATGCCGTCGAATTCATCACAGCCAACCACAAACGTCCATTCTGTTTGTACGTGCCACATGAAGCACCGCATTACCCATACCAAGGCCCCAACGATCAAGCCGAACGGACCGTAGGCGGTACGTTTGAGAATCGAGGCCGTCGTGAGGACGTACGAGCGGCGTATCGAGAAATGGTGGTCGAATTGGATCGCAGCGTTGGGGAAATTCGCGAAACACTGCATCAGCTGGAGTTGACGGATAACACCTTCGTCATTTTTCTGTCGGACAATGGGGCCACCAAGAATGGCAGCAATGGACCGCTACGAGGTTTCAAGGGTTCGAATTGGGAAGGTGGGCATCGAGTGCCTTGTATGGCTGCGTGGCCGAATCAGATCTCGGCAGGCCAAGTTTGCGAATCGCTTTCTATTTCCTTGGACATCATGCCAACCATCTTGGCTGCCGCGGGTATTCAACCGCCAGCCGCACGACCGCTGGACGGCATCAATCTGTTGCCGGTTTGGCAGGATCAACAATCGTTGCCAGCGCGGCAACTGGTTTGGAATGGTCGAGCGATCCGTGACGAAACTTGGAAGCTGCTGGTGACGGGCAACCGGCCAGAAACGGTCGCGTTGTACAACTTGAAGAACGATCTGGGCGAAACCACCGATGTTTCCGCCCAGTACCCCGAGCGAACCAAGCAAATGCGAGATGCCCTAGCGGCCTGGAAAATGGACGTAGCGAAGAATGCGACTCGGCAACCAAGCGTGCCCGAGTCACCCTAAATGACGTGGACGCCAGAAGTCAATAATTCGGGCCAGATGTATTGGGCGTGCGCAATGCAATTTGGTCACGAATCCGCGCGGCTTCTTCGTATTGTTCGTGAGCGATGGCGTCGCTCAATTGTTCTTGCAGAGTCTTGCCGATTTCAAACTTTTCGCGTAGCGATTCGCGAAGTTCCACCAAACGCACGACCAATTCGTTTTCTTCAAATTCGCCGTCCACTTCAAACTCATTGAACAGATCGCGAAGTTGATCCAAGCCGCCGTTGATAGCTTCTACCGCAGATTCGGGATTATTGTCTTCCAAGTCGTGAAGCGCTGCGGCTTGAATGCGATGAAACAGTACAAACGGTCGATATTGTTCGTGCTGAACGGTCCATGCTTCGTCAGGCGAATACTGTTGGCAAAAATCCATCAACGCAAGCGTGTGATCGGCGTCTCGCACGGCATTGGCAAATTCTCGCAACGCCAACCAGCAAACTCGACGATGATAAAACTGCACAAACTCGCGGTCCACTTCGGCACACTGATCCGGCGTCATGGAAAGATGCCCGTCAATTTGCGCAAGTTCGGAAAGAAATTCCAAAATAGTCGATTCGCCACCCGGACGTTCGCCATCCGGACGACCGGTGGTTTCCAATTGCAGGACGCCCATTTCGATTCTCATCTGAATCACTTCACGTCCATCAATTCCCTTGGCCATCCGCACGCTCACCGCATCGGGCTGGTAGGGCCATTCCTTTAACAGTCGATCAATATTGGGTACTCGCGCCATTTCACTTCCACAGAAATTGTTACCGTCGGAAACCCGTCGTGATACTTGTGTCGCTTTTGAATTATAGCATAAGGGTCAATTCTCTCTGCATGTCCCCTTGATTTGGAAATTTGACACGATGAATCCACACCGGGATGCAAGTTTCCCGCGTTTCAATTAGACTTGATGTGCAGGGATGTAAACCCACCAATGCGATTTTGGAATTGCTTTTCACTTGTCAATAAGAAGATTAGGATATGACCAAAAATCCATTCCAAGCCATGCCTGCATCGCAGGTTCTGGACCGCGAATTTCTTCAGCTTCGCGCCAAAATATTGGAACTGGCCGCATCGTTTGACCGCTTGGATCGAGGAGCACCTTTGCCCGAGGACACTCGGTTGAATTTGCTTCACCAAGGTATCCAAATTGTCCTTTCGGACGAACCGCATCGAGCGGAACGATTGCAACGCCTGTTTTCTCGTGAATACGATCCCAACTGGAAATCCAATCTAGGTGTAGACACTTAGCCCCAATAATCCCGCCAACGTTTCCTTCCTCCATAGCCAATAAAGTCGAGCCGACCGATGTACTATTTCGACCCCCATATCCACATGGTGTCCCGAACCACGGACGATTATGAAATGCTGGCGCGAATGGGTTGCGTTGGTATGAGCGAACCAGCGTTTTGGGCAGGCTTTGACCGAGGCAGCGTAGAAAGTTTTCGTGATTATTTCCGGCAGCTGACCGAATTCGAACCGGGTCGAGCGTCACAGGTATGCGTGCAGCATTACACATGGCTGTGCATCAACGCCAAAGAAGCAGAAGATGTGACCCTGTCTCGCGAAGTGCTAAAAATGATCCCGGAATTTCTGGACAAACCTGGCGTACTGGGTATTGGCGAAATCGGACTCAACAAAAACACTAAGAACGAATCGATTGTTTTTCTGGAACACTTAGCATTAGCCGCCCAACACCAGCAACAAATTCTGATTCACACACCGCACTTGGAAGACAAATACCAAGGCACCAAAATGATCTTGGACATGTTGTGTGACGACCGTCGCTTGGAACATCACAAGGTTTTGGTCGATCACGTTGAAGAGCATACAGTTCGGGACGTTTTGGAAAAAGGTTTCTGGGCTGGAATGACGTTGTATCCGGTCAGCAAATGCACGCCAGCTCGCGCAGCAGATATGGTGGAAATGTACGGTCCGGAACGCTTGATGGTCAATTCGGCTGGTGACTGGGGTCCATCCAAACCAACTGCCGTACCCGACTTCATTATGGAAATGCGACGTCGCGGCCACAGTGAGAGTTTGATTCGCAAAATTGTCAACGACAACCCGCTCGAGATCATTGGGCAAAGCGAAGGTTTCCAATTCACGCCACCGTGCTAGGGCAACATCACAAGCAATTTGAACTCAAAACGCGTTGTTGTCTGATCACCGAACTGGCAATATCTGGCCACTCTTGACCGCAGCCGCTTGATCAACCAAGAAGTTGACCGTGCTTTGCCTGTCCGCTTCTTGACGACCGTAGTAGCCGACGGCAATTTCCAGTAGAGCACCGGCGAAATGGACCGCCCAACGAGACTGCCAGTCAGCCGGCACTTGATCAAAATAGCGTGCCAGCAACGTATTCACTTGTTGATTGGTCGCCGTCGTTTCGACCCCTTGCCGTTGGCCGAAGGCAATGACACGAGCCGCCAACATGGCAATGTCAATAACGGGATCGGCCATCGAAAACGAATCGCAGTCGATAAACGTCATTTGCGATTCGTCCAGATAGATATGTTCCAGCTTCAAGTCGCGATGCGTCGCCGCCAGCACACTCGCCGGATACCGAATCCAAGATTCCAGCTCATTGATTTCCGACAGCCGAGACGGGCAGATTCGTTTCAGTCGCTGCAACGATCGCTGCAAACAAGCGGCTTGGTCTTGGCGCGAGTGCACCGGATCAACGTGTACTGAACTTGTCGCCAAGCTTGCCAACGTGTCGGCAGTTCGCGATAGCGCGCTCAAACTGTCGTTTCGTTGCAATAGTGTTTCCAGCGTACTGCCAGTAGCATTCGCCAAAACCAACGTGGCTACTTCCGGCCAACAGCAGATCGGTCGCGAGCAACGGAGACCCAAGTCATTGGTCTGCCGATCCAACTGATGCAAGAATGCGAAAGCCGATTCACTCTCGGCCGACGAAGTATAAACCTTCGCGTATACGGCAGCGTCACGAGCGTTTTCGGTTCGCTCCAGCGAATAGCGAACTACGGCATTCAACCCGGAACGATACCGAACACATTCGGCTTGCACCGGTTGTTCAAGCCAGCGAGCGTCGTTCTGTTCCGCTGCCAGCTGCTGCCTGGCAGAGGTCGGCAGTTCCGGATAAATTTTTGCCAAACCGGGTAGTCGCCGGTCGATCGGGAACACCTGTACCATCATGTTCAGAGCCGGAATAGCAAAGACAGCCGGAAGTCCAGTAGCATGCGTTGACAACAAGTTGTTCCATGCTTTGTCCTTGGTCATCTTGGCCACAATATGGTGTGCTGATTTGGCGGCATGAATGCAGCCTGTGACCGTCAGTGTACGCTCAGTCGGTTCACTGGAATCCGACACGACAAGTGCATATTGCACCACCATCCGCGCACCGCCGCGCAGGCGAATTCGATCGACATAACAACGACTGACGTTGATTCTTGGATAGACGGTTTCCAAGTACGATTCGAACCACGATTGCATGGCGTCCATATCTTGCGCCACGGCAACGGCTGCTTCGAACGAAAGTTCATCTTGGGTTCGCATTATTGAAAACTCGCAATCGTTTTGCATCGTCGCGGGAGACGCTCGTCAACCTTTTAGGCATGGCCTCTGGCGACTTAGTAAATTCTGACATCACGGCCTACGTATGCCGCAATGCTTCTACGGGTTCCATCCGAGCGGCCTTGCGTGCGGGATAAACACCAAACAAGACACCGACACTGGCGGAAATACCTAGTGACATGATCATGGCACTGGGCGTGACAATAGTGACCATATCGGAAAGCTGCGTTACGATCTGCGGAATCAGCCATCCCAAGATCAATCCCGCAATGCCGCCCAGCGTAGAAAGAGACGCGCTTTCCACCAAAAACTGAATCACGATATCTCGCCGCTTGGCACCTAAAGCTCGACGAATACCAATCTCGCGGGTCCGTTCCGTCACGGACGCCAACATGATGTTCATGATGCCAATTCCGCCCACCAGCAGTGAAATTCCCGCTATCGACCCCAGTACTGCATTGAAGACGCGTTTGGTTCGCTCCGTTTCTTTCAACAGTTCAAACGGAACAAACAATTGATAATCAGAATTCTGATGCCGACGGTCTAGGTAGTTTCGAACCATGGCAGCAATCTGCGGCATGGCTTGCACGTCTTGAACCTGCAAACTTAGCTGATGAATGTCAACTCGTTCATAACGCTTCCCGGCACTGTCTTCGACACGAACGACATGTTCGAATCGCGCTTTTGCGGTGGGAAAGGGCATGAAGATTGCTTCACTGGGATCGACTTGCCCTTGTTGTTGCAGCGAAGCCTTAAGCACGCCAGCCACCAGATAGTGCCCCGAGCTATGTTTTATCTCTTTGCCGACGGGATCACTGACCCCAAACAACTCCTTGGCAATCCGATCACCCAAAACTACCACGTTGGCGCTTTGTTCGACGTCCAACCAAGACAAAAAGCGTCCTTTGGCCATTTGCAGACGATGAACTGTTTGAAACGCGGGCGTGGTGCCCACCACAAGGCCTTCCACTTCTCGGTCATCAAACCAAAAATCTTTTTCAATCTCGTAGGTTGGCGCGACCGCCGCAATACCGGTCAGTTGCGAAAAGTGGAGTTCGTCACTGGCGGTCAATCCAAACGCTTGGACGTCACTTCCTGCCTGAGTTTCCGGAGGCAAACTGGAACGAAGAATGATTCGATCTGGCCCCATTCGCAACAGGCGTTGTTGAGCGTCATAGCTGGCACCTTCGCCAATAGCCAGCATGGAAACAACCGAGCCCACGCCAAAGACAACGCCTAAAATGGTCAGTACCGAACGCAATTTATGCAGCAACAGACTCTGCACGGCAACTCGGATTAAATGAACTAAGCTCATGCGTCTGGCCCTTCCACAGCGGAAGGCGAGACGATCACGAGCTCTCCGGCGGATAGACCGGAAACCACTTGCACCATATCGTCATTGGCTTTTCCAAGTTCCAGCGGTCGCTTGGTTGGGATTCGCCGCTGATTCAGGCAGTAGCAGTAGGTTTCCGTTTCCGTGCGGACGACCGCTTCGACAGGAATGGTCAACACGTCGTTCACTTCGTCCACCAGGATACTGACCTTGACGTTCATACCGGGCCGCAATCCTTCGACATCACTGGTAAGTTCAATGGTGGCCGGGTAAAAGTTGACGGTACTCTTTCGCCAACTCTGCAAATCCGGCAGCGACGACACGTCTAAGGTCTTGCCTGGCAGCTTACGGTCTTTCAAGGCTTCTACCTTCACGGATGCCGTAGTGCCCGGCGTTACCAAATGCACCATTGCTTCGTGAATACTGGCTTGAACTTGCAAGGAATCGGTTGCCGGAATGGTAAACACATGCTGCTGTTGCCGAATCAAAGCACCTTGCTTCACCACGGTGTCGTCTTCGTCATCCGCCATGGGATATAAGACCACGCCGTCTTGCGGTGCTCGCAATTCACACTTGGTGATCTGGTCTTCCAAATGCTCCAGCTTGACAATTTCCAGTTCCTCCGTCGCTCGTTGAGCTTCCAACTTGTTTGTGACTTGCTCTAGCGTAACTTCCGCCAATTGCGTGCTGGTTGCCAGTTCACGTTCGGCCTGCGCAATCTTGGATTCGAAATCCTGCTTGGTTCGCACGTAGGTAAATTCTTCCAGCAGTCGCTTTTTTTCTCGAGCCAGCTGCAGGGCAACTTCGCAACGCGTCAGCACCAACTTATCCGCATCAAACTGTCCTTGGCTCAGATAGCCTTGCGCTTTCAAATCGGTCGAATACTGAATCCGATCTTTAGCGCGTTCCAGTTCCTCTTGGGCCAATGTAATTTCACTCTCGATTGTCCGTTGTTCCTGAGGATAATCTCCGTCCAAATATTTTCTCAGATCCAAGCGAGCAAATTTCAGTGCCAATTCCGCCGCCTTTGTGCGATTATCAGCTAAACTCTTGGCAACCTGAACTTCTTCCGTTGCCTGTGCCGTAGCCGCCTTAGCCTGTTGCACTGCCACCCGTTGTTGCATCGTCGCGGTCTTCAAATGAGACGAATCCAGTTCAACTACGATATCACCTTGCTTTACGGATGAACCTCGTGCCAGCAGCCGAATGATCCCCACTTGGCCTTCCACTTCCGAATGGACATCGACGGTACTGGCACTTTCTAACATGCCGCTGGCCAAGACCTTCACCTTCAAGTCGTCGCGTTCGACAGTGTGTGTCAGATAGGTGTCGGCGGATCTGCTCGGCAGATAATCATTCAACCATTCCGGCTGCGTCTTATAGGCGCCTAACGCTGCTACACCAATGGCGATCGTCGACAGCAGCAACCAAGATGACCGTCGTTTTTTTTTGGCTTGAATTTTGACCGAGGGTCGCGATCCAGACGGTGTGGAAACCGAGGAAAATGTCGTACTCACTTCATTAAACCTTTTGAATTGTCAAAGCCTTCTACTATTTCAAACGAATCATCGCTGCCGTTCCATGACACGCATTCCGTTGAAGACGTTTCCTGTTCGGTGTTGAATATTTCCGACGGCTTGCCCCAGCGAATGGCGCGACCACGCTCTAATACCAGCACGCGGTCGGCGTCCCTGGCAGCGTTTAAGTCATGCGTGATGACAATGCTGGTCTTGTCCTTCAGAAACGCTTGCAATTGCTGATTCACGGCCGATTCACTTTGGGTATCAAGTCCCGTCATGGGTTCGTCCATGATCAAGATCGGGCTGTTGCGAATGATGGCTCGAGCAATCGCCAGTCGTCGTTGCTGTCCTCCGGAAAGGGTCGAACCCTGGGAGCCAACGACCGTGTCGTAGCCGTCGGGAAGGCGTTGTACGAATTCGTCGGCGTGCGCCATCTGCGCCGCGCGAATGACATCTTCGCGGTTAGCGTCTAGCTTTCCATACGCAATGTTGTCATGAATCGTAGAACCCAACAGCAGCGAATCTTGCAGTACCGTGCTGAACTGACTTCGCAGCGAATCCAGCTTGTAGTCTCGCAAATCACGACCATCCAGCGTTACCGATCCCGACGAAGGATCGTAGAGTCGCAGAATCAGTCCCATGATGGTCGACTTGCCAGCGCCCGACGCACCAATCACCGCAATCCGCTGTCCCGGTTCGATGCAAAACGAAAGCTGATCCAACACCGGACCGTCGTCGTCGTTATAAGCAAAGCCAACTTGCTGAAATTCAATACGACCTCGCACGCCGACTGCAGACACCGCGTCTGGCCGCTCGACAATATCTTGGTCCACCGACAAAACTTCGGAAATACGTTCAATGCTGACTTGCAACTGGGAAAGACGAACAATCTGTTTCACCAATCGCCGAATCGGCCGATACATACCGTGCAAGTAAGACGAAAAGACCAGTATCGAACCTGGCGTCATTTCGTTCTTCAGCACCAACAGCGAACCATATGCCACCACTGCCGCTGTTCCCAACGAGCTGGTCACTTCGACCGCACGAGCCGCCGCGCTTTCAATCCGGGCGTTCTTCAGAGCGACGGACAAGTATTTGTCGTTGTCTTTATCGAATCGCTGTTGTTCGTGCTGTTCGCGACCAAAGGCCTGAACCAAATGGACCGAACCAAGTACTTCGCTGATTCGCGAAGAAATAGCTTCTTGTTTCTTGCGTTGCGAACGCTGTGCCGTTCGAGCTTGTCGATGCAAAAGGCCAATCGTCACCACCAGCACCGGGAACGTCGCCAATACCAGCAGCGCCATTTTGATATGCACCATGAACATCACGGTAAACGAAGCCAGAATGATCAATCCATGCGACGCCAGCGACAACGCGGAATCGGAAAAGAAACTTTTGACCGTCGAGGTGTCGCCACTGATCTTGGTCAGCATTTCGCCCATCCGGCTTTGCGAATGGAATCGGAGCGAAAGCCGCTGCAAATGATTAAACAAGCGAGTCCGCAAGAGAAACGCCACCTGATTGCCGAACAGTGACATTTGATACGATTCCGCAAACGCAAACGTCCCCTTGAGCACGGCCACCAACACCAAGCAAGCTGCGATTCCAATCACCGCCGCCGCTTTTTGCTGTTCCAAAGTACCTTTCGCAAACGACAGCCATGCCGGCACCGGCTTTTCTAGAAGAACATAATCAAAGATGATCTTTAGCGGCCAAGGCCGGAGGATTTCCGTCAGCGTCAAGCCGATTGTCGCGAAGACAGCTAGTAGGACGTTCCACTTGGATTCGCGCAGTTGCTGCCGAATCAAAGTCCAAAACGCGTGTTTTTTATTTCGTGGCTTGTCCATCATGCACCTTGACCATTCAGCAGGGTTTCGCAAAGCTCAATCAGCGGCAGTGTCGTTTGTTGACGCTCCGGCATGATCGAACTGATGTAAATGTGACGCACCAGTGTCATTGTGCGATAGACCTGAATGGCCGTCCGATAATGTTCGCCAGCCAAAGCACAGTACCGATCCATCAAGACCTGTTCGACTTCCGCCAAAGATTGCGAATCGCCTGTTTCACGCAAACTCTGTTCGGCCACATGGCCCAAGAAATTCCCGATATCCAACGCAGGATTTCCCATGCAAGCCAAATCAAAATCCAGCAGATAGACTTGACTCCCGTTCAGAATCACCTGGTCTTGATAGAAATCTCGATGAATGGGCCGGACTTCTTCCTGGCCGATCGTTCGAGCCAAACGCTGACAACCTTGCAAAATGCTTCGCAGGCGATCGAACCCAACCGAAACTTGTTGTGCCACCAAGGGAATTCGTTCATTCAGAATTTCCAATTCACGCTGGATCGTGTGCGAAGTTTCCCAAACCAAATCGGACGAATGCAACTTGTAGGCGGCTTCGGCGACGCGTCTGGCAACCGACGTGGCGTGTGGCGCCGAACATCAGGTCGGTCGACACCATTCCGGGCACCTTGCGTTGCAACCACATGTGCAACTTGCCGACCGTGGCGACCGGTTCGGGCACCGAAACACGATCGGCCGCCGGCATGGCAAATCCTACATCCCACAAGGTTTCTAGCCGCCGGTACCCCGACTTTCCAAACCGCTTGGCTCGAATCTTCCCAATCAACGTCAGTTTGGACCAGCCGCCTTTGACTTGCCGCACCATAGCATCGTATTCCAGCACACAACGCCGACCGGGCTTATGTCGCACCACTTCCACTCGATCCAATTCGCACTGCAGCCGATCATCGTCGCTCCATTTGGCCAGCTTTCGCTGTAATTGAACTTCCGCAAAGACAGGATCCAGCGCCAATGGCAAAGTGGCCAGCGAGTTGTCAGATGCTGCATTAAACGGATCTAGGACAATACAACTCATACCTTCACCTCCGCATCACACACGGCATTCCAAATCTTCGTCAACTGATCTACCTGGCGACTCACAGAGAAACGTTGAATCGCTTGGCGTCGAGCTTCCGTGGCGAACTGTTGTCGTAACGCCCAGTCTTCCAACACTTGCTGTATGCGATCGGCCAGTGCATCCGCATTCTCGGAAGGTACAACGAAACCGGTTTCACCATGTCGCACTAATTCGGCAACACCGCCCACGTCGGTCGCCACCACCGGGACTCCACAGGCAGCCGCTTCCATCAGACTGACCGGCATCCCTTCGCTGGTACTGCTCAGCACGCCCACGGTCGCTCGCTTCCATTGCTGTACAACTTGATGCTGAGTCAACGTGCCGGCAAACGTCACGTTCTTCTCTAAACACAACGCGTGACGCTGCAATTCCAGGTCCTGACGACAGCGACCATCGCCCACAATGACGCATTGGAACGAGACGCTTTGTCGCATTAGCTTTTCACAGGCCGTCAGTAACTGTGACAAGTTCTTGACAGGAGACATGCGAGCCACACAAACAATCGTGGGCACCGCCGGACGGCGTTCGCTGGGGCAGAATAGATCCGTATTGATCCCGCAAGGCACAATATGCAATTTCTGACGATCTACACCAAAGTGCTGTACTAGGTGATCTGCATTCGCGCCCGACACCGTCACGACTGCCGCGGCACTTGCCGCTCTTGCACTTAAATCAGCCGGCGGTTTGCGATAAATATCATAGCCGTGTGCGGTAAACGTGACGGGAATGTCTGTTTCGGCAGCCAATCGCAAGGCGACTTCCGTCGGCTTGGTGGCAAAATGAGCATGGACGATGTCAGGCTGAAAGCGCTGCAGTAATTTGGACCACTCGGTCGAATCATAGGACGTTCGTTCGTTCAAATGCCATTCGTCAAACGCAGCGTGTTTGGCGGTCTCGGTCGGTTCGTTCAGCGAGCAAATGCGCACGTCCACGCCACGTCGCAACAATTCGACCACCTCTTCTAGAATAAACGTTTCGGAAATCTTCGGAAACTGATTCACCACATACAACTTGCGTTGCGCACTCATCGAATGATCCTTTCTAACGTTGTCGTTTCTTGAAGTTCGGATTCCGACGATTTTCCTGCGCCGCGAACCAACTGCACCACACGTTCCGCATTGCGTTTCCAGGTGTATTCATTGCGGACTTCAGCCGCCGCCTGGCTACCGAGTTTCTGACAAAGATCGGGCTGCGACAGCAATCGGCGACACGCCGAGGTCAGCTGTTGATGGTCTTCGGCCGGATAAAGCAATCCGTTTTCTTCGTGCCGAACCACCGATTCGATTTGTCCTAGCGCCGGCGCCACCACGGGAACGCCGCACGCCATATATTCGAACAATTTCAATGGCGAAAAATAGAATTCGTGACTCAGATTCGGATAAGGTGCCAAGGCAATATCAAATTGGCGAACCAAATGCGGAATCTGCGATTGAGCAACATGGCCCGTTAGAACCGCATGGTCTTCCACTCCATACGCCTGCAATTGACGCAACAATTCTTGTCGATACGGACCTTCGCCAACAATCACCAACTGTAGCGAAGGAAATTCGGGCAGCAAATCGGCTAACAGTTTTGGCAATGATTCCACACCGTGCCACGGCTTCAACCCGCCGACAAATCCCAGGGTTGGACCATTTCGTAACCCCTGCCGCTGTTTGGCGTCCAGTCCGTTACGGTCCGGATGGAACAGGTCGGTATCCACACCGTTTGGTACCACGTGCACTCGATCTGCATGCACGCCCGCCGAGATGACGTAGTCGCGTACCTCGTGGCTGACGGTGACTACCACGTCGGCATGATTCAATGTCCAATGTTCGGCGTGACGAGCCAAAGCGTCCAAAGAAGAACCTCGATAAACCGCTTGTTCGTTGGCCAGCGGAGCATTCAATTCGACCACCAAAGGACGATCCACGGCTTTGGCAAGTGCCACTCCGGCGGTCGAAAACAACGAACACCGTTCGTAAATGAAATCAGGCGGATGGCTGTCAAACTTACGAATCAAGCGTTTTGCCAGTTGCTGATTGTACAACAAGCGTCGAATTTGGCCTGACAAGGCCGTGTCAGTGGCGTCCAGTGCAGAAACGTATTCCTTAATGACTAGCGCAGTTTCCTTCACTCCATCATGCGGTGGAATGTGCAGCAATTGCCCCGCCGACTCGGCCGGCATTTCCCACGGAGATTTGGTCAACATGGGCGCCGTCAGCACCACTTGGTGCCCAAGCTGTTCCAAAGCCGCGACCATGCTACGTACATGCACCGCGCCGCCTTTGCCTCCCAGCACGGGAATGCCAATATCCGCACAGATGTATAGCGTTTTCACAGTCCAGCCTCGCTTTCTGTTCGGCATGCTGGGATGGCCATCGACTGGATGCTTCCAGCGGATGCACCAGAAGATTTGCCACAACGTGGTCGTTCCAGCAAGTTGGCAACCAACGTTGGTAGTTGATCCAAGCCGTTTAGGTTCAGGTGCCGCCGAGCACGCTTGGGGGCTTGTGTTCGCGGGGCCGCTAACCAGTCCGAAATGGCTTGGGCGGACAGCAAATTCGGATGCAGCATGTCCAACAATTGCAGCGCCTGCAACCGCTCTGCTCGAATCAATTGCTCACGCCGCGGTGTCACTCGAGGAATCACCAGGGCGTCTTTTTCGAAGGCCAACAATTCGCACACGGTGTTGTATCCGCCCATGGAAACAACTCGATCGGCACGTCGAATCAACGCTTCCGGTTGGTCCAGAAAATCGATCACTCGCAACTGCGGATGATGCAGCGCTACTGCACGCAAATGGTCTCGCAAAGGTTCCGGCATGTAAGGCCCCGTCACGACAACGCCAGTCATATCCTGCGGAAACTTGCACCTAGCAAAGGTGGACGCAACATGCGCACCATCTTCTCCGCCACCCACCATGCACAAGGCAATTCGCCCTGGAATATCGTCAAACAAATTGACGGCAGACTCGTTTGCTACACCGCCGTTTTGCGGCACAGATCGGTCTAAGTATCCGGTGTAGACCATTTTGCGTTGGACATGTGCCGGCAAATGATATTCGCGACCGGCATCGTAAAACCCTTGATCGCCGTAGACCCAAACTTCGTCATAGTAGTCCTTGATCGCTCGATTGCATTCATTCGCTTCCCAATCCATCTGCGTCTGTTCGGGTTCGTCCAAGATGTCTCGCAATCCCAAGACACAACGAGCATACGGTTGCTGCCGGAGCGTTTTGAGCGCGGGTTCCAATTCACCGTAAACGCCCAACGGCACTTTGTCCGCAATGAAGACGTCGGGTTGAAACGAAGTGATCACTGACCGCAGAATCTCGGTTCGCAGGGCCATCGCTTCGCCTAACGAAAGAGCAGGGTTCCTAGCCTCATAGCCGCCAGTACTAGCCTTTCGCAGCGAAGGAATCGTGACAAAATCAATCGATTTTGGCATTTCGAACAAGGTGCACTGCCGAGCGCCCGAGACCATCAAAATGGCGGGGTCGTGAAGACAATTGGCCAATCCACAAGCAATCGATTGATTGCGACGAATATGCCCCAAACCGACCGTGTCATGCGAATAAAGCAGTATTCTGAGCTTATCTGTGGTGGCACTCATCGCACAAATCCTAGAAGAAACGCCAATTTTCCTGCCCGCCGCAAACACTCGCGGCGACGGGGTCTACTTCAAGAGGAAATTGGACGCCCCAATCCCGCCACAAAAAATTCACAGGCAAGAAGAACGTTTGCTGAACATACGTGTAAATCGGCTGACGCACTTTGATCGCGTAGCATCGGTAGTGGGACTGTGTTTACATCGTGATCTGGAGACAAAAAAAAACGTGGCGGTGATGCACAGCGACTTGGACTCTATCAGTGCGAAGGCCAGCGGTCACCGCGACCATGGCCGCTTGATGTTTCTGTTCGCATAAAGGAGTCGTATCATGCCCCGTCTTTCCGGAATCACAGGCCAATTGCTGATTGTTTCACTGCTTCTGCAATGCGGCTGCCAACCCGAAATGAATTCGCTGGTGGAAACGCTGGACTCGCCCGATTCGCTCGAACGCATCGCTGCCATCAAGCAGATTGAAGATCGGATTGAATCCCAGCAAGCAGACGAATTGGACGCCACGCCGTTGGCCGAGGCATTAACAGACAACGACGCTACGGTTCGTTACCGCGCGGCCAAGTGTTTGGCCAAACTGGAAGATCGAGCGACTCCGGCCATGGCTGAACTGGCCGCCGCCATGCTAGACCAACAGAACGAAGATCGCATCCGATATTACGCCGCTAAGGCTCTGTGCAAAATCGGTGACGAGAGCCAAGACGTTATGCCACAACTGATACAGGCCTTAGATGATCCCAGCGAAGACGTAGTTTGCTACGCCATGCGAACCCTGGGCAAAATCGGTAGTCCTGCTCGCCAAGCCGTTCCTCGCTTGCGTCAACTAAAACGTTCGAACAGCGCCGCCATTCAACAAGTAGCCGAAGAAGCTTTGGGCATGATCGACCAAGGCCAACGCCAAGTGGCCGCAAACTAACACTCAACAATTATTCTCCACCTTCGAATTCTCAGATTGGCACATCCGATGACTTCACCCAACAAACACCGCGTTGCTTATGTCCTGAAAGTGTATCCGCGCTTTTCGCAGACCTTTATCGTCAATGAAATCTTGGCGCACCAACAAGCTGGCCAAGCGCTAGATCTGTTTTCGTTACGCCGGCCCAACGACGGTCGCTTTCATCAAAAACTAAGCCAAGTCACTGCGCCCGTGCACTACTTGGACCAAGTGCCACACACACCGCATGATTTTCTGCAACAGATTCACCACACGGCAGAATTGTGCCCGGAAGTGTGGGATGTACTGCGAGACGAACCGCAGGCGACGACCGTCGAACTCTTTCAGGCTGCTCGACTGGCGATGGCCATTCGGCAGAGATCGATCCAACACCTACACGCTCACTTCGGTAATACGGCGGCCGAAGTCGCTCGCCTGGCCGCGAAGATCGCAGCGGTCTCTTATTCGTTTACAGCTCACGCGCGAGACATCTTTCACGAAAGCGTGGATCAAGCGGCATTGGAGCGTCGTATCCAAGATGCGGCACGCATTATCACCGTCAGCCAATTCAATGTAGATTACCTGCAGACACGCTTCGCGCCGCATGCTGACCGAGTGTCACTGGTCTACAACGGGCTGAACCTGGACGAATTTACTTATTCGCCGCCAGTGAATCGATTGCCGATTGTTTTGGCCGTGGGACGATTGATACAGAAAAAGGGATTTGCCACGCTGATTGATGCGTGTGCCCAACTGATTCAGCAAGGTCATTCGCAGCTACAGTGTCATATCATTGGCAGTGGCCCATTGGAAAACGAATTGCGGCTGAAGATTCATCGTCACGGATTGGAATCACAAATTCAACTTCTCGGCGCACTGCCGTCAGAAGAAGTCCAAACGCGATTGTGTCAAGCAGCTCTGTTGGCCGCGCCGTGCGAAGTTGCCGAAGACGGTGATCGCGACGGCCTGCCTACGGTACTATTGGAAGCGATGGCGCTGGGCACGCCATGTGTTTCTACAGCTGTCACGGGAATTCCTGAAGTGGTGCTCCACGGACAAACCGGCCTGTTAACGCCGCCCCAAGATGCTTCGGCGCTGGCTGTGGCCATGCACAGCCTATTGCAAGATGCGCACCTGGCGAAACAGTTGTCGCAAAACGCCCGACGATTGATGGAAGAATCGTTTGACATCCACCACAGCACAAACCAATTGCGTCAAGTCTTCCGCGAATCGGCCACTTCGCTTGTGGGAGCGAAACCATGACTTCATCTACCGCGTCCTTTTCCGACGCATCGAACACCAAAGCAACGTTGCATCATTCGGCCAAGATCTTGTTCCACACGTATAATCGTCGAGGGCTGGGGCACTTGATGCGAGGCTTCAATATTGCGTCACAGTTAAAGGCCTTAGCTCCGCAAACAGAGATCACGTTCTTTGCCAAGGCGGCCAGGCCGGAAGGCTTTCACCAACTCGATTGCCACTACGTCCACGAAATGGATGATTCGGCCGAACGCTGGAACCACGTGCTAGATTGCACATCGCCCGACGTGGTAGTCTTGGATACCGTGCTGCCCAAGACCGAAGAAATTCGAAGTTCCCTTCAGGGCGTTAAGGTCGCGTACATCATGCGAAAATGCGCAGCGGTTCGCCAGCAGCAAGTCCTGCAAGATCCGCTGGTGGCGGCATCTGACCTTATCATCGTGCCGCACGAACGTGCCGAATTTGACATCTCAATTCCTTGTCACCTACAAGCCAAAACACACTTTGTCGGTGCGATTGTTCGGCCACACGATGCTCGGCAACAACGCCGTTTGACCGAAAATTACAATTTACATCAGTCCACGTTTACGCTTGTCTCTACACCGGGAGGCGGCGGGTTCCAGACGGAAGCCGACGAATTTTTGCAAACCGTTTCCGACGTACACGATGCGCTGCATTCGCGACAACCGCAGCTGAAACATATTGTCGTTTTGGGCCCGAATTACTCAGGCTCGTTTCCGCCACGCCCCGGCATGATTGTCGTTTCGCAAGAACCGGACTTAGTGCATTTGATGCCACTGAGCCATCTGTTTCTGTCTGCGGGTGGTTACAACACAGTAACGGAATTGCGAGCAACCAAGACGCCAGCGGTGTTCATCCCCAGTCCTCGCACTCACGATGACCAACGAGACCGAGTGACCAGGTTGGCGCAATCCGGTCTGGCGGCGGTGGTACAGCCAGGACCGAACGCGGCGCACGAAATCATGACGCTGTGCGATGACCAGCAGCGCATTGCACGGATGCGCGCAGCGTTGCAACAAGATCACATGCGTATCGGAAATCACGACGCTGCGGCGTTGATTCTGGAGCTGGCAGCGAAATGAACAGTGCCATCGAATTTGCTCGACAACGCATCCAAGATCACCTGTGCGCCGCGGGCCATCAAATTAATTCGTGCTGGTATTCTTTGCGGCACGAACCGCACAGCGAACATCAATTTGTCGAATTCCGTTTCGGACAGGACCATGGCCCGCCGCTTCGCATATTTTCCAAGCTTCTGACATCAGGCGGTGGCCAGACCGCCTATGGCGCCCAACGCTGGCTGGACAGTCGATTGGCAGCGCACAACGTGCTCGCGGTGCCTCGGCCGATACTTTACGATTCGCAACACGGCACCTTCGCCATGCAGCAGGTGCAGGGTCGAGACGTACGGCAGATCCACCGTTCGCCGACCGCCACAGAAGACATTCGACGCATTGGCTTGGCACTGGCCACGTTGCATAATCTACCTTCGCCTAATCTTCCACCCAAAACCATGGTCGATCATCTGAATGAACTGGTCCGACCTCATCCCATCAGCCTAGCAGCACGATTGCCTGGCTACCGACCAAATTCAGCACACCTCGCAAGCTGGCTGGCTGCCACTGCAGAACGTCATACCTTTGTGGCTACGCCCATGCATCGCGACTTTCGCTTTCCGGCAGATCTTGTTGCAAGATCAACGAGTTTATGTGTTGGACTGGGACACGTTTGCCGTAGGAGATCCCGCGTTTGACGTAGCCTATTTCTTGGTGTATCTGGAAACGCATTTGCCAATTACACTCAGCGCAGCAACTTGCTGCCGACTTCTTGGCTGCTTACCGGTGAAAAGTCGCGAATGGTCCGAACCACAGACCAATTTGATCGAACGCATTCCGCTGTATCAGGCCTTCAACTATCTTCGCCGAGCGTGTCGTCGAATTCGCTTGCAAGACACTCACTGGCAGACCGAAGTGGATCTACGATGCTGCAGTTGTGCCATTCGACCGTTGATCCATGACCGGCGTTTTTTTAAATTTGTGCATTCGCGTTTTTCGCGGAATTTCCTAGCCCGACACGTGAGTATTGACGTTGCGCATTTACGTTTTTCGGTGGAATTCCTAGCCCGAAGCGTAAGCGAGGGACCACAGATTCAATTTCACCATTGCTTCGAGCTAAGAAAACCGCAATTTCAAAACGGACACGCCGGACTAGGAAAAACGCTACTCAAAACCTTCGCCGCTGGGCAAACCTGTTAGAATAGGACGCTTCCAAACGCAGTTTTTGCAGAGGCAAATCCATGGTGGCGTATCGCAAGCTATTTGTGCCGTTGAGTATCTTGTTTTGGTTTTGGCTATTGGCATTCTCTTGCCAAGCTCAGGATCGCAGCGTCCAGCCCAATATTGTTTTGATCTTTGCTGACGACTTAGGATACGGCGACTTGCCGTCCTTCGCCGCGACCAAGATTCGTACGCCCAATATCGATTCGCTGGTGCAACAAGGAACTAAGTTCACCGATTGTGGCTCAAGCGGTCTGCAGTGCGTCGCGAGCGGCCTTGTTGACCGGTTGTTATGCAAATCGAGTTGGCATGGCCGGCGCGCTAAATCACACCAGTCCCACCGGAATTCATCCGGACGAACAGCTGTTGCTGAACTGCTACAACAACAGCTACGCCACCGGCATGTTCGGCAAGTGGCACTTGGGGCTGTCACCCTACTTCAGCCCGCTCAAGAATGGGTTCGACCAATGGTTGGGCATTCCTTATTCCAACGACAACACCAAGTACCATCCCGTGCTGTTCGATTCCATGCCGCCTTTGCCCTTGTTTGATGGCGACCAAATTATCGAATTGGATCCGATTCAGTCTGAATTGGATCAGCCTGACTCAAGCAGCGGTCGCGTTTATTGAAGCAAACAAGGGCGGCCCGTTCTTTTTGTATCTACCACACATTATGCCGCACGTTCCCATTTTTGCTTCTGCCGAATTCCAAGGGATCATCCGCGGCCGGCCTGTACGGAGACGTGATTCACGAAATCGACTGGTCCGTCGGTCAAATTCTGAACGCTTTGGACCGGCACGGCTTGGCGAATAACACGATCGTAATCTTCACCAGTGACAACGGTCCCTTTCTGAGCTACGGTTCGCACGCGGGAGTTTCGGGACCGCTACGAGAAGGCAAGTTGACGGTGTTTGAAGAGGTGTGTCGAGTTCACGGTGGATGAGGTGGTCAAGATTCCCGCTGGTCAAACGAATAACGTTCCGCTGATGACCATTGATCTGCTGCCGACGCTGTGCAACTTGGCCGGCGCGAATCTGCCTGCTCGCTCCATCGACGGCGTCGATGCTTCCAACGTGTTGTTCGGCAACCTGATATCTTCGCCCCATGATGGGCTGGTGTTTTACAGCGCACGGAATTACAACAGATTCGCAGCGGCAACTGGAAGCTCCACTTGCCGCACAAATATCTGACCGTCAACGGGGAAACTCGCACCGACGGCAAACCTGCTGGCTTCGGCCAACCTGAACCAAAATCGATCACGGAAAGCGGAGAATCGCCAGTCGCCATGGTTATCGAGTTGAAACCTGCCGCTGTCCTTGTTCAACTTGGCCAGCGACATGGGCGAAACGACCAACGTTGCCGAACAGCATCCCGAAATCGTCGAGCGTCTGACCACCATGGCAGAAAAATTTCGCCGCGAACTTGGCGATTCATTGACCAACACCACAGGCACCGGCGTTCGCTCCGTGGACGCAATGATTAACAATGAAAAAGGGTTTGTCGTCGTTCCTGAGAGGTCCAATTGTGTTCCGAATTCTAATGGTTTCGCTGATCACATTCGCGAATGCTTGTGTGTTTGCAGCCACCGCGACGCGTCCGAATATCGTGATCATTATGGCTGATGACCTGGGTTATCGCGACGTATCGTGCTACGGTTGCATTGACTTTAAAACGCCTCACATCGACGCATTGGCCGCCGATGGAATTCGCATGACCAATGGTTACGTTTCTCATCCGTATTGCAGCCCGTCTCTATGCTTGGCCTAATAACTGGGCGATATCAACAACGATTCGGACATGAACACAATCCTCCTTACTTGGAGGACGATGCAAGAATCGGGATCGATGCCGAAACGAGATTGCTGCCAGATATTTTTCGCGAACATGGTTACGTCACGGGCTTGGTGGGCAAGTGGCATTTGGGTGCAGGTCAGCCGTTTCGGCCGATAGAACGAGGTTTCGTCGAATTCTATGGATTCCTGGGAGGCGGTCATCATTACTTTCAAGTCAAACCAAACGGAACGAATTATGATAGCCCTATGTGGCGCAATGCATCTCCTTCGGACGATCAATTGACATACCTAACGGATGACCTGACCAGGGAAGCTCAGTCTTTTATTCTTCGGCACAACCATCAACCATTTTGCTTGCTGCTGATGTACAACGCGCCCCACGCGCCCGACCATGTTACGGATGAATACATGGCCATGGTGAACCACATTCCACACGCAGGTCGAAAGAAATACGCCGCTTTGGTGCGAGGAGTCGATAGTGGTGTAGGGCGGATTCGAAAACTCCTGGACGAATATGGCCTGAGCAAGAACACGATTTTCGTTTTCCTGAGCGACAACGGCGGTCGCGCGGGAGTTTCGGACAATCGACCTTTGCGAGGAAACAAAGGCTGGTTGCACGAAGGAGGAATTCGAGTTCCCATGATCATTGCTTGGCCGGACAAAATCGCGCCCGGCACAACCTATCACCATGCTGTTAGTGTGGTCGATCTCTTACCTACAGCCATGGCAGCCGCAACATCGAGCGTCCGGCGGATGTGGATGGCGTCGACTTGCTTCCTTACTTAAACCAGACGCTTCATGAACCGCCGCATGAAACACTTTATTGGCGAGTCTGTGGAGGCGAAGGGTTTGCAGTTCGCAACGGAGACTGGAAGCTGGTCCATGACGTCGGAATGTCATCGCCAGAACTTTATAACTTGGCAGACGATCCGGCCGAAGACCAAGATTTGTCTCACTCGGCCCCGAACGGAGGGCAAAATGCGTGCCCTGTACACCACGCGGTCAGCAAAAAGCTGGAAAAGCCTCGTTGGACAGAAGAACACGCCGAAAACGTTCGCCGAACGCATCATCGCTCAGCAAGCCGGTACTCGGCAAGTGCCCATGCCAGGGGTGCCATTCAGTTCATCAGAATAGTATCATTCGGATTGTGGATGATTTGAATTGCTCGCCGAATCAATTCGTTGCTGCGTCATGCGAATCAATGAATCCACGGTCCCGTTGGTTGTTTGAATCTGCTTTTCCGAAAATTTCACGCTAAACTCTTCGGCAATCTCGAAGCAAACTTCCCCAATGTCGACGTCCTCGAAGATGGACGCAACATATCGTCGCGGCAGCGAATTACACATGCGAAGTTGTTTGCATAACACTCGGCGAATTCGCACACGTATCCAAAGTCACATTCAACTGAATAGTACTCGCAGTAAAACGCATCGTCGGAAATGATGTCGCGGCTGGCGATTCGAGCAAAGTATGCTTGTTCGTTCGAACACCGCACGAGACCGCAAGACACGGCAAATACGCCAAATATGTCCAATCAAACTTCGAACGATATCCACCAAACCCGACCTCGCAGCTGACATATGAGCCGAACCTTAAGAACTTGTGCGTGACGCAATACGTCGATTGACCATCAACGTAGCTGGAATCGAAGTCAGCAGGCAGCCATAGGGGCCCAAAATCGCGCCAACGGCAAACGCCACCACCAACGACCACAATATGCGACCACCACGATCGGGCAAGCACGCAGCGGCTCGATAGCCAAGGTAAACGCTGGCCGCGACGTAAGCCAAGGCAATGATCGTAACGAACATATAGCGAGGATCATACCACCACATTCCGAATCTAACCCACACCGCAAACTGACAAACAAACAGACAGATCGCGATCGCTTGACAGAGTCGAGATTTGGAGCGAAATAACGCTCCGCTGGCGAAACATATCAAGCTCAAATAGCAGGCAATCGCCATCGAAATCGGGTCCGCCGGAGTCGTTAGCATGGAACCCACGACAGCCACGCCCAACCACCACCAAATGGGCTACAGATCGTTCCCGCCAGCCAACGTTGCGTCGACCGATTCAGCCAACGGTGATTCGTAAGGATTTTCCATGTCGGAGTCATTCGCGATGAGCAGTGATTCAACACGAACAATCGTACTCGCTAAACCTGTAAGTGCCTTCAAAATCCGCATTCGTTTTACTCCATCCGGTCCCACCTTGGACGCGTGCCCCGGACCTGCATCGTCCATGAACGCAACGTATGTTCCCGGACCAAAGAAAGTTTCTTGCAGCGATTCTGGATTTCCCACCAGGACCGCAAAACCACCTTCGTGTACTTGCTGGACATAGGTCACCGGCCCGTGTTCTGGATGATGCGCTGCGTTGTGCAATTCGCGAGCTTCATTTGCGGCAACCTCTTGCGAAACGGTATCGATCGTTCGCCGTTCCAATTCTTCGCGTGAAATCGAAACTTCTACCATCCGAGAAAGTTTTTGCGGCGAATCATCGCAACACACTACGCTCAGCTGAATCTCACTCATCAATCGAATTCTCCGGTATTCTCTGCTGAATTCTCGATCCCGCAGCGTGAGTTTTGAAGTTGTGCATTCGGTGAAGCCCGGCGAAATTCCCTAGCCCGAAGCGTCAGCGAGGGATTTCGAAACACTTCATTTTTCCCTCACTTACGTTTCGGGCTAGGAAAAAAACGCGACTTCAAAACGCGTGAGCGAGGGACCAAGAAAACGTTCAAGATCTATTTGCCTGCGCGTCATATCAGGAAAAAACGTCCCGCCTTATTCCGCCTGAAGGCGGGACTACTAACCACGTAAAGTTCCGGTTAATGGTCGTGGTCATGTCCACCCGCAAAGACCGCATGCTTAGGGTCGCCGCCGGAATGGACGTATGCAATCAAGTCCAAGATTTCTTCTCGAGAAAGCTTGTTGGCCAAGCCCAACGGCATGACCGATACGGGCGACTTGATTCGTTCTTCGATTTGAGATTTTTTCAGCACTGTCGGTTCCGGCTTGGCGATCGGATCGATGATCACTTTTACTTCGGAATCGGTTTCGTCCAAAACCATGGCCGTAATCGACTGGCCCGAATCCAAGACAAACGTGTACGAACGATACTTTTCATCAATCACTTTGCTGGGATCCAACAACGATTCCAGAATGTGCGCCGGCTTCTTCTTTTCCATATCCAGTTTGGCCAATTCAGGTCCAAACTGAATGCCTTCTCCGCCCAGTTGATGACACGAAACGCACGACGCCGCTTTGAAGACTGACTTACCGACTTCAAAGTTTCGCGCTTCCGTGGCGTGTTGATGATCGCCATGACCAGCGTGACCGACAGCCAGGGTCATCAATGAAGGCGCCAAGTCGTCCAACACCCATTCCGTATTCCGAGCGTTATATTTCAGCAATTCATCTTGCAAGGGCAGGGGATTGGCTGCCAAATAGGCGTCCGGATCAGCCAGATACTGCTTCAAGTCCGCCACCACATACAACGCGCCATACATGCGACGCCAGTGACCGGGGTACGTACAAACGTACGGATAAACGCCCGGTTCGGACGGAGCTTCAAAAGTAATTGCCTGCGTCTCCGTGGGCTGCAGCAATCGGCTAGAGAGCATGACCTTGTCCGATTTGGGCACGTAATGACGAGCCAACGCGTCGGGTTCTTGCGAAGTGGCTTCGGCCATAAGACCAATTTCTTCCAGCGAACCAGGCTGCACAATCGCAAAGTTGTGCGGCATGTTGTCGGTATTGGAAAAGACGAATTCTACCGGCTTGCCTGCTTGAATCACCATTCGTTCTTTATCGTAAATCATGCGATGCGGTACCGTGCCGATGCGAATCACATTGACCGCCAAATCGGAAAGCCGAGCCTGAAACGCCAGTCGTTGATCATCGGGTAGGCGAGCAGCCAGCATGTCGGTCAACCGCATTGCCTCTAAGGCCTCTTTGCCGGTTCGCAGACTTGCTGGAATTTCACCGACGTAACTGGCCAACGTTTCGGCCAGAGATGCCGATTTTTCCACGGGCCACGCATCTGTCGGCACTTGTAGCAAAGCGCGAACCGCGGACACTCGATACCGATTTGCTTGAATCAGCTCTGCCAGCGAATCAAACTTTTCCGCCGCATATCCCGGAATGGAATTTAAAACGCCAATGGCGATGTCGTGCAGCGTATCACTTTCGGCCACGGACAAAACATTGGCTGGAATCGCTTGTTTACGGAACCCGGGCCCGGCCCATGCCACCTGCAGTCCATCTCCGCCGCCGTTGTCAAAGTAAGTGACCGCAATGGAATGCGTGCCCGCCGTTAGATTGATTCGGCCCGATTTTTCAACCATGCCGTGCAGACCGTCGTTATCGATGACCAATTCATTATTGATATACAAACGCGAACCATCATCGGACGAGATAAAGAACCGATAGCGTCCTGTCTTTTCGATCGAAATCGAACCGGTGAACCTCAACGCAAACTCGTCTCGACGAATCAACTGCGGCACATCAAACACTATTTCCGGAACGATGCCCGACGCGGCCGGTTTCAATTCGGCCAGCGTTTCCAAGGCAACGTTGTTGGGATTCGGCTGGAAGTAGTCGACTTGAATGCCAGGCTGAGAAATCGTGGCACCGCTGCGTTCGGCCGCCAAATTCGACGGCAACTTTGACAACAATGGCCGAACAGATTCAAACAGCTCCGCTCGCAGACTTTCCGACGAAACCAATGAAACGGAAAGCAGGACGTCTTTCAGCCGATCTTTGCTGGCCGCCGCATGGGCAAAGATTTCCTTGCCCGAACCAACCGCCGTCATCCAAGCAGCGTAGGCGGCTTGGCGCACTTCGTCCGATTGAGCCTCCGTTGCCAGCTGTTTGACCTTATCCAAGACAGATGACAACGCTGCCGGAGATTGTGACGCCAACAGTTGTCCCATGGCGGCCAAATTCGCATCGACTTGGTTCGCATCAAACTGCTGGATGGTTTGCAACAGAATCGCAAGTTGTTGACCGGCGTCGCCAGCCAAACCAGAAATAGCTTCGCGAATATTGTCGACCGTTGCCGTGGGGCGTTCCAAAATAGCGTGATAAACCGCTTCACTGCGTTCCAACTTCAGCAAGTCTTCCACGGACGCGTTTCTGAGAACATATTTTTGCGCCGCAGCAGAAACTGCCTTGCCGGCCTTGATGGCATCTTGGACAACTGAATCGACCTGAATCTGATTTTTGGCGTAGTTCAACACTGTTTCCAATTCTGGATCCAGCGGATGATTTGCTACTTCAAAAATAACTTCAGCGGCTGCCAAGCCGTTAAATGAAACAGCAGCCTTCACCGCTTCCGCTCGAACCAGCGCCGACTCGTCTTGAGCGGCGGCGGCCAGAATGGGTTGCCAATCTGCAACCTTTTGTCCCCAATGCCCCAAAGTGCGAATCGCCGCCGCGCGAACTCGACCATCCGTTGCTTTCTTGGACAACGTCTGCACCAACGCCACATTGGGAACTCGATGCTCTTCATGCACCCACAGGCATTCCAACATTGCTTGGGCATCGTCTGCTTTTTCCGGATTCAGTTTTGCGGAAAACTTGGCAACTTCGGCCAAGACATCGTCAGTTTGACGACCGCTGAGCTCCAAACGAGCTCGATAGCGAACCCCATTTTCTTTGGCAAAGAATGCGTTCAAGACTTCCGGAATCGGCTTATTCTTCAGCTTGACCGGCTCAAGCAAATCTCGACCTTCATAGGTGACTCGGTAAATTCGTCCATGTTCGTGGTCTCGATTGGGATCTCGCATGTTGTGCTGCATGTGCCCAATCAGTGCGTTGGACCAATCGGCCACGTATAGCGCGCCGTCGCCGCCGACTTCGATATCGCTGGGTCGAAAATTCGGGTCAGACGACACCAGAATCGGTTCGATTTCTTCGGCGTAGATATCGGCTCCGTTGTATTTTACTTCGTGCTGCAAGACTCCCAAAAAGCCAATCGTATTGCATACCAAGAAGTTGCCTTGGTTCGCAGCGGGAAAATGACTGCTGGACAGACAACCAGTGGCAGCCACCGGACGCACTCGTTTCTGAAACCACTGTTTATTCCCAATTCCTTTGCCGATATTCACGTACGAACCGGTGCCGCTGGTACCGTCGTTCGCAAATTGGTAGCCCCATTGATCGAAGAAATCGCCGTGCGGATTCGGGCCGATGGGGAAGTGGAAGCTGATTTCATACGTACGAGGATCAAAGCGGTAAACGCCCGAAGAGGTTGATCGAAACGTCTTGGTAGGCGTTTCCATGTTGGTCACATGAAAGACACCTCGAGACCAATACAGGCCGCCATCCGGACCGATCACCATGGCGTTGGCAGTGTGGTGCGTGTCGGCACTGGATACACCTTGCAGCATGCGCAGCTTGAAGTCCGCCTTGTCGTCTCCGTCCGTATCTTTGAGGAACCAGATTTCGGGAGGCGAACAGACCAAGACACCGCCGCCCCAAAATTCAAAGCCGGTAATGCTGTTCAATTGATCGGCAAAGACAACGCAGCGATCGGCCACACCATCACCGTTATCGTCCGGCAAGCAGACAATACGGTCTCGTCGTTCTTCCGTTGGATTCCAGTGCGGATACGAAGGCCAGACCGAAACAAACAGGCGACCGTCCGTGTCAACGGCCATCTGTACGGGGTTCACCAATTCGGGAAACATCTCTTCCGAAGCAAACAGGTTAACCTTCATGTTTTCGGCAATTTGCATCTTTTCGATGGCTTCTTCGCCACTCAAATAAGAATACGAACCATCGTCCTTGTTGCCCGGCTTGTTGGTTTTCACTTCCAACTGCGGCGGCAAGTTATTGTCGACCACTTGGTAGTCTGTGTTATCTTGAGCAACAGCCCAAATTCGTTTATCTCGATTGGCCGTCATGATGTCAAAGATTTCCATTTCTCGCATCATCACATCCTGATTCGACTGACCAAACCATTCCAATTTGGATCGGCCACCAAACACGTTGTAACCATCCACCACTCGGTACCGGCTAAACCAGTAATAGCTCTTCTCCAGCACGGCCTTTCGCAGTTCCGCAATCTTGTCGTCAGACGGAATGGAGACATCCTTTCCGAATAGAGACCGCATCACTTCTTGCGCCAACAGACGATTGCCGTGATCCAACAGATGGATGCCGTTCATGGTCAAGGGCGAATCGGCTTGTTGATAAAGCCGAGCGGTCGGTTCCAGCAAATTCACAAACGGAACTTCTTGGGCATCGCAAACCGCTTTCATTTTGGCCGTGTAGATCGCCAGCTTGGCGTTGTTTTCCGTACCGTCCGGCAAGTTCGGACTGTGAAGGTTTTCGTGGGCAATGGGCGAAAAGACGATAATCTGGGGAGCATTCGCGCCATACTTTTGCGACTGCATCCCATCTAGCATCTCGTTGAGTTCTTGTTCGAACTGGACGATCCCCGCATCGCCTCGAAGAGCTTCGTTATATCCAAAGAAGCAGAAGATAACGTCGGCTTGCACCTTCATCAGCCATTGATCGGGCGAACCGAAGTTATCGGATCGTGGCCGAGTTTTCACTTCATCGCCGGCGAAGCCCAAGTTACGAATCGTCAATTCGTGCTGTGGATGGAGTGCTTGCAGATACGTTTCAAACCAACCGTGATGTTGCATGCGGTCGGCCAACGTATTGCCGATGATGGCAATGTGATCCCCTTTTTCCAATTCCAAAATTTGCGAAAAACCGGATTGGGTACCTGCAAACAATATCGACGCAGATACAAACAAACAGAGCAATCTAAATCGGTTCAACATGCTTCAATTCTTTGTGCGGGTGGGAACACAGGTAGGAAAACGCCAAGCGGCATCGAAAGCCGACATTCTAACCAAGTTGGCTGAATCAGCCACCGAAAACGATTTTTTGGTCGACGGAAGGTAACGAGTTCGCTGCGAGTTACGAGAACGCTGCTTCGAGACCGCCGCGCTTCGAGTTACGAGAACGCTGCGTTTTGAGACCGCTGCGCTTCGAGTTGCCAGAGAACGCCGCTGCTAGAACGCTGCGCTGCGAGTTCGCTGCGCTGCTAGAATCTAGATTCCAGGTGCGGTCGGTGGCCCCGCCTTTTCTGAGAGGCTGTCTGGCTTGGAAAAATTTGACTTGCGATCATTTTTCGGACCAAGCGCCGAAGAACAATTCCTGTCATTTTTCGGGCCAAGGGCCGATGAACAATTCCTGTCATTTTTCGGCCAACGTCAAATCAGCTAAATCTGTTAAGCGCAGCGTTCTAGCAGCGCAGCGGTCTAGCAAGGTGCCGCAGCGCCCTCGAGCGCAAGCGCCCTCGAGCCGCAGCCGCCCTCTAAACATCCATCTGGCGTTTGCCGGCCGGAGTGTATCGCACCGAATAGAGATCTTTGCGGCGATCGTGCCAGTTTTGACCGATTTTGTTCGCGGTGTATGGCGTAGCAGTTCCAAATCGACATCGTGGATGATCATGGTTTCCACGTTGGGATTGCATCTGGCAGCCACAGCGTCTCGAGCGAATTCGACATCGGCCGGCGTGAAAATGCCCGACTGCGCGTAATGGATATCTGCGTTTTCCACAAACGGTAGATTTCCCGTGCAACCCGAAATAGCCACATACAGATGGTTTCAATACACCCTCGCTGCGTGCAATAATGACGCACTCGCAAGTAACCATGCCGCATGTCGGTATTGAAGGGTACAAAGATGATTTCCGCCCTTGTGCGCCGCCACTGAGCCAATTCGGGAAATTCAATGTCATAACAAATCAAAATGCCCACTGACCGCAATCCGTGTCAAACACGTTCACTTCGTCACCCGGATGCACTCCCCACCACTTCCGTTCGCTGTGAGTGATGTGCAATTTGTACTGCTTGTCAATCGAACCATCTCGATGAAACAAATACGAAATGTTGTACAGCGTGTCATTTTCCACAACGAATTGACTGCCACCAATCACGTTGACGCTATACTTGACCGCCAGTTCGGTCATGACTTCCAAGTATTGCGGAGTGAATTCGGCAAGTTGTCGAGCTGCCTGGCCGGGCCGAGTGGCTTCCACGCAGGACAACAGCGCCGTAAACAATTCGGGAACAGCACAAAGTCGCTCTTATAGTCCGACGCGGTATCGATGAAGAATTCGCACTGCTGGACAAAGTCATCAAACGCTTTGATGGTTCGCATTTCATACTGCACGATACACAGGCGAATCAGTTCGATCACGTGTTCGTCTTCCGACGCCCTTTGCTGACGTGATCTAAGTTTTTCCATTCCAAGAATGTCACAAGTAGCCTCGAGAAGCCTTGTCCGAAGGAAAATAATCGGGAATCAAAACCTTTGCAACGCAAAACCCGTTGGACAGCTGAGCCGTCAGTACTGGCCATACAGTTCTTTTTCGGTGATTTGATCATATATTCCCGTGCTGACATTTCGTCCGCGTATTTGTCATAGCCGGGAATACGTCCGCCAATGATGATCCGTTTCGTAGATTCTGTGGCGGCACAGTTCTTTCCGAGCGTCATACAGCCGCCGCGACAGCTTCATGCCTCGATATTCTGGATCGACCACATTTCGATCCTATCGGGCCGATGATTGCGAATAAAGCCGCTGTCCGCAATTTTCTGCCAGCGCCATTCCAAGGGATCAAAATTCAAGATCAAACTGCTGGACGAAGCCACAAATCTTGCCGTCACCTACAGGCAATCTGACCTTCCGGGAAGACTTGCAACTGGCTTTCAATTTGATCGGACCTACAAGGATGCATCCGAAAACATTTTTGTTGCATCTGGAATTTGCTGCTTCGTAGTCTTCGATCACCAGAGGTCGAATTCTTTAGAATTTCCAATTGAAATCAGCTAGATCGATTGGTTCCATGCTTCTAGAAAAGCTCCACTTCGCAACGAATAAATAACACAACTTGATAATCGTAGTCATTCGCTGCAAGTGCCTGCATAGGGGAGCGTCGAGGTATTGGCGCATCATGAACGATGCGATACCCAGCTCCCGTGACGCAACGAGCATTCATCTCTGCTGCTGAACTGCTGCCAATTGCTTTCCGTCGAACTGAGCTACCGGTGAAACGAATTCGCCAGAAAGATTGGTCAAATCTGATTTTTATTCGACCGAACGTTTCGCTTGCACGTGCCTGACGGTGGAAGGGACGCAACGCGCTTTGCACTTGGCGTAGATATCCGAAATCAGGTTGAATCCTTGCACCATCGCGTCTAACGACCAATGATGGGCCACTTCCAAGCGGCCTCCTTCGCCCAACGTGCGGCTCAACTGTGCGTCTTCCAAATGGCGCCAAAACGTAGCCTGAGACAGCTTCGCCATTGCCCGGTTCGCCAGAAAGCCTGTTTTGCCGGGCTGCACCAAGCCTATGGACACGCTGCCCACATCGGTCGCCACCACTCGGGACTTCCGTCGACAGTGCTTCCAGAATGGAACGGATTTGCTTCGTTGTGACTGGTCACGAACAGAACACGTCCATGGCGGACAGGATTTCAGGCGGGGTATCACCGCGAGTTCCAAGAAGTGGACTCGAGAATTCAAAACCAAGTTCACAAGTGTTTTCACCCGTGCGGCACGGTCCATCACCAACAATCACGAAGTGTGCGTCCGAGCGAACCTGCGCAATGCGCCGGGCCGCTTCCAAGAACAGCGCATGATTCTTTTCCGGGCGCAGAGCTGCCACAATTCCGATCACCGGAGCGTCGGGCGGAATGCTCAGTTCGTTGCGAATTCGTTGGCCGGCCTGTTCGTTGCGAAGAAACCGCTGCGTGTCGACTCCATTGGGAATCACAAAGACTTTGTCCGCCGGAAACTTTTCGAATTCGCGCAGGAACCGACCATGTTCGGACGCCACAGCAATGAACCCGTCCGTCCAACTGGTCAACATGCGGTTCAACTTGCCAACACCATCCGGCCAACCCGTGGAATGGAGCGCCGACAAAATCACCGGCACGTTGGCTACTTCGCGGCAATACGTCCCCAGAACATTTTGTCTCCGGCACTCCACGGTCACCAATGCATCAATGCGATGGCGAACCATCAACGCCGCCAAACGTCGCACGACGGCGAATGCTCGACGGCTCCTGATCAAGCGACTGCCGCTTTGAAACGAACAGCCATGTCTTCACCCAATTCGCCCAAATCTTTCAAGCAGGCGAATTCGGGCTGAATGGTGATCAGTCAAATCGGTCCATCAAATTGACAGCAACACTTCGGCTCCACCTACTGGGGCATGTTCGACAACAAGAACAACGTTCGCAGCGGGCCTCGATCTTCCAAAGGTAACCGAGAGGACGACTGAAGCGGAGCACCAAAGCCGAAGGGAAACATTTTCTGTACTGAAAGGAAGGAACTGTGAACTGATTATGGTATCAGCGGCTTGGATAACCAGCGAGGAAGCTTTCTGTAGTAGACCCTGAAACGAACACTTAGATCAGATCGTTCTTGATCAAACAGCGAACCTCGTTCCGCTCCGTATACATCATGGCGATGCTATCGCGGGCCATCCAACAAGCAGCAAAGTAAACGGAGCCAGACTGAATGCTGGTACCCCAGCGGTATTGGTATCTCAGTTGCGAACAAACCCAATAGATTCCGAACAAGCAAATTAGCGACAGCCGTACCCCTAGACGGCACCTGTCAGTCCCCACGTCGGAATCAACACATAGTTTAATGCGGCATTCAAAACGAGGCTCGCCGCAATTGCCGCCATGCTGCTCGAGGCCGTTCGGCGCACCACACATAATTAACGGCCATGGCCAGCAGTCCAAACCAAATGCAATAGGCCATGGTCAACGGCAAGACCGAAAATCCATCGGTATAGCGTCCCTTAAGTGCCCAATCGTAGATAACAGGAGCCAGTACCAAGATGGCTCCTGCGGCACCGGTCATCAAAATTCCAACCAGTCGCAAAGCGTAATCGAGTCGTTTGGTCATGCCTGTGGTTTTAGACTCCCAATCGTGACTCAGGTACGAAAGCAAGTTCCTGCAGCATCCCAATCACCGCAATCATCAGTACACCGATGATGCGACTACTGTGATACTGTCCGACCAAGGCGACGGCTTGATTCGAATCGAGTCCGCTGACGTGGATGATCATGTAGCGGTCGACCGTTTCGAACAGATTCATCAGCAGGTCGTTCAGCCAAAACCAAAACACGAAACGGCCCATTTCGCCGCCAAAATTGCGTCAAATGGGCGCTGGCGAATGAAGTCTTGAATTTCGATAGCGTTCGCCTGGCAATCCAAAACGAATAGCCAGCCGTCAGCAGATTCTCGCGCCGGCACGCCACGATTACGGCCATCGGCCCGAGCTGAGTTCCTGCCAGTAGGCCAATCGACAAACCGGCAAACAACAAACTGTTCCAGAATTGCACCAAAGCCAACGACTTGAGTTGTCGCAAGGCGGTTAAAAGTTCCACTAACAAGTTGAACGCAATCACAATCACCAAGCTGATAGTGGTGACCAGCAATACACTGGAGTCTGGTGTTTCTCCAAATGCCAACCAACTGACCTGTCGATGATTCAACAAGATCAACGCCACTCCGACGGTCGTGAGCAACGCCGACGTCACGAAAACTCGTTTCAAGTACGACCGCAATTGTCCTTTTTGCCGATAGTGCTCCACGTATCGGACCAACGTTGCGGGAACTCCAAACAACACCAACGGCGCTACCAGAATCAGAAAGCTATTGGCTAGGTTCCAAACGCCCAAATCTTCCGGTTCCAAGAACCAGCAGATTAAGATATTGCGTCCCAAGCCCACCAACCGTTGAATGACCGTCATGGCCAACATGATGGCGACGCCGCTGGCCAATGAATCGCCGACAATTTGGTTCGCGGCGTCATGGGCGGAATGTGTCGTTGGATTGGATTCGCCATCACAAGTAAGCGTGTCACACGGCATGGCAGTCTGACTCCGCCAACGAATGATCGTTTACGCTCGTTCGTTCCAGTTCGTCAAAAACGGTAGGCACGAACGGTTTTCGCGAATCCAATGTGAGCCAATTTTTCAGCCGAACCATTTCCGCATCTGCATGAATACGGCGAATATGAAACGGATCCTGATCCACAACGTTGTAGTCTCCATACGCCGAACAGACTCCTTTCAACCCCGCTCGCTGCGCCATGCGATAGACCGCCGCATTTAGGTTCTGCGGCAACCCATACGGAAATGCAAAGTACGAAATCTTCTTGTTGATGTAGTCTTCCAACTGAGCTATCGAGTCAAAGACTTCTTCCTGCAGTGTGGCTTCATCATGGATGGCACCCAAGTCTGGATGCGTCTTGGTGTGACCGCCAATCTCCGCTCCGGCCTGAGCCAATAGTTGAATCTGTTCCAGCGTATTCGGCTTGGCCGGGCAGTTGGCTTGTGCGTCATGCGGAAACGATTGCCCGGTCAGCATATTGTCCAGCGTGACAAAGTAGGTAAACGGAATCTGATTCTCTAACAAGTAAGGCAACGCTTGATCACAGTTTTCCGCGTAGCCATCGTCAAATGTAATGGCCACTGCTGGACGACCATTCTGTTTTCGCAAGTGAATGCGATCCTGCACCATGCAGCGACACGATTTCATAGTGCTGACGAATCCATTCGATTTGCCGTTGAAACAACTGGTTCGATATCGTCCAATCGTTGGGAAACGTATCTGCCACTCGATGATAGAACAGAACCATCAATGGTGACTGACCTTGCGCGGCCAAGCTGCGATTTCGCTGCTGACGAGCGGGCAGGGTCGCCCAATAGCGAGCTGCCACCAGCCATTTCTTCCAATTCGCCATGACAAACCAGATTTCCAGTTGAACATTCAATCGAACTCGTTGCGACAGCCAGAATCATGCCAATTCAAAGCACAATTCCGCTGTATGAAACGTTCGTCACGCCGATCAAATTGCAAGCCAAGCCAGCGCCAGATTCAATTCGCCCAATTCGAACCATACCAGTTATAGGACCTGCGCCAAACGAATGGATCCCCAGACTTCGCCAGCACCATGCAACTGCCACTGCAACGGGAGCGCCATAATCGTTACAATGTGCGGCCAGCACACCAGGATTTTCTTTCGCCCGCGCACATGCAGGAATAGGTTTTCATGGAATTTGATCGAATCGTCCAGCAAGACTGCATTCAAGGCTTGGCCGAACTGCCGGACGGCTGTGCGGACTTGGCTTTTGCAGATCCTCCGTTCAATATCGGCTACGAATATGACGTCTACCAAGACAAACGACACGACGATGACTACCTGAATTGGTCTCAGCAATGGCTGAGCGAAATCCATCGAGTGCTCAAGGCCGACGGCACGTTCTGGCTGGCTATCGGTGACGAATACGCCGCCGAATTCAAAGTGATGATGCAGCGAGAATTAGGTTTTGTCTGTCGCAGCTGGGTGATTTGGTATTACACATTCGGGGTCAACTGCAAGAACAAATTCAGCCGCTCGCACGCCCACTTGTTTCACATGGTCAAAGACCCCAAGAACTTTACGTTTAACGTGGATCAGATCCGAGTCCCTTCGGCGCGGCAATTGGTTTACGGTGATAAACGAGCGAACCCCAAGGGACGCTTGCCCGACGATACGTGGATCCTTCGACCGCAAGATTTGCCCGCAGGTTTTTCGGCCGAAAGTGATACGTGGTATTTTCCTCGAGTTGCTGGGACGTTTAAAGAACGAGCGGGCTGGCACGGTTGCCAGATGCCAGAACAACTGCTGGGCCGAATCATTCGTTCTTGTTCTAACGAAGGCGACTTGGTGCTGGATCCCTTTGGCGGCAGCGGAACGACATTGGCCGTCGCCAAGAAACTAGGACGCCGATTCTTTGGTTTTGAACTTTCTCCGGAATATGCGGAACGAGTCGAACAACGCTTGAGCTCGATCCAAGTCGGCGACCTGCTGGACGGCGCGCCAGAGCCACTGATCAGTGCTCCCGACACCGCCTCGGGACGTCGACTGGAAGACAAGGCGCCTTCGGCTGACGCAAAAACGCGTCGCGGCCGTAAGAAGGTGTCGCCCGGCCAGAAAAATATTCCAGGCCTGGAATAACCAGCCACAAGTCTTGGCAAGCCACGCCACAACGTCAACTACATTGGTCACAATTCGATTAACCCGTTAGACCGAAAGCGATTCCGCAACATGAAATTCGCCATTTGCAACGAGACATTTCAAGACTGGCCGTTTGACAAGGCCTTCGCCTACGCCCGAAACGCTGGATACACCGGCATTGAAATCGCTCCGTTCACCATGCACAACGATGCCACTCAGATCACCGCTCAGCAACGGCAAACGGTGAAAAAGCAAGCGGCCGACGCTGGCCTGGAAGTGGTTGGTCTTCACTGGCTGTTGGCCAAGACGGAAGGCTTTTATTTGACGTCACCCGACGCGGCGATTCGCCAAAAGACGTCCGACTATTTCAAGGCACTGACACAACTTTGTCATGACTTGGGCGGTAGCGTGATGGTCTTGGGTTCGCCCCAACAACGCAACTTGCTACCGGGGGTTTCGCACGCCCAAGCCATGGATTTTGCGGCCGAAGTCATCCAATCCTTTACAAAGGACCTGGAACAAGCCGGCATCACGCTGGCACTGGAACCGCTGGGCCCAGCCGAAGGAGATTTCTTGCTCACCGCCGAAGCGGGCATGGAACTGGCCAAGAAAATTGATTCGCCTCGCGTGCGTTTGCACCTAGACGTGAAAGCGATGTCCAGCGAATCGAAACCGATTCCGGATATCATCAAAGACAGCGCGGCATTCGTAGAACACTTTCACGCCAATGACGCCAACAAATTGGGGCCCGGCATGGGCGAAATTGACTTTGCGCCCATCTTTGCCGCCCTGCAAGAAATTGGCTACGACAAATGGGTGTCCGTCGAAGTCTTTGATTACACACCAGGCCTTGAAAAACTGGTCGAAGGCAGCTTCCAATACATGCAGCAGTTTTTGAAATAAGGTTCGAGCGAATCGAACCAGACTTAGTTTCGAATGTTTCCCTCTGGCAGCGAGGTGCTTTGTGGCGCAACAAATGAAAGCGGTTCAAGTGGTGGCTCGGGGACGAGCGGAATTTGTGAATGTGCCTGTTCCCGAGGTGCGTCCCGGTCACGTGCTGGTCAAATGCCATCGCCTATCGCTGTGCGGAAGCGACGTCCAAATGTTGCACTTCGCACCTGAATCCTCCTATCCGTTTCCGCCCGGCACAACCGGCCATGAAATGGTGGGCTATGTGGTTGCCGTACCCCATCAAGAATCGGAATTCAAGGTTGGTGACCGAGTGTTAGCGCTGGCACCGGGACATCTTGCCATGTCGGAATTCTTTCTGGCCGAACGGCAACACGTGATTGCGCTGCCGGACGGTTTGCCGATGGAACAGCTATTGCAAGCTCAGCAATATGGCACCGTGATTTACGCCTGCCAGCGACTGCCTAGCGTCATTGGCAAGAACGTTGTCGTGATTGGGCAGGGTTCGGCTGGCTTGTGGTTCAACTTTCAACTGCGCCGCATGGGTGCTCGCCAAGTTCTGGCGTTGGACTTGGAGGATTTTCGTCTGGCCCATGCAGAATATTTTGGCGCCACGGCCACGTGCAACAATAGCAAACACGATCCAATCGCGTTTGTCGCGGAACAGACCGATGGCCAAATGGCTGATTTGGTAGTTGAAGCAGCAGGCGAAGTGGATTCGATCAATTTGGCCGTCGATTTGGTACGAAAATTCGGCGACATTTTGTACTTCGGATATCCTCGAGCTCAACGGTTCGAATTCAATTACGACGGGCTGTTTCACAAATGTTGTCGAGCGACCACAATCGTCGGCGCAGCAGTCGAACCAAATCAGACTTCTACCAAATTGGCGTTGGACGTGATTGCTCGAGGCGAAATCGACGTCAGTCGCATCATCACGCATCGATTAACATTTGCGGAAGTCAACCAAGCGTACAAATTGCACAAAGACCGCGACGGTGCCGTCAAGATTGTGATCGAAATGCCCGAATAGACTTGTCATCTTGAAGCAGGAACATTGCCATGTCGGACGCGCTGCGCATTCCGGCAACTCGTCTTCGAACCTTCTGCGAACGCATCTTCGCGGCTGCCGGATACGGTGAAGTGGCGGCTGAACGAGCCGCCGACGTTTTGCTGTGGGCCAGCCTGCGAGGTGTTGATACGCATGGCGTGCGAAATCTGAAACCGTATTATTGGGATCGCATCAATGATGGTCAGATCAATGTCGCAGCGAAGCTAGTCACCGAACAAGATTCTCCCACGGCCGCTCGCTGCAACGGCCAAGGAGGTATGGGCATCGCGCTGGCGCATGACGCCATGGACTTGGCCATCTGTAAAGCGGCGGACCAAGGTGTTGGTATTGTCAACGTGCGAAACCTGCACCACTTGGGACCGGTGGGTTATTTTGCCAACTTGGCGGTGCGGCACGGCATGCTGGGCATCTGCATGACGGGCCATTTTTTTGGTAAAGGCCATCCGATCGGTGTGGCTCCGATCAACGGCCGCATGGCCATGTTTTCCACCAACCCGCTCAGCTTTGCCGCGCCTTGTGACAAACGTCCCACATTCTTGCTGGATATGTCGACGTCGGTTTGTCCGGTGAATCGAGCGGAAATGTATGGCCAGGCCCAAATCCCGATTCCTGACGGTTGGGCCAAAGATGCGCAAGGCAGAATGACCAACGATGGTTCGCAGGGGCGAATTTTTTATCCGTTAGGTGGCGAAACCGCGACCGGTGGATACAAAGGCGTTGGCTTGTCGATGATGGTCAGTATTTTGTCGGGCGTTTTGTCACAAGGTTGGGATTTGGACGCAGCGAATGCCAATTCGGCCGAAACGTCTTACCACCAAGCAACGATGGGACACTTCTTTGCGGCCATCAAGATTGATTCGTTCATGCCGTTCGATCGGTTCACACAAGCGATGGATGCGTTCGTCGATTCGATCCAAAATTCGCTTCGCATTGATCCAGATCAACCAGTTCACTATCCCGGTTACCCAGAACATTTAGCTTGGCACGAGCGAATCGACCTGGGCATCCCCATAGACCGGCGACTGCTGGATGAACTTCAAGAACTCGCTCAAACCGCCCATGTGACGTGGACCGTGTGACATTACTTTGCGACTTTTCCTGCGAGTTCCTTTCGGACAAAACAGGAAAAAGAAAGCTGTTGCCAACCTGCTTTCGATTTTGACGCGGATCAGTTCGGTCGGCGTTGCAGCGGTGTTCCCCACGGATCAAAAATGGTGTCAGCGTATAGCGTGGGCATGGTATAGACAAATTGATCGCCGGTATGAACATTCAGAGTCAGTGCGAAGGAACCGTCGTCTTGGCGATTCACGACATGGCTTTCCACAAAGAACGCAATGTCCGAACCGGGAATGACGGTGCCCGTGCCATCCTCTTCTAAGGACAGATGATTGTTGTCAAACGGATGGGCAGATGGACCTTCGTAAATAACTTTACCCAACTGGCAAGCGGTAAAGGGCAGTTCGAATCGGTTGTCTTGGAACGCCGCCACCAAGTCACTGGTATCAAAGACTCCGTCGGCGTTCCAATCGCCTTCTTTAAACTCGGCCGCTTGATTAGTTTCAAATTTGCCGGCTTGAAAAACTTGAACCAAATCAGACGAATCAAACATGCCGTCTCGATTGGAATCACCCAGCACATGGCACGAATCACCGGCCATCATCTGGCGTTGTTCCAGCGAGTCGAATCGAAGTGGCTTGAAGCGGCGTGGCATCATGCAAATCCCTTGTGGCGGTAACGGTCTGTCTTACACGAATCTAGCGTTTTCCAATCAACGAATGATTCCAGCGACTCGAAGTTTCACCCAAAGTTCCCTGAGCTTTTCCGCTATTTTGTCGGCACCGATTCGTGAATAACCCTTTACCACGTTGTTTCGTTGCCGAACAAAACCGCCTGCTTCGTGGTTTCTACTCTTCCAGCACTTCGTCAATGATGCGATTCAAGTGTTCGCCCGTGATCCCCAGAACGGCCGAACAAACAGCAATCAGCTTCTTTTCGCCGTCGCTGGTGTGTCCATCGGCGGCCATCATGCGAATCATGTCTTTCAAGAATTCGTCGCGGTCGTTTTGATCGGTAGGAATCGTGATCGAAGCGCGTCCTTCGATGGCTTGATGCAGCATCTCTTCGAACTCTTCGTCCGTAATCCCCCATTCGGTCGCTCGATCCGACAACAAACGCAGTTCCGCTTCGTTCATGCGCCCATCAGCAGCGGCCATGATCAAAATGTTTTTAAATTTTTCTCGTTCACTCATTTCGGGTTTCTCATTACCATCCCGCTACCCCATTGTCCTGAGCCGCCAACGCCACAAGCGTCAGACATCATAGCTCAACCGAGGCACATAACTGTCATTATTGTAATTACCGTACGAGCCATTGGTTGGAAGAAAACCGGTTGTTTCGAATTCGGAATGCCGCCACCATCAATCTCGCACCGCATTTTGCTGTCGCGTGAAAACCGTGGGCAATAGTTACAAAAGTCGGGCGAATGTATCGATAGCAAGAACTCTTTGCTAGCGAACATCGTATTGACCGTAATCGCGATTTTTTTGGCAGGCGAATATCAGTAGAGTCGAATCGGACTCGAAAGGAATAATCAAGATGGCAGGTTCATGGAAAGTAACCAGACTGTGGGGCATTGACGTTTCCGTCCATTGGACCTTCTTGTTGCTGATTGGCTGGATTAGCTTGTCCGGCATTTTGGCTGGTGCGGCAACGGTAACCGTGCTGTATCAGACGTCCATCGTCTTAGCAGTTTTCGGTTGCGTCTTGCTGCATGAATATGGCCACGCCTTTGCCGCCAGATATTTTGGGATTCCAACGCATGGAATCACGTTGCTGCCCATCGGCGGCGTGGCGCAATTGGACCGGATTCCTCGAAACCCTTGGCAAGAATTCGTGATTGCCATTGCAGGACCGGCAGTCAATGTGGTCATTGCGTTGGCCCTGATGCTGATCACGCAGAACTTTACCCTATTTCAGCTTTTAGATCCCAGCGTGGCATCACTTTCATTTAGTTGGCTAGATCATCTATTGATGGTGAATGTCGGTTTGGTCATGTTTAACCTGTTGCCATCGTTTCCCATGGATGGAGGTCGAGTTTTACGAGCGTTACTGGCCACGTCAAATGACTACGAAGTGGCCACTCGCTGGGCAGCTCGTATTGGTAAATTTGTGGCAGCCATCTTGTTTGTGGTCGGTTTTGTTTCCAACCCGATGTTGATGCTGGTGGCGGCGTTCGCGTAGCCTTCGCCGGCGAAGCGGAATATCAAAACGTGGTGGAAGAAACCGTCCGGTTTGCCAAGCCAATGTGGGCCACGGTGTTGGATGAAAAATCCGCACTTCGCCGGAGCTTTCAAGCGTGGGGACACGAACCTAGCAGCTCACCCAACAGCCGAATTGTTCACGTAGAAATTACCACACCCGACGGCCAAACGACCGACTACTGGACTCGGTAAGAAAATTGGTTCACCGCCGCCGCGTGTATTAGCCAGAGGAGCGTAGGAGACGCATTTATTTGGCTGCCGCGATGCGATCTGATTCGAACGATTCGGACTCGTCCGCCGATGACGCTTGAGGCAGGCGAATGGTAAACGTGGTTCCCTTGCCGAGTTTGCTTTCGACTCGAATTCGACCTCGATGCGCTTCGATAATATGACGACACGCGGACAATCCCAAGCCCGTGCCACCTTTTCCTGTTTCGTCCGGACCTTGCTTGGTAGTGAAGTAGGGTTCAAAGACTTTCTGCAGTTGGTCCTGCGGAATCCCCGGCCCGGAATCTTGCACGGACAAATCGACCGTATTGGTGCTGTGATTGGCCGTCAAGCGAATTCGAATGGTTCCGCCATCAGCACCAATCGCTTGCCGAGCGTTCACTAACAGATTCAACAACACTTGCTGGACTTGATTGCCGTTTGCTTGAGCCAGTCCCGTGTCCGGCTCTATTTCCGTCTGCACGTCGATGCGGAACTTCTGCATTTCTCGTTCCAGCAACACCAGCGTTTCTTCAATAATCGGAGCAATATCGGTTGAGCCAATACCAGTGGACCGATTTCGGGCCATGGCTAAAACGGTATTGGTAATCGTGGCCGCTCGTTGGCCGGCGGATAAGATTTTGTCGAACGCTCTGTCTCTGGCGGCTTCGTCTTTGTTGCGCAACCCTAGCTTGGCGTAGTTGATGATGGACATCAGAACGTTGTTGAATTCGTGCGTGGTGGTGCCCACCAACTCGCCCATGGAAGTCAGTCGTTGCGCATGAATCAGTTCATCCTTGAGCAATTGATTCTGTTGCAGGAGCTCTTGGTAGGTCGGCTGTTCTGGCTGAGTAGCAGGCATAGTTCCATCGTTCAAAAACCACCAGCGATTTCGCCGGCATGAATTGCTATCAGTAAAGTCACGTCACATCATTCATGTGGTAGACGATCGTACTGTTTCTATCGACGAATCTCGCTGGGCAACTGGACGACTTCAAGTTACAATCCCGCCGCTTTTTAGCCAGCGTGATAAACATGAACGACTGAAAGGTATAGGATGTATTCGAACGAGCTCATGCGGGAAGCGTTGGCGTTTGCCAAGACGTTGGGCTATGGAATTCGCTACGAATGGTTTGGTGGTAGCGGTGGTGGCAGCTGCGAATTCAACGGTTCGAAATGGATCTACATTGACCTAGCACTGAATGCGGTGGACCAATGCGACCAGTTGATCCACTGTCTCCGCGTCGATTCTCAGCTGTCAAATGTCTCCATTCCCGTCGTCCTGCAACGCCATTTGCGGCCGCAAACCAGGGGGCAAGCCAATTAGCCCTAAAGATTGGTTGCGAATTGACAACGTGCTTTCCGAAATGATGCAGATTGGCATCTTTGCCGGAAACAGGAAATTGACTTTGGCTGGTGCGAACCTAGATTTGCTTGTTGTGTTAGTGGCGATGCGTTCGCCGACATTCCTATTTCTACAGCGAGCATTGGTTCTATGATTCGAACAATCCTAATGGGCATCGTGTTGACTCAGCCCACAACCAGCGAAGACACGAAAAGTGATATCCCAACATTGGCACGCGAATATCGCATTGCCGTCTACGATGCCTTTCGCACTCAGCGAGACCAATACGATCAATGGCGAGAAGCAGGCGATATCGTTTTGCACGCTGTCGGCGGGGTCAAAGGAGACCAGCAACGCGAGCGATTGGCGGATTGGTTTCGACAAGGTCGTCTTGCTGCCGAATCTAGCAATGGATCCGCGCCGCCAGTTCCCGCGGAATTCACGCAGGCCGCTGAACAAGCCAAAAAGAACGCGTATAAAAAGCGCCAATTTTTAGCCGAACAACAATACGAAGAACCACCGTGGTATCAACCGCAAACGCCGTCAACAACCAGCTTTGTAAAAGCCCCGTCCAGCGAATCTTCTGAATCAGCGTCCGATGAAAGTCCATCGGTCCTAAAAAGCACATTTGGCGCGCTGCTGAAGGCGTCTACCGGCCGAGTTGGCACGGCGGTTCAGAATGTGCAAAACGTCCAGCAGAGCTTCACACCGCCACCTTCGGCCACCACCGGCGAACTCGATTACGAAGCCGTGGAGGCACAACAGCAACGAGCGGAAGCATCGCTGGAAGATCTCAAGCGAATGACTCAAGAGCTTGAACAGCAGGCCAAAAAATGGGAAACTTTGGGCAATGAAATGGAAGCCACACAACGCTCGATCGAACAAGATCTGCGGAAGGAAGGGCTGGGCAAGTAAACGTTCTTCGTACTTCGCGATTCGACCGTCAAGCCTTGTGATTTCACAAGGCTTTTTTTGTGCGCTGTTGACTCGTGCGCCAAGCCTATGTTGGCTTCGACTTCTCTTGAAAAATTCTGGAAGTTTTCTGCGTCAGTCGGTAAGGTGAGGCGTCGCAGAGGTGTCTTCACTATAAATGACGCCGAAAACAGCAGCCATTTTGGCGTCCGCGAACATTCGCAGATGAAACTCGGTGAGCATGGAAATTTCGTGGAAAGCGTCCGCATTGGATTTGCAGCCAATTACTGACGAATGCCAACTCATGCAGCGACTGGCTGCCGGTGACAACCTGGCAATGCAGTCACTCATTGCGCAATTCGGACCGATGCTGCAACGTTTGATTGGACGTTTAACCGCGTGGGATGATGCCAGCGACGACCTTTTACAAGAAGTGTTGGTGAAGGCGTGGGATCGCGCGTCCGAGTTTCGTGGCACCGGTTCGTTGGAAGGCTGGCTACGTCAGATTGCCGTGAATCAGTGTCGAAATCATTTTCGATCGCAGGACCTATTGCGCCGCATGAAAACATGGCTCTGGCACAACACCAACGAAGCAAGCGAAAACCAACAACTGCACCAAATGGAAACCGCCGAATGGACTCGCCATAACCTGGCTCAACTCCACCACCAAGACCGCGCTTTATTGGTACTGTTCTATCTGGAAGAACGAACAGGCGACGAGATCGGTCGCCTATTAAACCTGAAAGTAGAAACCGTCCACGTCCGACTCCATCGAGCTCGCCAGCGACTCAAGCAAATCATGACTCAGGACCAAGACTATGCGTAACGAATCTGAATGGAAGCAAGAATTGCAACAAGCTGATTCGCAATTCCAACTCTCGCCGTTCGACGCAAATAAACTATCCCAAGCGGTTGTTCAACGTCGCCGAACAAGACGGCAGCGAAAGAAATTCGTGCAAACCAGCTTCGCCACCGCAATCGTCTTGACGCTGGCCATAACCGCTTGGAACCTACGATCTCCTTCCACGAATCGGTTCGCTACGCAATCGCCACCAGCAGCAATTCACGCCCCACCATCCTCCCACGCCCGGGCTGCCACCGAACAGCAAGAGTTGCAACAGCAAATGGAACGATTGCAAGATCGAGTTGCCGTGTTGGAATCGTTAGTGGCAGACTATGAACAGTTGACTCGGGCGCAACTGGAATGGCAGCAAGAGCAATTTGAATCTGCAGTTTCGGAGCAGGCCATGCAACGCAAACTGGAAAAAAGTAAAGACTTGGCAATCACCATTCCTATTGATTTTGGATACTGAAAGGCAACCTTATAATGTGGAAACAACCTTTACTGGCCGTTCTACTGTTGGTAGCAGCAAAAGTTCACCTGCGTTCAGCCAACCAGATTCCCTGGAGCAGATTCGTTCTTATCCGATCGAATTCTTCGATGCGAAAGGGCAAAAGGCGGCGATCGCTCAGTTGACTTGGCAAGTGGACCAGCTCGAGGCAACTCGAGAAAGGCTTCATCGGAAGCTGAGCGAATTAGAAGTTTTTTTTTCGCATCTCAATGAAAAGCAGTCCGCACTACGTGACCGCATTTCAGGCCCGTGGCAATTCGTAAGCCCCGAAGTTCGTTCACAACTGGCCGGCCGCTGTGCTGAACAATTGCTGGAACTTCAATTGGAAGCCGCTTCGCTTCAATCCAAGGAAGAATTGCAGGAGGCAGCTAAGATTGGTGCCACGGAAGAAATGGCTGAACTGGAGATGGTCGCACAAGAGATGAAACTGCAACTCGAGGCAGCACTTCACGAACGATCATTGCTTAAGAAAAAGCCGAAAAAAGGCCCTCGAAGTCAACGCCGGCAAGTCTCCTGAAGAGGAGCTTACCGTATTGGAACTCCAGATTACCAAAGTCGATCCATTGATCAAACAACTGGAACTAAAGCTCAAAAGCATCATGGCGAAAACAGAGAAGGGTACCACGCACCAACTGCAAGAAAAAGTCCTGATGATGTCCGTTAAAGAAAAGACCATTGCTGCTCGCCAAAAGGTATTGCAGTCCTTCCTAGAAGAACTGGCAAGTGCCGCCAGTCAAGAACAAGAAATCCGACAGTTGGAGCGCGAACAAGAATTGTTGTTTGAAAAACAAAGTCGTCTCGCGGGGCGTATCAGCGAGATCGACATGGAAATGGATGAATCGCGAGCACTCATTGATTTGTACGAATCGCGCACCAAAGCCGGGGCCTCGCCATCCGATCCCGACAACGATACTTCGGCCGAAGAGAACGAATAACCCATTCCGTCTTCCTCCAGCACCTCCATTCCAGCGAACTCGGCCATAAACCGAGTTCGCTTTCTTTATGCGCAGTAGTTTCGATCGAATTCAAATCGCTGCTGATATGTTCGCTTGGCGCAAGAAAAGGTATAACGCCGCTATACGCTTCCGCTCCAGAACACAATTGGTTGGTAGTCCCGCCTTCAGGCGGAACAGAACGACAATCCGTGAAGTTTCTATTTCCGGCTAATGCCGGGACTACCAACAACCAGACGATCAACCAAACCGCAAACCGGGAACACGCGCTAAATTATGGGATTTCCGGCTAAAGCCGGGACTACCAACAAACCACCGGGCGACAATCCAAAACCGAGGACAACATGCAGTCACTTCAGAAAAAACTACTCATCACGTTGTTAGTCGGCGGATTCGCGACAACCGTTTTCGCTCAAAATTCGACTGGCAACAGATCGGACGAAACAACTCGAGCAGCCGAAGTAGATCATGCCGATTCGTTCACGTTGGCAGAACAACACGCAGCCGCTCGGCTCAGCGAACACGTTTCCACATCGGAATGGCTCGGACCGCTCGCGCCCGTCGCGCTGTCGCCGTTCTTTGGCATCACATGTTTGTCCGGCATGGCCATTTTTGGCGAAGGCTGGTTACCGGCCGATCATTTTTTGACTCGCGCATCCACGCCGCTGAAAAATCCTGTCGTCTTTTATTCGTTCTTGACACTGACGGTGCTTACTTCGCTTCCTCGGCTATCCAAAGTTAGCAAGCCATTTGCCCAGGCCGTGGATCAGTTGGAAGCGTATGCCGGTATCATCACATTGCTGGCGGTTCGCTACTTGGAAACCTGTCAACAGGCGATTCTGCGCCGGAAGTCGCCACCGTGGTCTACCAAGCCGGCGTATTTGAATTCACAACCGAATCCCTGATTTGGATTGCCACGGCAGCCAACGTGATTGTGATCAACGGCGTCAAGTTCTTCTTTGAAATCTTGGTGTGGATCACTCCGATTCCCACGCTGGACGCTATTTTTGAAGCCGGAAACAAGTTGGTGTGCCTGGGACTGATGAGCATTTATGCGTTCAGCCCCACGTTGGCCACCATTTTGAATCTGTCTATTCTGTTTGTCTGTTTGCTGGTGTTTCAATGGACTCGGCGGCGAGTCACCTATTACCGGACGATTCTGTTCGAATTTCTGTCCAACTGGTTTTCCGGGTCCAAACCGCAGAAAAGCGAATTGATTGTCTTCCCCAAGGAAACGGTGCACCGCATCCCGGCCTTGGCCAAATGCTACCTAGTGAAAACCGACAGCGGCTGGCGCATCGAATGCCGTCGCTGGCTTCGCCCCGCCTTGATTGTCGAACCGACCAGTGATGCCGCAATTGTGTTTGCTGCCGGATTTTTGAAAAACACCATTCGCATCGAACCAGATCACACGTTCTTCTTTGGACGCAGGTACAATCGAGCGTTCGACGAATTGGTCGCCATGTTTCAAGGCGAAGTCTGCGCATCATCCATCGACGCTCGTCGCACGTCCGCCAAGGAAATCCAAGCCAGCATCAAAGCGGCGTTACTGGGTTAGCGAATTTATTGCCGTGAAAGGAAAGACTGTTGGCCACCGAATCTGATTCGCAGCGTATTGCTCCGCTGCCCGCTTCACTGGCGTCTTGGAATCCACTTCGCTGGCTCACGGTATTTGGCCCCGGCGCCATCATTGCGTCGCTAACCATTGGTACGGGCGAATTGATCTTTTCTTCTCGAGGCGGTGCGATCTTCGGTTATCGCATTCTGTTTTTGTTCCTGTGCATCTCCATTGCCAAGTGGATTCTGGTCTTCACCACCGCTCGACACATGGTCCTCTCCGGCGTCCATCCGTTACAACGCTGGATGCAACTACCCGGACCTGCCGGTTGGTTGCCTGCCGTCTTCTTGCTGTTTGCCGTGATGTGCTTTCCTATTTGGGTCAGCTTTCACGCCAGCGTCATCGGAGATTTACTGGCGAGCATGACTGACACCAAAACGATCGGCAACGGCGCAGTGATTCATCTCTGGGGAGCCGCCGTTTTGGCGGTCGTTCTCTTGCTGGCTAACTGGGGCGGTTATCAAGCCCTGGAAAAAGTGCAACTGAGCATTGTGACCGTGATGTTGCTCAGCGTCTGCGTGGCGTTGTATTTGTTCGGACCGAATTGGTGGCAACTCATTTCATCCGCCGTGATTCCGCAATCGCTGAACTTTCCCGATTGGATCACCTCGTCGACTCGACCGGCATTTCAGGAAATTGCCCAACGCGGCGTTTGGGTCGAAGCGACGTTGTACGTCGGCGTGATTGGCGGCGGTGGCTATGATTATTTGGCGTATACGTCTTATCTACGAGACAAACGGTGGGGCGCCGCAGCCATTGATTCGAACCAGACGGATTTCGAATTGGCCCGTGCGTCTGATCCTGAAGTTCGACAAAGATTGCGCAGTTGGTTGCGAGCCCCTTTGGTGGACTGTTCGCTCAGCTTTCTGGTCGTGTTCATCTTCAGCGGCGTGTTTGTCGCTTCCGGACATTTGATTCTGGGGCCTGCACATCAAGTTCCCGGTGACGGCGGTTTCCTGGAACATCAGGCGCAATTTGTCACTCGTATTCATCCCTGGCTATACCCGCTGTATGTGGCTGGCACCTTAATGGCCATGCTGGGCACGCTGTACGGGACACTGGAAGTAGCACCGACGATTTTACGAGAAGCCGCAACCGCGTTCCGATGGAAGCGAGTTTCTGCGCAACAACTTCGGCGCCTTTCATTGGCGTGGTGCGCTGCGGGCGCGTTTTTAGTATTGGCCGTCAGTTTTGTTTATCAATTGCTTACCGGCGAAGCGAAACCAGCCGGCCTGACGGCGCTGCTGATTCCTGCCAATTTGTTTACCGGCGTACTGGCCTGCGGTATCATCTGCCTGCTGAATCCCTGGATGGACCGACGGCTGGCGAACGAATTTCGCTTGCCGATCCTGCTGGTCGTGGCGAACGTGGTTTTCGGCATCGCGTTCTTTGCGTTGGGCATCAAAGGGTACTGGGATGCGCACGGCTGGATTTCGCTGTTGATTCTGTTCGGAACGATTGCAGTCGGAGCGATCCTGGCCTTGGTCACAGGTAGTTGGAACTCGAAGTAATTTACTCGAAAGGCGGATTAGACATGAAACGTCGCACTTTTTTGCAAACCGGGCCGTTGCTATGGGGATCTTTGTGGAGCAAACGCATGAGCTGGGCGCAAGAATCTTCCGCTCCGGAGACGACAAATCACGAAGCAACCGACGCTGTGCTTAAGATTGGCCTAGTGACCGATTTGCACTATGCCGACAAGCCAGCGGCGGGAAGCCGCCATTACCGTGAAACGCTGGACAAGTTTGCCGATGCGGCTGCCGAATTTCAGCGTCAAGAGATTGACCTGCTTGTCGAGCTCGGTGACTTGGTAGATGCCGCCGACGACGCCGAAACTGAAAAGCAGTACGTGCGCCGTATCAACCGCGAACTATCCGCTGTGACCAAACAGCGTCACTATGTACTGGGCAATCACTGCGTGCATACGCTCACCAAGAACGAATTCCTGGGCGAAGTAGAACAAACGAAGTCGTTTTATTCGTTTGACGCGAGTGGCATCCACTTGGTCATATTGGACGCATGTTTTCGCAGTGACGGGCAGCCTTACGGTCGGCAAAATTTCCAATGGACCGATGCCAACATTTCGAATGAACAACTGGAGTGGCTAAAGTCAGACCTACAGGCAAATTCAAATCCCACCATCGTTTTTGTACACCAACGCCTGGACGTCCAAAACGCCTACGGCATCAAGAACGCCGCTGCGGTTCGTCAGATTCTGGAAAATGCCGGAACGGTGTCGGCCGTGTTTCAGGGGCACAGCCACAAGAATGATCACCAGCAGATCAACGCAATTGACTACGTCACGCTGGTGGCCATGGTGGAAGGTTCGGGCAAAGCAAATAACGGATATTCGCTCTTGACCATCCATGAAAACAAATCGATGTCGCTCACCGGATTCCAACAACAAGCCAGTCGAAGTTGGCAGTAACGCAAATCGGCTCGTTCGATTGAACCGAACGAACCGCATGAATTGGATTGACGTTTTGCGTTTGGCGTTTGGCGTTTCGCCTTACTGGCCGAAGGAGACTTGCTTTCGGAACGCTCGCACCACAGCGTTCAGCGGTCGAGCTGCATCTGCTGCGTCTTGCAAAGCCGGTTCCGGCACGATGACGCCTTCGTTCGTGTCCTTGTCCAAGATCACGTCTTCATCGCTGGCTGGGTTTGCATTGTCGTCAGCCTCGGTTGCGGGAATTTGCGGATTCACATCATTTGATTCCATCATGTTTGCCCCATCGGCTTGGCCTGGAACCTCCATGGCGGAATCTTGCAGCAAAGGATTGGAATCCCAATCGATTGTGGTTGATTCGCTGACTGCGGCTGGCTGGTTGGCGACCGGAGACTGCCTGTCATTGGCACCGAGCGTCCTATTTGGCGTTGGACCGTTGTGAATAATGATGCCCCCGTTGGCGAAGGGCAATGCGGATGTCGCAGTGCCGGAATTGTTCGCCGAAATTTGAGCAGCCGAGCTTTGAACCGCCGTCGGCGCCGGGGCAATCGCGACTAGCGCATTCGATTGACTGGGGCTCGTCAGCGGTGAACCAGCGGACAACGCAGTTTGCGTCGGCAGGGGCGATGCCGCGCCCGGTGCATGCACGATGACTGGGGCAGGCGAGGTGATTCGCAGCGACTGGGACATGCCCAGCGAACCATCAGGGCGAACCACGTCCAATCGAACTCGAACCGCTTCTTTGATGGCCATCGCTGGTAACGTCACCGTAACGCTTTCGTTACTCCATGTCTGAATGGCCACGGGCAATTTAATTTTGTCGAAAACCAGAAAAACGTTGCCGGGTTGTTCGCCCAAAAAGTTGGCGGACAGCGACAGCGTAGCGCCGGCGGGAAAAGTGGGAACCTGCGAGGCGACAGGCGGGGCGACCACTGCAGAGTGAACAATTCGTTCAACAACCACGGGTGGATGGACCGTCGTCGGCGATGCAGGCCGAACGTAGTGCGGTTGAGAATAGCTGCGGCTGTAGGTTCGCACGTTCGAAGACGAACTGACGGCCGCATTCCAACGTTGCTGAAACTTGGGACGCACGTTGATTGCCCCGCGGCCACCAGCAAAAACGGATGTCGATAGACAGGCGGCGAAAAGCAGTAAAGCATTGATTTGAAGTCGGCGATTCATGAAACGTTCCTTTCGGGATGGAAGTCAAGTTTGCTTTGCAGGCGTTTTTTGCCTCTACACAGCCAAGCGAAAGGCGTTTTACTTTGTTACAGGTGCTCCAGAGATTGCTTGAATTATTCAGAAACCAATTTTTGGCGTTCGGTGATTTCGGCTGTTTTTTTCAGGGCTTTATGTTATTCGTCAGACTTCGTACCATCACGCACATGGAATGGATATCAAATTTATCGCTGTGGCAGACCACGCTGCTGGTCTTTTTGTTCGCATCATTGACGTATCGATTGGCACGCTGCGAACGCTGTCGGTTGTTCAGGGACGAATCGCACTTTCTGTGGTACTGGGCTTTTTGAAGTCCTGGTCTGGATCGTCGCGTTGTCCCAGGTCCTGACAGGCGTGACACAGAATCCCGTCCTGATGGTGGCTTACGCTGGAGGATTTGCAGCGGGCAATGCTGTGGGGATCTGTGTCGAACGCAAACTGGCCATGGGTGCCGTTGTAGTGCGTCTGATCTCCACACAATTTGGAGCTGAAATTGCAATGGCGTTACGAGCAGCCGGGCATCGAGCGACCACGTTTTTAGGCGAAGGACGAGACGGCCCGGTGAAATTAATCTACGCGTCGTGCAATCGACGCAACGTTGCGAAAGTGGTCCGCATCGCCAAGGATTTTGAACCGCAAGTCTTCTACACTGTCGAACCGGTTCAACACGTCAGTTCGCCCCAAGTCTTACCCCACGCCACTGGCTGGCGCAGCATCCTGAAGAAGAAATAGAACAAGTGAAGGATAGTTGAATGATTCGATATTCCATGTCATTCCGCCCCGCTAGCCCGACTGACCAACCATGCCTGGCCGTATACTATCATTTCCGAAAGCTATTGCTTGTAGCCATCTTCGCGACTGTCAATCCATTGGCTTTACAAGCTCAAGATGAGTCGCCGTGCATCGCAAACCCTCCGCGAATTTTGCTGGCCGCCCGAATTACCGACGATGATCAACTGGAATTAGTCACGTATCAAACCATCTATATTGGCTTTGATGGTTCATCGTACAACCATCGCAGTTTTGAAAAGATATCGCTGCGAGACGTCCGAATCACCAAGCTGGATGGCACCGAATTGACGATTCACATTTCCCAAACAGCCGCCCGTGTGGAAAGAGCCACAAGATCCAACTCGGCCATTGCGATAGACCAAAGCAAAGGAGGCTACTTTGCGGCCAGATTGGCATGCTTCTGCCAAACGCTGGCCTGTTCACTCAATAAGCTCCAGCCTCTTTGAACGAAATGAACTTTTCTACATCCATTTGCTGTTCAATCACACTTCTTCCCTTTGCTGTTGCGAGGAAAAACCAGCTCTGCGCCCGAGGATTAAAAGCCTTAAATACATCGCCACCCTTCCACGAGTCAATTCTGAGCTCCCTCCGCCAAGAGAGCTTTCCAGTCTTAACCGACCTGCACTCCGCCGTTTCCCCAAATTCCACCTCCCAAAGAGCTCCAATCGCGTCTCGTGCCTTATCACTATCAGGCAAACGGTCGAGGTAGTTGAAAGGCTCGCCTCCAGGCGGATATTTTTCGGCTCCGGCCGAAAGGTCCCATTCATGCCATGGAATCCAAACGGCCTTTTCCAAGACAGCAGGGGAAAATTCTGTACGCTCCAAGTTCTTCTAATAGACGACGCGACCTGTCAGGGATAACGAGATTCCGAGAGTTGAGCGTCAGGTCTGGAACGAAAGGTCCGGTGCATCCCTTAAGCGGCTTTGATAAATCGAGTACTCCAAACTCGTTGAAACGATTGTTTCCCCAGACGCCATGAGCTAGCGTAATTCCGTAATCTCCCCACAACGTCGTCGCAACATCAATCTCGAAAAACTTAGTCATGAAAAATCTCCAAGTTAAGCGGGACCGTCAATAGGATAAACAAGTATCGGGCAAAGTATAATGGCACGAATCCTCTGACCACCGCGTCTTCAACTAAATCACCCGTGTTTATTGACTCCGAAATAACGAAGAAAAGCGTTGCATGGCAGCGTGCGTTACAGTTGGGTTCACGCTCAGGCAAAAGAAAACCGAGTTCGACCTAAATCGAACTCGGTTTCATTGCGTGTCGCAAATCAACGGTTTGGTTACGGCCTAATGGCAGGCTGGATGAAAAACGAATGATGAAATTCGTGACTTACGACAATCGCTGCGGTTGATCTTCACTTGCCAACAGTTCGGCAAACACATCATCCACATTTCGAACTTGGCGATTCGCCGCAAATGCACTTTCGTCATGAGTCGCATCCACGGCGGCGGCCACATAGTGACCCTGCTGAAACGCCAAAACCAAGTCAGCAGTCGAGAATTCTAAATCCCCGTTCCAATCCCCGTCAGACCAAGTGGAATTCCCTGCAACGTCATCTTCATATTCGCCGGCTTGGAACGCCAGGACCAAATCGCCGGAATCAAACCGGCCGTCCAAATTGGAGTCCCCGATCGAATTTAACACGCCGTCAAAGACGCGATCAATCAGATCCGAATTGGCAGAAGACGGGTCGTCTATTGCAGGTAGGTCTAAACGAGTTTCGGCTGCTAACCGATTTGTTACCATAAGTACATCAATGGGCGAAATGTATCCATCATTATTCACATCCAGCCAAATATTTTCTTCGCCCCCAGAAATCGCTCGAACCAAGCTGGTCGATTCCACCTGGTGCGAGCCATTTTGATTCAGTTCGTTGATAATTAGAAGCGCGTCACTAGGCGCTACCTGACCATCTCCGTTGACGTCCACGGGCAATGTCGAATTGTGCCAACTTGCACCTTCGTCAAACTCAAACCCCACTTCCTTAAGGGCCAACGAACCACCCGCATCTGAATACAAGAACAACTGTTCGTCAACTCGAACCACCACGTCCAAATGGTCATCCGAATTTCGCTCGGCGGTCACCGGAAGCACTTGACCGGATGCAATTCCCAACCGGGCTGCTAAGTCATCTTGCACCGCCGCAATGGCCAAGTCACCAGCCAAAAACGGCCAAACCGGATCTACAAAGATCGGCGGTTCAATTTCCACTTTGGTCAAATCATCCACGGTGCCCACAACCACATCCGGTTGCTCGATGCGGACCGCCTTCACTGAATCGTTGGCTACGGAATACAGATAGTCGCCAATGTATCCGCTGCGCCGAACGGCCGAATCGTGCTCAATTGAAGTGAGCAATTCAATACCGTCGTCATCGCGTCCTACCACCGTTGCATCAATCGCAAAGACCAACAGTTCATGCTCTTCAGTCCACTGGCTGGTTTCCGGAAGCCATCTCCATCCTTGTCTACTCGCTGGATATATCCTTTAGCTGATGGCAACGCCAAAATTCCATGCGAAGCGAGTTTCACCCAAACGCATGATGATCAACACCCGCTTCCGACATAGAAATCGCTCGAATGTAAACTGATCAATCAGCGAAGGCTCGGTCAGCGAAGAAACATCGTTCAGAGACACCATGGCCGGCCCGTTAAATCCGTTAAGCGCGGCTTTACCCACCGCCAACACCACCTTGCTGATGAACTGCATGGTGAAAGCCGGGGTAACGTCAGCTGCCAACTGCTTGTGGATTGGTTTGATCGGACAGATCAATCGCAAACAAGGGATCAATCTGACGGTACGTCACCACGTACGCTCGATCACCAAAATACCGCACCGATTGAATTGATTCATTCAACGCCAAGTTTGCATGCTGCCTCCATGTATTCCGAACGTGCCGTGATCTTCTTTGACCACAAACATGGCATTTTCACTTTGGCCCGACCAATTTCGGATCCGAATTCGTTGATGGACGTGGCGATGCGCAAGTGACCGTCGTACTCGTCCGCGGAGAACTGGTTCAACATACGGCCAGGCACAAAGCCCGCCGCCACAAATTCGACTCCGCCCGTTGCGCCATCCCAATCGAACTTGTTCACTCGAGTGACTCGGCCGATGTCGGTTTCGTAGCCGTTGTCAAAGATGTAGAAATTGCCCAGCGAAGCATAAACGATACCGGCTCCTGTAGTGTAAACGCCTGACGTAAACGAAATCCCAGGATCGTCGTTCAGGACATTAATAGAAGTCAGCGATATCAATTCGAACGAACCGTCGTTCATCGGCTGATAAATATCCTCGGGCGAGTTGAGCCATCCGGCACGGAACCACTTCATCTGCACCGGCACTGGCGTAATTCGGCAACGCGGCATCCAACAATTCCGCTGGATTGCCGTCCATTCTGGCGAAATACTCTTCGGCCGTTTCATAGCGACGAGTCACCGAATCGTCATCCGGATTGTCGGGATCACCTTCGTCTACGATTTCCACCACGGCTGGTCGAGGAGCAACGCCATTCTTTTCGGTGGCCACATAAACAAAGTCACCTACAGCTCGAGACTCCACGTAGTTTCCTTCCAGCGTCGTTTGCTGCACCAACGTCAGCGCACTGCGATCGTGCACATCCAGCACGGTTACACCAGGGAGTATCGCCATTCACCGGATGGATACGGCCACCAGAAATCGCCAAAGAAATCAGGCCCGCCTGTGGGATCTGGATTCGCCGCCAGGCGTCATCTTCCCAGTCCGGAATAAATTCTGATACGGTGGAAATCACGGTCAGCCGATCGTCTCCTTCGGCCAAATACTGTCCCACAGGATTTCCAGCGATCAGCGTCCGCGAAACTTCGGCCAGATCTTCACCCGGCCAAGCCGACATGATGACCAGTTCGCGCCCTGCCAATGAATACAAATAATCGGCGTCGAATTCCACCAAGTCCGCTTCGTCCACGCCTTCCACTTGCACATTAGTGTCCGAAGAATCTCGACCGTCATTCGCTCCTGCTTCCGGAGCTGGTCCGCCAGCGAAGTCACCATCCAACCACCAATCGCCTCGATTCCAAACGTAGGAACCAAACAGATATTGATAACGAGTCTCCGCGTCGGCAATCAAGAATTCTCGATACGCTTCTCTACCGGAATCAAACGTCGGGAACCGATCGGATGGATCGACCGACATGCACGGTGACTTCGGCCTTGAGCTGATTGTCCACCGTATAGACCAGCGTCTCCGAACCGTGAAAACCTTCGGCCGCCTGGTATCGGATCGTTCGTCCGTCGTTGGAAATAGATACCGCCGCTCCCGAAGGAGATGCGGATACATTCGTAATCTTCTGAGCTCCCGTATAACCTCCGCTGAAACTATCGTTATGCAGCAAGCCCAAGTCTTCTGCCCGTCCACTGGCCACGTGAAATTCATCGTTCAGCAAACGCTGGATCACGTTGACTGTGGCTGTGGCTTCCATCTGCCCGTCAACAATGTAGGTAAACGAATCGGTTCCCACAAAGTCAGTTGGAGGCGAATAGCGAACCGACCGGCCATCCGCTGATACTTCGACCGTGCCACCATGTTCGCTGGCCGAAACGCCCGTAATGCGCTTCGCACCTCGATAATTCACACTGCGACAAGCATCCCACGGATGATTATTTTGAAAATCATTTTGCAGCACGGACAAGTTTGTCGACGGACTGTTTTGGTCCATCAAGAAATAGTCGTAAGACAAATGCCCCGTACGATAGACGTAAACGGAAGCGGTGTAGGTGTCATCCACCGTGTAAGTCAGTTCACCAACATTGGACGAACTGGGAGTCGCCAGAATACGTTGTCCATCGGCGGAAATGGAAACGGCCCAACCGTCACTCGCTTCCACACCGGTAATGACACTGGGCCCTGGATAGCCGAACTGAAAATAATCATTCGCCAAAACATTTAGCGTATAAGTTTCGGCCGTACCATTGACACAATAGCTATACGAATCATACGACGCCAGTGGCTGCACATAGACATGGACGCTTGCCTCTAGTTCGCCGTCCACAACGTACGTAAACGAATCGCTACCAGAAGTTTTCTGCTGGTATAGAAAAGACGGTTTGCATCCAAGCGAATGGTACCGCCCGATTCCGTATCGCTGACCGACGTAATCTGCTTGGCACCTCTGTAACCGTTCCCCAGAAAATCGTTACTAAGCACATCCAAGAATCGATTGGGCGTGTCCTGATACGTGCTGAGCGAATCGTCACGAACAGGCCGAGTCACCTGCACGGAAACTCGAGCCGGATAGCGTCCGTCCGCCGTATACACAAACGAATCGTGCCGTTGAAACCGCATGGCGTGTAGAGAACCTGCTGTCCGTTTGCAGAAATGGAAACCGAACCACCCTGGTCTGATTCCGACTGCACATCGGTAACACGCTGGACGATTTTGATCTGCCGATCGGTCTGATAGTCGTAGTAGTAATCGTTCGTCAGCACGCTGATTGGTTGGTTCGAACTTTCATAATCAATTTCCGTATAGTCATCTTGCACCGGGCGCTGAATGTTGAACGAGGCGGAAGCTTCGTAGGTGTTGTCAACCACATAGGTCAAACTGTCCCAGCCATATGCGTCGGCAGCAGGTTGATACATTATCGACCGCCCGTCGGCGCTGATTTGCACGCTACCGCCATTACTGGTTCCTGATACCAACGTAATCTGCTTTGCGCCACTGTAGCCCGCCCAAAACGGATCATTCGCCAGGACCGAATAGGACTTGAGCGGTTCGTTCTGCAAAATGTAGTAGTTGTCATAGCGCAACGGTAGAGTTAGGTCGATGGTCGCTCGCCCAGAATACTTTCCGTCCACGATATACACGAATTGGTCTCGTCCTTGTGCGAACGTAGATGGCGTATACACCACCGACTTGCCATCCGCGCTGGATCTGCACTGAATCGGCATTGGTAGTGCTGACTAGCGTAATCTGACGAGCACCTGTGTAGCCGTCCCAAAACCGATCGCTGCCCAAGACGTTCAGCGAATGTGCTTGCCCGTCGGGAGGCAGAGTGAATTCGTCGTCCTGCAACGGAGATTGAATGGAGACGTTGACCGTCGAGTAGAATTGGTTGTCCACAGTACACGAACGATTCTTCGCCTCGCAAAGTCGGCTGGCGCGTGGCTCGCACGACTGGTGGTCTGAATTGATACTGATTCGACCACCTTGCGAACCAAAACTAACGGACGTGATTTGACGGTCGCCTTCGTAATCATCGCTAAACGAATCGTTGGCCAACACGTCCAGCGTCATCGCATCGCCATTTTCGAACGCTTGCACTTGATCCGCCACCAACGTGGCCGTCAACAACGAACGTACTTCTAACGACTCCGGTTGTAGCCGAACACGACGACGCAGCTTTTCCCGCTGCGAACGTTTTCCGAAAATCCGCTTGATTGACCCAAATTCTGCCTAGACATCGCTAAACTTCCTAATCCCCCAAGACGGGACTTGCCGACAGTGTCTCTTGCACTGTTTTCGAAGACTGATTCCATCTTAACGTCGATTTCGCGCTGGGGAAAACGACGGAATTTAATTCTTCGAATCGGGTTCGTTTATCGGAACGCAATCGTCCTAGCTTTGACGATGGCGGCCTGCGTCCAGTTTAGATTTCGCAACAAAACGGCTAGGATACGAAGGTTAATCGAGTAAAAAACTGCAGGAATATTGTTTTGGACATGCAACTTTCGCCCGTTGATTTCGCTGTGCTGACTGCCTACTTGGCGGCAGTCGTGGCCTTTGGCCTGTGGGTCGCCGTTGAGGCGCTAAGAACTTATCGGATTACTTGTTGGGCGGGCGAAACTTCCCGGTAGCCATCTTGGGTTCCATCGTCGCCACGGAAACCAGCACCGTCACGTTTCTCAGTGTTCCCGGAATTGCATTTGCCGACGGAGGAAATCTGGGCTTTCTCCAATTGGCGTTCGGCTACATCGTGGGCCGAACCATCATTGTGTTTGTCCTGCTGCCGCTGTACTTCCAAGGCAAAATATTTACCGCGTATGAAATTCTGCAAAAGCGATTCGGCCAGACAACTCGCAAAACCGCTTCGCTCCTGTTTCTGGTCACTCGAAATTTGGGCGACGGCCTGCGACTCTATTTAACCGCTTTGGTGCTGCGCGAAGTCATCGGTTTGCCGTTGGAGTTATGCATTGTGGTGATTGGTATCGCCACCATCATCTACATACGTGCATCGGCGGCATGAAGTCGGTGGTCTGGAACGATTGCGTGCAATTCGCGGCGTATATGCTGGGCGGTCTTCTAGCGGCGATGATCATCGTGCAAAAACTGCCGGGTGGCTGGGCCGAATACGTTTCCTTCGCGCAGGAACATCAGAAACTGCAGCTGTTCGATTTCCAATACGACTTGACCAACCCACATTACATCTGGGCGGGCCTCATTGGCGGAGCGTTCTTGACCTTGGGAACGCACGGCACCGATCAAATGATGGTCCAGCGATACTTGTGTGCTCGGAATCAGCGAGACGCCGGTTGGGCGTTGGTCTTGAGCGGTTTCACGGTGCTGTTGCAGTTCCTGTTGTTCTTGCTGATCGGCATCGGCTTGGCAGCATTCTATGCGCATCACCCGGAAATCACATTTAAAAAAAATGATCGAGTCTTCGCGTCGTTTATTGTGACGCAACTTCCGGCCACCACCGATTGTATTGGCCGCAGTATTTCAAGCGGCTGCGTCGACGCTTTCCAGTTCGTTAAATTCGTCCGCCAGCCGCGGCTGGTAAATGATTGGTTTTCGCGCGAACCAATCGAACAATAACGACGACGACAACGACAACGACAACGACAAGGCAAATCCCGACAACGACGGTTCGGCTCGTTTTCAAGCGCATCACGCAAGGACTGACCGCCCCGTCTGGCGTGCTGCAAATCGGCATTGCCATTGGCGTCCAAGCAGTTGAATCGGTTGTGGGCAAGCGCACTGGCCATTGGTGGGCTTTCGGCGGTGGGACTTCTTGCTGGGCGTTTTTCTTGCTTGGCATTCTGGTCCAACGAGCTGGTCGGAATTGCCTCGGTAGGCTTGTTGTGTGGCACCATCGTGTTGATTCTGGTGCGGTTTGTCTTGCCCGGCAAGGTCTGGCTAGGATACGAATGGCAGTTGCTGGCTTGGCCGTGGCTCCCCGTTGTAGGCAGTTTGACCACGCAAGTTTATTATCGGCACGCTGATCAGCGTGGTCATACCGCTCCAGGACCGAACCATGAATCTGAACGTCACCATGCATTCCCCGGTTTAGAAGTCTTCGGAGCGACCGATCGATTCGCTGCGAAACGCTCGCTTTGGTCTACTGATGAACCAAGCATCGGTCGATCGTAATTACAGACGGGCTTGCGATCGGTTCGAACAGACCTTTCCGAATCAACTGCGCGCAGATCTTTTCTCCACAGCACTAGGCTGGGGTGCAAGAGAGCAAGCCAACATGATTGAACTCAACATCAAGTCCATCCGTGGCTGAACATTCCTGTTCGGTCTCTACAGCGAAACTGTCGGTCGACGCCTGAAATGCTGGAATCGATCGACGCTGCTGGTGATTGATCTACAAGACGTGGAACCGAGTCTACACGTTTGCATGGACCATGGTAAATTGCTTGCAGGCGTATGCCGAACGTGGCGTTTCCGTAGTGGTGCTGGATCGTCCCAATCCGCTCGGTGGCGAGATACTGGAAGGTCCGCCGCTGCATTCAGCATTCCGCAGCTTTGTCGGCCTGCTGGACATTCCGATGCGACACGGTCTGACCTTGGGAGAAATCGCCAGACTAGCAATCCGCGAACTTCACATTGATGTCGACCTGCACATTATGCTGCTCAGGCTGGCAACGCAGCGAACTGTTCACAGCCACTCGTCTGCCATGGCTGATGCCTTCGCCCAATATGCCTTCGTTTGAAACGGCTGTCGTATATCCTGGTCAAGTGCTGCTGGAAGGGACGAATCTGTCCGAAGGACGAGGCACCACATTGCCGTTCCAGATTGTCGGGCGCTCCGTGGATTGATCCCAAACGCTTGTTCGACCGCTTGAACGAATTTTCCTTCCCCGACTGCAGTTGGTGCCAATCTATTTTCGACCCACGTTTGACAAATACGGCGTCCGTATGCTGCAGGGCGGCGTGTTGCTACGCATCGTTCGGCCCGAACAAGTACGATCTTACGAATTCACCGTTCGACTTTTGACCGTTGTGAGACAGGAATGGCCCGATTCGTTCGCTTGGTTGCCGCCACCTTACGAATATGAAACCATCAAACCACCCATCGATATCCTGAGCGGTAATACACAACTGCGCACGTTTGTCGATTCGCAACCAATTACAGCAAGCCAGTATGCTGCGCAGTTCGATCGTTTGGTGAATATCGACGCGGTGTCCCATTGGCTGGCTTCCACCGACGCGTTGCTTTATTGAAAGGAACAATACGACGGTGGTCGATTCGCAACATTATACGCTTTCAAGAACACTCAAGAACTCTTCTACAAGTCAGACTCCGCGCCAGCTGAATCAGCGACCAGCCATCGTGCAACACGCGGCGCCGCGCGGAACTGAGGCGAATCAGAGGTCAACACCCAAGATATGGAAACAACTTCAGCACCGACGCAAAGGACATTGAACCATCAGGACGTTTTCCAAGAACTTTACGGCCTTTCAACATGATTACGCAATACGAAGTTGGATCCGTCATATTTCTTCGTCGACAGCCACTACGTCCAGTGCCGCTAGGTCATCTTCGATCATGCGGTGCAAGCCAAACATGGCTCCAAATCCGATCAAGCCGGTGACGCTGGCAATGACCAAGTAAATGGACAGATCTTTGTTCGCCATCGCGAAACCTAAACATCACCATCAGTAGAATACCAAGCAACGGAACGGACGCCGTCAAAAGCAAATACATACGATTCAAGATTCGCAATTTTTCCAACTGCAATTTGGCGGGGCCAACCGGAAACGTCCCGGCGAATCATTTCCGGCACGAACCATCGAATGCTCAGTGCCGTGACAAAGAAAAATGGATACGTGCCCGCTAACATGCCGCACAACGCTAACGATGAAAAGGGAAGTGTACGTACATGCCAATACCAACTCATCCTTCAATCCCCAATGAATGGCTATCGGATACGCAAACCGGAAATCACCCACAATGCCAAGGCAATTCGAGCCATCTGTTGACCTAAGAACAGCACACTACAAAGAAATATTGGGCTCCGGGGCGTAGATCGCATCTGGCGTTTGTCTGGATTGCACACCACACCACAATCGCCATGCCCACCGGGAAGGCCACCGTGTTGATGGCTGCTTGAATGTTCATGAACAACGATTTGGCATTACCCAATTCTTCGATAATCGCGTGCTGGTTGTAGAAAAATTGAAACCGCCGCCAGAATGCTCGGGATTAGCGTCAGCACCGCGAATGGTGAAGACCGGAAAAACGCAACGGCGCAAGCGACCGGATCCAACTGGTCGGTCGCGCAACAAATTCCAGAGCCTGGGATGCAAGCACAACTTCAGCGCGTTGGCCAATTGCTGTGCCGAACGGTATCGCAAGTTTTCGGCGGACTGCAAACATTTTTTCAATACGGTTCGCAGTGACAACGGACAGTCACCGGGCAAGGTAGCGTCCAATTGGTCAAAGTCGACCGCGCGTCGCTGGTCAATCATCCGCTGCAACATCAAAGACCAGCGCTGGTCGGAAGGCAGATCGGCAAACGGGCGTTTTCCCGAAGTCAGCTCGTACAACATAATCCCGACGCTATAGATGTCGCTCGCTTCGCGTACTTTGTGAGGCGAACCGCCCAGCGCCGGATGGCACGCTTCCAGTTGTTCTGGCGACATATACGCAATCGAACCACCGAACGCGTCCTCCGCCTGTTCGTCTTCTCGTCCGTCTTGAAAGCTAATATTGAAGTCGGCCAACTTGGGCGAACATTCGGGTGTCAGCAACACATTGGCCGGTTTGATATCGCGATGCAAAACGCCTTTTTCGTGCGCATAGGCTAAGCCTTGAGCCAAACGCAAGCCGATTTCACAAACCGCTTGGTACCAATTGGTTCGCGCCAATCGTCGCCGAATATCCGACCCTTCCGGCGGCGCGATGCCGCTGGACGCCAAGTTCAAATCGACCACGTCCAACATCAATCGGCCGGTTCGCTCTGCGGCTTCTACTTCGCCCAAACGTCGCACCACATCGTGCAACGTCCCGCCGGGCACCAATTCCATGTACAGCAAACGCACTGGCGGCTGCGCACACACTCGCTGATCAAACACTCGGACAATATTCGGGTGATCCATCTGCGCCAACGTACGAGGTTCGGAACCGGAGTCCTTGGAAATTTTTAGGGCAACCAGTCGTTCCAGCGAACGTTGTCGAGCCAAAAACACTTTGGCAAACGAACCTGCTCCTAGCTCTAATAGCAGATCAAAATCTTCAAGCGAATCGCCCGGTACCAATTCATGCAGCGTACGTTTGCCTGTTCCGGTGGCCAAGGGCAGCGTGTCATCCGCTGCAGTACGAGAATACTTGGCCGCCGAATCTTCATCCGGAACAACAATCTTAGATGGACGATCGCTGGAATCTGCGCCGGCGTCATTCGGCGGCACTTGAATCGAACCGACCAGACACTGCAAGGCTTCGGCCTGCTTGGGAAACCGTTGGCGCAATTCGGCAAATTCAATCTGGTCGCCCGCCTGCAAGCGAATTTGAATTTCTTCGTAGATCAAATCGACCGGTAGATCTCGCCCGCCCGCAAATTCGGCAAACTTGGCAATGTAAAATTCCAAACGCTCAGGCTGTTGAACTTGTTGCCAACGATATTCCAGATCTATTTTTATCAATTCGGTCAAGACACTTCGCCGCTGCGCGACGTGGACATCTTCCATCAGAATGGCCAGATCGGGCGAACGGCCGGTTTCGGCAAACTGGTCCCAAGCTTCAACCAATAGGTCCACTTTTTGTGCAATTACGTCCCAAATATCAACTTCCGCTGGTTGATCACTGCTGGTCGAGCGAAAAGAATACGAATCCGACATGGCAATTTGATTTGGGAAGGCAAATGAATGAGTAATCCCGACGAATCTAGTTTGATAGAACAAATTCGCTCAGGAAACCAGGACGCTCTGTTCAGTATATCGAGTCAAGCGGAATGTATTGCTCGCCTTCATCCAAAACGGCTCGGCACCCACTTGCAAAAGAAAGTGGAACCGGACGACATCTTGCAGGAAGTCAGCGTCGATGCAATCGCGCGTTCGACAAAGTCAACGTTGGCGATCACGATCCCATCAACTGGTTTTTCCAATTGTGCGAACGCAAGATCATCGACACGCATCGCAAATTTTTTGAAAGCCAAAAACGCGATGCAGCTCGAGAAACCAGTTTTGGCGACAGCGATGGAGAAGGGGGCGGCGGATTGGCGAATTTACTGATCGCCAGCATGACTTCGCCCAGTGCCGCGTTTTCACGAGACCAAAAGCAACTAAAAATGCTGGCAGCACTGGAATCCTTGCCGGAAGATCAGCGAGAAGCATTGCGTCTAAGATATCTTGTAGGTTTACCCTCCAAAGAGATCGCGGCCAAGCTAGGAAAGTCCGACGGTGCGATTCGAGTAATGCTGTCTCGTGGTTTAAATCGTTTGCAACAACTGATGGGTGAAGACGTTTGATTTGCCAGGCCACTACTGGTTCGGCGCGATTTCACTTTGACAATTGATTTTCTTCTAGGACAAAAACATGAAGGCCCTCTTGCTATCTCAATACAAAGAACTGAATGTCACTGACTTTGAAAGGCCATCCATCGGTCCCAAAGACTTGCTGGTCCAAGTCAAAGCGTGCGGCATCTGCGGCAGCGATATCCATGGTTACGATGGCAGTTCGGGACGCCGCATTCCGCCGTTGATCATGGGTCACGAAGCGTCCGGAATCGTAACGGAGATAGGTGCCGAAGTCACGGCATTTCAAGTGGGTGATGCGGTGACGTTTGATTCCACGGTCTCCTGCGGCAATTGTTTTTATTGTCGAAAAGGCCGCATCAACTTGTGTGATAACCGGATGGTTTTGGGCGTTTCTTGCGGCGAATATCGTCGTCACGGAGCGTTCGCGGAATACGTTTCCGTTCCGGAAAACATCTGCTACAAACTGCCGAAAGGGCTGTCTTTTTCACACGCCGCCATGATCGAAGCGGTGTCAATTGCGGTGCACGCCGCCAATCGCACTCCGGTTTCGCTGGGCGACACCGCCGTCGTCGTTGGCAGTGGCATGATTGGCCTGCTGGTAATTCAAGCCATTCGGTTGGCAGGCTGCTCGCAGATCATCGCTGTCGATCTGGATGCAACTCGTTTGGAAAAAGCCAAGGCGCTGGGCGCCACCGTCACGCTCAAAGGGGACGAAGTCGACGTGCCGGCCGAAGTTCGCAAACACACGGGCGGTAAAGGTGCGGACGTGGCGTTGGAAGTGGTCGGCGCAACGGCCACAATTAAGACAGCCATCGAATCGGTTCGCAAAGGCGGCGCAATCACACTGGTCGGTAACCTCGCACCCAACGTAGAAGTGCCGCTGCAAGCAATTGTTACTCGCGAACTTTCCCTGTACGGTTCGTGCGCATCTAACGGAGAGTATCCGGCTTGCATTGACTTGCTGGCCAGCGGTGCGATTCGAGTTGAAGATATGATTACCGCCACGGCATCATTGGAAGAAGGCCCGGATTGGTTCGCTCGTTTGTATCAAGGCGAACCGGGTGCCATGAAAATCATTTTGGATCCCACGTTGTAACAGTTCGTCACGCTGAAAAAATAGTTGTATTCAGAAAGCGAATTCCGGCATGACTGCACTACAAGGAAAAAACGCGATTGTGACTGGTGCTAGTCAAGGGATCGGAGCAGCTACGGCCATCGCATTGGCGGAAGCCGGCGCGAACGTGGCCATCAACTACCTCGGGCCAGACGAACCCGCTCGCGAAATTGCCGCCCAGTGTCAAGCGTTTGGCGTCCGCACGAAACTGATTCCGGCAGACGTAGGTCAGCAATCCGAAGTGGAACGCATGGTTCGCGAAACCGTTGCCGACTTTGGTGGAATCGACATTGCGGTTTCGAACGCCGCGTACAGTGATCGCGAACTCTTTCATGAAGCCGACATGGCAGGATTCGAACGCACGATTCAAGTCACCATGTGGGGTGCGTTTTACTTGGTTCGCGCCGTATCACAGGAAATGATTCGCACTAAAACGGCCGGTTCGATGGTCGTAGTTGGTTCGCCACATGCCTGGATTCCGGTTCCCAGTTCCATGGCCTACAACATGGCGAAAGCAGCCATTACGCACATGGCCAAGACCGCCGCAACCGAGTTAGTGGGCCATCGAATTCGCGTCAATGTGATCCATCCGGGTTGGATTGACACGCCGGGTGAACGCAAATTTTTTAGTGAAGAAAAAATCCAATCCATGGGCCAACAATTGCCTTGGGGAAGGCTAGGAACGCCCGCCGAGATTGCTCGGGGCATCCTGTTCCTGTGCGAACCCGCCAGCGACTATATCACCGGAACAGCGTTAGTAATTAATGGCGGTTTGGGGTTACCGGTGAGGCAGATGCATCGGCAAGTTCCCAACGAGGGCTTGACAGATTAGTGAGACATTTTTCCGTCTAGTTGCCGGATATAACCTGCTAACAGCCTTGCACTCGTTCGGTGTGAAAACTGGCGTTCAGCAGCTAGGCGAGCATGTTTGCTTAGTGAGGATGCAAATTTGGAATCGCTGAGTATATCTCGCAGTGCATGGAACAGATCAATTGGGCGGTTCGCGTGTACTAACATCGCGTCCTGACGATGGACGACCATTTGAGGTGTATTTCCGACTCGTGTTACGACCATTGGCACTCCCATAGCAAGTGCTTCCATAATGGCAATCGACGTTCCTTCGTTTAGACTCGCTAAAGCAAAAATATGCGAGTCTTCCAAGTGTTCTATTACTTCTTCTTCGGAAACAGCACCTAACAACCGTACACAATCCTGCAAATCACATTTCTTAATATAAGCTTCCAAGTTCTGCCGGTAGCCTGCCCCACCTTGTTCGTCTTCCCCGGCAATGGCTAATTCAACATCAAAATGATTGACCTTAAGCATTCGAATAGCATCCAGCAAATCGATATAGCCTTTGACTGGATTCAGACGCCCACATGAAAAAATCCGCACCGTGCCCGTACCGCACCAAGGAATATATTCTCGCTTTCGGTTAACTCGATCTAGATCCACTCCCATAGAGGATACCGCCAACATTGTTGGCATGTATTGGGCAATTTGCTTTTTGGCCATGTTCAACAGCATCTCAGATTCTACAATTGCAAATTTGGCATAGCGCCACTTCTCTGGCTGATTTGGACCATATGTCGAAAGACTAGGGCCTAAGTGCGTCAAACTGTACGTCAGATTAGAAAATAGCGACGCAAACATCGCCACGTTCGCACCGTCAGCACAAGATGTAACGTGGATATGATGTATTCGATTCATTTCACAATGTCTGATCAGCTTTCCGCTCAACAAAGCCAATGCAACAAGCCTCAGCTTTGCTTTGAGCGGTACACGCGCTCTTAACAAACTCTGACAACAACGAAACCAAGCGAAAGCGCCGGACTTTGCGATTCGAACACCTGCCCATACCAAGTCCAATATTGACGCGGGGTAGAGGTAAAAAGTCTGTGAGGCGGCAACTTGAGACCAGCTGTGCGACGAAATATTGTTAGGCGGACGTCTTGTCGAAATCAATTCACACGTCACGCCTTCTTGCTTTAATGCGTCGATCTCTCGCCAGTAAAAAATATGTGTTTGAGCTGGAAATTCAGGAACCAAGTAACCAATCGACATTCCCGACCTGGGCGCAGCATCTTTGTTGTCATTTGTCACTGTCTGCAATGCACCTCTCATGATACGCCGAGCCTATTTCAGTGGTAGGAAAAACAAAAGCAAGATGCTTGCATCAAGTCATTTCGCGAACCGATGGCCGAGTTTTCGAAAAATGAGGCGAACCGAGCGAGGTGGATGGAACCATAAAGTCAGGCGACTGCGTCTCCGCGCCTGCCAAGTATTCGTACAACTGACAGATCCGAGCGGCACGCACGTCCCATGTGTGACAATTTTGAACGTAATGAAACGCAGATTCTCCCATCGCTCGACATTGCTCGGGTAACGACACCAATTCCTCAAGCGCGCTCCTATACGATTCCACCAATTGACCTTTGTCCGAAAGCGGAATCTTGATTCCATTCTTAGGGTGCGACTGAATATACCGAGCAGGCCCGCCATAGTCGACCACAACACAAGGTAGCCCTCGTCCCATAGCCTCCGTCACGACCCCCGCCCCCAATTCCCGAACGGATGGAAATGCGAAGACATCGGCTTGATCCATTTGGCGTAAGACATCTTCGTGGTCTAGCCAACCTAGCAATGAAACACAGTCGGACAGACCATGCTGTCGAATCAATTCCTCGATGGCAGGTCTTTCCGGACCGTCACCCACGATTACCAACCGATGACTTCGCAATGTGCGGCTGGACGCAAACGCTGTCACAATCACATCAGGACACTTGTACGGAACTAAACGGCCAGCATACAACACCGTCATCTTTTCCCGAGATGGGCGAATCGGCATTGAATCGCTCGTCTGACAACCAACATCCGGACACTCCCAACAACGTCCTCGGGATTCACTCGGGAGATCATGAATCGTGTGTTCAAAGCCCGCTAATATTGCAGTCGCGTACCGATAGGTGCTGCGATAGTGCGGCAACATTTGGCGAACATATAGGCTAACCATTCTCTCTCGCGATGGCAGTTCGGCGGTAAATCCTACGGGCCATTTCAGACCACCGTTGATTGGACCAATTACAAAAGGGGACCGGCGTCTTCCTTGCCAATTTTTTCGAAGCGGACTGGAATTGTCGGCGAAAGAGGTGTCAGCCTATGAACAATGTCAAATTCGCCTTTTCGCAAATTCGCACCGAACCTCCGCCAAACCATATGTTCAAATGTCAAGTACGAAGGAATTCGCATTGCAACGTTTAGCGTCATCCCCTTATTTCGACTAATGCAGAATGGTTGCCAAACGATGGACCGGTTTCGCAATAAATTCAGTATCAAGGTAGACAATTTCGCCCCCAACCCCTGATTCTTCCGTGCCGCAGGTTTGTTTCGTACTTGCGTTACCAACAGCGAGTTCTTGAGTCGCTTGCCAAGTGCTTCCACTAATCGGTACCCAAAATAAGGCGTCGATGCCATATCTGGGTTACACTGCTCGGCAAGAAACAAGACCCGGGGCGAAGACGTCGTAAAAGACAAACTTGAGCTCCCTCAAAGCAAACACCTCAGTCCATAATTCGCATAGCTAACGGCTCATGTTGTTGTTAGTCCGCGCGAGTGTTTTGCTTGGAGTGTTACCGCGTCGCGTAAAGTACCTAATCCAGTCCGTCAATACAACTATTGCAACGACATAAATTCCAAATAGATTCTCTTGACACATTCACTCGATATTTGAAAAACACGACAACCCAAAACAATTGCCTTGCCACATGCTGTAAGATTCCTTGGTCAATCCCATTTTCCTAACACGAGGCCCAAACCGCATGACTACCATCAACGTCAACGGAAAAGATCTTACGCTGGACGACATCCCCGACGATACGCCTTTGCTATGGGTGTTACGAGACCACTTGGAATTGACCGGTACGAAATACGGTTGCGGGATTTCTCAATGCGGTGCATGCACGGTCCATGTTGACGGTGTCGCCGTTCAATCTTGTGTCACCACTTTGGCCGAAGTGGCCGGTGCGAACGTGGTCACCATTGAAGGCCTTTCGCCGGATGGAAGTCATCCGGTTCAAAAGGCTTGGAAGCAACACAACGTGCCGCAGTGCGGTTACTGCCAAGTTGGCCAAATGATGATGGCGGCCGCCATGTTGAGAACAAATTCCGACCCAACGGATGAAGATATCAATTCGGAAATGTGGAACATCTGCCGCTGCGGCACGTACCCTAGAATCCGAGCCGCCATCAAGACCGCCGCTAAGGAGATGCAGCAATGAACCATTCCACGCAGACCAATCCAAATCAGATTTCTTCGCAAGATGCCGGTCAGTTTTCGCGTCGCAGTTTCCTGGGCACCAGTCTTTCCATCGGTTCGCTCGTGTTAATGGGCAAGGCCTACGGACAATCCACGGTCGTTGCGCAAGCCACGGCGGCCGATGTAGCCGATTTTGCGCCGGACTTCTTTGTTGCCATCGCGCCGGACGGTACCGTCACCTGTTTGGCGCACCGTTCGGAAATGGGAACGGGAATTCGCACGGGATTGCCTCGAGTTGTTGCGGACGAATTGGAAGCAGATTGGCAACGAGTGGTCATTCGGCAAGCTCCGGGCGACAAACGTTTGGGCGACCAGAACACGGACGGTTCGAATAGCATTCGCTTCTTCTTCGACCGCATGCGGATTGCCGGCGCTACGGCGCGGACCATGCTGGAACAAGCTGCGGCACAACAATGGAACGTGCCGGTTCGCGATTGTTATGCTCAGCAACACCAAGTCAAACACAAAGGCTCCAATCGATCGGCCGACTTTGGCGAATTGGTGGCCATCGCCAAAACGCTGGACGTGCCCGCCGATAAGGATTTGAAACTGAAGAATCGTTCTCAATGGCGTTACATTGGCAAAGACGCCGCCATCACCGACCTGGACGACATCTTGACTGGCAAGGCCATCTACGGCATCGACGCTCGCCTGGACAACCAACTGTTCGCCGTGATCGCTCGTCCTGTCGTAGCCGGTGGCAAAGTCGTTTCGTTTGACGCTACCGCCACCAGAAAACTTCCGGGAGTTGTCGACGTTGTCGAAATTCCGGCATATCAGGGTGCACCCATGTTCCAGCCTTTAGGCGGAGTGGCGGTGCTGGCCAACAGCACGTGGGCCGCTTGGCAAGGTCGCGACGCGTTAAGGATTGAATGGGATCTTGGTCCGAACGTCGATTACGATACCGATGAATATGCCGCGCAACTACAGGCAACGGTTAACCAACCGGGTAAAGTGCTTCGACAAGCCGGAAACGCGATGGACCGAATCAACGCGTCCCAGAATGTCTTCAAAGCCGATTATTCGGTACCACATCTTTCGCACGCGCCGATGGAAACCACGTGTGCAGTGGCAGATGTAAAGACGGATGCAGCGGGCCAGGTGACTTCGTGTTATGTGCTGACGGCCACGCAAAATCCACAAGCCGTGCAACAAGCGGTCGGACCGGCGATGGGCATGAAACCGGAAGACGTTTTGGTGAACGTCACGTTGTTAGGTTCGGGCTTTGGTCGCAAGAGCAAGCCGGACTATTGCGTAGAAGCGGCCATGCTTTCGCGACAGATGAAGCGTCCTGTGCATGTCACGTGGACTCGCGAAGACGATCTGACCAACGACTACTTTCACGCCATTTCCGCTGTGCATTGTGAAGCGGCGCTGGACAAGAACGGCAAACCGGAAGCTTGGCTGCAACGGTCAGCCTATCCAACCATCGGTTCCACGTTTGACGCCAATGCGTCGCTGCCTGCCACGTGGGAAGCGGAAATGGGACACACTGATTTGCCGTTTGATATTCCCAACTTGCAACTGGAAGTCGGCCAAGCAAAAGCGAAAACTCGGATCGGTTGGCTGCGCAGCGTCTGTCACATTCAGCAGAATTTTGCGGTCAGTTCGTTTGCGGATGAATTAGCTCATCACACCGGCCAAGACCCGTTGGAATTCTTGCTTTCGCTCCTGGGCGAAGATCGCCACTTCGATTGGCAAGCCGCCGGACTGGGGAATCGAGGTGCTTCGAACGAAGACTATCCGTACGACATTGGCCGCTTGAAAAACGTATTGCGTCGCGCGGCGAATGCGGCCGATTGGCAACGCCGCACGGAATTGCCGAAGGGCAGGGGACTGGGCATCGCGTGTGCTCGTTCCTTCCTGGGCTACACTGGCCACGTTGTCGAAGTGGACGTCACGCCGGACGGCAAGCTGTCGATTCCCAAGATCTGGGTGTCACTGGATGCAGGAACGATTGTGAGTCCGGATCGAGTTCGTTCGCAGCTGGAAGGTGCCGCAATCATGGCCACCACACAAGCTCGCTACGGCAAGATTTCCTTCAAACAAGGACGAACCGTACAAACCAACTACGATGCGTACCAAATGGTGACCATGGCCGATGCCCCGGCTGAAATCATTATGGACGTGGTTGACAGTACGGCGGCACCTTGCGGCGTGGGCGAAACCGGCGTCCCGTCCTGTGCACCGGCGATCTGCAACGCCATCTTTGCCGCCACAGGCAAACGCATTCGCAACCTACCCATCGCCGATCACGATTTAAGCTGGTCGTGATCCTTGATTTGATGAATTGTGTCAAGCAAGCCAAGCGGAACGCGGCCGCTTGGCCCACCGCTGATCGTTTGGATCAAGAATCATCTTGCCAATAACATTCGGGACCGCAGTTGTGACATAGGCGTCAGCCTGAAACGCCAGCACCAAATCCGCCGTCGAGAATTCACCGTCGGCATTCCAATCCCCATCGGACCAATTCGAATTCCCATCAATTCCATCTTCATATTCGCCTCGTTGGAATACTTGAACCAGGTCACTGGAATCGAAAATGCCGTCTAGATTGGCGTCACCATAATTCGATCCGAACAATTGGCGCACCCAGTAGTCGACGTCGTGTTGGTTGACGACTTCGTCTTGGTTGAGATCAAAGTTGAGTTCGTTGGTTCCATTTCGCACCGCAGCATAGAGCAAGTCAACGTCGGCAACGTCCAGTACTGCATCTCGATTGAAATCTCCCGGCGCATGGCTGCCCCCGCTTTGAAATCGAAAAAGTTCCACTCCATATGGAACGCTGTCGGCGGCAAAATAAACGGTATCCGTGCCGACCAACGTCAATTGCGCTGGATTGGATCCGACAGGCCCCGGGATCAGATCTTCTACCAGTGCGGCTGTTCCCTGCTGCAGATCAAACTGCCACAACTCGGCGCCGTGCGTTCCATCGTTGATCGACGCCCAAACAACGCCGTTGCTGGAAACCAGCTCCAACAGATCAGAATCTCCGGGACCAGGATTCACATCGGCAACCAGCTGAATCGATGCGCCATCGTAGTGAAACAATTCGCGTCCCCAATTCTCTGTGGTGGCCATAAAGAAGACGCCATCGTCCGTCGCGTACATATCGTCAATTCGTGATAAGGGCTGGGCAAATGGAACCAACTTCGTGCCGCCCACGGTGCCGTCTGTCGTCCAAAGTCCACTTCGGTTCGGCCCCAAACCAAATACAATCTGATCTCCAACGCGAGCGAACTGCCGAGGAGAATCAAACTGCTCTAACGAGAAATAGCGATGCGTCCCATCACTTGAACCATCGCTCACCCAAAGTTCTTCGCTGACCGATATTACAAGCTGGTTATTCAACTCCAACATGAAGATCTCGGCACTGGCCCCAGTCGAGTTGAGCACCTTCACCAATTGAAAGGTGCTGGAAACAGGGTCATAACTCCACAGTTCTTGCGAGTTGTTTCCTAGTTCGGCAATCGCAAATAGCTTTTCACCGAGAGCCGCAAATGAATGAAATTCGCGGTCCTGATTTTCGATTCCCAGAATCGACGTCGAGATCATCTTCGTTCCGAAGAAAGTGCCATCGGTAACTCCCAGATTCCAATAGCCGAAATAGCGCCGATCATGGACCGTAAATCCCAGATCCACGCCAACGACGCCTCCGATTCCACGATATAAATCTCGAACGGTCACCACCGAACGGTCCAACGGATCTAACAGACGTAATTCGTTTCCCGTCCGCCTGTCTTCTCCCACCACAAGCAGTTTTGTGCCGAGGACGTCAATGTGAGTGATGCTTCCAGCGAAACGCCTTTCTACACGCCTTGTTCCCATGTCGGTGAGATCACTACGAAACAACTCGTCGCCGTAAGAGACCAGAAGTTCAGTCCCTGTCCAATGCAAGTTTTTGGCGTTGCCCGTTGGGCCCGGCAACATATCCGCAAGCAAAGAGAACTGATTTTCAAGGTCAATTCGCAAGACTTCAGAACCATGGCTTCCCAGCGGTGAAGATTTTGAGAGCAGGTAGATATCGTCGCCAACCATCGTGACGGCGTTCGGCACATTGACAGAATCCTCAAGGTCCACAACCTGAATACTACCCGTTGGACTGTCCAGGAATCGCAGAACACCAGATTCGCTATAGAACAGTTTGTCGCCAACGCCATTGAGATAGGTAACCGTACTCCTACTCTGATCGAATACAAAGACGGTCTCAATGGATTCCAGTGTGCCGTCCGTTCGCCAAAGTGCCGATTCGCGATTCCCACCTCCAAAATACAACATTCCCTGAAATTCGGTGATCGGTCCCGAATACCCAGAACGCGGTCCGGGCGCCAGGTCAAATACCCCATAAGTTCCTTCGCTGGTGCCATCAGATCGCCACAATTCCAAGCCATACTTCGGTTCTGAAGCGCCAAAATAGACGATGCCGTTAGATTCGGTCAAAGACTCGATGCTTGCCCCTTGGAATGGATGAATGTCTTTCACTAACCGAGTTCCATCGACACGCCCGTTCGTCACCCAAAGCTCGTCTCCAAATTCTTGGTCGTTTTGGACAAAGAAAAGCTGCCCGGAAGCCTGTTTAAACTGCAGTTGTTTATTCCCCATTCCCGGCGAGTACGTCCGCAACAACTCCGTTTCTCCTGATTCTGGATCCAGAATCCACAAATCGTCAACCTGGGACGAACGCCTGTCCACAAAGACAAAACGATCCAGATAGACACTGTAGTCGACAACAGAATGCGTGTGCGAAATTCGAACGATGTCATCCGTAATGGGATCCAGTTTCCACAAATCGCTGCCCAACGAATCATCCGCCACGAAGTAAATGGCGTCTCCGATTAATTGCATCATTCGTGGATTTGCGCTCTCGCTGCCAAGATGCACTTCACCTACCAACCAAGGAATATCGGTTTCAGAGTCCAACGCCCAGAGTTCGCTGCCATGCTCAAGCGTCGAAGCCGCAAAATAGGTTCGACCATGGACGGTTACCACTTCGTCCAGCGGAACAGTTAGGTCCAAGGGTTCGGGTTGATCCAAGCGAATGGCAGGCTGATCGGATGCAGCCACTTCCCAAACGTTCGAACCGCCGACACCTTCGTTCGCCACAAAATAGAGCCGGCCATCCAACTCCGTCAAATCCGATAACCTGGCGTCGTGAGTCGATTGTTTAATGTCGCGAATCAGAGTAGTGCCGCCCGCCGTTCCATCAGTTAACCAAAGCTCGTTCCCCACAACTCCATCGTCAGCAGACAGTAACACACCAAAGTTTGTGCGTACTCATTACCTCTTATCTCGCGGAACGCCCGTAACAAAGAACTTTGATGTTCCGAATTGACACCCCAGACCTGGATGTCGGAAATCATTGGCTCCAGGTTCTCTGGCCAACACAACGAGCTGCTCTCCAGCGACAATCAACTCTTCTACACGAAAACCGGGGCTCACTTCCGTTACGAATTCGGTGCCCTGAGGAGTCCCATCCGTTCGCCAAACTTGACCTACTCGGCCAGCGAAATAAACAAACCCGTTCCATTCAACCAAAGCGGTCGCATTGAACGCACCGTCCTGTGTATTCGTTAAGACCTCCGTTCCAACTTCCGTCCCATCCGTGCCCCAAACTTGATTGCCGAATTCTGAGTTAGTGGCGGAGAAAACGATTCGGTCTCCCACCGCGCCAAATCCACAGCAAGACAGCACCGTGGAACCTGGAAATCCCGGAGCGATATCGCGAACCATAGCTGTTCCATCAACGGTTCCATCGGTTCGCCACACTTCGTTCCCATGAATACCATCGTTCCCAACAAAATAAATGTGATCGCCAATCTTGGTGAGAGTCTGGATATTCCGAATGGATGCGAGCTTGAAAGTCCCTGTTCTAGTGCCGTCAGTAGTCCAAAGCTCAGTAACCCCGCCAACACGAGCTACAAACAGGGCCGTTTCACCAAAGGACGTAAAACTATCAAGGCTGCTGGGCGACGGAAATTCACTCAGCAAGACCGTTTGTTTATCTTCGGAATGAAGAGCAAGCAATTGCCTGCCCGCATTGCCCGCATACAATAACGCAGTGCCGCCAATTCCCCAAACAACTTGGCTGCTGCCTTGAGGCAAGACGTCCGTGGATATCGAATGCGTACCTTCGACCGAACCATCTGTCCGCCATATCCGACGCCCTGCAGGATCAAAGTCGAACGAGAGAAAAACAACGTCATCGCCAACTGCGACGGGCGTATCGATGCTCGAACTTGCAAGTGAAATCAATTCGTTGATTCGCCTTGTACCGTTGGCTGTTCCGTCACTGACATACAGGACATCGCCCACCCCTTGAGCCTCTATCAATAAGAACACCTGTTGAGTTGCAACCGCCGCCTTGACACTCCATCCTGCAAGATCTTGCTCCAGCAACCTATACGTCCCGACAGTGGTGCCATCGGTTCGCCACAATTCACGTCCGTGGATGCCATCATCGGCCAAGAAGATTTCAACATCGTCCAGACTGGCGACAAACTGGATATCGGAATCGGCCGGTTGCGTGTTGATGTCGCTGACCAGCGAAACGGTCAGCATCTGGCGGTCTTCCAATACCTCAAATGAACGCATCTTTTTCATTGTATTCCCTCAGGTGTCTTGAACACGGCTCACGTGACGCACCAAAACCGCGTCGGTTTCCTGGTCGTGGGCGCTGCGCCATAAGCCTTCATTATAGTTTCCTTCCGCCCGAACGCCACTTGCCAACTTCTATAGATATGTTGTGCTTCGCGCCTCATTCGCCTCCAAACCGACCTAAAATCGTCCCAAAATCCCATCTGGGGAAAACGATGCGTTTCGACTAAAATGGCGAATGACAGTAAAAATTGTCACAAAATATCAAAGCGAAATCGAACAGCGCCAGATGGCGACGCGTTCGGTTCGCATGCACGAAATTAACGTCTTGCACTCGACAAGATCGTCGCTGCTTGAGCAAGACAGAGTTTTTGATTTCGGAAAGACAGGTAAACATGGGTCGCGCGTTTGAAGTTCGCAAAAGGTCGATGGCCAAGACTGCGGGCCAAAAATCTAAGGTGTATTCGAAGTACGGTAAGCAACTTTACGTGGCAGCCAAAAACGGTAGTCCCGATCCGGAAATGAATCCAACGTTGTTGGGCTTGATTGAAAAAGCCAAACGAGATCAAGTGCCGGCGCATGTAATTGACAAGGCCATTGAAAAAGCCAAAGGTGCTGGCGGTGAAGATTTTGCGCACGCTCGGTATGAAGGGTTCGGCCCCGGCAATTGCAGCGTCATTGTCGACTGCCTGACCGACAACAATAACCGCACCATCACCGATGTTCGCACGTGCTTTACCAAAACGGGTAGTAAGATGGGTGCGCCCGGATCGGTTTCACATTTCTTCGACCATTTGGCCATCTTATCTTTTAAGGGTGACAACGCGGACGAAGTCATGGAAGCCATGTTGGCGGCCGATGTCGATATCACCGATGTAGAAAGCGAAGATGGCTACATTACCGTGTTCGCACCCACCACCGAATTCTACAACGCTAAAAGCGCATTACAAGAAGCCTTTCCGGACGCGGAATTGGAAGTCGCGGAAATCACGTTTGTTCCTCAATCTCAAGTGGAATTATCCGATGACGATGCGGCCACCTTTGAAAAATTCCTGGCCATGCTAAACGACTGTGAAGATGTGCAAGACGTCTATCACAACGCCGTATTGCCGCAGTAGTTTTTTCCAATATTTCTCTGCGAATGGCGAATACCCTATCGCCAATTCAACTAAAGGA
>JAWKTK010000024.1:0-140114 GCA_041399205.1 Pirellulaceae bacterium | reverse complement strand
TTGATTCGAACAGTTCGGCTGGCACGCCGTAGGTCTGATACAGATCGGCCGCTTCGTGACCATCGACAATAGATTTGTCTTCCGTGCGCATGGTTTCGAAAATTCGGCCAATTCGATTCAGTCCACCGTCGATGGTGGCCAAGAACATCTTTTCTTCTTGTCGAATCACGTTGGCGACTCGTTCTGTAGTTTCAGACAATTCCGGATAGGGATTTTTCATCGAATCCGCGACGGCCGAAACCAATTGATGTAGGAACGGGTCGCGTTGTCCCATTTGATGTCCATCCAAGACCGCTCGACGCAGCAAGCGACGAATCACGTATTTTTCCTTGTTGGGACCGGGGTAGACGTTTTCGTGAATGGCAAACACGCACGCGCGAACGTGGTCGGTGATGCGGCGCAGACGTCGGCCGTTGTCGCTTTTGGCGTCATAGCTGACTTCGCAAATTTCGGCGGCGGCCTGAACGATAGGCAACAAATTGTCAATGTGATAATTCGTTTCCACGCCTTGCAGGACCGAAGCGGTTCGCTCCAATCCCATGCCTGTATCAATGTTCTTGCTGGGCAACGGCCGCAGATTATCCGGCGGGTCTCCAACTCGATTGAATTGTGTGAAGACCAGATTCCAGATTTCCACGGAACCGCCGTGATCGTCGTGAAAGAAGATTTCGCTACAGGGTCCGCAAACGCCGTCTGGGCCTTCGCTGGGCGCACTGGCGGGCCAGAAGTTATCGGCTTCACCCATGCGTTCAATTCGCTTGTCCGTCAGTCCAACATCTTTTTTCCAGATTTCGGCGGCTTCGTCATCGTCCATATAAACAGTGACGGTCAAGCGATTGGGGTCAATGCCCAGCCACTTCTTGTCAGTCAGGAATTCCCACGCCCAGTTGATGGCTTCCCGTTTGAAGTAATCGCCAAAGCTGAAGTTGCCCAGCATTTCAAAAAAAGTGTGGTGGTATGCCGTACGGCCCACATTGTCGATGTCGCCGGTGCGTAGGCACTTTTGACAGGTGGTGGCTCGCGTAAAATCGAGTTTCACCTTGCCCAAGAAATGGGGTTTGAATTGGTTCATCCCCGCTGGAGTAAAAAGTACGGATGGGTCCCAAGTGGGAACCAGAACATCGCTTTGCCGACGCGAATGGCCTTTGGTTTCAAAAAAACTAAGATATTTTTCTCGAAGCTCATCCACTTTCATGGGGAAGTCCATTCGCTTTCTAGGATTCGTCGGGCCAGCGACCGCGTAACGTCAGCGAGGCGAATTTGCTGAAGCTGGCCACAGGCAAACTTTTTCAACTTAGAAATCGCCATAATATCCGTTCAGCGAGATTCGGACTAGGCGAACCCCGCTATTCTGCAGCCGTTCGTTAGTCTTGTTTTTCGCCGTAACGCGGTTTGTCGTTTACGGCGAGCCAGAAACGGTGAACATCGCTTGGCTGGGAAGAGAGGTAATGCGAACCGATTCGTCTTGCGCTTGGCGAGCCTGTTCCCAGAAATCTTGGGGCGAACCAATTGGTTTGCCATTCCAATGGTGCAGAAACATGCCGGGTCGCAAACCGGATTGCCAAGCAGGCGAATCGAGCTGGACGTTGGTGACCACCACACATTCTGTCAAGTCAAAGCCAAGCGTTTCTATATCGGGTACGGCGGTGGCAAAATCCACCGAGATACCTCGCCAAATTTGCGGTTTCGCTTGTGAAATGCTGGGCCGCACCGAACGAATATGCTTTTTCGCAAGGGTAGCTTCTAGCGTTAACCGTCGTTGCCGGCGCAATAGCGGATCGGTTCGCAGAACTTGCAGAGACACTTTGGACAACGGCGGACGCAGTCCCACTGTTCGAAGTAACTGGTGCGTACTCGATATCGGCTGGTCGTCCAGGCCGACCAAGATATCGTTAAATTGCAGGCCAACTTTTTCAGCGGGTGTTCCGGCTACAACCTGAGTGACTCGAAGGCCAGGTGTCACTTGAGTTTCCAAGTCATCTGGAGCTGGATCTTCCGTCTGAACGCCCAAAAAACCAAACTCCAGCAATTCGCCAGATTGAAGCCGAACAACCATTTGCTGGATTGCCGGATCGATGCAAACGCCAATGGGTCTGGCTTGGGTGTAGTCACCAATTGCCTTGGCCGACGCGAGCGTTCCGATGGGGCGCAATTCTCCATCCACCACCAATCCACCGCTGGAAGCAAATGGGGTGAGTTGGTCAAAATCAAGCAGACCGCCATGCGAATAAACAGTAGGAGACTGGGCCGCAACCGCAGTAGTTTTGTCGGTCGTGATTCGTGTGTCGGCGGCGGTCAACTTGGCTGACGATACGTCCGGAGTTAGGTTGCGAGCGATTCGAACCGAGTTGCCTACCAAGTAGACCGATTCGCCAGCGTGTGGATTTGCGTTCGCAGCGAATTCGATCGGTGTGGCCGCCAGTTGGTCCACGCGGAGTATCGCTAGGTCGGTCCAAGCGTCGGCCGCCACAATTGTAACCGAATGATACGCGTGTCCTTGGTGATGGACGACGAACTTGCTGGACGCGATGTCACCCAGCAAGTGATAGTGCGTCATCACCTGTCCGGAATGGGAAATGACAACGCCGGTCGCGTATTCTACAAACCGAGGTTCCGGAGAATCGGCCGCGCTGCGTTCAATTGCCACCAAGCTAGGCGCAAACTTCTTGGCAACCACGTCCGCACGAACGTCTTCTTGTCCGGACGCGGTGGAAAATCCAAAAAACAATGCGGCTGCTACGGCCAGTCGAATGGGTCGCCTTCGCGCGGCGCACAGCAGTCGGAATCCAACGATGGCGAATTTATTCGTCCGATTCGACCGCATCATCATCGCTATCGCCATCGGTATCCTCGGCCGAGTTTCCTAGCTTATGTCCAAAAGCTTGCAGTACCTTCTGCTTGATTTCTTCGGTCACTTCAGGTGTTTCCACCAGGAATGCACGAGCCTTCTCTTTGCCTTGGCCCAGCTGAGTATCACCGTAGCGGAACCAAGAACCGCTTTTGGCCACAATTTTGTGCTCAACGGCAAGGTCCAGAACATCACCTTCAAAACTAATTCCATTGGTATGCATCATGTCAAATTCGGCAACTCGGAAAGGCGGAGCTACCTTGTTCTTCACTATCTTCGCTCGCACTCGTTGCCCAACCACTTCTTCACCGTCCTTAAGCGCGCCGATCCGTCGAACGTCAATTCGGCACGAACTGTAGAACTTTAAAGCTCGACCACCCGGCGTCGTTTCGGGGCTGCCAAACATGACGCCAATCTTTTCACGAATTTGATTGATAAAGACGACAGATGTTTTGGATTTGGCAATGGCACCGGTCAGTTTTCGCATCGATTGGCTCATCAAACGAGCTTGCAGGCCGACGTGGGTATCGCCAATTTCGCCTTCAAGTTCCTGTTTGGGAATCAATGCCGCCACGGAATCGACAACAATGATGTCTACCGCGTTGGACTTGATCAACATTTCGGCAATATGCATGGCCTCTTCACCGCTGGTTGGTTGACTGACCAACAACGTTTCTAGCTGAACGCCCAACTTTTTGGCCCAACTGGGGTCCAAAGCATGTTCTGCGTCAATAAACGCGGCGATCCCGCCGTTCTTTTGGGCTTCTGCCACGCAGTGCAGCGCCAATGTCGTCTTACCGCTCGATTCCGGACCAAATACTTCGATAATGCGTCCTCGAGGAATCCCGCGACCGCCCAACGCTAAATCGACAGACAAACTGCCTGTGGTGATGCAATCGACTTCGTGTCGTTTGTCCGATCCCAGTGGCATAATGGCCCCATCGCCAAACTGCTTCTCAATCTGCTGCAGTGTTGTCTTCAAAGTCGCGTTCTGGGACAAAATGTTGTCGACGGACTTGGCGACTTGCCGTGCGCTGACAGAATTCGTCTCCTTTTTGCCGCCTGCCTTGGCAACTTCTTGGTGCTAGTTGCTGCGGATGTTTCGTTTGACTTCTTTGCCATATTGTTCTCTTCTGTTTTCTGAGCAGTCGCCATGGAAAATCTCCTTTCCTTTATGCAATAGTTGGCCTCGCTACACAAGCGGCACGCGGGCTCTCACGATAGTGTACGCATGAACATTTTTCAAGCGGCCGGCTTTAACAAACAACTCTGGTTGTCAAGGTGTTTTTGGGGAAAGTTTGTGTGTCAATATCTTCGCGGAGTTGATGACACGTCTGGTCACGACCTACAGCATTTTTCGGTTCGAACCGAATTGGTCGCAGGAAAACGCCCTTTTTCGCTCGGAAATCTATTCTTGCCGCGAGACTTTTGGAAAAAACTTGTCCGGATCGGTTTTTGCGAATTGCACGGTTTGCTAGCCCGGGTAAACTCGCGAATGACCAAGTTAGCTGTCCCTTTAGGGGTGCTTGGACAGGCGTGCTGGCGTCGAGCTTGTTTTGCTTTGGCGCGGGATAGAGAACAGACAAGAGGCAGTGAATTTGTATTTCTCTATCACGAAAGGAAACGTATGAAACGCAAAACGTCATGGTTGGCCATCGGACTGATGGTTGCATTTGGGACGGCTCGCTTGAATGCAGGCCAAATCATGTATCTGCTAGGCAACGAACTGGCTCCGACGGAGGGCAATGAAGCGATCATCGAGTTCTTCGAAGCTCGAGGCGACACGTTGGATTTCTGGGATAACAACCTCCTTCAGAATTCAGACCCCGACGACGCACTGGATGCGGCAAACTTGGCGGATCTCGTGTTCATTGACGAATCGATTAGTTCCAGTCGTGCCGATATCATCATCGACACCGATACTCCGGTCATTATCAACGAGCAATACGCCTTCGATAATTGGGGACTGACAGACTTTGCCGTTGGGCATGGATCGCCGGGACGGCCCAACGCAGCGGGCGATCTGTTGGTTGCCGGAAGCGCCTTCGGGACGACCATCAACATTGTCAATGCGGCACATCCGATCGCCAGCGGCGCAGGGCTAGGCGCTGGCGAAGTGCAGATTTACGACGATACTGGCGGACGTATTGACTGGGGACGACCCGGCGGCGACGCCGATATTGTGGCGGAGATCCCGGGAGCGCCGGGTGCGGCTGCGATTTTCGTGTACGAACCCGGTGATGCACTGGTTTTTGGTGGAACGGCGGCGGGCATGCGAATTGGCTTCTTCCTGAGTGACACCAATCGCGGTCCCGAACCGGATGATCCCGAAATTGCCGACGATTCTGTAGACAACAGCTGGGATGGTCGCGAAGCGACACTGCTTACCGCAGAAGGCATTGCTCTTCTGAATTCGGCGGTGGACTACGCCCTGGGGCTGGTCGTATCGGTACCGGGTGATTTCAATGGCGACGGAATGCTAGACATTGCCGACATCAATCAGCTGTCGATGGCCAGTGCCAGCAACGCGAATGACGCGTCGTTTGATTTAACGGATGACGCTTTGGTCAACGCCAATGACCTCACGTTCTGGATCAAGGACCTGAAGAACAGTTGGATTGGCGACGCAAATCTGGATGGCGAATTCAATAGTGGTGACTTTGTTCAAGTCTTCACGGCGGGCAAATTCGAACAACAAGTCGAAGCCAATTGGGCCGATGGAGATTGGAACGGAGATGGTCGTTTCAATTCGGGCGACTTTGTCGCCGCGTTCACCGACGGCGGATTTGAGCTGGGGCCGCGCGCGGGTGTTCACGCTGTGCCCGAACCAGCATCTGGCGTTGGGGTTGCAATGCTTTGGGGATTGCTCGCAATACGTCGAAATCGCAGATAGACGCAATTGTTCGAGCGAATTTGTTCATTGGAATCGTCGTTGAAGTAATGTTCAACGACGATTCGTCTTTAAGTTTCCAACGTTCCACCACATTGTCCGGAGTGGGCAAGCCGCCGTTAAGCGTGAGTTCTTGGGATTGGTCGGCTCATTGACAAATTCATCGTTGGTTCGCAACTCTTGGCCTGGCTCCTGACCTACTACCGGTCGCTAACCCAATTCATTGCATTGGCTGTTCGAGTTGGCGTCGTTCGGAGACTTCCAATGGATGGCGGAATGCAATCGCTTGAGAAGCGGACGAATTTTCTGCGCCGGATTTTGAATTCAAAATCTCGTTGACCGTCAAGTGTCATTGTTGACGAACCGGATGGATGAGCCGACGGTTAACGGGCAATCGTCAATACGGAGCTACGGGCCGAGTTGATGCAGCAGCAATTCCAGGTAGCTCCGCCGTTCTTCTCGATCCAGACGCAAGTGTTGACTGAGCGAACCAATAATTCCCTTGGCTCGTTCTAATCGTTCGGCGTCGCTGGTCAGTTCCAATTCGACGAAGGTGCCTAGCTGATCGATTTCGTCCAGGCTTAGTTCCACCGTTTCGCCTTCCCAAGGAATATGCGCTTTGCGACGCAGTTTGCGGACGGTCATCACGGGGCGAAATCCCAGCAGGTTAAGCAAATCACTGAAGTCTTCAAACGTCTGCGGACCATTGACCAGGGCGGTTTCTAGTTCTCGTCGCGTCTTGGTGGTGGAATCAATACGAGCACCTTTGTAGGTGATGAAGTTTTGATCGCCGATGCGACGTAGACGAAGTGCTTCGTCCGTTTCGCCAAAGTCTCGCGCTGGATGGTTGAAGTAATAGTCGGTCTGTTCGACGGCCGCTTCGACGGAAACCCCCATGTCACGAATTTGCTGTTTCACGGCTTCCAGGTCGTCTACCCAAAACTTCTTTTCAACTTCAAACTGCATGTTGTCCTAGCGTAAAAGACGGTTGATTTCTGCGTGAAACAGGAGTGGTTTGCATACTTACGTGTCGATCTGAGTGCGACGAAGTTTACTTTATTTCTTGGATGGGCGAAATTTCAAACAGGGGCGTGGGCTTTTTTTCGCTGGTTAAATAAAGTGTGCGGCCATCGCTGCCATAGCAGATGGCTTCGCCCTGGCGGCGCTGAGGCAGACTGATGATGCGCCCTGGTTTGGTAAAGACCTCTTGCCACGATTGTTCTGGTTGTCGCTGGAATTCATAGCCGGGTCCGTACGTTCCAATGACCATCCGCAGTCCGTCTGTCGAGATGTCCATGCCGGTGGTCATCACCACCGGGATACGGCCGATTAATTTGGCCGAGGCGGCCATTTTTTTGGTCAGCACGGTTGGTAGCGGCACCGCGTAAACTCGGCTGGAAACACCCAGCATGATTTTTTCGACCAGGATGATCTGATGCTGTTGAGCGTCATAAGCAATGGCTTCGCAGTCGATGGGTCCGGCGTCGTAAGTGAAGTCCAACCTGTATTCTGCTTTGGATTCGTCCTTGGGTGTTTTCGGTTCGGGAATGAAATAAAGTCGGCAAGCTGCGCGTTTCTTCACGTTGTCACCAACGTCGCCTACCACCAAATACGACTGCCCGTTGATCTGCATGCTGGCGATATCTTCCCAGTCTTCACATGTGGCTTTGTCTACTTTGCACGTTCCCAGATGTTTGCCTTGGCGGTCAAACGCGTACAGTTTGGGATCGTGACCGGAATCATTGTGCGTCCAAAAAATGCCTGGGTGTCGAACCGACGCAATCAAGCCGCTACTTTCACCGATGTCTCGTTCTTCAAGTTCACACAACTGTTTGGCTGCCGCATATTGAATCTGAGCGAACGAAACATCGACCATGATCGATATCACGGCGATCGACAAACAGCTTTGAACGATGAAAGCCTGCAGCGTCTTTTTTGTCGTCATGGCGAATCTACTTTGTCACACAATTGAGTTCGAGTCAGTGAATTGCCGCGCAATGGATTGGATGGCATTACCGATATTCGCAGCGTGCCACACCGTGTGGCAAACCGCAATACCGTGCACTTGGGTGTTCAGGACTTGAGCCATGTTTTGAAGATCGATGCCGCCGATGGCAAACGTTGGTAAGTTGATTTCGGTGGTAATTTGCCGAGCGAGCTGGATGCCGGCGAATTCGTCAAACTGCTTGGTCTTGGACGGAAAGGTAGGGCCCGAACCCAAATAGTTGGCGCCATCCACGACCGCTTGTTTGGCTTGCGCCAGCGAATGAGTCGAAACGCCGATTAATTTTTCGGGGCCTAGAATGCGCCGAGCACTACTGACGTCCAGATCATCTTGTCCTAAGTGAACGCCATCGGCATGACTCAGTTTGGCGAGGTCGGGTCGATCATTCACAATGAAACGCACGTCCGTGTTGGCCGTCCATTCGCGAAGTTGGCGGCAGCGCGACAACATGACGCGGTCCGACGATTTTTTTTCTCGCAATTGAATCACCAGCGGGAATTGCAATTCTTGGGATGCCGACAAAATCGCCTTGATCTTCGCTTCAAAGTCAGGCAGGTCCGCGTCCTCTGTCAGCACGTATAAACGATGTTGGCTTAAGCTCTGGTGGCCGGAAATCGAGTTCAATACGGCTGATTCCATGGCATAGACTGCGTAGCGTAACGCTTCCCATTCGGCATGATCGATGTTGCTTAGCTTGGCGGTCTCTTCCAGCGTTCGCAGTGCCTGCTGGGTCCGAGCAAGATTGGCGCGGACCAACGCTACTTCGCTGTTACGCACCGATTCGCTGGGTACAGACACTTGTCGCCCCACGTCCCGCACGGCGTCTCGCATCCACGCTCGCTTGCTCCAAACGCTTTCTTCGACGGTTCGAACCAAGCGATGACGCAGCGTTTTGATTTCTTCCGACAAGTATCGACAGTCAAGTGCAAAACGAACAAAATCTTCCGTTGTCCGCAGTCCTTCAGCGGCTCGATTCACGCAAGCGTCAACGATGCGAAGAAGTTCAGCAGGCGGTTCGCTCATTTCGTTTTTCTTTGGAAAAAGCTTGGTTGGAACAAGACTTGCCAATTTGTCTTGCGACGAATCTTGGAATTTAGGACATTGTACGCGAGTTTGCGTCGGGAGCACTTTACCTGGGCCGCGCTAACCACGAATAGTCCAAATGTGCCTGTCAAGTTAGAACGGAAAGGATTCTCCAGCGATATGAAAGGACGAGGCACGAAGTTAGGAATTTGGTTGATTGGGTTTTGGCCCGGTTTGCCGTGGGCGTGGTATCGAGCCCACCTAGCTGGTTTTGCCGTAGCGTTGGGATTTGGTCTGTTCCTAAATTTCTTGTTGGTCAGCAGCTTTGTTTGGCCGCATTTGTTGGACGGTCAGATTCGACTTTCATTGTGGTTGGCGGCGCTGGCAACGAGTGTTTTTGCGGGGATTTACTTTGGCGTTTGTTTTCGCGGTGATATTTCGGCATTCATCGATGCGTGGAATACCAACGACGAAGACTTGTTCTTGCAGGCACAACACCAATACTTGAAGGGTGAATGGTCAAACGCCGAAGGCTGCTTGCTGCGAATCCTGAAACGGTGTCCTCGTGACGTTGAAACGCGACTCATGTTGGCTACCCTGTATCGCCATCAACAGAATTGGGAATTCGCCAGGGACCAGTTGCGAATTCTGCAGCGTTTAGAGGCGGCCGAGCCATGGGGGATGGAGCTTGACCACGAGTGGTACCAGTTGGAGCGAACCGAACGGACGACATTTTCAGAAATGGTACATCCGGAAAATTCGATGCGATCCGATTCGGACGTCCACGAACAAGGTTCCCTACGTGACGCGGCGTGATAAACTCACTAAGTTACATGACAGACTTTAGAAAACTTTCGAAAAACAGACCCAAGGCAATTCTTCGCATTCAACCTTTGACCAAGGTGCGGTGCTGCCGCAGAATGCGTTGCTCCTGAGGAGCCCCAAACTATGTATGAACGTTTTACGGATCGAGCTCGTAAGGTGATGCAGCTGGCCAACCAAGAGGCTCAGCGATTTAACCACGAGTATATTGGGACAGAACACATCTTGCTTGGCTTGGTCAAGGAAGGAAGTGGTGTCGCGGCCAACGTTTTGAAAAACTTGGACGTGGACCTCCGCAAGATTCGTCTGGAAGTGGAAAAGCTGGTGCAAAGTGGCCCGGAAATGGTCACCATGGGCAAACTGCCGCAGACACCTCGAGCGAAAAAAGTCATCGAATATTCGATGGAGGAAGCTCGGAATCTAAACCACAATTACGTCGGCACCGAACATATTCTGTTGGGCCTGCTTCGCGAACAAGAGGGCGTTGCGGCTCAGGTGTTGATGAATCTGGGCCTGAAGCTAGAAGAAGTTCGCGAAGAAGTGCTGAACCTGTTGGGACACGGTATGGAAGCCGGCGAATCTTCTCGCGGCGGCCGTGAAGGTGGCGGCGAAGGTGCGTCTGCCAAAGGCGGCAAATCCAAAACGCCAGCCCTGGACAGCTTTGGTCGCGATCTGACCGAATTGGCTCGTCAAACCAAGTTGGATCCGGTTATTGGGCGTGAACGAGAAATCGAACGAGCGATCCAGATTCTGTGTCGCCGCACCAAGAACAACCCGGTGCTGTTGGGCGAAGCCGGTGTGGGCAAAACGGCCATTGTGGAAGGATTTGCGCAACGAGTAGTCGCCGGGGATGTCCCTGAATTGCTGGCCGATAAGCGAATTGTCGTTTTGGACTTGGCCATGATGGTGGCCGGAACCAAATACCGAGGCCAATTCGAAGAACGTATCAAGGCCGTGATGAACGAAGTGCGTCGCGCCAAAAACACGATTCTGTTCATTGACGAATTGCACACGCTAGTGGGTGCCGGTGGAGCGGAAGGCGCCATCGACGCGGCGAACGTGCTGAAGCCGGCTTTGGCGCGAGGTGAAATCCAATGTATTGGTGCCACCACGCTGGACGAATACCGCAAGTACATTGAAAAAGACAGTGCCTTGGATCGACGCTTCCAGTTGATCATGGTTGATCCCGCGACCAAAGATGAAGCCGTGGAAATCCTTAAGGGACTGCGTGATCGCTACGAAGAACATCACCGCGTCCAAATTACAGATGATGCCGTAGTGGCTGCCGTGGAAATGTCCAGTCGCTATATCACGGGACGTTGTCTGCCGGACAAAGCGATCGACGTGATTGACGAAGCGGGTGCTCGAGTCCGTCTGCGCACGATGACTCGTCCGCCAGATCTGAAAGAAATTGACGAAGAAGTCGAACGCCTGAACAAGGACAAAGAAGAAGCCGTTGCGAATCAAGATTTTGAAAAAGCAGCAGCGCTTCGAGATCAAGCTGACAAGCTTCGCAAAAAGAAGGAAACGATTACTCGTGATTGGCGAGAAAAATCGCAGCAAACCGACGGCGTGGTTGACGAAGAAGTCATTGCGGAAGTTGTTTCCAAGATGACCGGCATTCCGTTAACTCGTTTGTCCACCGAAGACAGCCTGCGCTTGATGCGGATGGAAGATGATCTACACAAGAAGGTCATTAGCCAAGGTGAAGCGGTCAAGGCTATTGCCAAAGCTGTTCGCCGTAGTCGCAGCGGTCTGAAAGATCCCAAACGACCGACCGGTTGCTTTGTCTTTGCCGGACCAACAGGTGTAGGTAAGACGTTGCTGGCCAAAGCGTTGGCTGAATTCATGTTTGGCGACGAAGACGCGTTGATCCAGATCGACATGAGCGAATACATGGAGAAGCACAACGTTAGCCGTCTCATCGGTGCGCCTCCCGGTTACGTTGGATACGAAGAAGGCGGTCAGCTGACCGAAAAAATTCGTCGTCGTCCGTATGCCGTCGTCTTGTTGGATGAAATTGAAAAAGCCCATCCGGACGTCTTCAACATGTTGTTGCAGGTTATGGAAGAAGGACGTTTGACCGATAGCTTCGGTAGAAACGTGGACTTCCGCAATTGCGTGTTGATCATGACGACCAATGCGGGTGCCGACGCGATTAAGAATGAACAATCGTTCGGCTTCCAAGCTCCCGACGATGACGCTTCGTATGACAGTATGAAACGTCGAGTTTTTGACGAAATTGAAAAGTTCTTCCGACCGGAATTCTTGAATCGCTTGGATGATACGATTATCTTCCGCCATCTGACCAACGAAGACCTGAAGCAAGTGATTGACTTGGAATTGGGCAAGGTGCGCGAGCGACTGCGGGAACGTGGTCACGAACTGGAACTAGCGGACGACGCCAAGCAGTTCTTGATCAAGAAGGGGTCGAACCTGGATTATGGTGCCAGACCACTTCGCCGAGCCTTAGAGAACTTTATCGAAGATCCGCTTTCGGAAGAACTTTTGAAGGGTGAATTCCAAGGCATGGACCGCATCGTCGTGGGAACGATCAAAAACGACGATGGAAAAGTCATTCGACTCGATTTCAAGGGCATGAAGACGGAAGACAAGCCGGAGCCAGTAGCTGCCGCTGCTAGCGATGCAGCGGGTTCGTCAAAAGGTAGTGACGCCAAGTAACACTGGTTTGTTGTTCTCCACGCTGTCATTCAAGGCTGCTGTCGATGAGTTCGATAGCAGCCTTTTTTGTGCAATTAGAAAATTGCCGTCAAAGTCATCCTAATCCATTCAAGTTGCCGAAGTGTTCGAGTCGAAAATGGACGAGAGGAAGTGGAATCTCTGAGGCTGCGCGAGCAAACGGAATGGCTACCGGAACACTGGACAATTCGAATCACCAACGGACTTGGCTGACGCCGAGCTACGAATTTATCTGCGATAGCGGTTGGTTTGTGATCAACCTACTGACGGTCGTTGGCGAATTTGCGCTCTTCTGCCTGAAGACATTTCAGTGGATGCTAACTCGCTTGCCACGCAAGGAAACGCTATTGCCCAACTTGTTTGACGTGGGCGTCTTGAGCCTGCCCGTCGTTTCGCTGACGGGGCTGTTCATCGGTGTCATTCTGGCTGTGCAAAGCTATTTCCAGTTTCAACAGCTCGGACTGGAGACTCGTCTGGGGGCGGTCATTAACATGTCTCTGGTCCGTGAACTCGGGCCAGTCTTGGCCGCTACGATGCTAGCCGGACGAGTCGGCAGTCGGTTGGCGGCGCAATTGGGAACCATGCGAGTGACTGAGCAAATTGATGCGCTCGATAGTATGGGGGCCGATCCAATTCACTACTTGGTAGTACCTCGCTTTTTGGCTTGCTTCTTTGTGATTCCTTCGCTGACCATCATGGCAGATTTTATGGGTGTCATTGGCGGTTACGCCTACAGTATTTTTGTGTTGGGCATCGACAAACATCACTATTTGTACAATTCGCAACAGTTTGTCAGTACGTGGGATTTTAGTGGCGGAATTATGAAGAGCTTCGTCTTTGGCGCCATCATCGCACTGATTAGTTGCTACCGAGGATTCACCTGCCAGCCCGGTGCGGACGGTGTGGGACAGGCAGCCACGGCTGCATTTGTGCAATCATTCGTGTTGATTTTGGCTTCGGACTTTTTTATGAACGTGGCGTTGGACGCCATCTATTTTGCTCTGTGGCCACAAGGCGCATCATTCCTATAAGGAGCTGGTTTCATGATTGCGTCTGCCAACGATCGGCACGAACAAGATCACCCTATCATCCAAGCGGAGGCATTACATGTGCGCTTCGGCAGTCAACTTGTTTTGCGAGACATCAACCTGAGCGTGCCTCGAGGCCAAACCCTGGTTATCATCGGGGAAAGCGGTTGCGGCAAGACGGTATTGCTCAAGACTATCATTGGTCTGGTGAAACCGACGTCCGGTCGCATGTTGTTTGATGGGCAGGAGCTGACCAAACTGTCCGCTCGGAAACTGGCGGAACAACGCACTCGTTTTGGTTTTGTTTTTCAACAAGCCGCGCTCTTCGATAGCCTGACTATTGGGCAAAACGTGGCGTTCCCGCTAAAGCAACACGGTGAATATTCGCGAACCGAAATTGAACGAATCGTTCGTCAAAACTTGTTGGAAGTCGGCCTGCCGGAAAGCGTGGTTTTCAAGAAGCCTGCCGAATTGTCCGGTGGCATGCGGAAACGAGTCGGATTGGCTCGGGCCTTGGCCATGAACCCGGACGTTGTGCTATATGACGAACCCACCACCGGTCTGGACCCGATCATGAGCGACGTCATTAATGAATTGATCATGCAGACGCAGAAACGCAGTAATGTCACCAGCATTGTGATTACGCACGATATGAACACGGCCAGAAAAGTGGCTGATCGAGTGGTCATGGTGTACCCTGTCCCGCGTCTGGATCCGTATGAATCGCAAGTCTTGTTTGACGGGCCACCCAGCCAACTGGACGAATGCAATGACAAGCGAGTGCAGCAGTTTATTCACGGCGAAGCGGGAGATCGACTTCGCGAAATGCGGCTTGAGAGCAGTGACGTTTTTGACGAATAACGAGGAACACTCGTTCGCAATCTAGCGACCAACGGTGAAACGTCTTCACGGCGTACAGTCAAAGAGGAAAAGGCAACATGGACGAACGAGTCATCCAGTTTCGCGTTGGCGTGTTGGTCATGGCCACGCTGATCATCACCGTTATCTTGATCGTGCTGTTCGGTGACATTCCGACGGGGCTAAAGGATTCGCGAACCATCTACGTGCGTTTCGAATCCGCTCCGGGTGTAACCGTCAACACGCCGGTGCGTAAGAGCGGCATCCTGGTCGGGCGAATTACGCAAGTGGACCTGCAGGACGACGGCAGTGTGTTGGTGACCGCCAAAATTGACGCCGATCGACCGCTGCGGCAAAACGAAATCTGTCGCATCGGTACCGGAAACGTGTTGGGCGATGCCATGATGGAATTCGTTCCCGATCCGCTTTCCAATCTGCCGCCGGAACCACTGGCTGATGGCGCTTACCTGGAAGGTGTGGTGGCTCAGGATTTCATGAGTTCGGCCGGCAATTTTATGAATATGCTGAGCGACTTTGCCACGGACTTGCGAGGCACGCTTGATTCCATTGAATCGGCTGGGCAGGAGATTAGCCGAGTGGCAACAAACTTGAACAACGTGGTCGTGAACAATCAAGATGGGTTCAATCGTATTCTGGTGCACTCGAATCTGCCTTGGGCCGCTTTGATACGGTAATGACTTCCGTTAATCAAATTGTTACCGACGAAGAAATCAGTGACCAACTTCGCTTAGCACTGGAAGCATTTCCCAAATTGGTAGACGACGCGGGCGAGGTCATGGAAGGCATCAAAGGCGTCACGGACGGCATCCAGCGTGTGGCGAATGAAGCCGAACAGAACTTGCGTTTCTTGAAGGGACTAACCGAACCGTTGGGCGAACAAGGAACGGACATCGTGACGTCGCTGGGCAGCAGCGCCAACCGCTTGGACAGTGTCCTGAAGGAGTTGGAGGTTTTTGCGAAAGTTCTGAACACGGGCGAAGGAAGTTTGGGCCAGTTTGTCCACAACCCCGAACTGTACAACCGACTCAACAGCGCGGCCGCCAATATCGAAGAGATCAGTTATCGCCTGGAGCCCATTCTGGATGATGTCCGAGTCATCTCGGATAAACTAGCCAGAAACCCCGGCCGTCTAGCTACCGGTGCGCTGTTCCAAAAATCGGGTTTGAAGTAGGTTTCTTTCTCGATACCATGAGGGCTGTTCGCAGCGTCACCCAGTCGAGCGAGAGCACTATGGCACAGGAAAAGAAGTACTCAGGCAGAACCGTCGAGGAGTGGTTTAAGGATATTGCTCGGAAAAAGGCGAAGCCGCCGAACGCGATGCGGGCTTTTCTTGATGGACGAATCGGACGCGGAGCGAAGAATTCGGTCCCGTTTCTTGTGGAAGTCCTTTCGGATAAATCGCAAAAATCCGCCCACAACGTTGCATTGTTCGTCTTGACCAGGATTGGGAAACCCGCAAAAGATGCCGTGCCCGTTTTGAAAGCCTGTGCTGTCGGTCGCGGATCATCTGAAGCCGTCGTACAAGCCTACATGGCATTGGCCGCGATTGATCCCGAATCGCTAGGGATTGATTTCTGGCGAGAAGCGTTGAAACACAAAAACCGACATGTCACGCAAATTGCTGCCGAAGCATTGGGTAAGATTGGTCCGTCGGCAATAGGTGCCGTCGACGATCTGTTCGAATCGCTACACTCGCATCAATTTGGTGGCTTGCCCCAAGCGTATTGCGAAGTACTAACCGCAATCATGAAGATTGCGCCGCATGATCCGCGAGTTCTCGACGCAGCCAAGTCAGGGTTGGCCATTTTAGAATATTATTGTCAGAAGGCTGCCGCTACTGCGTTGTTGGATGTTGGCACCCCGGAAGCACTGGACGTATTGAGAAACGCATATTGCATTCATCCAAACGCGGAACTAGTAAAACGCGTCCACAAATTAGTCGAAAAGAGACTTCCTGGCTTCCAATTCAATCCAAAGCCGACCGCCAATTGCCCCGAGTGCGGTCAACAGCTACGTACATTCTTGGCCAAGCAATGCTTTCATTGTGGTGCCAAGTGGCGAAAAGCGAACACATCATAAAGCACATCGCCTCACGGTCGGCGTTACCCAACAACAACGTACGCAAAACCAATTTGCCAACACGCTTATTGACTCGCGGCGAATTTGCGTCGCTCTCGACCGAATTTCCTCGCCCGAAACGGGAGTTCTTTTTTAGGTTGCGCAGTTCTGCCTTTTTCGCGACAAATCTTAGCCGGAAGCGTCAGTTTTGAAGTTGCGCGTTTATATTCCGCGAAATATCTTAGCCCGACGCGTGAGCGAGGGTCGGCGGAGTGTCCGTTTTTCGCCTCACTTACGTTTCGGGCTAGGAAAGAATGCAACTCCAAGAAGCGTGAGCGAGGGACCTGCGGAAACGTTGAAAATTCCTCACTTACGTTTCGGGCAACCTTACCGCTCTGGATAGAACGGAGCAGGGTAGGGGGAATCGGTGGGCAGTGACGGAACGTTGTCATTCGCCGGCACGGGCGGAACGGTGTAACCGGCTTGCGTGGCGGATCGTAACGCGTTGGCTCGGCCGAGTAATTCGTCGTTCGAAACCACTCGTTGAGGAATCATGTCGAACGATACTTCTCGTTCGTCCCGGAATTCATAAGGGACTAGATTTTCCGTGACAAAGTCGATGCCAGGAATTTGGTACCAGGGCGGCGAGAATTTCTGCATGGCGGTTTGCGTTTCAAAGCCGTCTTGGATCAGCCGAAATTTCCGAGTGCCATAATACGTGAATGACGTGGAAACCGGCGTGACACCGATTTTTTGGTCGTCTACATACACAAGCGCACCCGGCGGATTGGAACGAATGGTCATACGACGCCGTACGCAACCAGGCAACAGCCCAATTTGGACTAGAAGCAGCAACAGGAATCCGTTTCGAAACGAAACCATAAGCATTCACGCGATGAAGGACGACATTGGAAAAAGCTAATCTTGCAAGTCGGTCTGCCAAACAACTTTTGCGAGGCGAAGTCTATGCGGATGCCGCAGCAGTGTCTAGAGACTTTTCGTGGGAACATGGGGTCGTGAACGCGGCTTTCACGTTGCACAATTCGCTTGTAAACTGCACAATCAACGACTTGCCATGGTGTGCTATCAGTCAGCACTTTCGGACCATTCCTTTATTTCGATTGACGCTTCATGTCTCGCCAAACACAAACCTGGGACGATTCGCTTACGATTGCCGCCGAATCGCACGTAGGTATGCGAAGACTGAACAACCAAGATTCGTACGTCGTCTTGCCGGCAGAAGATCGCGAAACGTGGCAGAATCGAGGGCATTTGTTTGCGGTTGCCGATGGCATGGGCGCGCATGCTGCTGGCGAATTAGCTAGCAAACTAGCCGTCGAAGGAGTGGCGCATAACTACTACAAATATCGTTCGCTGTCGCCACCAGAAGCCATCCTGAAAGCGGTGGAAGAGACAAATTCGGAAATTCACCGCCGAGGTCAAGCGAACACTGAATTTCACAACATGGGGACGACGCTCAGCTGTCTGTTGATTTTGCCCCAAGGAGCGTTGGTGGCCCATGTCGGCGATAGCCGTGTGTATCGTTTGCGAAAAGGTGTCCTGCATCAGTTGACGTTTGACCACAGTCTGGTCTGGGAAATGCGAGCGGCCGGGCAGATTAAATCCACCGGTGCAGAATCGGGAATTCCTCGTAACGTGATCACTCGTTCCTTGGGACCAAACCCTTCAGTTCAAGTTGATTTGGAAGGTCCGTTTCTGATCGAACCAGGTGACCAATATCTGATTTGCAGCGATGGCCTGATGGCTCGCATCGAGGACGAAGACATCGGCACCGTCTTAGGTGCGTTACCACCAGACGAAGCCGCCAAGTATTTTGTCAACATGGCTAATGTTCGCGGAGGTCCGGACAACACCACGGTCATCATTGTGCAAGCCGAACCAGGATCGTTTCAGTGTGAATCCAAAACGGCGCCGCCGCTGGTGGTCGATTCCAGCTTGGAAACCATGCGGACAGTACCTGTTTGGATTTGGGTAGCGGCGGGTATTCTGGCCGTCTTGGCCGTTGGTTTATTTGCCGTCAGCCAACCTATTGCGGCCGTGATCTGTGCACTACTGGCCACGGCAACTGGGATTGGCAGCTATCTGTATCTTCACGCCGGAACGCCGGGCGAATTGTTGGCCGGTGGGCGACGACTGGGCAAAGGGCCCTATGTTCAGGAATCTTGCCCCGTCAACACGACCAGTATCGGCCGCATTATTTCGGCTGTCGAAGAATTGATTTCACCTGACGCAGGACGGTCTACCAACAGTGAAGTGCAGCGTGTGTTGGAATGCTTGAAAGAAGCCAGGCAACAAAATGAGCACCACGCCTTTCACGACGCCTTGCGGCTGACTTCGGTCGCTTACCGTATCTTGATTGAACAGCACCAGCGGTTCATGTCGGGTGGTGGTTAGCCACCGATTTCCGGTTACAGCGGTCCATCTGGTCTCGCCCGTCCTGGACGACGGCGTCCATTCAGGCTGGACAAGTATTCTACTAAGTCACGAAGTTCTGCCTTAGTGAGTTTCTGCACTAAATCGGTTGGCATGGCCGATTGCCCTGGCAGGCGTTCTTCGATGGTCTCTTTTCGAATCGTCATCACCTTGCCGTCGGCATCGATCAGTGTCAATGCTTCGTCCGTTTCCGCTCGCAAAACACCCGTGAACGATCGACCCTTGTCGTCAAAAATGCGAATCGATTCAAAACCTTTGGCAATCGACTTGTTGGGTGCCACAATCGCCTCCAGCAAATACTGGCGATTCTTGTCGGTGGCAATTCGAGTCAATTCGGGACCAACTTCGCCTCCTTGATCACCCACTTTATGGCACCGCACGCAGGACAATGCTACGCGTTCCATAAACAGCGTACGGCCTCGGTTCGCATCGCCTCCGGCCAATGCTTCGGCATACATGTCCAGTGGATCATCGGAATTTCGTTTGGCGTTCACTTGCGCCAAAATCGCCTCCACGCTCGGATCGGCGGCCAACGCTTCGGCGGCTTCGCGAATTTCTAACTGCAATTCGGCCGGTAGGGTTCCGGACAGCCATTGTTGAAACGCTGGCATTAATATGTCGGCAGCTTGGATGCGAACCAACGAAGGGATGGCGGCTTGTCGTTCGGGGATCGTCCCTTCGCTGACGAATTCGCTCAGAATGGTCCGAGCTTTTTCGGGTAACGCTTCCGGAACCACTCGTAAAGCAGCCGCTTCTAATTTCGAATCGGACGACAGTGCTGCTTCCACTTCATTCGCCGCGCCGGTTCCTAATGCATCGACCAAGGCGACTAACGCTTCCGCCTTCAGTGAATCGTTCGCCTTTTCTGACTTCAGCACGTTCTTCAATACGGGCGCGCCTTCGCGAATTTTCAGACGGCTGGCCAAACGACCGACGTCTAAGCCCAGTGGAGTGTCGTCGTGGGCGAATTGCGTAATAACCGAGCCGAGTGCTGTTACCACGGCCGTGACTGGCTGTGCTTCACGAGGTCGCCACATGCCAAGCACTCGATCCCGGCCCACGGTTTGATCCCACTGCGCCAACATGGCGATAGCTTCACGCCGTAGTGATTCGGGTGCTTCCGAGTTTGCGGCGTAGCGAGCCAACTGGATGGCGTTGGCTTCGGTGCCCAAATGAAAATGAGCGTTCAACACGCGGCGCATCAGCGCATCGTTGTTCGAACCACGTTCTGTCAGCTCGGCCAACGACGCAAAGGCATCTCGGATAGGAACGTCATGAATCGCACGAGCCGCCTCCAGCACGACGCGTTCATCCGACGAATTTAAGAACGTGGCAACCAAGGGCGAAGCTTGTCGCCGCAAGGCAATCACCGCCACCAGTTGGACGTTTGCATTCTGGTTTTCTGCCAATGTCTCCAAGTCGCGGTCCGACGCACAAACGCTGAGCGCCATGGCGTAACCGTGCCGCAGAATCGGATCGGTCAATTTGTCGGCGGCAATCAGTTTCACAATCGGCTGGACTGCGTCTGGAATGGGCTGTCGGTACAGGCCCATTAGCGCGAACGAACGTACTCGAGCGTTCTCGTCGCGCAGTCCGTTCAGCAGCGCTGCCGACACGCCGTCGCCGCCCAGTTCGCTGAGGATTTGCAGCGAATGAGATCGCAGTTCCACTTCGGCATGATTGGCTTGTTTTAACAACAGTGATCGAATAGCGGCTTGCTGCTGGGGATGCAATCGAGCGATTTGGCCTAAGGCCCAAGTGGCGTGTAATTTGGCCAGTAAGGAATCGGCTTCGCTGGCAATCTGTGACAAAGCCTCGGTTTCTTGGCGATCGGCCAGTTCCAACTGCGCCATCTGTCGAACTCGACGATCTGCATGGCCCAACAGTGACAACAGTTTGTCAGCGGGAGTAGATGTAACGTCGCTGGCCAAGATTTTTTGCACTTCCGCGACAATGGGATCGTTAAAGTGTTTTTGGGATTGAAAGCGATAGATGCGGCCTTTGCCTTCTCCTTCCCAACCGTTCACCCAGTCTGAAATATAAATGGCACCGTCCGGCCCGAATTGAAAGTCGGTGGCCAAGATATTCCAAATCGGTTGGTCGGCGTCCACGAGTTTAAAAAATGCACCGTCTGCTTCGTTACGAAACGATCGAATGCCGCTTTGGTTCGCTGTTCCGCGGAAATCGACCAGGAAGAAGCGGCCTCGATAAGATTCGCCAAAGCCAGTGCCGGGGTAGTAATCCAAGCCGGACGGACCGTCCGCAAAGTTGGCAATCGGCGGCACAATATGAGCGGGCTGTTGATCGTGCAATGGTTCCCAGATTTTTTCACGATTAAACGGGCCTCGATCCGCTAAATATTGATACGCCATCCGCCAACCACTGTCACTGCCTTGGACAACATAGACCCAACGAGCTTTATCGCCACTGTCGGAGTTGTTGTCGCCGGTGAACAGATTTCCAAAGTCGTCAAACGCCAGTTCTTGGGGATTTCGCAAGCCCGTGGCAAAGATTTCCAGATTCGAACCATCCAATTCGCATCGAAACACCGACCCCGATTCCACGTTGATCAACTGACCTTGATCGGTTGTCACATTCGCACCTCGATCCCCAATACTGAAATACAATCGACCGTCTGGGCCGATGACCAGCCCGTGCGAATCATGTCCTCGAAAAGCAACTCGGACTCCATAACCGGTATGTAACGACTTTCGCACTTCCGCTTGATGGTCGCCGTCTGGATCTTGCAGCAGATACAAATCCGGAATGCAGGTGTAATAGACATTCCCATTGTGCTCCAAGATGCCGGCGCCTGTTCCGTCGACGGTATCGTTGTAGTGATCGGAAAAAACGTGTGATTCGTCTGCGCGGCCGTCGTGATCCGAGTCGATCAGCAAACGAATCCGATCATCCTGTTCCATGTAGGATGCCAGCTTCGTGCCCAATTGTTCGGTGAAGAATTGGCGGCGATCTTCTACGGTTTGTGCGGCCAAATCGGCGTCGACCCATGTGTCGTTGAAACTTCGATTGTCTACGACCGCGTTTCCTTGGCGAAACGTTTCGCACACAAACACTCGGCCTTGGTGGTCGACATAAATCGCCACCGGATTGGCAAGCAATGGTTCGGCGGCAAACAAACTGGCCGAAAGATCATCGTTTAGACGAAACGAATCCAACGCCTGCAAGCCTTCATCGGATGCCGCAGCAATCGTCGGTTGTTGAGGTTCAGGAATGTCTTGAGCGACGATGGGGATGGAACCAAAACCAGCAAAGGTCAGGAAGCATAAAGCAATCATTCGGCGGGAAGGTGCAGGCATAGGAATATTTCTCGGGTGGGACGAAATGAATCGCGAGAGCTAGAAGTCTATTATGATAGTTGGTGCACTGCGAATCGGCGACGGGTGGTTTGTTTTTGCAGCAATACGTTCAAGTCGCGAAGCATGCGTTTGGACCTTCGCGTTTTTTTCAAATTGCCTGACACGCTCGTCGCGGGATTCGAGCCGATTGTGACTTTGAACGTGAATCCGCATGTGTCGCCCGCTGGGCTGAACAGGGCAAAGGTGCGACGACCGGTGGCTGACGCACACCGGCAAAGATGTTTCGCTCGCTGGGCGGAGGCAAGGCAAGTCGAAGCTGAGCGTCTGGCTTGGCGAGAAATATCCTACGGCCCCGACCATCCCGCTTGGTTCGAAAGATTAGTGACTTTGGTTTGCCCGGCGAGCTTGGTTCGAAAGATTAGTGACCCTTGGGTTTGCCCGGCGAGCTTGGTTTGAAAATTAGTGACTTGGGTTTGCCCGGCGAGCTCCACGCTAGTTGGAATAGTTTGGTATTCGTTGGCAGCGTGCCCACGGTAGTTTGTTCTGAATACAAGCGTCTTCGACCGAAGACTAACGTCGACGAGGCTTTCAGCGGAACTGAGTCTTCTTGGAATTCTGGACCGCTTCGCACGCTTTTAACATTCTGGCGTACATTTCGGCGCTGACTTTGGGCTGGGGAGGCGGCCGATGCCCTTGGTCGATTAGCTGGTTCACCAAGCGAATCCGATTCCGGTCGTTCTTGAACAATTCGATACTATGTTCCAAAACTTGCTTGGCCGAATTCGTCTGGCCGTGATTCCAGAGTTCCTGCGCCACAAAGGATGCCATCCAAACCCCGTGGCGAGAATCTTCAAATTGCTGAACTTGTTCGTCAAATTCAACTCGCGCTTCATAAGGCAAGGGCGAGTCCATTTCGTATTTGCCACAGTACATCAGCATAGTGGCCATGGCGGCATGATCTGTGCCAGGGCGAATGGCGATAATTTGTTCCGCCTGATCGTTCAAGTTGGACGCATACTGAGGAATCAACTTGGAAGCCAGATACTGACAACGCATGCTAATCACCTGGGCTTCTTGCTCCATGGGCAGCGGAACTTCTGCACAGCGTCCGAGTTGTTGGTACGATTCGGCGACGGCGCTTACATTCTCGGTCGCCAACTGCACAATGGCATCCGGCGTCAATTCGGACGCTCGATCGTATGTATCGGCCAGCGTTTTTTCTGCTTCGGCCATTTGCTTCAAGAGTTCTTCCGGCGTAGGAGGCGGTTGGAGTGACGCAGCTTGGTCAGCAATCTTCCCGGATTTGCTGAGCGAAACAAAACGAGTGACTTCGTCGGGAACGGAGACGTCTGACGCCAAGAAAAACCAGGCCGCGCCTACCACAACCAAACTCGCAACTACAATAACGACACCTCGAACCATGCAAACTGCTCCTCGCGTGAATGATATTCGTTCACAGAAAAGGTAGCTTAGGATGCAGATTGTGCCGGCCGACTGTGGCCCAGTTGGCGGTAGATTGCATGGACGCAAACGTGGATTGGTTCGCTGGTGTCAAGCCGAACGCTAGGAAAGTCGTTTGGTAGCGGTGCGAATTCCGCTTGCTGCTTTTCTAACAAGTTTGCGGATATCTCGGATGAATCGGATTGGGCGGATTGCCGTAGTTCGACTCGTTTCTGGCGAATTCGCAATGGACAATCGCAGTGAATGAACAAGAAGTCGGCCTGAAACTCGGCTGCTAGAGCGCGCGAGGCATCTCGCCATTGCTGCTGGCCAAACGTACCGTCCAATACGACGGACACTTGCCGCCCTGCGAATTCACGAGCTTGCTGGAACATGGCGTCATAGATTCTTTGACGACCGGTTGGATGGTATCTTCCTGCTGGCGGAATCTGGGGATGCGTTCGTCGAATGTCATCCGTGGAAAGTCGAATCAGGCCCAACTGATTTGCCAGCGTATGAGCAATGGATGTCTTGCCAGATCCACTAGGTCCACTGACGACAATCAACAACGGTCGATAGAGACGACTTGCATAACTGGCAGCGAGTTTCAAATAGGTCAAGACCTCCGGATTTGCGTGGTCACCCCTCGATGCACGAATGGCCACCTTCGCTCGCACACACGCTCGGTAAATACGGTAAAACCAATACAGCCGAGGCTGAATCTGGTCATGCGTTGCGGTGCAGCATGCTTCCAAAACCGGATTCACTAAGTCTGGCAAGCCAAGTCGATCGCATTCCATGGCCAGAAAGCTCAATTCATCCTGACGTCGATCGTACGATATTCAGAATTAAACTCGATGCAATCAATCACCACTGGATGCGGCATAAAGTAGATATGCTCCGGTCGCAAATCTCCGTGCCCGTTGACAATTCGCCCATCAATCACTCGGCTTTCCAAACGATGTGACTCCAGCTGCAAGAACCGTTGCTGCGCAGAACGAACGCGGCTCCACAAGTACTGGTCCAACGCATGATTGATCGTGTATTGATCCAGTTCGCGAATATTGCTTTGAACATGCTGAGCGAATCGCGCAACATAGTCTTCGGTTTTCAGAGTTTCTGGCGGCAACGACGTGTAAAACTCCACCAAGACGTTGGCTAACCTTCGCATCTGGTCCGAGGTGATCAATCCGGACGAAATCAAATACTGAAGTGATTTTTCCTGCGGCAGTTTTCGCATCTTTACACACCAATCCAAATCGGACCGCTGCGCAATGTCCGCTGGAAACAACCGGGCATCCGTGGCGTCCGCCACATGCAGTTGGTTGCCATCTACCCAACACGGACAAACACCTAAGTAAACGTGTGGAGCCAACCGTCGGTTCAAGTGGACTTCCGCTTCGCATGCGGCTTTCCGTTGCTGGGGCGTCCGAAAATCCAGATAGTCAAACTGAACCGGCTTCTTTCGCTTGAACGCGAATCGATCAGATAAATAGACTTGCGATATATGCGTTTCTATGCAGTCGTCAAGCGGAAACGTGGCGACTCGTGCCTCCGGCGAATGAGATGAGGCATTCCGCACACCGGACCGTAAATTGTGGGCCATTTCTGTTCCTCATGTCGTGTTGACTGCCGCCTTGACGAAGTATTCGAGAAGTTTGCGGTAAACATGACATGTAGAAGCAATCCGGATGCCAATCGCACGTCTTGCTTTTGTGCTCCTGAAATAAGGAATCATATCTGTGTTAAGCAAGCGCATTGCGCAAGGCCAGTAACGCCAGCCAGCTGCTGGTGTTTTCGAAGCCATGAATCGTCCGCTGGCAAGCGATAGAATTCGAAGCAGCCGGCAACTTCGCTCCATCACTGGGAGACTTCTGAATCAAAACGCAAGATCGCGAAGCATGGCTCCTACCACATAAGCTACCGTCGCGGCGACTCCGCCCAACAACACGGTTTCAATGGCATTGGCCCAACGAGATCGTTCGGTGACGATACCTCGCAACCAACCCACGACAAAGAATACCATTCCCGTAAGAATGCAACTCGGCAAGAACTGCTGAGTTGCGGCACTTCGCAGATCAACCACCAGTGGTATTAGCGGAATGACTCCGGCAATGACAAAAGCCAAATAAGTCACGGCGGCCGTTTTGGTAGGTGATGCGTACTCCAAGGATAGTCCCCATTCTTCGGCCAACATCGTGTTGACCCAGCGTTCGCGATCACTGGTAATCACGCTGACCACGTCTTCCAAAAGTTCGTCTTCAAATCCTTTTTGTCGAAAGATCTGGCGAATTTCTTCTCGTTCTCCATCCGGAATCAAATCAATATGCATTTCCTCCATCCGGCGAAATCGTTCGGATACTTGTTTTTCCGCTTTAGAACGAAGGAAGTTTCCCGCTGCCATACTCAGCCCGTCAGCCAACACGTTGGCGACCCCCAGGACCAACGCCGCACCACTAGAAATCCCCGCACCGGCAGACCCGGCGACAATGGCAAACGTGGTTACCGCGCCATCTACCGCGCCTAACACGAAATCGCCAAAGTAGCTGGGGCGATTGACAGAACTAATACGGCGAACGATAGCGTCATGCGTATGTTCGTCACGCAACTTCTTATCGATAGGTGATGAATTCAAATCGAATCCTGTTCGACAAAATTAAGTGCATATTCCAATGTGATGCAGGTCAGGTTATCACGAGACCCATTGAGCAGTGCTTTGTCCACCAGTTGTTTCGCTGCTTCGCTCCGATCACACGCGTCCAGCGTTTGCGAAAAGTCATCCCGTTCCAGAAAATCCGACACGCCGTCCGTGGTCAGGATCACTTGTGTCCCGGGAACCAAAGGCTGATGATACACGCTCAGGGCACAGGGCGTCGATTGGCTCAAACAATTGGTGATCAAATGTCGCAGATGACTAGTCTTGGCCTCGGCCACAGAAAGCAAGTTTCTATCCACTAGCTCTTGCACATACGATTCGTCGTTTAGCAGAAGCCGCAACTGACCGTCTTGATAGGTGTAGACCCGGCAGTCACCAATGCGACCGTAATACAGATGGCCACCTTTTGCGACGGCAAATGCCAAGCAGCAAGCCATTTTTTTTAACGAAAAATCCGCAACGGCAAAGCCTGCATACTTATATTGTGCCGCCCGGATCGCTCGGCAAACACACGCCTCGATTGCACCAATCGATAATTCGAAGTCAGAACTCAGTAACCGCTGCAATTGATCCGCAAATTCATCCGTCGCAATTCGACTGGCAATGTCTCCGCCTGCATGCCCGCCAACGCCATCGGCGACCATGAAAACTCCTAGATCTAAATCAACGAAGCAGCAATCTTCATTGCGACTGCGAAAACTTCCTTGGTCTGTATACCAACTTGCCAACATGATTTCTGTTGTTGCCGTTGAAGTGTGCATTAATGGGACATCCCTTTCCGTTGAGCCACCATCAAGGTAGTGGCCCAACGTAAATCCTAGTGCTGCCTGGCCTGCCAACAAAGTGGCTAAGCGTGGCAAGAATTTCATGCAAGGGCTATACCAAAACGCCAAACGTGTCGGTCGCTGGCGACACTACGTGATCCATGGTCGACAGTGAATCAATGAAAAGTATTCGCAGGATTAGGTAAGAAGCGATCACCGCACAGCGCCGGCGGGCGCGCTGGTGTGTGCAGGCGTGCGATATGGCACGCAAATGCCACGCAGTCGAACCATTTGCAAAAAAAACGTCGAAGCGTACTTTTCGTGTGAAAAAAGACCGTTACGATCTGACTTCTTACTGAGGCGGCGTTAAGGTTTCGGAATGACAGGGCGTCAGGCCGTCAGCGAATGGCACTTCGCGGCCCGTGTCGTTCTCTTGGACATCCGCAATGCCTTAGCGGCCATTCGTTAATACTCAACTAAGAAATTCAGGTATTTTTCGGGAGCTGTTTACGCGTGATTGGAATGGATGGAATAACCACAAAACGATCTTGGAGCGTCTGTTTGCTTCTGCTTGTCGCCTTCGGTTGCAATCGTCAGCCGACGGCAAAGTTTTCTCCCGCAGAAGAATTGAATGACTTACCTCAGCAGCATCAGGAACAAATCCAGACGATGCTGACGAACATGTTTGGAACGCCGGCGAATCCGACGCTTCGACTTCCCCAAGACCCCGAACAAGCGGAAGCTGATTCGGACGAAGCGTCCGCAGACGAATCCGCGAATTCAACAAAGGCAAAATCCAACTTCGAAGACCTGCTAAGTGTCGACGAATTGGCCAGACTTCGCCACGGCGCTCAGGTTTATTCCAAACGCTGCTCGGGCTGCCACGGCGCGGCGGGCGATGGCAACGGAGAAGTGGCAGAATATTTGGTGCCTAAGCCTCGGGACTATCGCCAAGGTATTTTCAAATTCACATCGACGCCCTACGGGATCAAGCCCGCCAGACATGATTTGGTGCGGATTATTCGTCGAGGTGCGAAGGGGACATCCATGCCAGCGTTTCGCTGGATGTCTGATCAAGACATAGAAGCGGTCATTGACTTTGTGATTTATGTAAGTGTTCGCGGACAAACCGAATCCACCATGACATTGATCGCGGAAGACTTTGATGCCGACGAACCGATTGAAGTTTTCGAATTCATCGACGCCGTCACGAATGCTCGTTCTGACTGGACCGACGCGGAATCGCAGGTAATCCTCCCTGTCTCGGCAGAACCAGCCAATGACCTGGATAGCGTCTTGGCAGGAGCAGAAACCTTTCGCAGCAAAGGTTGTGTGCAGTGCCATGGCTTAGACGCCAAGGGACAAACGGAATGGCTTAGCAAGGAATTCCTGGCAAAGTTGAACGCACTGGCCGCAGATCAGAAGATTGAAATCAACTACGATGCTTGGAACAATCCTGCACCAGCAGCAGACATTACGGCTCGGCTACTTCACGGTGGCCGCCGACCGATTGACATTTATCGTCGCATCTACACCGGGATTAACGGTACTCCGATGCCTGCCTTCGGTGAGGCATTTGCCGAAAACCCTGAAACGATCTGGAACTTAGTCCATTATGTGCTGCATATCATCGAAGGAGGCGATCCGAAGGTGGGCCTCGGCGAAGAAGGTTCGGAATCCGAATCGGCAACCGAACTGAACGAGGCGGCGTAGGCTGGAGGTGAATTGAATATGGAAAATATGGAAGCAAAAAAGAAGCGTCTGCAAGAACTTCAGTCGGAAATGGCCGAGCTGGAAAAGGAGATTGCCGGCCCCGTAGAAACCTGGGATTCGTCGCGAGGCTACTACACGGATTACCACGCTGGAAGCGGCTTTTTCCTGGGCATGGTCAGTGCATTTGCCAGTTTATTGTTCAACGTAGTTGGTTCGCTTATTGCCAACTTGCCACCCCTGCGCATCATCCAAGTCTATTTGACCTTTCCGTTAGGTGAACGAGCGTTATCGGACGACTTGGATACCGGCATGGCTTTGGCAATTGGCTGTTGCTTGTATTTGGGAACCGGAGCGGTACTGGGAATTCCCTTCCAAATGATTCTGGCTCGTTTTTTACCCAAAGGGAACTTGGTACAGCGACTGGTTTTGGCAACCGTGTTAGGGTTGCTGATCTGGGGAATCAACTTCTACGGAATACTTTCCTGGCTACAACCTATGTTGTTTGGCGGAAATTGGTTGGTAGATCCATCGATCTTGCCGCCCTGGGTAGGAGCCGCCACTCACGTCGTCTTTGCTTGGACGATGGCCATCCTGTACCCCTGGGGCGCGCACGAACCATATCGTCGACAGACCGAACACGCCGTGGCGTGATGGACGTCGCTTCGAACAAAATACTCATTCAATTTCTTATAGGGATACGTTAGGAAAATGACTTCTTCTAAGACGGTTCAATCCGATATACCTCGCCACGAAGATATCGTCGACGAACGCTTGGTTCGTTGGTTCTTCTATGCTTCCTTGGTGTATATGGGCATTTCCATGTTGGGCGGTTTGTTGATGGCCGCACAGTTGGTGCATTGGTACCCCATTCAAAACATCGAGTTCTTGTCGGCCGGTCGCTGGAGGATGATTCACACCAACGCTGTGGCTTACGGATTCATTGCCAACGCCTTTCTGGGGATGTTGCATTGGGTGGTGCCGCGGTTGACGCTGCACCGAGTTGCCAGTGTATGGTTGTCTTACTTCATCTTCTTCGCTTGGCAAGTCATCGTCTTAAGCACGGCGGGAGGGATCATTATTGGTCCTGCGTTTCAGTCGCAGGATTGGGTAATGGAAGCGGCTCGAAATCTCCACATTTCGATGAACCTGGGAGCTCAAGGACTTGAATGGGGAGAAACTCCATTTTGGATTGATCCCGTAGCTTTGCTAGGCTTAGCATTAGTCGCGTTCAACTTTTTGGTGCCCATTTCAAAGGCAAAAGGTTCCCTGTACGTCACACTATGGTATTTCATGGCGGCGTTTGTATGGACGTTCTTGACCTACGCCATGGGGAACTTTCTTCCCGAATATTCGTTGGCGGGTTCCAGTGCCGGAGCGGTCGGCGGTCTGTTCATCCATGACTTGGTAGGACTCTTTGTGACGCCGTTGGGCTGGGGATTGATGTATTACCTTGTGCCCATCATCTTGAAAAAACCAATTTGGAGCCACGGGCTGTCGCTGGTGGGATTCTGGGGATTGGCGTTTTTCTATCCCTTACAAGGAATTCACCACTTTTTATATACCCCAATTCCAATGTTCCTGCAGTATGGTGCTGTGATTTCCACAATTGCGGTTGAATTTGTGGTGGCTACGGTGGTGATCAATTTCTTTGGAACCATTTGGGGTGACAGCCGAATGGCATTCAAGAACCTCCCGATTCGTTGGTTTTACACAGGGATTGTCTATTACTTTATCACTTGTTTTCAATGTGCTCTCCAAGTGACGCTGACATTCCAAAAGCTGATTCACTTTACCGATTGGGTTGTCGGCCACGCTCACTTGGTCATGTTTGGTGTCTTCAGCCAATGGATTTTTGGAATGATGACATACCTGATACCTCGCCTACTAAAGAAAGACTGGTACAGCCATCGGCTTTGCGAATGGCACTACTGGTGTTCTGCGGTCGGCGTGTTTGTCATGTTCTTAGATTTAACGTTGGCAGGACTGTTTCAGGGATATTACTGGGCTGCTTTGCAACCTTGGGAAGTAGGCCTAAATGGATCGCAGCCTTTCTGGATCACACGTATTTTTGCGGGTTTGGCCATGTTCTTTGGCTTCCTGTGTTTTGTTTACAACTTGGTTATGACCATGCGTAAGGGCGAATCCAACGCAACGGCTACTGCAACTGCCTAGTGCGTCCGGACGTGTGAGTCACCGAATAATCGATCATACCTGTTCACGGAGAATATAAAGAACGATGTTAGAGAGTCGTGCGGGAGTCATATTTGTAGGCGGAATCGGATTTTTCTTATTCGCCTTTGTGTCCAACGTCGTCGTTCCGGTGTTGATGTACAAGGATCAACCGGAAAAGACCGCCGAAGAGATGGTCAATTCGAACGTAATGTATCAATTCGTGGAACTGAGCAAGCGTTACGAAGAACCGTTTCGACAAGCATTCGGCGAGCCGACCGAAGAGAATTGCGCACAAGCTTTGCGACTGGGACGATCCATCTTTGTGGGCGAAGGATGCTTTCACTGCCATAGCCAATTTGTTCGACCTGTTTCCAACGAATCGATACGCTATGGCAAAGTATCCAGCAGCGATGAATACCAAAATGAATTGCAGCGACCGGTGCTGTTTGGGACTCGCCGAGTAGGACCGGATGTGAGTCGTCAGGGCGGACGACATGGAAACGATTGGCATGCAGCCCATTTCTATAACCCGCAGTCAATTGTGCCCGAATCAGTGATGCCACAATATCCTTGGTTCTTTGATGGTTCCCCAGACAAACCAAATCGACGAGGCATTGCGATCATAACTTATATGCAGTGGTTGGGTTCGTGGTTGGATTCCTATCCTTACTACGAAGAACTCGACTCCATCAAATCGGAAGGTTTCTAACTATGGAATCGAAACTGGCAAAACAGATCCGAATCTGGATTACTATCGTCGCTGGAGCGTTTATCTTGATCTTCAGCGGTTTAGGGTTTGGTGCTAAATTTATCGAATTGATTCATACGTTTACGGGCGAATCGGACGGTGTCTTTGCCATCACTCCCATGGTCAACTATTTGCTGGCCACAATGGGATTCTTCTGCATGTTGATTTGGGCCACGGTCAATGGAATGTTCCACGACGTGGAAGGTCCCAAGCAGACGATGTTAGAGCGAGACGAAATGTTAGACGCGAAATAGGCCGGGTCATTCGCACTCACCCGATACAGAACAAAGTTTTGAACGAGGGATGATGACAAATGTCGGACGTGGAACATTCGACCATTCAAACAGACGATCAATTTCACCATTACACCAGCAATACCATTCCGTGGTATGTCCGGCTGATGTGGTTAGGATTTTGGATCTTTACAGTGGTATACACCATCCGGTTTCTGTTTCCGGCGATTCAGGTAGAATTGTTTACCAAAATGTAGACGTGCATTTTGTGCGTCCGCAATAGTCTCGTTGGCTGGATCAGTGCATGACGAACTCTCTTCGACCATCTGATTCATGCGTCTATTGCGGACTTCCGGTCGCGTCCAGCAGTACCGACGATCCGGCTTATTGTTGCTTAGGCTGCCGCATAGCCGATTCACTGCAAGCCGGCGGAGATGAATCTGCGCAGAACCGCTGGGCCTTGGCAAAGCTGGGGATCGCCATTTTCTTTGCCATGAATGTGATGATGTTCACCATGGCACTCTGGTCCTGGGATGTTTACGATATTTCCGGGGACACGGCGTTGGTCCTGCGAGATTTATTGCGGTATGCCTGCATGGCATTTGCTTCGCCTGTGTTGATATTGTTGGGCGGTCCGCTGTTTGAGTCGGCTTGGGATTCGCTTCGCAAGAAACAAATCACGACAGACCAATTGCTGGCCATCGGTGTAGTTGCCGCCTTTGCGTATTCCACTTTTTCGCTGCTGAAGTCTCAGCAACACGTTTACTTTGAAGTGGCGTGTATGATTCTGATTGCCGTGACTGTCGGTCGATGGATGGAAGCCACGGGTAAGCTGAAAGCGAATCAAGCCTTACAGTCCATGCAGAAACTGTTGCCCGAACAAGTTCGACGAATTGGGCCATCCAGTGATCAAACGGTGGCGCTACAGCAAGTGGAAGTAGGCGATCTGGTTCGAGTTCTTCCGGGCGAACGAATTCCGTTAGACGGAATCTTGATTGACAGCGCCGGTGACGTGGACGAACAGATTGTAACAGGCGAAAGTCAACCGGTTGGTAAGTCCACAGGTGACGTAGTGGTTGGAGGTACGCTGAATCTTGGCACCGAAAAGCAAGTTCGTGTGACGTCTACGGTGCAGGGAGGCATGATTCAGCGAATGATGAATTCAGTCGCTGCGTCGTTGGAAGCCAAAACGCCCGAACAAAAGTTGGCGGACCGTTTGACCCACTGGTTTGTACCCGCCGTCGCGGTGTTAGCTGTCTTTACGTTTGTTTCACACTATCAGGCGGCAGGCTTTCAGTCTGCGTTAATGAGCAGTTTGGCGGTCGTGTTGATTGCCTGTCCCTGCGCTTTGGCCATTGCGACACCATTGGCACTGTGGGCTGCCATGGGATTGGCAGCCCAGCGGCAAGTGCTGTTTCGCAATGGCGATGCCCTTGGAAAACTGGCCAAGTTGAACGCGCTGTGCTTTGACAAAACAGGCACGCTCACCAGCGGTGCTATCCGAGTGAGGTCGGTTGAATTCTCTGATTCGCTAGTCACGCCAGTCGACGCTGAATTCGTGTGGACGGTGGCCCATTGGCTATCATCAGGCTCGTCTCATTCGCTGGCCGCCGCGATTCGAAAGGACGCTCGTGCGAGGGATGCGAAGAATCGTCAATTCGAATCAATGGGACAACGCGAAGAACGTTCTGGGCAAGGTGTGATCGGATTGTTCGCAAGCGGTGATCAAGCAGCGTTGGGAAGCCTGCGATTTCTGCTGGAGCTTGGGTTCAAAGTTACACCTGCTTTGCAAGAAGTACACGACCAAGCAACAGCTCCGACAACGTGTATCGGTTGGAATCGTCAAGTCCAGGCAGTCTTCCTGTTTGACGAATCGTTGCGACCTGAAGCAGCAGAGGCGATGGATCAATTGCGGCGTTTGGGCTTACATCTGGAGATCTTGACCGGTGACCGTCAGCACCGCGCCGCAGCCATTGCGAACCAGCTTGGGATGCAGTTTCAGGCAGAACTTTTGCCAAACGACAAACTGGAACGAATCAAACAAATGCGTCGGCTGCTGGGCGCGGTGGGAATGGTAGGTGACGGAATCAATGACGCACCTGCTCTGGCCGAAGCCGACTTGGGACTGGCACTCGATTGCGGTGCCGACGTTTCTCGTGACGCTGCCGACATCTGTCTGTTGGGCAGCACGTTAGAACGGTTGCCGTGGATGATCCAGTTGGCTAGAAAGACCAAACGTACCATTCGACAAAATTTGTTCTGGGCGTTCGCCTATAATGTTATTGGGATCGGCTTGGCCTCCAGCGGTATGCTCAGTCCTATTTTTTCCGCCGTGGCCATGGTGGGAAGCAGTCTGTTTGTCATCGGCAATTCGTTGCGGCTAACCGCCAACGCTCCCGAAACGGCGCCGTCAAATCACGACACCGCAATGGCCCCGGTACCCGTAACACATTCACAGCTGGAATCCAAAGACAATCGTCCATTGGCAGACACCTTGGCAACTGTCAAAGAAGCATTTTGAAGTGGAAATCATGATCGAACTGCCGCTGGTCTTTACTTCGGGAATTCTGGGTTCGTCCCACTGTATCGGTATGTGCGGTCCCTTTGCACTGGCAATCGGTAGCGAAAGTGCTTCCTGGAAAGCCAACTTGGTTCGGCAATTGGTCTATAGTGTCGGGCGAATTTTCACGTACACCGTGCTGGGTGCAACAGCGGGTTTTGCCGGTATGCGACTGGCCGAATCGCTTCCCAGTATGGTCAACGTCCCCGCCATGTTGGCCATTTTTGCCGGGCTCTTCTTGGTCTACCAAGGTGTGCTGGCCACCGGCCTGATTCAGCGCAAATGGAAGAAAGCCAATCTGCCCTGCCTAAGTGGCTCGATTCTCAAGTCGTTTCTCGCCAGTAGATCGTATCGAGACATGTTGTTGGCCGGCGTCTTCACAGGATTTTTACCCTGCGGATTGGTCTACGCGTTTTTGGCCATGGCGGCTGGTACTGCAAGCATGTTTGCCGGCGCATTACTGATGGCCGTTTTCGGAATGGGCACGGTACCGGTGATGATCACCACCGGCCTGGGTGGCTCGTTGTTGAGCATCGCGTCACGCAAGAAATTGTTTCATGCAGCGGCATGGTCCGTCATCATTGCCGGATTTCTTTCTATTGGCCGAGGTGTGGCGTTCTTTGGTACCGATGTCCACGCGGCCGAATCTGCCTGTCCGTTCTGTCATGACAGCCAGTAATCTCGGATCGGAATGAACCTAGGTGAATGCTGAAAAACGCGTAAGCGTCAGTGGAGTATTTCAGTCCAACATTGGCCACGTGGCCGGCCCTCTGTTACCAATCCTTGTTGGTGACTTCTTCGATCGAAGTAAGCGATTCTTGGTTGACCCATTCGCCAAACGGCCAGAATGTGGTTCGCCAGTAACGATATTGAATGCCACTGTCCGTTCCACTGCCACCATTCAACTTGTCCGTATCGCCATCGCGGCCACCATCCAAGTGGTCATTGCCACCTTCGCCCAAGATTGTGTCACGTCCGGTACCGCCGATCAAGTAATCATTGCCTCCGCCGCCGTTGATTAGATCGTGTCCGTCGTGACCATAAAGTTGGTCATTGCCCGCTTCACCGTACAAACGATCGTCACCTTCATTTCCGTACAGATAATCCACTCCAGCTCCGCCATAAACTAGATCGTTGCCTCGACCAGCAAAAATCTGATCATTACCCGCTCCACCATACAGCGTGTCATGATTGGCTCCGCCATACAATTGATCGTTGCCATTTCCGCCGTACATGGAATAGTTTTTCATGCCAGAATTTCGATCGACCGTGTACAGATAGTCATTTCCGTTTTCACCATACAAGTGATCCCATTCGCCGCGAAGTTGATCATCACCGTCGCCTCCATACAGGAAATCAACACCGTTCGCTCCGCCTTCAATCCAGTCGTCGCCGCCATCACCGTACAGCTTATCGTCTCCATGTCCACCGAACAGAGCATCGTTGCCTTGTCCTCCGCGAAGCGTCACCGCGCCCCGAGTAAACCCGCGAGCGTCCAGTCGATTATTGCCATCACCGCCAATCAATTCCGCTCGTTCGATTCCGGTGAACCGATCAGAACCTTGCCCTTCTAACGAGACATCCGAAAGGACAAAGTTGACGTTCCCGACAGCGCCCAGCGTATCAATGCCTTCGCCACCATCTACCACATCATTGCCCAATCCCGTCCACAGCGAATCGTTTCCGGCGGCACCTCGCAGAGTCACATTGCCAGAGAATCCGCGAGCGTCCAGCAGATTGTCCAGTGCGTTGCCGTCGAGTTCGCTTCGTTCAAAATTCGACAATGCATGCGTCAGTTGTTCCGTGCGAAGTTCATGATCCGTCAACCACAGGTTCGCTTCCGTATCAAGCAGCTTGGCTTGAATTTGATCACGACCTTCGCCTCCGTCCAGCGAAGCCATCGCTTGTAACGTTCCGATGTCGACCACGTCATCACCTGCTCCAGCGTCCACCATCACTTCCCTGGCTGCGTTCGCACCAAAACTAATGCGAATCGAGTCATTCCCAGCGCCAGATTCAATACCCACGATTTCCATCTCTAATTCGCTGGCCGTTGTGCTGGAACCATTCACGTCCACCAGCACTTTAGGCGTTCCACCGTCCGCGCCGGGAACCAAGTCCACCGAAATGTCATCTCCTTGATCCGTTCCACTAACCACGTACGTGTCACGCAAGCCGTCGCCACCAAAGACGGCATCTGCACCATTCGAATGGTAGATCGTGTCGTTGCCTTGATTGCCGTTTAATCTGTCGGCCCACGGACTGCCCGTCAGTTGATCATCACCCGTTCCGCCGTCCAGCACGTCGATGCTGATCACTTGCCGAGGCAAAACGTCGGTCTGTGTTAGATTGATGACGGCCAATTCGTTCTGAAGCGTTGTCTCTTGTTGCTCTAGTTCCGCCCGTTCAGCTCGCATCCCTGGCAAACGAAAGTCACTGTCGTCCACCGCTTCGATTGCCGCGATGTCTCGGGAAATCCGGTCCAATTGCCGCATGACTTGATCCACTTCGGTATGGATGATTTCGTTTTCGCGGTCCAGCAGCTGGTTGTAAACATGTCGCCAATCGTTGGATTCTTCATTCGCGTCGGCAAACCGATTTTGTTCCAACGCAAACAATTGATCTTGATCGCTGCCACCGAACAGGAAGTCTCTACCCGAACCGCCCACCAGCGTGTCGTTGCCGGCGTCTCCCATTAACAGGTCGCCAAGACCGAATCCGTAAATTTCGTCGTGACCTGCTCCGCCGAAGATAACATCCACTCCGTTTCCGCCCAGTAGCGTGTCGTTGCCGGCGCCGCCATAAATCATTTCTCCGAGAATTCCTTCGCCTGCTGCGATCCGGTCATTGCCGTCACCTCCGTAAGCGATATCTGCACCTGCGTCTCCGTCAAGCCGATCATCGCCGCCTTCGCCATAGAGCACATCGTTGCCGTCGCCAGCTCGCAGAGCGTCATCGCCATCGCCACCTCGCAAGATGTCTCGGTCTGCGCCACCCACCAACACATCATTTCCCGCTCCGCCCATCAAGATATTCTGGCTATCCGCGCCAACCAGGATGTCAAAACCGTCTCCGCCGTCCAGTCGCAGCGTGTTCACGTCGAATTTTCCAATGGCAGTGATTTGATCGTCACCACCTAAACCGCTGATTCGAAGTTCTTCAATATCTCGTTCTGCAACTTTGTTTACGGATCGATTCGGGCGAAGCGGAGTCAGGGCATCGCTTTTGCTAACGCTACGAGCGAGCGTTCCAACTGCGCGAGGCATACGAAAACGGAACAGTGCGTCATCGTCATTGGTGACCTGAATCACACCGTTGGGTAACTGCGTCGCCGTGAGCACATCGTTCGATTCGGTTCCCAGAATTTCAATCGTGTCTTTGCCAGCTCCGCCGGTCATTCGATCCAATTCGGCACCGCCATCTCCGAAGAAGGAAAACTGAATGCGGTCTCGTCCGCCATGTCCGTGAACAAAATCGGCTCCGGCGCCGCCGTTAAGGACATCATCACCCAGATGCCCGACGAGCCAATCGTCTCCAAGTCCGCCGAGCAGCGTGTCATCGCCGCTCTGGCCCCACAGTTGATCGTTATCGGCGCCACCTTGGAGTTGATCGTTTCCATCACCTCCATCCAGGCGATCACGTCCGCTGCCGCCATCCAAGGTATCGTCGCCCGCGTCGCCGCTGAGTTGATCAGTGCCGCTGCCGCTCGTGATAAAGTCATTGCCGCGGCCACCAGTCAGGACGGCGTTTCCGGTACCAGCGTAGGTCAGAACGTCGTTGCCATCTCCACCGCGAATTGTCGCCGGCGCCGCCATGCCGGGCAAAACACGAATCGAATCATGGCCCGAACCTCCGTCCGCGACAATGCGAGTGACACCATGAAAATATTGCGAATATTGATCTTCATTGCCAACCAACGTAACTATGACGGTTTCGCCACCTTGCTTGGATTCGCCCAACGATTGAACGGTGAAGGCTTCGTTTACCACCGAGTTTTCCCGGTTGCGTCGGTTCGCCTGGTCTCCGGCGAATAATGTGAGCGTGCCGTCTTGCAGGGCGCCCAGAATTGGCGGGTTTTCTCCGTAGATCAATTTGGCGTCGTTCGGCTGCCGAATGTTGCCATTCACCAAAGTGGTCCGCAGCAGTCGCCAGCGTTCGCTGATGATCGGAATGCCAATCACGCTGACGTCCAGCGTGGCATCAAAGCCCGCTTTCAGATCGCCGTTCATGTTGAACATGGCAGCTGGATCGGCATCCACAATGGTTTTTAATTCGTGCAAACGAACTCGACCATCGTACGTCCAGTCTTCCGCGTTAGTACTGTTGCAAGCACGATCATGGCAAACCACATTGCTCCAAATTGGCGTGGTACCGCTCCACAAGTCAGGTTCGGGCAGATCATTCAGATCAAAGTGCAGATTTCCTTCCAAAACAACTTCACCACCCAGTTCAAACTGCATCAACAACAGGTCGATACCGGCTTTCAGGCCCGCACCCAACTCTACAGTGAAGGTCATTTCAGGCGAATCGGACGCTTGATGGTCGCGGCTGGCCGAACTGTGGTCATCCAAGTAGAAACCATCCAGCAGCAACGCTTCTTGTTGGGCCAGACTGGTTTGCAGCGAATCTTCCGAAGCAAAGTCCGCCGCGTTAGTCAAGCGTTTGATACCAGTCGCATCATAGCCGCCGTCTAAGTCGATATCCAAACCAAAGCTAATTCGGCCCGTCACCGACGCCAAGTTCAACAAGGGTACAATCGGAATGTCGACCGTGGCATCAAAATTGAAGTTGGCGTCCAACTGAAAGGTAAACAGGTCCGTATTGGTGTCACCCAATAGCAGCGCCGCCAACGATTCAAAGTCGGTCAGAAAGGGCAAGTCAACGCTGCCGTTGAATTCGTGATTCCAGGCCAAACTCGATTGCCACTGAGCGTGTTCCGCCGGATTTTTGTGTTTGTCCGCTAGTTCGAACCGCAGTCCCCCTTCGTCTAATTTCTTCAGATTGTTCTGCACCGCTTCGGCTCGATCAACAGCAGTCGCGGGATCGACGCCCGATTTGGCAACAGCAAACTGAAACAACGGTTCTTGATCTTGAATGGTAGACGTTAAACCTTGGTAATCCAGAATGGCGTCAATCGTGTTCAGCGTTCTGGCAATGGCGCTATTGGAACCATAACCGGCCAGCGACAACGCCGTGACGTTACCTCGTCCTGCCATCTGGTACAAATCGCTGATGACGGGCAAGGGCTCGGTCAAGAAGTCTACCACGGGCTTCAACGGTTTTAGATTGTCTTGCAAACGAGTGACCATGGGGTCAACAAAGTCGTGATAGATTTGCCCCAGATCCACTCGGACGTTTTCAAATCCAACGGTAACTTGATTCTCCGTGGTATCGACCGAACCGTCATCTTCAAACTGGATCGCCGTCTGATATTCCACTCGCGCATCGGTCAGCACCGCAAGGTTCACCAGGTTTTCCGAATCGGCCGGCAAGAACGAAGGAAAGAGCGCACCTTCGACTGACAGGTTCACGTCACCCGAGCCCATCAGGACGCCAGATAGACGTGCGTCGTCCGAAGTAGACGCACTGACATCCAGGACATACTGACCCTGAAATTGCGATTCCGTTTGGTTCGCAGAAAAGTCAGCAATGAAGACCCCTACCGTGCCCTTACCGCCTGTGAAATCGCGATTCACTGTTGCCGTATATCCAAGGCTCAATTCGTTTTCTAAGGAATCGTCCACATAGAACGTGGAAACGCCATTGGCACCTTCGCGAACACCAAACGCCATTTCGTAAGACCAGTCAACTTGCAGATCTACTTGACCTTCAGCACCGAGCAGCAATTCCAATTCAGGATCGGCCCCCACCAATTCCAAGGCGACGGCATCGTGATAGGCCCGAGAGTCTGTCAGCGAAATTTGAAAGCGAATGTCGGTGTCATTGTTGGATCGAGTGACCCGGATGGCGTCCTCTGAAATTCCAAGTTGTCCAGCAATTTCACTGGTTGCATCATGGACCGAGCTGCTGGCATCCAGCTTGATTTGTTGTAACCGTTCGTCCACACCCAGCAAGAATTGCGAACCAGACTGTTGTTGCGAATCAATCGGGCCTGCCAACGCATCTCCAATCAGCGGCGCCGGCGAACTCAAAATTTGCTGATTCAAGGTCGCTTGCAAACTAGCGAAGTAGCCGTTCTCCAGGCCCGCGTCCAACACGCTCAGGTCGGCAGCCAACATGACGCGAGCATCCAGTGCTTCCAAAGTACCGCGGAAGCGTCGATTCGCGGCGGACCGACGTGGTTGGTGATTGCGGCGAAAATGCATGCGAAACTCCTTGGCGGATAAATTATTTGCTGGATTTACAGGGGTTCGAGGCCTCGTTAAGCTGAGGGTCATAGCCTGGTATGGACAACGCGACGTGACATCCGCCAAAAGCTTTCAGAATTTTTTCGTTCTGCAGGAATTCTCGGGAAAACCAGGCCCAAACGGTTCGCCAGCGGTCTTTCGGGCCGAAGAATTGGGTTCGCCCATCAGAAAGGGCCTTTGATGGCTGAAGACGATGTCACTCGCTGGATCGAATCGGTTGAACAAGGCAACCATGATGCCGCGGCCAAATTGTGGGAATACTGTTTTCCAGGGTTGCTGCGCTTTGCGCACAAGCGTCTGCCGAATCATTTGCGGCGAATTATGGACGAAGAGGACGTGGCGCTGAGCGCGTTCAAGAGCTTTTGCCTAGGAGCAGAACGCGGCGCGTTTCCGGAGCTGAACGGTCGAGACGAATTGTGGAAACTGCTGGTCTGCCTGACCGCTCGCAAAGCTCAGGGACGCATTCGACATGAACTTCGTGAAAAACGAGGTGGCGGGAAAGTCAGCGGAGAATCCATATTCATGCAGGACGAATCCGGCCTTCGTGAACAGGGCATCGGCATGGTCGCAGGTACAACCCCTACTCCAGAACTGATTGCCCAGTTTTCCGACGATTGTCAACAGTTACTAGATCGCTTGAACGACGACACACTACAAGCCATTGCGTTACTGCGCATGGAAGGCTACAGCGTAGACGAGATTTCACAGCGAATAGGCTGTGCCAAGCGATCGGTCGAAAGGCGTTTGAAGTTGATTCGTACTATTTGGTCTGAAGCAACCAATGAAGATAGCGAGAACTAAGCGGTGCCGCGTTCCGAATCCAGCGAATCAGGTTCGTCCAAACTTTCCATTGCCCAGCTACAACGCATCGAGCAGATTTGTTCGCAATTTGAACAAGACTTCAACGACGGCAAGACGCCCGCCATCGATGCGCTACTCGTCGAAACCGCAGGTATATTTCGCCGAGAATTACTACGAGAGCTCGTGCTGCTGGACATGGAACTGCGTCGCGAACAAGGCCAGACGCCCGATCGATCGGACTATCAACATCTGGCGACAGGCCCCAACGATACGGCGATTGAACAGATTTTCCAAGAAACCATGTTCATCACCGCTTCGTCGAAATCATCGCCTACCGATGTGACGCTCAGCATTGGTTCGCAATTGGGACCATACACTTTGCAAGCCTGTTTAGGCGAAGGAGGAATGGGCAAAGTCTTCTTCGCAAAGCAATCGCATCCCATTCAACGCGATGTCGCCATCAAACTGGTTCGGCCCGAACTAGCTTCGGAAAAACTAATCCAGCGATTCCAGCACGAACGCCAAACGCTGGCCATCATGAATCATCCTCACATTGCCAAGGTCTTGGATGCAGGCAGCAGTGAAAGTGGTGCACCTTATTTTGTGATGGAGTTGGTGTCAGGAGCACCCATCACGGACTACTGCCAAAACCGGCAACTTCCGCTGACAGCACGTTTGCAACTGTTCTTGCAGGTTTGCCATGCCGTACAACACGCTCACCAAAAAGGGATTATTCATCGAGACCTGAAGCCGTCCAATATTTTGATTGCCGATTGCGACGATCAGCCCACGCCCAAGATCATCGACTTTGGTCTGGCCACCTTGGTTTCCGATGAAATAGACCGAAAAAGCTCGCCGTCCGGCAACGGAATCGTCATGGGTACGCTGTCCTACATGGCGCCAGAGCAAGCCGATGGGAATCAGCCAGACGTGGACACTCGAGCAGACGTGTATGCGTTGGGCGTTGTCCTGTTTGAAATTCTGACCAACCGCTTGCCTCGTTCGTTATCGACAACCGGACTCGATCTGACAGACGCGTTACAACAGGTTCGCACCGTACCGGTTCAGCGCGTGCGCGACTTCGTTCCAAACGTGGCGCAAGATTTGGACTGGATTGCGTATCGAGCGTTAGCGGCGAACCGACTTGAACGATACGAATCCGCATCGGCCTTGGCGAATGACATCCAGCGATTTCTGGATCACCAAGTGGTTTCGGCGGTACCGAATAGTGCATCGTACGTGGCGAGGAAGTTTTTCTTTCGCAACAAGATTTTGGTTTCGGCCGCAGCCGTGACCACGGCGGCACTGGTAATAGGCTTGATTGCTTCCACCGCCGGATTCTTGCAAGCGTCATGATCGAGATCCTGGCGAATAAAACGCCCCGTGGGCTCCAAGCTGGCAAATGAAAAATTGGCGGCGCGGATTAGGCGAGGCCGCTCGAGCCGCAGGAGCGGCGGCCAAGCAGATTGCCAAAGAAGAAGCGGAAACCACTGATCAGTGAATCGTTTCATGAGCAATGTGCTGCGTTCGGCTAATCACCGATTTAGGACGAGCTACGACCGTGACGCGGTTGATGAAACAGCCAAGAATATCGATCAAGCGTTCTTAGATCGGCCCAAAGTTCGCTCCGCCGTTTTGTCGACTCTGGCGTCTACCTATTCAGACTTAGGCGAATTTATTCCAGCCGAACAGTACGCGCGCGAAGCACTTGAAATCTATCGCCAGCATTGCGGCGCGACGCACGAAGCCACGCTCAGCGCCACCGACAATCTGACTCGTATTTTGTATCACCAAAACAAATTCGCCGAATGTGAAACCATGATGCGGCAGTTGGTGACCGATACCGAAACCGCATTTGGCCCAGATTCCAAGGAGGCGTTGATTGCTGTGAACAATTTGGCCACGCAGTTGTTCCAGCGCAACCAGCTTGACGAAAGTGGTCAGTTGCTGGAACGCGTCCTGGCCAGTAAACGCCGAACGCTGGGCGATGCCGACGAAAGTACGCTTGCCACGTGGGGAAACTACGCCAGCTTGTTGTTGCAACAAGGCCAGAAAGACGAAGCGTTGACTTCGCTGCAAACGATTGCCGATCTGTGGATGCAGCACTACGGTGAACGGAATCCGGGTTCGCTGATGGCGCTGGAACATCTGGCATTCGCGCAATCGTATGTCGATGTGGCGGATGCCATTCCCATTTATGTGCGACTGGTGGAACTTCGCAGCGATGTCTTGAGCAACGAACATCCACACACTATGCGAACCATTTTGAATTTGGGGACCGCCTATTTGGGCACGAACCAACCCAACGACGCCATTCCGCTATTCCGCCAACTAAAAAACTGGAACGAATCCAACGCCTCTCAAGCTGGCGTACGCTATGACGCAGATCCGTTGTTGGCGATCGCACTGGCATCCGCCGGGCAAGCAACGGAAGCCGAAGAACTAATGCGCCACCGTGTCTCGCGACTGGCAGAAAGTGTTCCCGGCACAGATTCCCGACTGCAGGTGGCTCGAGTCTACTGGGCATACTGTTTGGTCCAAGCAGAAATGGTTTCGGCAGCCAACACTGAACTGGAAAGTCTTACTGTAGGCGAAGACGCGGCCCAACTACCTCCGGATGTCTCTGGTTTGCGATCTGTCCTGATTGGTCGCGCGGAACTGGAAAACGGTGCCTTCGAACAAGCCGAACCAAAACTGCTGAACGGTTACGCTACTCTGAAGGATGCCAAGGGACGCAAATTCGTACTGACTCAGTTCGCTCAGAATTCCATTCGCCTGCTATACCAGAATTGGGAGCGTCCCGAACGCTGGAAACAATGGGAAAGCGAACAATAGCCCCAAGATGTGTGTCATGCAAACGCTAAAGCAAATCAGTTTCGTCCTCGTTAGCTTGACCAGTCTGGCATGGTCCGCCGAACCATGTCGAATTCAGGTGATCGATCAGCAGAACGGCTGGCCAGTGCCGTTGGTTTCATTGACCACCACGCACCACGTCTCGCTGGTGACTGACAACGCTGGCAACGCCTGTTTTGATCTTCCGGAACTGATGGGCCAACCAACGTGGCTGGCGGTGCAAGGGCATGGTTACTCCGTTCCGAAAGACGGTTTTGGCTACGCCGGAGTAAAAGTGACGCCGCAGCCTGGCGAAACGATTACGATTCACGTGCAGCGGCAGTTACCAGCAAAACGACTGGGACGTATCACCGGCGCCGGTTTGTTTGCGGAAACGCAGAAACTACATCTCGATCTAGACTGGCGAGAACAAGGCGTTTTGGGTTGTGACAGTGTACAAAACGCGATTTATCAAGATCGCTTGTTTTGGGTCTGGGGTGACACTACCTTGTCACACTATCCGTTAGGTCGATTTCATTCCATCGCCGCATCTACGTCGTTGCGTCCCAGCGATACATGGCAACCTCCGCTACGATTGCGCTATCATTATGTGACCGACCAATCCGGTATCGCTCGCAACGTCGCTCACATGCCGGGCACTGGTCCGACTTGGCTGAGCGGCCTTGCTACGGTAACGGACGAAGCGAACCGCGAACGACTGGTGGCCACCTACACCAAGATCAAGCCGCCGTTAACTCCTTACGAAATTGGCCTTTGCGTTTGGAATGACGAAACATTGTCGTTCGAAAAATCGGCGGTCATTTGGGCTCACAGCGACACGACTCCCTTGCCACCGCCACATCCAGACGGTCACGCGGTTCGCTGGACCGATGATGCCGGCCAGACATGGCTGTTGTTCGGCGATCCCTTTCCGTTCTTACGTTGTGCTGCGACTTGGTCAGCGTTACAAAATCCCGACGCTTGGGAAATTTTGGAGCCGCAACAGTCCGTCCCCAGTCGCGAAGGAAACGCGACAGTCAAACCGCATCGAGGTTCCATTGCGTGGAGTGACTATCGCCACAAGTGGGTTGCTATTTTCACGCAGCTGGGCGGCGACCGTTCTCATTTGGGCGAAATCTGGTACGCGGAAGCCGCTTCGCCGTTCGGACCGTGGAGCAACGCCGTTCACGTTGTGACGCACGACCAGCAAACGTTCTACAATCCCGTGATTCACCGCGAATTCACTTCGTCTGATTCGCCCATCCTGCTGTTCGAAGGCACGTACACGAAGACCTTCTCCCAAGCACCATCCGCTACACCTAGGTACGAATACAACCAGATCCTTTATCGATTGGATCTGGATGAATTGGTTGCGAAAAAAACAGAATAGCGAAGTCGCGGTCCCAGGGTGAGGGCGCAGTCACTACGATTGCCATCAGAAACACCTCCAAATAAAGCGGAAAGATGTGTTGCAGTCGCAAGTTGGTCGCTTCGCTTGATCGTAGTCCCGCTACAAAGCTCTTAATTCGTTCGCGAGTTTCCAAATCTTCGTCGGAATCAACGTTGGCAACTGCGGCCGCATTGGGGCGAAAATGTCTGTGACTTTCGCAATGTGCGGACGCCAGAAGAGCTTGTCTAGCTGTGCTCGATCGCACAGTGCAACGTGACTCGAGCACGTTTTGGGTACCTGTACTAGGTCGACTGTTCTCAATCGTTGTGTCTTTGCCGCACAATTTGGCGTGGATGCTTGTTCCGGCGAGATGGCACAGTGTTTGCCCTGGTTATCTGTTGAGCTAGATTCTCATTCCTTCTGAAAGGAGGTGCGTCATGTTTGCTCGACATCATGATCACGTGGCAATGGAAATGGTCAAATGGTTGGTAGTATTCGCGTTGGCAAGTGCGTTAGTGCTGGTCGCGACTCGCCCTGTGGAAGGAGTTGATTTCACCGCGCTGCCGACCCATTGGGGCACAGCGGTGGACGAACCGTTGGCCGCAGCACTAGACGAAACGGCGGAAGCCGGTATCTGGTTGGCGTTGGACTACCATCACCGTGGCATGCCGACGGATGCGGTAGTGGCTTGGCACGAAGCAGCGTTTCGCGAGGACGCAGAAGTTTGGCGATTTGTCTGCATGGGAATGGCTCGGTTTGAATTGGCGCAATTCCCCGAAGCAGCCGCTGATTTTGAGGTTGCTTTGGATTTGGACAAGACCAATGCCGTTGCTTGGTATGGACGCGGTTTGACGTTGCTGTTGCAATCGCGACAACTGGGCGATTGGGCAGACGCCGTTGCTACGGATGACGCGCCGTGGCATGTTCTTCGCGCGTTCGATTACCAACCGAACGTCGATCGGACGATGACGGCCAGCTTGGTTCGCCATCAAGCGAAAATGGCGTTCGAAAACGCGGTATGGTTCGCGCAACATTTGGATCGTACGATGTTGCTAACGGATGCGAATCGGCCGGTCTACGCATTAGGCGATATGATGGTAGTGGTTCCCAATGTTAGTGACGTCTTGACTGCACTGAAATTGGATCAATTCCCAGCACAGCCTCACGCCGCGTTAACCACGCTTTATTTGGAAGACAACATGCTGACAACTGCGGAAACTCATTTGGATCAAATGGACTTGCTGGGTGTTCCGGTTGCAGAGCAATTTCGCGTTCTGGGTGATCGTTATGAAAAACAGGCCGAACATCACAAAGCCGTCAAAGCTTACCTGAAGGCCATGAAAAACACCAAGAACTTGGCATATCCTGCCGCCAAAGCTTTGGACAGCATGTTGGAAGACTTGTTAGATTGAGGTCGATGCTGTTAAGTGCAACGATGGAGAAACATGTTGCCGCTGTTTTTCGAATTTCGCCAACACCGACTGCGGTTTACTCGCCTGTCGTTCGAACGTAAAGGACAAGACGATGAAGTGGTTTAAGCAAAAGCGAATCTTGGTTCCCTTTGACTTTTCAGAAGAATCGACATCGGCTGTCGAAGTAGCACTCGAATTGGCGCCGTCCGCAGATGAAGTACATGTTGTCCACATTATTCCCGACTTGGTAGCGACCGAACCGGGTGTCATTTGGGACACGATCAACGACGAAGAACGCAAGTCGCATGCTCAAGCAGAAATGGAAAAATCACTGGCTGCCCACCACGGAATCCATCTTGATGTGGGAGTGGGTGACGCAGGCCACGTGGTGGTGGATCTAGCAGACGAAATCGAAGCCGGCTTGATTGTGATTCCATCACATGGCCGGCGAGGTTTATCGCGAATGTTTTTAGGATCGGTGGCAGAACGAGTGGTTCGTTACGCGCACTGTCCGGTACTTGTTCTGAAAAAGCCAGTCGAATAGCCGCTGGTTTATCATTCACAGACCGATTTGGGGAGAAAGCAAAATGCCGGTTGGAATTTACAAACGGACCGCTCGAGACGTTATGACCAAGGACTTGGTAACTGTCAGGTGTGACGAACATGTCCACGACGCATTGCAGCTAATGGCAGACAATCATGTTTCGACGCTGCCTGTCGTGGACGGCACTGGAAAGTGCTTGGGCATTGTTTCGCAAAGCGACATTATCGATTTGACTCGAGACGCAGACGCGGCCGACGAAGATCAAGGTGAGTCAAATCCGCTGTCGTTATTGTTTCGCGGAGTGCAATTGGATGAGATTACCAACGAACGCATTAGCGACGTCATGTCGGAATCGATTGTGTCGGCGCTACCTACGGATCTGATCACCGCCGTAGCAGATAAAATGATTGCAGAACGTATTCACCACATTCCGGTCTGCAACCCAGATGGAACGCTCGTTGGTTTGGTTTCTTCAATGGATATCTTGGCCGCGTTACGAGAACCGGTTGTTGTATGAGTTCCACCCAATCTGTTGCTGAAACCATCGTTGTGGCGACCGATTTCAGTCGCCACAGCGATGCTGCGGTTCAATTTGCGTTGCGTCGAGCGAAACAATTGCAGGCGCAGCTATTTGTTGTGCACGTTTTGTCGACGGACGACGCCGATGAACGAAGAATCGCGCTGGAACGTTTAGCTCATGCTGTTCCCGCTGCAGATCAGTTGGAAACCAGCGCCGAGCAGGCTGTGATGGTTGGGCCGTTTCATCGAAGAATTGTCGAATTTGCCAATCAGCATTCCGCAAGCCTGATCGTGATTGGAACTAGAGGCCGTTCTGGATTGGCTCACTTGGCACTCGGTAGCGTGGCGGAACGAGTTGTTCGCAGCGCGTCTTGTCCCGTGGCCGTCATTTCCGGAAATCACACCGATGCCGACGCAAAGATTGTTGCGGAACCGATTCCCTTCGAAGAAATCCCCAACGCCGACACGCCGGCCGTAGATCTTTTGTTGCGAGCGGTTCGCTTGCGAGCGACCGACGTACATTTTGATCCGCTTAATGGTCGAGAAATCCAAGTCCGACTTCGCATTGACGGCCAGCTAGAACGCTATTGCAAGCTAGATCTTAATGTGGCCGATCACCTGACGCAGCAATTGAAGCTGATGGCCAATCTGGATATTGCCGATCCATTCCATCCCAAGGAAGGTCGGCTGCAACTGCCGTCGGAACATCGCGACTTGGAAGTCCGCATCACAACCGCGCCCGTGGTGCACGGCGAAGCGGTAGCGTTGCGTATCTTTTCGCGCAGCAACGTCTTCTTCCCATTAGATCGCCTTGGCTTTTCCGCCAGTGCGCAGACCATTGTCGAATCGATTTTGCGAAAAGGCGAAGGTATCGTCTTGATTACCGGTCCGACCAGTTCAGGGCAAAACCACCACGGTCTATTCGATGCTGGAGGTGCAAAGCCAACGCAAGAAAAACATCGTTTCCATTGAAGGCCCGATTGAGTTTTCTGCGGCGTTTGTTCGCCAAATGGCAGTGGACCTGAAACACGATATCACCATGACCAGCGGGCTGAAAACCATTTTGCGAATGGACCCAGATATTATTTTCGTGGGTGAGATTCGAGATTCAGAGGCCGCGGATATTGCCATGCGCGCCGCCAGTTCTGGTCGGTACGTTTTCAGCACCCTGCATACTCGAGACGTTTCGTCCACGATCACCGCTTTGCGAGACTTGCGAATCAGTAATCGTTCTATTGCCGCCAATGTTGCAGGAATTGTCAATCAGCGTTTGTTGCGATCTATTTGTTCCAATTGCAAAGACACAATCGAAATCGAAGATTCGGAACGACAGCTGTTCCATGAACACGGCGTCCAGCCGCCCGATACGTTGGCGGTCGGCCGAGGCTGCGAGAAGTGTCGACATACAGGACATCTTGGTCGAGTTGGTGTGTTTGAAGTGGCTAGCATGACGCCGGATTTCGCCCAACTGATTGTTGGCGACGCTTCGGAAAACGAAGTGCACGAATTGCTGCGAACGCATCACGTCCATTCGTTGATGAACGACGCTTTGCACAAAGTTGCAGCCCATGAAGCCGCTTTGCCTGAAGCAATGGGCCTGCGCTGGATTTAGCAATCGCCGCCGGTTATCGAATGTTTATTTCGATGCGGCTGCTGAAGCGGGACGGTTTTTGTCAAAGGACAATAAAAATGCAATCAGGTCGGCAACACCTTGTTTGCCCAGATCAGATTCCAATCCTTCCGGCATCAACGACTTTCCTGTATTACTGACTTCCAGAATTTCACGGCGATGAATCACGTCTGCTTTCGCTTCTTCTCGCAGCAGAGTGATCGTTTCCGACGCTTCGGCCGATACAATTCCGCTGAGCGTGGCTCCGTTGTTTAGTACCACGCTGTGCGCCGCATAGCGAACATCTACTTCTTGGTTGGGATCCAGGACATTCGTCAAAAAATACATGGCTCCTCGATTGGTAAGCGGCGTCAATTCCGGTCCCACTCGATGACCTTCTCCATGCAGCAAATGACATGTCGCACAAACTTTGCCAAAGATCGTTCGGCCTCGGTCTACGTTGCCCGTCATTTGCAAAACATCTATGTATTGCTGCACGACGTTTGCACGCGAACGGAGTTCCCCGAACAGCTCGCTGGCCACTCGACGAACTTCGGGCTGCACGTGGCTTAGCAACTGTTGCCGTTGGCGAATCGACAACGTCTGCGGTCGCACAAGATCGGCTTGCATGGCGCCGAGCAATTGCTGAGTCCAGTTGGTTCGAGACATCAACAGTTCGATCGCTCGAGTTTGTAACGAAGGTGCCATTGTCTCCAAATGGTCAATCATGATTTTTCCGGCGATATCGGTCGCGAACGAACCACACGTTTCCAAGGCCGCAGCATTGATCTCCAGCGGCTGGTCGTTGGTCAGCAACAATCGGAGCGTCGGGTTAACGTCGCCCAGCTCGGCTAATTCCAGTGTCTGAATTGCTGCGATTCGACGTTCCTTGGTTGCGGACGCGTCCTGTGCAATCGTAATCGCTTGCGTTAGCAGTTGTGCCAGAAACGCTTCTGGTTGGTCCAATTGCGATTCGCGCAGCAGTGACAATAGATCGTCATGTGCCAAACGAGTGGACTGTAACAACACGGATAGCAATGGAAAGCGGTCTGCTTGATTCGCCAGTTGGATCTGCCTGATGACGTTGGCAATTTCGGACGCATCACGTTGTTGACCAACCTGCGACACCAACTGCTGGATAAACGGTGTGGTGGCCGAGGTAACGGAATCGGACGCGAGCAGGTCTTGCAGTGTTTCGATTTCTCCATCCGCCAGCGAACTGGTGATGGCAATCCGCATCTTGGCGTGGGCTCCGTCGGAACGAATCAGCTGCCACAATGCCGTCGCACGCTGCGACCATGCCAATTCCCCTAACGTGTAGGCCAGTTGGTAACGCACTATCAAGTCACGATCGCTGGCCATGGAAACCACTTGTTGGACCACGGCCGATTGGTCCAGGTGCTGCTCGGCCAAACGCAATCCGTGTCGACGTACCTGCGCGTGGGCATGCTTCAGTAGGGCCAGAAGCGAATCGGTATCCAGTTGACCGACACGCTGCAGACAATAGGCTGCTTGAACTACCGCTATGGGCGAATTGGATGTCTTGATCCATTCCACCAACAGCGGAACCGCTTCGTGATTTGGCTGCTCCATCAGTAAGCGAGCGGCCGTTTCGCGATGCCAACCATTGGAATGGGCTAACGTCTGCACCAATTCTGGAGTCGACATTGCGCTTGGGCATATTTTTGCAACTTGTGGGCATGTTCCTGAGCGACAATCTGATAGATGCGACCTCATCTCATCATCGTCAAATCCGGAATGACGCTTAATTAGCGGCGGAAGACTTGCCGGATGCTCAATGACCTCGCGATACATATCAACACCTTTGTGAACCCGCCGAAGGATGGTGGCAAAATTAACGGTTGGCTCAGATATCCGTGGAGCTCAAGGTCGACGTTTAGCGGCAAACGCATGCCGACTTTATTCGATATGATCTTGGATGGATTTGCGGTACGCAATTGCTTCCCGACGTCGCCAATGAATGCCAATGTCTTGTCATTCCATTCGGCAGGAAACGCGTCGCATGAAGAATGTGCGCCGGTTGCGCCGGTAAAATATCCGGCCGGTTGGCCGCCACCTTCAATTGGACCAGCCACCATATTCTTGACTCGCAATCGAGTTCGCACGATTCGCCAAGGTTCGACCGGGCTGGTGCGAGGCTTCTGCCGCCGGTCCATCCGCTGCGATGCTTCGTTCATTGCAGGGCGAGCAGGGCAGGGATTGCGACGAAGATAGCGGTCTTCCATTCCAGCCATTGTAGGTGATCACTGTTTGCGTAACGAACCGTTCGCCCCACACGTCAAGCTCCATGCCCGTGTGCCCACCACCGTCTATTGGTGACAAGGTCATGTCAGCTGGCCGTCGATGAAAGTCTCGCCGATCCAACGGAATGGCGGACGTTCCTGATGCCACCGCAACGATTCAATCACTCCGCCGTTGCTGCTGGAACTACCGTACAAGAAACCGTCAAACCCAGATGAACGAATTGAGCAAGCCTTGGACGTTGTTCTTGCGAAAACCGGTAAACACGCTATGAACGCCGCGCTCGATGGTCACCGTCGGTGTCTTTCAGGAACACAATATCGGGCGCAGCACCAACCAATATGCCACCTCGCGTTACGGCAATCGCTGTGGGCCAAGCCAGCTGATCAGCAAACAAATGAGCTTGATCAAAACGGCCGTCTTGGTCCGTGTCTTCCAGTAGTCGAATAACGCCTAACACCTGCTGATCATCTTCACTGTAGCCTCGCATTTCCACCACATACGCTCGTCCCCATTCGTCAAACGCGATGGCCACCGGGTCAGTCACCAGCGGTTCGGCGGCAGTTGATCGATTAGACGCGAGTCGTATAAACGTAGCCAGCGATTCGCGAGCTTCATGCGGCGCGATTCGAGGCAACTGCTGTGCGTAGTCTTGCTCCAGCGAATCAATTTCCAAACGCAGCGATTCGTCATCCTGACCGACGGCAAATGATGGCGAAGCAGAAAAGGTTCCATGATGCGAATGGCAACGAAATCGACCGAAAGCAGCGAAAGGCAGGTGCATGGCGGATCAACTTGCAGAAAAAGGCCCCACTGCGGAAGAAACGGCAAGGACTGGTCGTCGACGCGGAGTTAACATGATCAGCGCAGTCTATACGTTTTGATGTACCCTTTACTGGCTTGAAACAATAGGGTCTGACGTCCTGCGGCCAGCGACATTTGTACCAACTTCCAGCGGTGAAATCCTTGACGTAAGATTCCGCGCGGACAACTCGATCGTGTTCGGCCCCTATCGGCGGTGTATGGTGCGAAATTTGGAATTGCAGTGTCGCCGCTTCGCCGCAGCACAACTGAAGGCGCGAACCAACGTCGGCGGCAGCAGGAATAGTACTGGTGCGCGTGCGGTACCGTCCGGCCTGCGCAACACGATATCCCAGCGAATTTGATCGGTCGTCTGTTGCCAATGGGTGACGAACGAACAATTGGGAAAGCGATTAGACCGTTTTAGCTTGCCAACCAACGTGGCGTCGCGAACGAAGCTGCGTGTACAGGCTGTCTCGGCCCCGATGACGACCGCGATCGTCTTGGCAAAGCGATCGGGTGACGTCTTGCTGCCAGTCTTTGACGGCCACAGTCCAGGCGATTTGCACTCGTCGGAAAGCGGTTCGCCACGTCGCTTGTTTGGCCTGGGTCGGCAAGCATGTCAAACAGCTGGCCTTGATGATCCAAGCGGATTCGCTGAGTTCGCGCGCTGATTCGACCATTCCAATGCGAAAAGAGTATGCGGTCGGTTGCCGGTGTTTTTGGTTCGAACAGCCAGCGTTGTAAACTTTGACCGTCCAGCGGTTTCGAGTTGCTGCACAGCACATCGGCAAGTTCGGCCAGCGTTGAGAACGGGAATGATCACGGCGGCGTTCTGTTTCACTATCGTGCCAGGTGAGATACGCGGCTGGCCAGCACTGAAACAGTGGCGAACATCACACCTTCTCTCCGTCGATCCTTTACGTCCCTTCATTTGCCCGTTCCAGCGATCTCCGTTCGGTCCGTTGTCCGACAAGAAGACGACAATCGTATTATGCGCCATGGCCAGTGCGTCCAGTTTGTCCAAGAGTCTGCCGACGTTCCAATCGATGTTTTCGCACATGGCCAATGCGGCACGAGTATGATTGATGTCTTCGGCATTTTTTCGAGTGCCGAATTGATTGAGTTCCTTGTTGGCAAATTTGTTCCACCATCGATCGGGAACTTGCATGGGGGAATGTGGCGTGTTGTATGCCAGTAGCACGAAAAACGGTTGCTCCGCTGTGCACGAATTGTGAATGAAATCGATTGCCTTGTCGGTGAAGTCGTCTGTTGTAAATCCGTTTCCTCGAACCAACTGGCCGTTATGTTCCAAAACGGGCGAAAAATAGTTGCCCCAATGGCCCGAACAAAAACCGTAGAATTCGTCGAATCCGCGCGAATTGGGATGATAGGGCGGCTGCGTCCCATTGTGCCATTTTCCAAACGCTGCCGTTCGATATCCGGCTGACGAAAACGATTCGGCCATCGTATGTTCGTCCAGATTCAATCGTTCGCCACCAGACGATGTGCTGAATACGCCACAGCGAGGATGATATCGGCCGGTCAACAATTCCGCTCGCGTTGGCGAGCAAACCGGACAGACAAAGAAGTGTTCGACACAAGCTCCTTCGGCAGCCAGTTGGTCGAGGTGCGGAGTGTGAAGATTCGAGTTTCCGTGCAAACTCAGATCTCCCCATCCCTGATCATCCGACACGACGACCACAACGTTTGGTTGGCTGGCAACCGAGACGGCCGTCACGAGAAGTGTCACTAAAATGCTGCAGAATTGTGAATGAATTCGAGCCACTGCCGCTCCTTGCGTTTGCGGAATTGATTAGATTAGGAAAACAGAGTAGCTGGTCTGCCTGGCGCATCGACGCCAATTTGAGCGAACGCGCGATGGCGTTCGTGTTAATCGCGTTGTTATAACTGGCTAATTTAGGATGTTTTCGTAGGCCTTCAAGGGACGCACTTGGTGGCGGGATATCGTCAGAGTTCGCGGTGAGCCGCAATTTGGGTTGGCGGTTAACCGACACCATTAGTCATTTCCTTTTTCCATTAGTTGCCATGAACGAGACGCAGGACGCCATTTTATGAGTGACCACAAGTTGGCAGTGCATCAATTGAAGAATTCGCTGACGGCCATCCGTCAGTTGTTGTATTTGGTTCGCAAGAAAAGTGGCGCACAGACGCCAGACTTCGAGAAGTATCTGGATCTACTCGAACAAGAGGTTGTGCAGTGTTGCAGCTTGGCGGACGCACTGGATATTCACCAAGATCCTGGCGAAGACAATCTTGCATGATCGCAAAAGAAGCGTTATCTATCCGAAATTATTAACGGATGTTAATACGGTTGAGGTTACAGTCTGCCGCATAAAATGTTGCCGAAACTGGGAATGGTCGCGGGTCAATTGCGGGGAGGAAAAAATGGGAGACAAAGTTTGCGTGATTGATGATGACGCGGCATCGCGTGAGACATTGCAGCGACTGTTTCGGTCGGTTGGTGTGGAGCATGCCGCGTTTGATACAGCCGAGGTGTTCCTCCAGCGGTTGCTAGTAACGGATGTGGATGCATCATCCGCCGACATTCGACTGCGAGGCATGAGTGGGTTGGAGTTGATGGAGGTTTTGCGAAAGAACAAATTGATGATCCCGGTCGTGATTGTTTCCGGTTTTGCGACTATGCGAACCGCGGTTCGCGCGATGCGGATGGGAGCATTGTCCGTCCTGAGCAAACCTGTGGACGAAGAAGAGTTATGGTCAACCGTTCGCGAAGGTCTTTCGCAGTATGCTGTTGCCAGCCAGAGCCAAAATCGTCACCGAAGGAATTGCAGCAATCCTTTGCAAGTTTAACACCACAGGAACAAACGGTTGCCGACGCAGTCATCGATGGCTGTACGAACAAGGTCATTGCGGAACAATTGAGCGTCAGCGTGCGGACTGTGGAAGCACGACGTCATAATGTCCTGCACAAGACAGGCGCTGTCCATTCCTGAATTGGTCAAATTGTGGCTGGCGAGCAAAGATCCTGAGGAAATGTTGGACATCTTGTATTCGCGACCGCCAGGAGATATTGATCCGCAAGCATGGGATTTCGGAGACCGCGTGGCCGGTTGAACACCCAGTTGCCAGCGGCTAATGCAGACCAAGCACATGTCGTCGCGATTCGGTGCCATTGAGCGAATTTTCGCACGTCCTCGACGATTGCTCGCCCTAGTCGTGGGGTCATTCGGGCTTGTTGGCCTTTAGTAACGCAATCATTCGATCTTCGCCGTAAAGCTGAAAGTCTGGATCGTTTGCTTCGGTGATGCCGTCTGTAAGCAGCAACATAGTATCACCCACTTCGAATGGTACAGAATGGGTTTCGAACGTGAGATCATCATCCAGCAGATGGCTGGGCCGACGTAGTCACGGATTGCAAAACGAGTTACCTGATTGTCCGCGTCGAATGATGGGAGGCATGTGACCCGCAGCACAAAGGTGGCGGCGTTGGCCTGAGGATCCAGGATGGCCAGCACTAACGTGATAAATCGATCTTCCAACTGATCCGCAGCCAATGTCTGATTCAGTTGTTCCATGGCCCCTGGCAGGATCTTCATTGGATGCCAATGCAAATTTTACCGACGCGGAAAGCTTGGACATCAGTAACGATGCGGCGATCCCGCTGGCCCACCACATCCGCCACAACCACGGCCCATTTTCCGTCAGGCAGTCCAATGTAATCGTAATAGTCGCCACCAACGTGATTTGCGGGCTTGTAATAGTCGTAGAACGCGGCAGCAACACAATTGGGAACTGCCTTGGAAGAAATCCATTCTGGACTTCGCGCCAATTGAAGATCTCGCTCTAATTCTCGCTGCGGCACAAGGCACGTTCGTGAAGTTGAGCATTGTCGATCGCGATGGCGGCTTGCGTGGCGACACTGCTGAGAACTTCCAGGTCTTCTGCTTTAAATCGCTTGCGTTGGTCAATCGTGTCGATTTGAATCGCGCCAATGGCAACTCCGTCTACGTTAACCAGTGGAGCGCAGATCATGGACCGAATCCGAAATTCGGCAATGCTTTCGCTCATATCGAATCGTTTGTCGGTGGCGGCGTCCTCCGAGACAATCGCTTGCTTGGAATCAATAACATGATTCACAATCGTCTTGCTGATCCGAATGGTATCGGTGGATTCGCGACGCAGTTTGGTCCACTTGGCAATCAGCTTGTTTTGTTCACGAAGCACGATGAATCCGCGGTCGGCTTGCAGAAAGATCTTAAATAGCGAATTTAGCACTTGCGGCAGAACTTGGTCCAGCGATAACGATCGGCCAAGATTTTTGGTAATCTCCAGCAGCGCCTGAAGTTTGACATCGGAACTGGCCGAAAAACGAACTCCTTCATCGCTGGAAATATCCAGCTTAGACATGATGGTGGAACTCTGCGCGTAGTCGCCATCGTCCATTAAGACTGTGATGCCGCCGGTGCGAGTCACCGGCGTAACGTCATTTGAATTGAACGTAAACGAAATGTCACAAACTCGGATCTGATCCCCCTCGGATAAGGCTCGTTTGCCATAGACCAGTTCTTCGTTTACATACGTGCCATTTCGGCTTTGCAGATCTTCGACGAAGAACGTCGTGCCGTCTCGCAGTACCCGAGCGTGGTGACGACTCACCGCTCCTGCTTCCACGACAATGTCACATTCGGGGTGGCGTCCCAGCACGTACTCTCGACGAAGAATACGGTGCTTTCGTCCCGCGTGCTGTCCGTTGTTTTCGATCAATGTCGCCATTGACAATCTTTCTCCCAAGCCCAAATGATTTGACTCATTATCTCGTTGTTTCCACACCCTTAAAGGCCATATACGCCAAGAAAGTGAATCTTCGCCGGTTGGCAATGCCGTTAGACTTCGCCTTAAACGTCGTAGACGCCAAGAAAGTGAATCTTTGCCATTGAAATCCGCAGCAAGCGGCGTTGCCAAATCCACGGTACTCGCTGTATAAATCTAGAAGTTTGGGGTGTGGTGTAATCGGTAGCACAACGGATTCTGGTTCCGTTAGTTGGGGTTCGAGTCCCTGCACCCTAGTTTTCCCCATTTAACACCTTGAAATTTAGGGGACATAGGCAATACTGGGGCTTCTGACACATCGATTCGTCTATGTGAGGTTGTCATGAAGCCTGAAAAGGTTACAAGGTATTGTGCTAGTTGCTGGCGAGAGGAATTCCATCGCCCGATTACAGTTGGCCGCGCTGCAAAGTTAATCATTCTGGTTTGCACGCTGGGTTTGGCTGCGCCGCTTTGGCCCTGTCAATGCGTGACATGTGGTACGATTCGGCCTCAATCGACTTTTCTTCGTCGAGCGTCTTAGTCTCAGGCAGAAAATCTGCTTTTCGACCTGGCGCTGTCAAACAAATGAGCGCTAATTTCTCTGCGCTTGTCTTTGATAATGCTGTCAAAATAGGTTGTTTGCGCCAGAATCAATCCTTGAGAGGCGTTGCGGTCGGATTATAATCGAATCCCGCAGAATTGGCTTAGTCGATATGACTGGAACGATTCGACGCAGTGTTGAATTCTGAATTGAATTCCACCGCGACTGCATCGAAACGCATCAACTTGGTGTCGAATGACGGCCATCTGGAAAAGCGATTCATGAAGAGGTTTCGCCGTGTTTTACGGTGTTTGGCGACATCGGTACGGTTATTGCTCACCGGCGAAAATTTCCTGTTCTGCGAAACGCGTTTTGTTAACAGCGACAAAGTAGTGGCGTACCGCCAACCGCTTCTTCAACTTAAATCACCTGGTCCAATAACTGAGGGTGTTACCCTATGAGCGATCACGCTCCGAATCGTAAAGACAAGAAACCCGCCTCTGCCTCCAAATCGAAACGCCCCGCGCCAAAAAACCGACTCGTCGAGTCGTTGGAAGAACGGCACCTCTTGGCCGTCAGTCCTCAGCTAGTTGCCATTCAGCCGAATTCCGGTGATGTCTTGGCTGACGGTGCACAAAGGCACGTTGCGCCCGAGGAATTGACGTTGGTGTTCAGCGAACTCCAGCAGATTGATCCGACAACGCTGGACGGAATCCAAGTGATACGTTCGGGGTTTGACGGAACTTTTGATGGCGTTACGGACGTGATCGTTCAACCTGGCTATGTCGGTGTCAATCCGGATCGAACCAACGAAGTCATTGTGCGCTTCGCCGAATCCCTGCCAGATGATACATACCGAATTCAGATTTCCGCCATTGACGATACGACTCGCAATCTGACCGCTTTACGCAACGTCGAAGGTGATCCGTTTTTGCCTCGTCTGGCAGGCGCTGACCGCACGATCATCACGTTTGATCTGGATCTAGGTGCGCAGGTGGTCGGTGTTGTCCCGCAACCGATAACGCGTGGTTCAGACGGTTCGCTCATTGTACTGCAACCAGATCCAAGTCTATTTCAACAATGACGACTTGGACCCGGTCAAGGCGGTCAATTCGGCTTTCTACCGCTTGGTATTCACCAACGATACGGTCAATAACACGGATGACGTTGTCTACACGCCGACGCAGGTCGAATACGATGCGCAGCGAGACCTGGTGGTACTGACATTTGCCGATGACATCGAAAAACTCTCCAGCGGTGAGGGGACTTACCGCTTGCGTATTGGAACTGACGAAATCATCACTGACACGCCTGTCGAAATCACTCCTGCCGAAGACCCCGGTTCTAGTTTTGCCACGGCCAATGACTTGGGAACACTTGTTCCCGGAGCAAAGCTGGTGACAGCAGCCATCGATCCGAATTTGCATCCGCTGGAGTTTCCAGGTTCCAACGATGAACCAGGCCATCGCCAGACCAAGGATGAAACGCACCTTTTGGGCGTCGCCGACGCGACGCCAGGTATCACAACCATTGCCTACAACTTCATGGAAGTCTATGGACAAGATTCATTTGGAAATGACTTGTTCAACTTGGTCACAGAGAACCAAAAGATGAGGGCCCGTGAGATCTTTGAACTTTACGGATCCTATCTGGGCGTGCAGTTTGAGGAGACGGAAGGCGACGGAATTATCGTGGTCACCGGCGATATGCGCGAGTTGGATGATACGCTGGCGGTTGAGCGCGGTGGTGTGTTGGGTGTGGCGGGTTTTCAGCAAGTCACCAACCAGCCGATGATCATCTTGGATAGTCTAGAGCGCTGGGACGATTCCTTTGGCGAAACGATCGAGCCGAATCGTTTTAGTTGGATGGAAGTGGCCATGCACGAAATTGGCCACATTCTGGGCATGGGCCATACTACAGATGTTAATCCGTATTCGGTCATGTCCGGACAGATTGAAGGCACGCAAACGCAATTCGACGCGTTTGTTACCAACTTTGAAAAGACATTCCCCGGCCCGATCGATATCGTTCACGGTCAGCATCTGTTTCGTCCGGAAAGCAACGATATTGACATGTATCGAGTTGTGTTGCCGGAGCGAGGATCGTTGTCGGTCGAAGTGATTGCGGAACGGCAGGCCGATTCAAGTGCGTTGGACAGTTACTTGACGCTGTATCGTGAACAGAATGGTCGAAGAATTCGCATCGCTGGTAACGACGACTACTTTAGCGAAGATGCATTGATTGAATTAGAATTGGCGGCCGGCACCTATTTTGTGGCTGTCACGTCGACAGGGAATGACAACATCGACCCGACGGTCGAAGATTCCGGCTTTGGTGGCACATCGGAAGGACCGTATCAATTACGAGTCGACTATCGTCCACAAGTGGATAATGTTTTGACGGATGCTACGGGGACGTTGTTTGATGGTGACGCCGACGGCATTCAAGGTGGCGTTTACGATTTTTGGTTTCGCGCCGTAGGTCAAGACAAGACCACGTATGTGGACAAAGCGGCATCGCCCGGCGGTGACGGTTCGCTGGCAGCTCCCTTCCAAAATCTACGTATCGCCACGACCGGAGCCAACACGCCGCAACCTGGTGAAGTCTTACGAATTGTCGGCAATGGTGGAGCCGACGGAGACTTGCTCACTTTGGGCGATAACTTGGCGTATGAAATTGGGAATTCAGGAGGCCGATTGGCGGACGGGTCGTCATTGGAGATTCCGGCGGGCGTATCGGCCATTGTAGACGCCGGTGCGATCTTCAAGATGCTCAATTCGAATATTCACGTTGGTAGTTCGGCGGTGGGAATTGATCGCAGCGAATCTTCGCTGCAAATTCTGGGAACGCCGGAAGCAGCCGTGCTCTTTACGTCCTACGATGATCAATCCATTGGCGTCGACACGAATCCTCGGATCACGACACCCGACCCAGGTGATTGGGGCGGTTTGATTTTCCAGAATGACATCGATCGCAAAGAGGGGCGTTTTGATTTTGAACAAGAGGGCATTTTTCTCAACTTTGTAAATCAAGCAGACATCCGCTATGGCGGTGGCAATGTTGTGGTGGATTCGGTGCAAACAGTCGTGGCGCCGATCCACATGGTGAATGCTCGACCGACCGTTTCGTACAACACGATCCAGTTCAGTGCCGACGCCGCTTTGTCGGCCAATCCCAACAGTTTCGAAGAGTCCACTTATACGGCGGTCGATTCGTTTGGGATTCACTATCAGGCGTCCCTCTTTACGCCAGACTATCGTCGAGTTGGTCCGGACATTCGAGGCAATCGGTTGGTCGACAATTCGATTAATGGTTTGTTTACTCGGATTGAAACTCCCGCCGGCGATGCATTGGAAAAACTGACGGTCACGGGACGCTGGGACGACGCCGACATTGTCCACGTGGTATCGGAGAATTTGACCATTCAAGGAACGCCCGGCGGGCCGCTGGTGGACGCCGCATCAGGAATGCGCGTGGCTAGAATGGATGCCAGTCTAAAGATTGACCCCAAGTTAGTTGTCAAACTGGATGGCAGCCGAATTGAAGCCACCCTGGGCGCTCAATTGCTGGCCGAAGGCAATGCGGGACAGTCCATCATTTTTACCTCTTTGTTGGACGACCGTTATGGAGCTGGAGGCATGTTCCAAACCAGTGCACCCGACGCCGATTCGATGGACGCGGCTGCGGCAGGTGACTGGGGTGGAATCTATATTGGCCCGGTGGCTCGAGGTAGTTTGGATCATGCCGTTATTGCGTTCGGCGGTGGTTTAACGCGAATGGAAGGTTCGTTTGCCGGATTCAACGCCGTAGAGACGCATCAAGGTGAATTGCGAATTACCAATTCATTATTCCAAGACAACGCGCATGGTTTAGGCGGCCAGGGCGAATTGACTCGGGAAGGCCGCGGTATCAATGCCAGCGGCGCTATTTTCGTTCGCGGAGCTCAGCCGATTCTGGTCGACAACGTGATCCGCGGTACGGAAGGTTACCGTGCCGGTGTGATCAATATTGACGTGAATTCACTGAACCAAGATTTGGTTCGTGATCTGGGCCGCGCTACTGGATTGGCGAATGCCCACGCGGAGATCTTGGAAAATCAGGGGCCGCTCATTCAAGGTAATCGCCTAGCAGACAACAGCCTGAATGGGATGATTGTTCGCGGTGGAGCGGTGGCAACGGAAAGCGTGTGGGACGACACCGACATTGTTCATATCCTGTTTGACGAAGTGACCGTTTCCAATTTTCATACATACGGCGGCGTGCGTCTGGAAAGTAGTCCGACGGAAAGTCTGGTTGTCAAAATGCTGGGGAACCAAGCTGGATTCCAAGCCACTGGACGAGCTCGTGAAATTGAAGACCGCATTGGTGGAGTGGTGCAAGTGATTGGCCAACCGGGACGACCGGTGGTGCTGACCTCACTGGATGACAATACGGTTGGTGCTGGTCTTGATCCACACGGCCGCCCCCAAAACGAAACGAATGGGAACGCGCGCGTATCACGACAAAATCCGCGTGGCACGTTCCAGATTGACTTGAATTATGGACCGCTGGCAACTGCGCGACCTGAAATCGTCAGCGCCCTGGAAGAAGCTGCTCGAGTTTGGGAAGAACTGTTAGAAGATCCGATTACCGTTACCTTGGATGTCGAACTTGCCGACCTAGGTGATGGAACGTTGGGGGTCAGCCAACCTGACTTTGTGGGTGTACCCTACGATCAGGTCCGTACGGCCTTGATCAATGACGCTCGTTCTCACGAAGCAATTGTCAATGATTTGCCCACTTTTGCGGAATTGAATGCCAGCGTCCCTGCTGACACGTTGAATCCGTTTGTGCTGCAGCCAACCATGCGACTGACTTCGGCGAATGCACGAGCCTTAGGGCTGCCGGCTGCCGGTGCGGCATCGTTGTACGACCCCACGGAAACGCGTGACGGACTGATTCAGTTCAATCTGCATCCTACGATTTTGGCAGGTCCGGAGCCTTCGTTCTTTGACTATGACCGCAGTGATGGTATTCAACCAAACTACGATGACTTCATTGCCACCGCGATTCATGAAATAGGTCATTCACTTGGATTCTTGAGCGCTGTAGATGATGTGGCCGCTGGGCAAAGAAATATCGAATTGAACACGTTGGATCTGTATCGCTTGGAGCCAGGGCGCGGGCAGGACGATTTCCGCAATGCAGCTCGCGCGATTGATCCGGCGCTGACACACGTCTTCTATGACGGCGGCAATTTTGATCCCATTGGTTATCCCATTGCCGGGTTAACTCGCGGAGATATTCCGTTGTCCAATTCGGTTGGCGACCAAGCCAGTCATTGGCTTGAATTTCCGGCCACGCTGGGGCTCATGGATCCGCAGTCCGAACCGGGTGAAGAAGCGAATTTGAATGAAAACGATCGGACGGCGTTTGACTTGATTGGCTGGGATGTCACCGGCGATGGTCACGCCGGAGACTGGGTCGGCATCCTATTGGACCAATATTCGCATGACCGAAACGTGGTCACCGTCACGGAGTTTGAGTCGCCGGCGTCGGTTGCTCCGGGCAATAACGCCACTCCACTTGCCGCACAGTACTTAGGCTCGCTGGGGCAAGGAGAAAAGGATAGTGATGAAACGCTACGATTAGGTTTTACTGTTCATGGCGTGATTCATCAGGCGCGGGATGTTGACGTCTACAGTTTTGAAGCCAAGGCGGGGACGGAGGTTTGGTTTGATATCGATCGAACGTCGTCCACTTTGGATTCGGTGGTCGAACTGGTCGATTCCACTGGCCGAGTTTTGGCACAAAGTGATAATTCGATTGATGATTCACTTTTCCAAACGATTGCTACCGGCGCTAACGGTATCCAAGTTCGTGGTCTGCAAAAATCGCTATTCCAACCCAAAGATCATTTTTCCACAAATCCGAAAGATGCTGGACTGCGAGTCGTGTTGCCGGGGCAGGTGGGTGCCACCGGTACTTATTTTGTGCGAATTCGTAGTGCCAGCGGAAACTTAAGCAGTACTACGAACGGTCAGACCGCCGGTGCGTATCAATTGCAGATTCGCTTGAGCGAAGTGGACGAAGTTGGCGGTTCCAGTGTCAAGTTTGCCGATATTCGTTATGCTCGCGATGGCGTTCGCATCAAAGGTTTGCCGGCCCATTCGCCCTTGACCGGCGAAATTAGCGAAGAGCCGTTCGATCAAAACAATGAAGTGGCGATTCCGAATTTCGCTCGTGATCTCGCTCGGCCTCCCGTCTTTCCACCGGCAGCCATCGACTTTACGGATGCCCAAAACGTAGGCAACTTGCTGAATACGGATCGCGCCACGATCACCATTGCCGGATCAGTTGATGTTCCCAACGGTGACAATGTTGACTTCTACAAGTTTGAAGTAGGTACCGATAGCGTTCAGCAAGCGGGTGCCTTGATTGACGTCATCATCGATCTGGATTATGCCGATGGACTTGCGCGTGCCGATCTCAATCTGTTTGTCTATGAAGACGCAAATCCCGGTAAGAAAGTACGTTGGCGCAATTTGTTGTTCATGGGAAATCCGAATTCGTCGATTACGGAAGATTCGCCTTATCCGGAGATGGTGTCGACGATCTTTCTCGAGGAACCGTGGGCAGTTTGGATCCCTACTTGGGCGTTGTGGCATTGGCGCCGGGTTCTTATTTCCTGGCTATCTCGACGGACCGGCCTGCCGAATTGGATCAGTTTACCGCTCGATTGCCGTTGAATCCTTACTTGCGACTGGAGCCGATCGATACGCTGCAACGCGTGGCTCAGGATCATATTGCGGGAGACGACCCACTGGTCACCGCGCCGATTGAAGATCCTGAAGTCCCCGTGTTGTTTACGCCACGCGGAGCCGTGCCGTTCCATTTGGGAGATGTGCAACTGTTTGTATCGTCGTCCAATTCGATGTTTACGGTTGATCCCTTTACCGGAACGCGCGAAACTGCCCTGGGGAGCTATGCCAATAACGCCTTGGGTGTCGCGCCTCTGATCGGTGACTTTGCCCTGCGAAATAATCCTGCCTTCGCACTAGGCAGCCCTGACTTTGAAGCGTCGCGAAGTCAACGTTTCTATGCCTACGCCAACGATCCGGGAAATGGCAGTCCTGCCACGACGGATGCCAACACGGGCCTTTATTTCTGGATGGATATTTCGGCAGGAACGGACGTCACAGTCGACCACGGACAAGGGCCAGCGCCCAGCACCGCCGGTGTGCCGGTGAATGGTACGGTCTTGGTTCGTGGCACGGGAGAGAATGGCGAATTGCTAGACGATGGTCTGCAGACCTATGTTGCCGTTTTGGACGAAGACGGCGCTGTTGAAGTACAGCGTGCCAACAACGGGGAAGGGGAGGGCGTTACCTACACTGCCATCACATTTGAAGCACCGGGAGGTGCTCCGCCGGATGTGATCACCGGTTTGGCGGTCGCACAACGCGCGTGTGCAGATTGTATCGACAACGGTGGAAATGCGTTTGATCCCCCGTTACTAAATATTTTGTATCAGTTTGATGCTGCCACAGGTGCCACGATTAGTTCGACAGGCGCCGAAAAGCAAGATGGTGAACTGATTCCGAATACGAACCCATTAAGCGACGACCCGATTGCGGATCCTGCCACCATGGCGCCAATTTCTGGTGCGGGCACACAAATGGCCGAAGTTGGCGTATTGGATATTCGCGCTCCAGATCCGAATGATCCGAACACGTTGATTCCGGGCGGTATTGTAACGGGGTTGGCAATCAATGGCGGTACCTTTGCCGTCACGGACGAAGGCCACTTGTTCCGCATCGCAGGAACTCGAGGTCGATATGTGGCGACGGTCATGGATGACGAAGGGGAACCTGTCAACTTCCAAGGTCTTACCGCCGGCCCGGCGAATGTCGAAGGTGGCGCTTATCGACGTTTGCTGTTTGCAATTACCAATGACGGTGAACTTTATGCTTTGGATACGGACGGTGTGCCGCAGCCCATTTTCGTCGATGGTCAGACACACGTCAGTACGGGTGTACGAGGTGCCGTTGGTTTGGAATTTGGTGGTCTGGATCAGAATCTGTGGAAAATCACGCAGCAACGCGGCGGCGACGTCGGTCATTCGGGCGCCAATAGCCTGTACTTTGGCGAAGATACCATTTCCGGTTTGGGCCGAGCATATGATTTTGCCGGTGGTGCTCACGGTAGTATGGTCAGTCAGGAATTTAGTCTGGCCGCCGCCACCGTTGCCGAATCTCCCGCATTGTACTTCACCTATTACTTGGTGACGGAACAAGGAGCCGACGCATTTGATGACGCGTCCGCTCGTGACAGCGTGCGTGTCTTTATTGCCAATGACAGCGATGACATCAACCAAGGTCAATGGCAACTGTTGGCGTCCAATTTTGATGGAGATCTGGGAGACGTTTGGGACTTGAACCCGGATGATTCGGTCAACACCAATGTGATTCCGTTGTTCGACAACACTTGGCAGGACGTGCCAATGCAGGATCCCAATGACCCGGCGGTATTCAATCGGAATGGTGTTCGCGATGCGTTTCCTTGGACCGATCCGCAGCCGTTCAATCCAGATCCGTTGGGCTGGCCCGCGTTTGATCCGCCGTTGAACGAAACGGAAGGCGTATGGCGACAAGCCAAGATCGATCTGTCTGATTTTGTGGGCAGTGAAAACCTGCGACTGCGCTTTGATTTTTCGACGGCTGGATCTTTCAATATCGGTGGAGCGCGAACCACGGGCGGTACGGAACTCCGCGCCATTGACGGAATTCGACTGGCCGATGGAGAACAGTTTGTCATCGATGGATCGATCTTCGAATTTGAACTCGGCTTGTCCGTGATTTTGCCCAATGGCAAGCAGATCAGTGATGGCGAGACTTTGACCATTACGGACGGTGCAGAAACGCTTGTCTTGGAATTCGACCGAGACGGTAGTGTAGCTGGTGCGAACATCGCCATTCCGGTCGAAGATGACATGTCACCTGCCACCCTGGTACAAGCGCTTGTCGATGCTATAGACGCCAATGGTCCTGCTAATGTCACGGCCGTTGGTGATGGTACCAAGGTAAATTTGAACGGTGCCACGGAAGCTACCTTGGGCGGGCCGTCCAATATTCGTGTTTTGGGTGGCATTGGCGTTTCTGATGGTGCTACGCCGATTGCGGTGGATTCTTCCATGGACGCAGACGATGTGGCGGAAGCGATGAAACAGCCCATTGCGGACGTCTTTGCTGGTGGCTTGGTCGATGTGATCAAGGGGAATGGAAACGTCGTGCAGATTATCGGGCACAACGTGGATGATCGAGGCCCGTTGGGTATGACGAGTCTGTTGCCGGGTGACGGCACCGGAGCGTTCAACGATCCGCTTCGATTCCGCAACAATTCACAGGTTCGCTATGACGTTGACGGAAATGGATTCCAAGTTCCCGACGCAGGAGGCGGTGGCGGCACGGACGACCCAGATTTCACCGTGCAGCAAGAAGGTATCTATATCGACGATATCGTGATTGGCTTTGCTAAGCGAGGCGAAGTTGCGGCGAACCTGCGTCCAACCTATCCGACGCCGGGCACGATTCCCGATGTCTTTGAAGCCGAAGTAGGTCAATTGACAGCCGATGATAATCAAGGTGGCATCGAAATTGGTGAATACCAAGTAGAAATTCGTCGAGCCGGTGCGTTTCAGCCAAACGAAGATGTGGCAGCCATCGTGGGGAACACTCGATTGACTCGAGGAGTCACGCTGACGGCGCCTCGAGGTGTGGACGTCTTTGACGGGCAGACCTTTACTGTCGGCGACGGTGTGCGGAATGTTGTCTTCGAATATGAAGATTCGGCCATTGGCGATGGCGTCGCGTCCGGGCATGTGCCAATCGAATATTCGGTAGATGCACCTTCCAGCGAAATTGCAAGGATCATTCGTGACGCGATCAATTCGCAGGCGTTTGACGTTCGTGCGGAAACAGGCGAAGGAAATGACGTGGGCTTGTCCACTTCGGCACGCATTGACCTGACAGCGAACGCCGTGTTGGGTGGCGATCAAGCTCCCAACGGAATCGAATTTACCGCTTACGATTTCTTTGGTGATCAAAACCTAAAGCGAGACCAAGGTCAGGTGCTCATTGAAGGTAATTCAATTACCTGGTCTCGAGGTTACGGGGTTGTGGTGGAAGATGGCTTGCGAGATTTACCATCGTATGGATTCTTTGACCCGCTGGGCCAGGTAACGGATTCCCAGTTCACCACGGGTGATTATATTCCGCATGCAGGGTCAGTCCGTCGCTTACAAGAAGTCAATGACGACTTGCTAACGCCGGGTGTTTCGATCGTCAGCAACGTGGTGGCGTTCGGTGGATCGGGTGGTATTCACTTTAGTGGTGATCCCAATGGCTTTGTGATTGTGGCGCCACAAGATGTGCCAGATATTCCCGAAATCATCAATGGTGCGACCTTTAGCATTACGGATAACAACGGGTACACCCAGATTTTCCGCTTTGTCAATCAACCTGCCGTCAAGAACACGGCAACCAATATTGTCGATATTTACTACACGGATGACAATTCGCCTCGGTTCGATCCGATCATTCGTGATACGGCAGACGCCTTGTACGAAGCAATTGAAAGTTCCAACTTGGACGTCAACGTGATGCGAGGCAAAGGTGACGAATTGTTCGTGGAAGGTGCGATTGCGGTAACCGATATCACCTATCCGATTTCTTCGTACGCTTCGCCCGTGGCCATCGGCGCAGTTCCCTTCGGCCGCGTTGTCAATAACACCATTGTTGGTTTGGGCGGAACGTTCGATTCCACATTCAACTATCCGGAAGGAGATTTCCAAGACGTTGGAATTTTGGTCGAGGACAACGCCAGCCCCACGTTGATGAACAATGTGATTGTGAATTTGCAACGAGGCGTGGCGACCGATATTACGTCAACTCGCATCGTTCAAGGTGGCAACGTCTTCCAAGCGAATGTGCGCAATGCGGTTAACGTGGGAACAGGCGACTTTGCCATACGACTGGCCGCGGACGAACCGCTGTTTGTCGATTGGCAACGCGGTAACTTCTATCCCGCCGATCTGTCTCGTATTATTGATAGTTCCGTCGATTCGTTGGAGGATCGGCCGAATCTGGTTACCGTGAAAGAACCACTTGGGATCAGTCGTTCGCCTGTCTTGGCACCCGAATTTGACGCGTTAGGTCAGCTTCATCGATGATCCTCGAGTAGAACTGTCTGGCGGTGCTGGCGATAACGTGTTTAAAGATCGAGGAGCCATTGACCAGGTCGACTTCTTGGGACCGATCGCGGAATTTCCGTACCGGCTGACAATGATCAAGACGGCTTGGATGAAAATCCCAATGTGGACAAAGTCGAGTTCAAAGTTCTTCGCTGACTCGGTTTGTCATCGATTTGAACGATTTGGGCGAAGCGGAAACGACTACCGGCACGGGCATGGATGATGGCTTGGTGACCAGTGATACGCTGACACTTTTGCGCGACGGAATTCCGTTGATCGAAGGAGAAGACTATCGATTCGATTATCAGGCTACGACCAATCAGATCTTGCTGACTCCGTTGGCGGGACTTTGGCTGCCGGGGTATCGTTACGAAATTATCCTGACCAATGTGGATCAATTCGAAGTCGCGACCGGCCCAGGTAGGGACGTTTTGGATGCCCAGACCATAACCATTACGGCGCCTGATCCCACTTCGGAAACAGGTGCTGACAAGACGGTCATTCTGGAATTCGAAAGTGGTTATACGGTCAGTGTTCCGCAACCGCTGTCGCTGGTCATTCCGTCCGGCACGTCGGGGCTTTCTGCGATTGCAGATCGAGAAACCTTTGACGTCACCAACGGGACGACTCGTTTGACTTTCGAATTCGATTCCACCGGGTTGACTACGCCTGGTCGAATTCGCATTCCATTTACGCCATCCAGTACTCCGGACGAAGTTGCCGCAGCTGTGACGCAGGCGTTGACGAATGCCGGACTGGGACTTGCTCCGCGAAATCTGGGCGATGGCGTCATTCAGCTGGGAGTGGGACCGAATACGGGCGGCAACAACTTTGCGATTGATACTTCGCTGACGGCTATGGTTCAGCAAGGAGTGGCGGGCGCTGTGCGCGATGGCGGTTTGTTTACCATCACGCAGAACAACGTGGTTCGTACGTTTGAATTTGACACCAACAATCGCATCACGCCTGGCAACGTTCGCGTGCCGATCAGTTACGCCAATACGCAAGACGAAATTGCCGACGCCATGGTCACGGCAATTTCAAACGCAACGCTGGGTCTGGCACCAACCAACATCGGTGGTGGGCGAGTTCACATTGGCGGCAACGCGCCAACAACGGGTGCGGCGGGCACGGTGGTTCGAGTGAACCAGAGTTCGTTGACGTTGACCGGTGCTCCAGGCATTGTGTCTTTGGATCCGCAAGTTGATCCGGACCTGCAACCGGAAGTCATCACCATTCCGTACCAGCCTTCGGCAACAGTGGATCAAGCGGCGATGTCGCAATTGATTCTGCAAGCGATTCAGCAGAGTTCGCTGGATGGACTGGTGACGTTTGTGAACGAATCAGGCGAATTAGTAATTCAAGGAGCCACCGACGTGGTTGGCGGAAACGCGTTGTTCGTCCCGGGACTTCGCGATATTGCCGGTAACGCGTTGCAAACGAATCAGGATTCAAGTCCGTTTGATGTTCGGTTCGAAATCGACTTACCGGTCGAAATGGACTTTGGTGACGCTCCCGATCCTGGCTACGCGACGCTACTTTCCAGCAATGGTGCTCGTCACGTAGTGGCTGAAAACGTCTTCTTAGGTGCCGGCGTGAATTCCGAAATTGACGGACAGCCGAACGCGTCCGCTTCGGGAGATGCAGGTGACGACGGCGTGACGTTCGCGTCCCAGGTGGTGATCGGCGGAAACGTGCCGGTCAGCATCGTGGCTTCGACGGTCGGATATGTCGACGCCTGGATTGACTTCAATGCCGATGGTACGTTCGATGATCCGTCTGAACGAGTTCTGACTAGCTATCAAGTCAGTGCGGGAACCAATCAAGTTCGATTGGCAATTCCGTCGGACGCTACGGCCGGTAATTCGTTTGCTCGGTTCCGCTTCAGCACTGGCGGGCAGCTGTTGCCGACAGGTCGTGCGGACAATGGAGAAGTGGAAGATTACCAAGTATCGTTGGTGGCAGTAGCTGCACCCATTGCTGCCAGTGATGTGTACTCGGTGGCAGAAGATGCAACGTTACAGATTTCTGCGGCCAATGGGTTGCTGGCCAACGATGTTGATCCGCAGGGTGACACGCTGGTGCCGGTGGTTGTCAATTCGCCCAGTAACGGCACGCTGACATTACAGTCCGACGGAGGATTTACCTATCAGCCGGACGCAGATTTCTTTGGTTCGGACCAGTTCAGCTACTATGTGACGGATGGCGTGCAGAATTCGGAAACGGTAACAGTGGACATTACTGTAACGTCAGTGGCCGACGCGCCGACAGCCGGTAATGATCAGGCCACGGTCTTGGAAGATAGCTCGGTCACGGTTCCGGTTACCGCCAATGATGTCGACCCGGACGGTGCATTGGATGTTACTACGGTGCAGATCACGACGCCGCCTGCAAATGGTTCGGTTGTGGTGAATGCAAACGGATCAGTAGAATACACGCCCGATGCCAATTTCTTTGGTACCGACACGTTCTCGTACACGGTCCGCGACCAAGAAGACGCCGTGTCCGCACCGGCACAAGTGACTATCAGTGTGACCGCTGTCAATGACGCGCCGGTAGCGACCAACGATCTGGTTGCCACACGTCGAGGTCAGTCGCGAACCATTTCTTTGTTGACGAACGATACGGACGTTGACGGTTCGGTTGATCCTACCAGCATCATCGTGACTCGTAATCCCAAAAGCGGAAGCATTACGCTTAACGGCGATGGTACCATCACGTTTACTCCGTTGGCCAACTTTGAAGGCACCGATACGTTCTCGTATACGGTCCAAGATGACCAAAACGCGACATCCAACGAAGCCACCGTGACCATTACGGTCAGTGGAGGCAATTTGTCGCCGATTGCCAATGACGATGCGGTGACATCCAGAATTGATCGGCCAATTGTCATTTCCGTACTGAGCAACGATGAAGACGTGGATGGAGAAATTGTGGAAGGTTCGGTCGCCGTGGTGCAACAGCCTGCCAACGGTTTGGTTACGGTCAATGCAGACGGAACGATTCGTTACACGCCGAACACCGCGTTTAGCGGAGCGGATACGTTCCGCTATACCGTTCAGGACGAAGAAGGATTGGCGTCCAATGTTGCCATTGTGACGGTGACCGTTTCTCGCCCGCCGTGGCAAAATCCGAACGACGCGTTGGACGTCAATAACGACGGCTTCATTTCGCCTATTGACGCTTTGTTGGTCATCAACGAATTGAACGCAAATGGTTCTCGAGCTTTGGATCCGCCGCCAATCGCGTCGCCTCCGTTCAGCCCGCCGCCGTTTGTGGACGTCTCTGGCGATGATTATCTTTCTCCGATTGATGCGTTGTTGGTGATCAACCATCTAAACGCAGATGCGGCCGAAGGCGAAGCGGCGGAAGATGAATGGAATGATTCGCAGTTGGTGGGTGCGGCCCTGCACATTACGCCTCGCACGACGTCGATCGCTTCGCAGGCTGTCGAACAGGCGTTCGCAGGTTCGACGCAAAACGAGGACCGTCCGGCGAATTCGCTTGCCGAGCTAGACATGATCGGCAGCGTCTTTGCGGACCCGTTTGTCAAGAACGACCTTCACGCTGCAGATTCAGCAATCGACGCGGACCTGTTGCATCAACTGGCCGACGATTTGAAGAACGTCTGGAAGCGATAACGAATTCTGTTGTAACCTCACGGGGCTGCCTTGCTTTCGAGCGAGGTGGCCTTTTTTGCTTTCTTGGCCGACGAACTTAGCTTGAAACCGCCCATAGCTGATTTGCAATCGGGGTTCTACAATCGAAGGCTGGATGGACGCTGGGCGTTCCACGTCGTAATCCGGGACGATTTGATCTTCTTGATGGGCAAAATATGACCGCCAATTCCTATGACTACGATGTCGTCGTTGTGGGTGCTGGGCACGCAGGAACGGAAGCGGCGCTGGCAGCAGCGCGAACGGGTGCTAAAACTGCATTGCTCACAACCAATTTGGATACACGTGGGCCAGATGAGCTGCAACCCAGCGATTGGCGGAGTCGGCAGGGCCAAATTGTTCGCGAAATCGATGCGTTGGGCGGTGCTATGGGGCAGGCGATCGATCGAACCGGCCTGCAATTTCGCTTGCTCAATCGCCGTAAAGGCCCCGCCATGCATGGGCCACGAGCTCAAGCGGACAAGAAGGCCTATCAGAACGAAATCAAGCGAATTGTCGAAGAGCAACCGAATCTGCATCTCAAGCAAGAGGTCGTCTTGGACTTGTTGACCGAACAAGCGGACAACCGTGTTCGCGTTACGGGCGTTCTTGTTCAGGGGGACGCAGTCTATGCTGCTAGGTGTGTCATTCTGACGACCGGCACCTTTCTGAAAGCCCTGATGCATACCGGCGAGGCGAAGACACCGGGTGGACGAGCGGGCGAAGGGACCACGCAAGGAATCAGCGGAGCGCTCCATCGTTTGGGATTTCGCGTCCAGCGTTTTAAAACCGGCACACCACCTCGAATCAACGGACGCACAATCGATTTTGATCGGTGTGAAGAACAACCGGGCGATGATGATCCCGTACCATTTTCGTTTCTTACCAAAACCGTGCGCCGCGAACAGTTGCCATGCTGGATTACCTACACGAACGAAAGCGTGCATGGTCTGATTCGCGACAATCTGCATCGAGCTCCCATGTATAGCGGCCAAATTTCATCCAGTGGTCCGCGGTATTGCCCTTCGATTGAAGACAAGATTGTGCGGTTCGCTGAAAAATCACAGCATCAGTTATTTCTGGAACCCGAAGGATATTCGACGCAGGAATTTTACGTAAATGGAGTATCCACCAGTCTGCCTCGAGACGTTCAGGACCGCATGTTGGCTCGGATTCCCGGTTTGGAAAATGCGCAAATCATGCGATATGGCTATGCCGTGGAGTACGATTTCTGTCCACCCGATCAGCTAAAACCAAGTTTAGAGACGAAGCAGATTGGCGGCCTGTTCCTTGCGGGACAGATCAACGGTACGACCGGATACGAAGAAGCGGGTGCGCAAGGTTTGATCGCCGGTACGAACGCCGCGATGTTGCTTCAAAATCATGACCCCTTGGTGCTGGAACGAGACCAAGCGTATATCGGTGTCTTAATTGACGACCTAGTCACCTGCGGCGTGGACGAACCGTACCGGATGTTTACTAGTCGAGCGGAATATCGTCTGCGACTACGTCATGACAATGCCGACCGGCGATTAACGGAATTGGGCCATCGTTATGGCATTGTGGCGGATGACCGTCATGAGGCATTGGCTATCAAGTTGGAACAGATGAAAACGTTGTATGACGTTGTTTGCGCTTTGCGCATGTCCGGCGTACCGGCAGACAAGTATTTGAAGCGACCTGACGTCACGTGGAACGACATCCAAGCAGCGCATGCCGATTCGCTTCCCGATTTTTCCAACGACGTGGTAGAACAAGTCGTGTCCGACATCAAATACGCCGGCTATGTGGCGCGGCAAGATCTGGAAATTGAACGCCGTCGGCGCTTGTCCGAAAAACGCATTCCGGACAGTATCGACTACCAGTCAATGCAGCATCTTCGCATGGAAGCCAAGGAGAAACTGAGTCGAATTCGGCCCACGAGCCTGGCGATGGCCAGTCGCATCAGCGGCATTACTCCCAGCGACGTCGCGCTGCTCATGTCCTACTTGGAAGGTAAGCGCGGTTAACCAACCTGAACGCGCGAATTCGGCTAGAATTTACTTCCATTTCAAATGCAAGCCTCTTGAATTCCCCGAGTCCTGCAGTGGGAGTAGATTGCAAAGAATTCCCATCTTCTGAAAATTAGCGACATTTTCCAACCGAAATTTCCGATTATTCTATCCAGGAATGAAACGCAGCTTTTCACGTCATTTTTGTAAAGTCAATGATAGATTGAACTTACGAAACGTTCCATGATCTTGACGTCGTCTGGAAGGTGTTTATAATGCCTAACGTGTTAAGTTCGGCAAAGTCGGAAGGAATGGTTAGACTTGCTGGATGGATGAGAGCAGGGATTTGCACTAGATGTGTGCGATTAGGAGCCTTGTTCAACGAGGGAGCTAGGGGCTAAGTACAGGATCGTTGTCAATTGGAAAGGATTTCAAACAGACATTGGCAAATTGATTCCTGCAACAGAGGTCTCGATGACGGCTAGGGAAGGATATTCGCAGCCATGAAAACAGTCTTTACAACCGGTGAAGCCGCCAAGATTTGCAAGGTGAGCCAACAGACCATTATTCGATGTTTTGATTCGGGGCAATTGAAGGGATTCCGCGTACCCGGGAGTCGGTTTCGCCGTATTCCTCGGGATCAATTATTTGCTTTCATGAAGGATAACGGAATTCCCACGGAAGCGTTGGAAAGTGGCAAGCGAAAAGTTTTGATCGTGGATGACGATTCGGACTTAGTAGAATTGATTCGCGATGCGTTTGACCAAGATGGTCGGTTCGATATCAAGACGGCGAACAATGGTTTCGACGCCGGCATGTTGGTCAAAGAGTTTCGTCCCGATCTGGTGATTCTGGATGTCATGCTGCCCGACATCAACGGTCGTGAAGTCTGTGTACGGGTTCGCAGTGACAAGACTTTGGACGAAGTCAAAATCATTTGCATTTCAGGCATGATTGAAGCGGACAAGGTTGCTGACTTGAAGGCGTCCGGAGCCAACGATTTTATGCAGAAACCGTTTGAGATAGATAAGTTGCTCGAGCGATCTTGTGACTTACTGGCGATCGAATCGATCTAGCCTGGTGCACAACTTAGGATTCGAAAACCGAAGGTATTCACGCGTGCAAAGTGTCGGACTTTCACGCGTGCTGGCGTATGACAAACGATGATAATCCACTTGTATTGCGAATTGGCGATGGACTGATTCCTTTGACCGATTCTGCGTGTGGATGGCTCATTCAGATCTTTGACGCCGCTTCGTCGGCTGCAGCAACGGAAATTTGCGAACAACTTCTGAGGCTTGATCCGGCGGTCCTGCTGTGGGTTACCTGTGTCCGCCAAGACATTGCATCATGGCAAGCCGTTTCAATCACTTCGTTGGCTGAATGGCTGGCGAACAATCTGGCAAGGCTTCACAACTCCATTGCCGGAGTTGTGGATGTGGAAGTTCGTGCGGTGGACTTCAAGCTTCAATGCCAGTCGCTGGCGTCGGCCCGGTTGGCTCGAACGCAAGCCGAACGAGACGGCTATGGTTCGTTTTCGGAAGCTGCTTATGTATGCGGCATGCTCTTGCACGCGGAACATTTTCTGAGCGGGCCCAGCAGCAGTCGGTTGTGGCCTCCTTGGTTGCGGCTGGTTCGCAGCGATGTTGACGAAACCGAATTGCGCGAACCAAGTTTTCCGTTTATTGCCAGTGTCCGTTACGCTTACCAACACGTTCAACAAACGGGACCTTCAGAACTCGAAGCAGAATTGCGATCTTGGGACACGGAATTTCCGGTCATTCGCGGGTTGTTGTTTCAGGCCTTAGAACGATATCGAAATCGACAGTCATCGGAACAGCGTTTTCGTCAAGATCTGGAAGAGGCAAAGTTGGAATCGGTGCGAGAATTAGCGTATGGTGCCAGCCATGAAATCAATAATCCGCTTACCAATATTTCCACTCGTGCTCAGTCTCTGCTGCTGAAGAGACAGACCCAATCCAAACGACAGCATTTGGCGACGATTGTCAGTCAAGCGTATCACGTGGGTTTGACATGTTGGCAGACTTGATGATGTTTGCCAAACCGCCAGTGCGCAAGTCAAGCGTATTCTGGACCTCCGAGCTTGGTTGCCGACGTACCTGGACGATTGGCAGTCCAAGAATCGTCAAACAGTGCAACTTACATTGCCAACCGATCTTCATGGCATTGATGTGGATCTGATCAACTGGCCATCATGCTTGATTCTATCCTTTGCAATTCGGTTGAGTGGCATGATGTGGGCCAGCCGCTTTCGATACACATGCATGTGCGGCCGTCGTTGGCGTCGAATAACTTCAGTTCGCCCAAGCACGTCGACGGAGAGTGGGTGGAAGTGTTGATCGAGGACAATGGTCAGGGCTGTTTTTCGAAGGAAAGACGACACGCCTTCGACCCGTTCTATTCAGGCCGTGAAGCAGGACGAGGACTCGGTTTTGGACTCAGCAAAGCCTGGCGAATTGCACGAATGCACAACGGTCACATCGAAATGCTGGCGAACCCTACTGGAAAGGGCACGACGATGCGAATTGTCCTGCCGGCGCTCGTCACAAAGGAAGCTGAAGCGACGGATCAGTCTGCCGACGAAGCCGAAGTGGCCGCGGGACGCAGTTCCTTGGGAAGCGGAAAATGAACGCTCTTCTCGAATCGACTTCTTCTACCGTCGCCTGGAACTGTGTTTTAGGTGGTAAACATTCTTCGACAACGGATTCGGAGCGCTTGGCGCCCGGCAGTAACCAGCACCGTTTCTACTTGGTCAAACCATTGGCTGTTCATGTCGCTGGGACCATCAATCAGATAACTTGGGAATCTTCAGTTCCGACGCGATTTCTCTGAGTCGTTGGCTATTGGAACTGTTTGGCTTCCAGGACCAACAATAGGTCGGCTTCGGTTCCCAGTGTTCGGACAGCCTCTTGCCGATTCTGTGTGGCATAACAGATGTCTTCCTTCGGTGGCCCTTGAATGTGTGGAAAACGCTGTTTCAAACGGACAATGATGCGGTTCGCATCGTCAACGGAAAGGGTCGTCTGTGTTAGGTAGGCCAACTTTGTTTCGTCGGCCACCTGAAGTCGATCTACGTCGTCTTCATCTTCTACCAGGACAATCGCCTGAGGAGCTTCGCCCATGGTGCCAACCACTTCGTCATGCCCTTCATGACCGATGAGGACAATGGTGAATCCTTGTTGTGCAAATCGAATGGCCTCCAAATGCACTTTGGTGACCAGCGGACACGTGGCGTCGATGGCAAACAGTTTGCGTTGTTTGGCAATTTCACGAATTGCGGGCGACACGCCGTGCGCGGAAAAAAGCAGATATGATCCTTCGGGGACTTCCGCCAATTCGTCGACGAAAATTGCGCCCTTGGCACGAAACGTCTCGACCACATACTTGTTGTGCACGATTTCGTGATAGACATAGATCGGCTGCCGAATCTCTGGATGGCCAAATCCAGACTTTCGATTGCCATGTTGACGCCTGCACAGAAACCTCGCGGATTCGCCAAGATCACTTTCATCATGGAAACTCGCTAAGACTTGAAATAGGAATACCAAGTATTCCGAATGATACCATGCTAACGGACTTGAATCAACCAGCTAACGCCAATTCGGTGTAAACGTGACGAAAAAAACAGCCGCTGTCGAATGGACAACGGCTGCCACGTACTAAACACAGCGTTACTTTGCTGCCGCATAACGCCTGGCGACTTCATCCCAGTTAATCACATTGAAAAACGCGGAGACATAATCTGGCCTTCGGTTTTGGTAGTTCAAGTAGTAAGCGTGTTCCCAAACGTCCAGGCCTAAAATTGGAGTGCGACCTTCCATCAGTGGACTATCTTGGTTGGGAGTGCTTTCGACAACCAATTTGCCATTGCTGACGCTTAGCCACGCCCAGCCGCTACCAAAACGAGTAGCCGCTGCGTTGGAAAACGCGTCCTTGAATTTATCGAAACCGCCGAGTTCCGAATCGATGGCTGCGGCTAATTCGCCGGACGGCGTGCCACCTGCATTCGGAGCCATTACGGTCCAAAACAGCGAATGGTTCGCATGTCCGCCACCATTATTTCGGACCACGCCTCGAATATTCTCTGGAACTTTGTTTAAGTCAGAAACCAAAGCTTCGATTGCGGTTCCTTCCAGTTGCGTGCCCGCAATCGCGTCGTTGACCTTGGTGATGTACGCCTGATGATGTTTGGTGTGGTGGATCTCCATGGTCTTGGCGTCAATGTGAGGCGCGAGTGCATCGTAGGCGTAGGGTAGGTTCGGAAGTGAATAGGCCATGCTTTTCTCCATTTCGATTCGCCAATGCGAACGTTTTCAGGAATCAATTCTTTTGACAAATAGGATCAATGGCGTTTTCCCAATTTTATCCATTTTCCTCACGTAGGGCCGTACTTTCGAGACGGACACTATGTCTTCCGTCGCAGTCTTACGAATCTATGGACAGACTTGCCTACGCGAAAGCCGCTGCTACGCGAGAGTAACCCTAAGGCGACCAGTAGATAGCATCGGGCGATCCCATCGATCCTCCCATGTCACATTAGCGAATGATGCTCGGAATGACAATTGGACGCAAATGCGATCCCATTGACGTTTACCGGAAAAATGACTTGAAGTCTGACGCAGAAGACGGAATGTAAGAGCGGCAGGACGCCTAGGTCTTGCCGTGATATTCCTGAGCAATCAGATAAGATCGAAGGCTGGCCAGCACATGGTGGGGCCGGCTATCGTTGACTCGCTTGTCGCGCGACCGTCGGGGTCGAATCTTCACGTCAATCAGAGTGCGCGACCCGGTGCGGCGTTCGTCATCGTCACGTTGGACTTGTTCTCGCAAACTGAGTTCGACAACCAGAGTGATGTCGGGCGAATCGTCGTTTTGACCAAGAATGCTGGACGCTCGCCGAGTTTGCACGTGCATTGAAACTTGGTCTTCGCTGATTTGGATAATTTCCGCGTGATGGTCCGAAATGAAGCCTCGGATCTTTTCGGCCAACAACGGCACGGGAACGTTGGCAATCAAGGTTCGCTCTAACAAGTTCTCCTTGTTCCGACGCGTCGTCATCCAGCGAATCCAAGAGGATTGCGATTCCTGATACTGTTCTTGCAGGAACCCAGCTCCCAACTGCACCACTCGATTCCGACCACCATCTTTGGCCTGATAGAGAGCTCGGTCCGCTCGACGCAGCATGGTTTCCGGCGTATCACCAAGCTGCAGTTCGGTCACACCAAAACTGGAAGTCATGCATTTGCCATTCAAGGCTAACTGAGCGGTTTGCGAAAGTTCGCGACGAATCTCTTCTGCTCGGCGCACGGCACCGGCATTATCGCAGTTGGGATACAACAGCACGAACTCTTCACCACCGTATCTGGCCACCAAATCACCTTGACGGCAACTTCGTTGTAGGAGCGAAGCAAAGCTCTTTAGCGCTTCGTCACCCGCTTGGTGTCCATATTCGTCATTGATGCTCTTGAAGCGATCGATGTCGCAAATCACAATGCTGCAAAAATTGCCGGACGCCAGACTGTTGTCCACCATGCTACGGTGCACTCGATCAAATTCAGCTCGGTTTGCGACGCTGGTCAGCGGATCCGTGGTGGCTTGTTCGTGCAGGTCCTGAACGCGTTCCTCTAGCGACGCTTCGGACGATACATCGTGAATCAGCATTGTCGCACCGTGGCAGCGTCCGCGTTCGTCACAAACGGGAATGACATGCACATCCACTGGGCGATGTTCGCGACCATCCGGACAGATGATCACTCGCCGCAAAGATTGTCCGCTGGTTTCGATGCAGCTTCGAACTGGGCAATTCTTTTCTTTCAATAGATTGCCATCTTTGTCACGCATCTTCAGGATCGCTGGATCCCAGATCTTTTCATAGACACCGCCAGGAGCAATGCCAGTCAGTCGTTCAGCTCCGCGATTCCAAACCAGAATTCTCAGTTTGCTGTCAACAAAAACAACTCCGTCTTGCATCGCGTCCAGTAGTTTCTGCTGAAACACGGATTCGGGACTTCCGGTGCCATGCCGTGTGAACAGAGGTTCCTTTAGCTGCCACAGTGAATTGGAGGATTCGGGTGACATCCCTTTGAGCCAGCGATCCGATACGCGAAGATTCACTTCGGCTTCGGCTTGAGCAGAGAAGTTAGCAAATTCGCGGACCAATTCTGGATCGAATTGCGAACCGGCAAAGCGAAACAATTCCGCCACGGCTCGTTCTAACGGCATTGCTCGTCGATACACATGATCGGTGGTCATGGCGTCAAATGCATCGGCGATTTTCAAAATCCTAGCACCAATTGGCAATTCTTCGCGAATGGGATGGCTGACCCTTTGTGGCGGATCAAAGCTATATTGGCAGCACCGGATGATCTGCAGCACGCCGTCTTCAAAACACGCGGCGGACAGGATTGTCAACGCCTGCTCCCACTGCGAATTCATGACGTCCGTTTCATCTTCCGAAAGCGAACCGGGTTTGCACAAAATGCTATCGGGTACGCCAATCTTGCCGATGTCGTGCAGCAGTGCGGCAATTTCCAAATTTTGTAGATCGTTTTTCGGTAATCGCAGCAACGTGCCGAATATCGAACACCGCATCGCCACTCGCAGACAGTGGTCAGCCGTTGGTGCATGCTTGGCGCGAAGACTACGGAACAGGCTGCAGGCAATCCCCAAGCGACGATTGACAATTTCGTCATGGAAACGAGCTATCGTCGCGTTGTTGGGAGCTTCATCCACGTTTCCCAGCAGCACTCGTAGCGAAGAACTTTCGGCCCCGCCGAACATGACAGGAGCATCGCTAGCGGCGACGGACGGCGCGTTCGATTGCGGGATTTCCATTTCAGGTACTTTTATGGAGGACGAATTGCTCGAAATGTTTCTGACCTGAAAACTTAGGTCCTGATTCGATCGTGTCAAAGTCATTCGTGCTGGGCAAACAAGATTCCAACTGACGACACTGGGCAAGGCAGGGGATCACGAAGGTATGTGACGATCGTAGTGACTGCGATTCGATTTCCTTGGTCTTGGATTGTCGGGTTTCGCACAGTTACACTGGAATTTCGGTCCGCACGCCGTCGAAGAAGGATGAACGTGGGACCATTCGTTGTCGAGGCGGTGTAGACATGACGCTACGAAGAGCACGAGAAGATAGGCGACGCCGTGTCTTGTTTGAAGATACAGCTCAGTCGCGTAGTGACCATGCTCAGGACGAGCCGTGTCATTTGAATGTATTGAAATACGCCCCAGCGGCGTCCCCAGAAAATCAGCTCCGACTACTGGATTTGGTTCCTTCTCAATGGTGGGTTCAGTGCTTGCTGGCGACCTCTGTCGCCGTTGTGCTTATTGCTATCACGGCGTGGCAGGCGTACGTTCGCGACTTGGCAACTCCGTCATGGTACCAGGCAATCAGCGCGTTCCAGACAAACAGTCCGTACGGTATCCAGGGTTGGTTTGTAACGGTCCTGTGGGTTGGTTGCGCCGGCTTGGCGGGACTGATTTATTCGATTCGCCGACATGAGATTGAAGACTATACCGGGGTGTATCGCATTTGGTGCTACGCTGCGGTCACAGCGATCTTCCTGAGCATTAACCATTCGACTCATCTGGTACAGGACACCTGGAAGCTGGTTGAACAACGGATGGGGCTGGCGACTCATTCCCGCGAATGGGTTGTGTCGTCGCTTTATCTGACTGCGCTGGTCTGTGTGATTCGACTGCAGATCGAAATGAAACGGTCAAAGCTGGCCGTCTTTCATATGCTAACTGCCTGCGTCATGTTGCTGGTGATGTATCTAACCGGCCTTAGTCGGATTGCGAGTTTCCCGGGATTCAGCACGATCGAACCGTTTGTTGGTGACATTTGCGCCGGAGCTGGACTCTTGGCCCAGTGGTCTGTTTTTTCGGCCGGCGTGGCGTTTGCCGCTCATCTGTCATTGGACACACAGGGGCTGATTGAATCTCGCACTGAATCTGTCGACCAAGATGAAGAAGACATCTCGCCGGATGAACTAGAATTTGCCCCGTCGAAGGAAGGATCGCGGCGAACTCGCTGGTTTTCATGGAAGCGACGTCGCAGTTCCACCACGGACGATACTTTGGAAGAAGACCACGGCATCGACGAACAGGATCTGGACGACGAATTCGAAGAAGATGAAATCGACGCCCATCCGGATGACACTGCGCATCCCGCCGCGAAGCCAAGACGTTGGTTCTGGTTCGGCCGCAAGCAGCAAGCAGATTTGAAGCTGGATTCGCCAGACGAAGACGACGAGGCGGAATCAGCTGACGCCGCTGACACCGAAAGTGCCGACGATTTAGGCCAGTCGCCACGCCGTTGGTGGCAGAGGAAAAAATCGGCTGTCAGCGTGGCAGATGCTCAAGAAACCAATGAAGAACTCGAACCCGCACCTCGTCGCCGTGGATGGTTTGGCAAACGCAAGTCACCAGAATTGCAGGCTGACCAAGGCAGCTCGGATGTCGCTGCATCGACCGCCGAAGAGGACTCGGTCGGCACGAGCAGTCGCTTGCGTTCACGAAAACGCAAGGCGGCCGAAGTGTCTGCTCAGAGCGACAACCGAGAAGCGACGGAGTCCAACGAATCGGATGGTCCCGTTCTGCCGTCACGCAAATCCCAAAAACAACGGAAATCGGAACGGAGACAGAATCGAGCGGCTTAGATTGGCAGTGTCGCTGGTGTGGTGCCTCTTGTCGAACGTTCTCGCCGGGTTGATTTTCCGTGGCGTCGTCTATCTACTGTGACACTCGGCAGATCGTTGCCACGCTTCGTTTCCGTATCCTTCGCACACAATTTTATCCGTTCCTCAAGGCGGTCCCATGGTTCGAACTCGCTTTGCTCCCAGTCCAACAGGTTATCTCCACATTGGAGGCGTCCGCACCGCATTGTTCAATTGGCTGTTCGCTCGAAAACACGGCGGTCAGTTTATTTTGCGAATCGACGACACTGATCAGCAGCGAAACGTCCAGGCAGCGCTGGAACCCATCCTTCACGGTTTCAAGTGGTTAGGCCTGGACTGGGATGAAGGCCCCGAGGTGGGTGGCGATTACGGTCCGTACTATCAATCACAGCGTTCTGATCGGTACCAGGCAGCCGTCGATCAGTTGCTTGCTTCCGGCCATGCGTATCGAGACTATGCGCAGCCAGACGAAGTTCAGGCGGAACGCGAAGCGGCCGACAAAGAGAAGCGATCATTCGTTTACAGTCGGACTTGGATGGCCGAATCAGACGCACAAGCTGCGGAATTTGAATCGCAAGGCCGACAAGCGGTCGTGCGACTCAAGATGCCTCGAGAAGGCTGCTTGGAACTTCACGATTTGGTGCGAGGCAACGTTCGCTTCGAATGGGCGAACGAACAAGATCACGTGATTCAGCGAGCGGATGGTTCGTTCATCTATCATTTGGCTACCGTTGTGGACGACCATGACTTTCAGATTTCGCATGTCATTCGCGCCGAAGAACATCTGTCCAATACGCCTCGACAAGTCTTTATCGCTCAGTCGCTTGGCTATTCACTTCCCGAATTCGCCCACGTCCCGTTTGTGGCCGAACCGGGCAGCAAAACGAAACTGAGCAAACGTAAGCTGGAAAAGTACTTGAAGAATCGAGACTTTGCCAAACTCAATGATCTGGGGACACACATTGCCAATCAAATTGGCATGACGATTTCGGCGGAGACGTTTAACCCCGTGATTGTTGATTTCTATGAACAGATTGGATTTCTTCCGGACGCCATTGTGAACTACTTGTTGCTGCTAGGATGGTCGCTGGATGACAAGACGGAATTCTTCAGCCGGTCAGCGATGATTGATTCGTTTTCGCTGGAACGTATTAACAAGGCACCGGCCAGTTTTGATCCCCAAAAGTTGCTGGCCTTCCAGCAGCACTACATGCAAGAGGTTCCGATTAAACAAAAGGCCAAGCTCGTGCTTTCATTCCTTCAACAAGCCGGGCTCGTTAGTTCGCCGCCATCGTGTGATGTTGGGCCAAAATTGGCCGCGATTGTCCAAGCGGCTGGCGATCGGCTGACCGTGGCTGGCGATATTTTGGATTTGGCCAGCGAATTTTTTGCCGCTGATCAAGATTTTGCATATGACGAGAAAGCTTTTCAAAAACGGTTAGTGGACGATAGTCCAGCCACTGCTTTGCTGCAAGAATTCCGCGAAGAACTTGCGGCGGCCGAATCATTTGACGCGTCCGACTTGGAACGAATGTTAAAGGCCTTTGTCGAACAAAAAGGCATCAAGATTGGGCAGATTATTCATGCCCTTCGCGTGGCCGTCACCGGCAAATCGGTAGGCTTTGGCATGTTTGAAACGCTGTCGATTCTGGGCAAACCGAGTGTGCTGGCGCGCATTGACCGGACGCTGTCAAAGTTCGCATAGCGAGAACCCCGTTCAGCCGCCTGATTCGGATGTGCGGACGCGTTCTGTTGTTGGCCGAAATGTAACGGAAACTGGTGCTCTATTCGGTGCGAGCCTGACGCATTTTTGATCGAGCTCGGCTGAGCGTCGGACCGATGCTGTTTTCTGGAACGCCGGTGGAAGCGCTGATTTCCTGGTACGTTTTGCCTTCCAAGTGATACATTCGCACTACTTCGGCTTCCGGCGCGGCCAAGGTCGATAGCAACGATTCCACTTCGTCCTGCTGATCAGTGCGATACGTTGTGGCTGTTTCCGACGTCGTTCGACTACGAATGGTCTGCAAGGACGCCGTCGTTCGCTTCTTCATAAGTTGCTTGACGACAACTCGTCTCGTAATCACCGTCATATAAGTGGCTAGGCTGCTGTTGCCCTTGAAGTTTCGCAGCACGCGAAAATCGTGCTCCAATACGGACAAGAACACTTCGGCGCACAAATCGTCGCGATCCGCCGAAGATAAACGAATCGAACGCGCCTTGGCTGTATGGTCGATCACATGAAAGACCAAGCCAATGAATCGGTCTGTGAAATCTTCCCACGAACGAGGTTCCGCTCGTAAGCATTTCTCAAGCAGTCGTTTGTCGGTATCTGACAGTGCCACGCGTGATTTCCTTTCAGCCCCGAGTTGACGGACACATCCTTTGTCCGTGTATCGAATCGAATATCAGCCGACTCGTCCGTGCCGCAGCTTGGTGCCCGACGCCAAGCTCCTACCATGCCCGAAAACTTCCTCGGATCATTGGATTCTAGGTAGCTTCTACAAACGAAGCAAGGCTGAACGCAATGAAGGCGGGTTGACATTCGGCTTGACCAGCACTAGATTTCCCAAAAAGCCTACTTTTTCTCGGAATGTCCGATGAAAACGACTGTTTTTCAAGGTTTGCCGGTGTTCATTCCGAAGATAGAACGGTGAAGTGGCTACCACCGAGATCTACGCTAGCCTCTCGATATTTTTCCGTCAGTACAAAAGGCGTCAGGAGATTTAGAAAATGACTCACGTCGTTGCTCAGGCCTGTTTCGGCTGCAAGTATACCGATTGTGTGGTAGTTTGCCCGGTCGAATGCTTCTACGAAGGCGACAAGATTCTGTACATCCATCCGGATGAATGCATTGACTGCGAAGCTTGCGTTCCAGAATGCCCTGTCGAAGCGATTTTCCACGAAGATAATCTTCCCGAAGGGCAAGAAGGCTTCAAAGAATTGAACGCTGAAATGGCCCCAAAATGCCCCAGCATTACCGAAAAGAAAGAGCCTTTGGCTGGCAATTAGTCCCTGATTCGGGCATTATTGCATGGCACAGACAGAACGTTCGAAATTTCGGACGTTCTTTTTTTTACGATCTGAAGCCATTTCGCTCCGGCGGCGGATCGGTCGCTGCTAATAGCTCATCCCCGCCGGCCCGATGAACTGACGCCAAGTGGAGTACTTGGGGTTTTGAAGTTTATGGGCCAGCAGCGGACTCTGCCTGGGCTTGGCAGGTGGTCGCAGAAGTTTCATCCGAGCTTCTTGAGGAGTCCTGCCACCTTTGCGAGTGTTGCATCTGAGGCAGCAGCAAACGATGTTTTCCCACGTTGTCTTTCCACCACGGCTTTTGGGTACCACGTGGTCCAGACTTAGTTGGCTCGCCGGCAACGTCAGCGAGCAATACTGACACGTGTGTTCGTCTCGAGCGAACAAGGTTTTGCGATTAAAACGAGTGGTACGCTTCGGAACCTTGTCGAATCGAAGTAAACGGATGACACGCGGAACCTGAATGTCAAAATTGACCGATTTCACCCAATCCTCATCGGTTTTTTTTTCGTCTGAACGCAACTGCGAAATCTCTAGCCAACCAGAAAAATCGTAGTTGCCGAATTGGCCCTCATCCACGTCAAGCACCTCGGCAAGTTCGCGATACAACAGCGTGAACGCGCGCCGAACATGGACAATGTGGATGGCGACGTATGCCCGGTTCAAAACGAGCACACTGGCGTGTAGCGACGTATGAAGTTCAGATTGCATGGCGTTGACTCTGTTTAAGATTGAACGACGCTTCAATCTTCTAACGCAAACGGCAAGGAAAAAGTCGACAGCTCGAGACGCAAATGCGGTCGACGTCACCACAATTGCGCTTCGAGCCAACTGAGGCTCCTTGCTCGCGTCATTTGCCCATCTGGTTGCAAAACATTCTAGAGCGAAATGGTTGATCCGGCCAGCGTTTCAGTTTCGTTATTCGGAGGAATCGGCTTGGCTGTCCAAAAATCAGTGATTTCCCGTCATAAAGACTCATGTTCGGCACTTGCGACCAGCACCAAAACCGCATTAGGATGAACGTTTCTGAGGTCACCGTGACCATTGCAACATTACCGGATTGTCGAGGATTCCCATGATTCATTATTCGTGCGATCGATGTGGGCGGCCAATTCATCCAGAAGATGAAGTTCGCTATATTGTCCGACTGGAGATTGAGGCAGTCATGGAACCAGTCGTCGGCGACGTAGTGGATGACTCCGATCGAGACCATTTGATGGAAATCCACGATATCCTGGAACGTGGTGAAGATTTTCAAAGCGATCTAATTGGCGATGGTGTTTATCAACGCAAGTGCTTTGACTTATGTTCGCAATGTCACAAGAAATTCATGAAGAACCCCGTTGGAACCGAAGCGTCCAAACAGCTAGATTTCAGCAAGAATTGATCCGGTTCAAAGTAGACAAATAGACCCTATCAAAAGTCCTCGGGCGTTTGTTGCCCGAGGCTTTTGTTTTTCATCAGTTGAGGATTACGAATGACTCAAGCGTCCATTGTATTGCTACCGGGAGACGGCATTGGTCCAGAAATTGTCGAAGTGGGCCGCAAGGTACTCGCGGCGGTTGCCGGACGATTCGGCCATCAGTTTGATTTTCACGAAGGTATGATTGGCGGGTGTGCCATTGATGCCACCGGGGATCCACTGCCGAATGACACATTGGCCAAATGTCGTGACTCGGCCGCGATCCTGTTGGGCGCAGTCGGCGGACCGAAATGGGATGATCCGCGCGCAAAGACTCGACCGGAAGCTGGTTTGCTAAAAATTCGCAAAGAACTGGGCCTCTTCGCCAACCTGCGTCCCATCAAGCCGCACGCAAAGCTTCTGGATGCTTCGCCATTGAAGCAAGAGATTATTTCTGGCGTCGATATTTTGTTCGTCCGCGAACTAACCGGCGGAATTTATTTTGGACCATCCGGTCGGCGAACTTCAGCCCATGGAGACGAAGAAGCGTTTAACGAAATGGTGTATTCCGTTAGCGAAGTTGAACGCGTCGTTCGCCTGGCAGGCCAGATTGCCATGGGGCGAAATAAGCGAGTCACTTCGGTGGATAAGGCCAATGTTTTGGAGGCGTCGCGTTTGTGGCGAGAAGTTGCCGAACGCGTTATCAAGACTGAATTTCCTGAAGTGACGTATGACGTGGTTCTGGTGGACGCCATGGCCATGCATCTGATTTCTCGGCCCAGTTCATTTGACGTGGTTGTGACTGGCAACATGTTTGGCGACATCCTGACCGACGAAGCGTCGATGCTGCCTGGTTCGCTGGGTCTGTTGCCATCCGCTTCGCTGGGAAGTGGCGGGCCAGGCTTGTACGAACCGATCCACGGGTCGGCTCCGGACATTGCAGGCAAAGGAATCGCTAACCCATTGGCAACCGTTTTGGCGGCGGCAATGCTGTTACGACATTCACTGGGCATGGAACAAGAAGCGGCTGCTGTAGAAGCGGCGGTGGAAAACGTCTTGGATGCTGGGCATCGGACGGCTGATATTGCTGCGGGCAAAACGGCAATGACAACTTCGGAAATGGGCGCCAAGGTGTTGGAGCTATTGGCGTAGAATTCGACTCGATTTTCCAAGTTGGCCCGGATTATTCGTTGACGTTTATTCGGCACTGCTGTCCTTGGCAATCATGGCGTCGGTCAGGAACTGGAATCCGCTTTCGACTGATTCGCCCGTTTTGGCGGCGCGGTTTGCAAAAGTGCCACCCTTTTCAAACATCGCCAAATGGTCGGACGTCACTTGCCATTTGGATTGCAGGTCGCACTTGTTGGCAAACACCACAAACGGAACATCGTCCAAGACCGCCATCGCTCGTTCGTGCATTTCCAACACCGATTCAATGGTTTCAATCCGAGTGCCGTAGAACCAGGATGACGCCTGCCGACCCGCGGATATAGTTGTCGCGAACGCGTTGGAACAAGATCGTCGCCGTGAATGTCCCACACCAGCAGTTCTACTGCCTGATCGCCCACCATCATGGACTTTGTCAGAGCACGAACTCCGACGGTCGACAGATATTCATCCGAAAAAATGCCTTTGACAAACTGACCGACGAGGCTTGTTTTTCCGACAGCGAACGAACCGAGTAGACAGATTTTCTTTTGGATCATGGCTTGGTCAAAATTCGTTCCAGCTTGGTCTCGAGCCGCACGCTGGGTGTTTTCTGAACCAGCGGCTCGTCTTGTTGCTGCGGCACCGTAATACGAACCGTGGTTTCGTCGTCCAACTTCGTTCGCAGCATCTGAGCCGTATTGATCGCTCGGTTTTGACTAACGTTAATGCCTCAGGTCGAAACGGGGCAGAAGCCGAAGTATAGCCGACGACGCGAATCGTTACGATACAGTCCAAACCAGTTGCAATGCGTTCCAACGCTTGGATGCGACGCACAATCTGGTCGATCTGGTCCGACGTCGCGTCTGAAAAATCGGTCTTATCAGGCTGGAATACGATTACCTCTTGATTCAAAGTTTCCAGAATTCGCTGTGCATAGGCTTGGTCCAAATCCACCAAATTTTAGGTTTCCCAGCGGCTGACGCCCAAAATATCGACCTGTTTGCAGGCGACGTCTGCCGACGCCGCCAACGACACAACGCCAAATTCAATCGCAATAGTCGCCGTCCTGGCGGCTGCAGGACCGATTTGCTCGTTCAAGACCAACTCAGGCTCGGTGGAATAAAACGGCGTCAATGTTGTTCCAATGGCAGCAGCAAGTCCAGTTCAGGCGACGCAGCGCTTCCACGGTGCGAGCTAACGAGATCGCAGGCGAACAAGTTCGACCCACTCCGTCCGCCGTCGGTATGGAAAAGAACGGTCCCTGGTTCGTGACGAAGCGATTCGACCAAAGCCTGAAAGTTGGCATCCGCATTCTTTAGTTCGCTGCGATCGACGGGTGAGACACCGGCCGCGCGAAGCATCGTTTCGCAAGAAGCAATCCAATCACCAGGAGCAGTTGTGAGACGGATTTCCAGCCGTCTGATTCATCGATGAGTTGAACGCCTTCAACGGTAGTCGTCGCAACGTTCTTTGGGCGACTCTTTTTGTCGGGTGATTCGTAGGGCTGCCAATCGGCTGTCACTTGATTTGAATCGATTCCCGCTTCTGCCAAAAGTTCGGCAATTCAAAGCCAACGGATCTCGCAGGCCTTTGATTACATATCGGCCTTCGTCCAAGACGTCGGAGTGCACCACGGCATAGCCAGGCGTTTGGCCTAAATGTTTCAAAAAATTTAGCCAAGTCTGGTCCGTGTTTTTCAATTCGGTCCAATCGACTTACCACTGCTGACCAAGCGATTCAGACTGGCGTTGTGCCCACATGTGACCCAAAGGTCCGGCGCTTGTTCGGACAAGTGAACGGTCTTGCCGTCCAACTTGATTTTCGCGGTGGAAGGAGGAGAAAAATATTCTCGAATATACCGGTCACGGTACCATTCCAAGCCCTGCGTGATGCCCCACCCCATTCCGGTCAGCGCCAGCAGTAAAAGGCACGGCGTCGCGCACGGAACGTTGGATTTCGGTGCCACAGCTGAAGACGAACTCGGACGAAAGAGCAGTTGGCTACAGTGCGGTTCTGTTTCTTCAAACAGGTTGCGTCTCATACAGATTTGGATAACGGGCCGCCAAAACGATGGTGGATTTGATCCAAGAATCTTGTAAACGTTCTCGATAGCTTTCCGGAGCGTGGCCGTAGATGGAAGCAGCTAAATACGCTTTCCGCCCCTTTTCTACCCAGACGGTTCGGTCACCGCAGTCCATTTTTTCCAAGTCCTCACCTGCTCCAAACGAATCTTGGACAAACGATTCGATGGCGGTCAGCATGCCGGAAACCAGATTCGGATCGGCGGCGGTGGACGTTTGATTGGCCAAATGATGGAGCAACAGCCCGGTTTCACCGTGAATCAGGAAGACATGGTCCACTTCGTAGACTAAGGTCCGCAGCAGGACCACTTGCGCAAAACTCGTTCCGGTTCGCCACGCTTCCCACCGCCACTGCAGGCCACGCAACGAGAAACTATCCTCTAGGGTCCGGTTGAAGGTTTGCATCATGGACCGCATTGCCTGCGAGATCGCTCGGCGAATCGCCGGACCGATAATAGGCGAAACGGCATCGACCAGTGGTTGCGGATCTTGTTGAACCGATTCGCGAATCGCGGCAGAAACTGTCGGGCCCAGTGCTTCCGCCAGCTGTTGTTGATGGGAAGATCGAATGGCTTGCGGCAAGACTTTGCCGACGGCCGCGTCGTCAAAAGGTTGTTCTAGCCGACCGGCTAATTCGTCCTATCGCTGTCGGTCATCAGATAGCAAGATATTCTGCAGACGCACAAACGGATTGTCGTCGTTGTTTGAATCTGCCGAATGAGTGGGTGAATTGCCGGACATGAAGGAGACCGCGGGTCACGAGGGTTAGCGTTGAAAATCATGACTCGTCTGACATTTGATCGGCCAGCGAATGCAGCAGGTCACGCAGCGACTGACGGTCCACTTTTCGCTTGTCCAAAGAGTCGGAACGCTGATGGAAGTCGCGGACTATTTGGTCGCAACGCAATGTTAAATCGTGGGAAAGCTGTCGAAGCCGCGCGTCCATTTCTTCTCGCAACGCCGATTCCGTCGCCTTGATTTGCTGGTCTAATTGTGCGAACTTCGCCTGTAGATCTCGCGAAACTTCCGCCAACCGTTCTGCATGAGATTCCAGGTCGGTTTGTCGCTGAGTTGCTTCGGCGGTAATGCGTTCGGCGGTCTTTGCCAATTCCTGGCGAATTCCCCATTCCAGCCCTTCGAAGCGACGCTGTACGTCATCGCGATACTGTTGAAAATGGTGGTCTACTTCGCCGAATTTCGCGGAGATTTCTTTGGCTTGGACGCCAAACAAAATTTCGCGAACTTGATCTAAACTTGATTGCTGATCGGATGACATATTCTTCGCCCTGCCACTCGTTCTGGTCCTATGCATTCCTTTGCATGACTCGCTTTAATTCGTGAATTAGTTCGTCTGGTTCGAATGGTTTTGCCACAAAACCATCGGCACCGGCTTGGATCAGCGACTCCTTGAACGACGGCAGTGCGTATGCCGTCAGCATGACGATGGGGATTCGTTGCTTGGAATCCTGCTCAATCGCTCGAACTCGCTTTACCACTTCGTCACCGCTGAGTTTCGGCAATTGGCAATCCAAAACCATGCCATCAAACGACTGTTGCTGAAACGCCGCAATCGCCTCTTCACCATCAGTCGCCATCGTGACAATATACGATTCTGACTCGAGAATCTCGGTGACAACAATTCGGTTAACGTCGTGATCTTCCACCAAGAGTATACGTTTCTTCTTGCCAACATTGGTGGAAACTTCGTCCAGCGGCTTCACCGTGGTATCCGCCAACGGATCGACGGAATTTTCGCTACGGTCGGAATCATTGTCGCAAGTCGTCAAGGGCAGCGTTACAGTGAATTCACTCCCTTCTTCATGGCTGGTCACGCCAATTTTGCCGTTCATCAGCGTTGCCAATTGATGGCAGATATGCAGTCCAAGGCCAAAACCGCCGTAATCGCTGGTGGCGTGGGCCTGCGTAAACGACTCAAAAATCGACTGTAGTTTTTCCTTTGGGATTCCGATTCCCGTGTCGCGGACCTGAATTCGCAACTGTTGTTGGTTTCCCGGTGCCAATGCAGCGTTGATGTGAATCATTCCTTGGTGCGTGAATTTCAGTGCGTTGTCAACTAAATTGTTCATAATCTGTTTCAACCGATAGGGGTCTCCCCACAGCAGCGGTGGTATCGAAGGATCTACTTCGAAAGTCAATTGCAACTGCTTGGTCTCGGCAGTTGGCCGATATTGCGAAACAACTTGCCGAACAACGTCGCCCAGTGAATAGCGTTGTTCGCTGAGCGTCAGCTTTCCCAGCTCCATCTTGGAATAGTCCAAGACGTCATTGCTGATTCTTCGCAGATCACGAGCAGACCCGAGGGCTTGGTCAACCAACTGTTGTTGATGGTTGTCCAGTGTTGTTCGCTGCAATAAAGCCAAAGTTCCTAGCATGCCAGACAAGGGCGTCCTGACTTCATGAGTCATCTGCGCTACCACTTGGCTTTTCATCTGGTTCAGTTGAATGGCTTCTCGCCGAGCTTTCTCTAAGTCAGCATTGATCTTGCGTTGCTGTCGGATGGCTTCCGTCAGCTGCAGATGAGATTCTCGAGCCGTCTGGAATTTATCCGTAATCCCCGGGATCGCCCGATCCCAATTCACCAGTAGCAAGAAACGCTCATCGCCCAAAGAAAACGCGATGACTCGCAGCGCGGAATCATCAATCTCTTGGGGATGCGTCGGATGCCAAACGCCCAAATCCAACGCCATCGATTCACCTCGCGACCAGTGTTCGAAACATTCGTCCTTGGAGGTAATCCACTGTGGAAAAAACTGGTCCAGATCAAAGGACGCTGTCGTTTCTTGAGAACCACTACTCAGTTCGTTGCGAAATTGCGAACCTTCAATGTGTTTCCAGATACGAATTCCCAGCAGGCGAAAAATGTGTGAAGTCAATGGATTGGCTGGCATACGTGGTTTCCCGAAGCAGCAGGCACAAACGAACGAGGTGTAGAACTACGTCACCATAAAAGGTAAACCCAAACGAAGTCGTGGTTCCCACACAGTGTACCACAGTTTCTGTCGATTCCGCGCGTCAACATAGGGGGCGTTGTATTGTTTATTAATTTGGCCAATCGGTGTCTAACGTTTCAGGGTAAGACATGTCACAAGAAGAGCTAGAATTGACGCAACGCTTTCTGGAGGAAGCTCGAGATCAGCTTTCCGAAGTAGAACATTTGCTGCTCCAGATGGAGCAATCCGGCAAAACAAACCGAGAAACAGTGGATGAAGTTTTCCGCTTTGTGCATTCGCTGAAAAGTGCCTCCGGGTTCTTTGGGTTTCACGACATCTTGAGCACCACGCATCTAATGGAAAACGCCATTGAGAATCTCCGTGAAGATGATTCGGTGCAACCGCTATCGGTCGACTACCTGATCAACGCCTGCGATGATGTTCGCCGGATGATGGAAGTGCGTAATTCGAATTTGGGCCAATCGGCATTCGCGGATGACACCAGCGGGATCCGACGAGACGCAGCCGCGTCGCCTTTCCGGAAGCCCCGTGCTTCCGTCCCGGCTGGATACCACTTAGACCAGCTAGCCAATATCACGAACGACTTATTCGCAAAACTGGCACTCTTTCGCGAAGCCGACATCACTGAGGATTTGTTGCGAACCATTCTGGTCGAGATGGGCGAATCCGTCGAACAATTGCAAGAGACCGTGTCTGCCGTGCGCACCGTGTCTGCCGATTCATTGATTATGGCATGCCAACGCACTGTGCGTGACATCAGTCATCAACTGGATAAACAGTGCGAATTTCATTGTCATACGGCCGATTTTCAAGCCGACCGGACCATTGTCGATGGTTTGTTAGCGCCACTTTTGCAGCTGGTACGCAATTCGGTTGCCCATGGCATCGAGTCACCGGAAAAGAGAATTGACCTGGGAAAAGAACCTAGCGGTAAGATCACTTTGTCCATTTCACAACGCCACGGACAGGTTCATGTTTCGCTGTCCGATGACGGACGAGGCATTGATCTTTCGTCACTTGATCAAAACCATTCATCGGAGGATTCGCCTTTGGACGTGCTGTGTTCTCCCGGTTTCAGTACCAGTACCGAAGTGAGTGAAGTGAGTGGTCGCGGTGTTGGCATGGACATTGTTCGCCGAGACGTAGCGGCGCTGGGCGGAACTCTGGCGGTTTGTTCGCACGTCGGTATCGGCACAACCTTTGAAATCACGTTGCCTACCAAATTGCCTATCATTCCCGCCGTCATTGTCGAAACGGGAAATCGACGCCTGGCAATTCCCAAGATTCATATTGTTCGCCAACTGCAGCTGGGTGCGTGCCAAGCACCCGATGGGCTACGTCCTGTCGGTCGCAACTTTATTTTGCAGTTTGGCGCACGCAAACTTCCTTTAGTCGAAGTCTTTCCGTCATCCGGTCTTCCTAGTTTTCGCACGGCACTGATCTTATCTGTGGGTGGCACCGAATTCTGCATGATGGTAGACCGCTGCTTGGAAACTCGCGACATTACCATTCGACCGCTGACACGCAAGACCAACGCATCGCACCTGTTACGAGGCACTTCTTTGGCGTGCGGCGGCGAAGCGTTTGTGCCCGACTTTGCTGCGCTGCAAACGACGGTCCAAAATTTTTGGCGAACCTGTTCGCTGGACGATACAACGCTTCAGGATCAACCACTTCCAACGAATAAACCGTTTGTCGTCTTTGATGATCATCGCCGCAATCAAATTGCGGTACCGCTGCAGCGAGTTCGTGAGATTCGTCGAATCGCTCGGTGCGAAGCTGTCACGGGAGCCGGCCGAACGCACTTCTTGCTACAAGGACAGAACGTGTCTGTGGTTAACTTGATGCCATCTTCGCAACATCAAGAGTTTCAACACGGCTACCATCTGGTGATTGAACAGGACGACAACACATTGGCCGCCATTCCGGTCCCTCGTGACTTTCAGATCAAGCTGGTGGACTCGAACCAAGTCAACACAAGTCAGAGGACCGCGATGGAAATCAACGGTCGCTTCACGTACTTGTTTGACGGCGCGGCCTTTCGCCCTTTCGGTACGCCTCATATTGCCGCCAACGCGGGGCGCTCGAAACTGGCCATTCCTGCAGGCGGTCGAGTCCTGATTGTGGATGATTCCAGTGTGCTGCGCGAGCGTTTGCGACGGCGATTAGAGAATGTCGGCTTTCATGTTCATCTGGTCCGTAACGCTGCGTCCGCCATGGAGCTATTGCGGTCGCAATGGATTGATGCCATCGTCGTGGACATGGAACTACCAAACCTAGAAGGAACGGAACTGGTTCGTCGCATTCGGCGGGAACTTCGTTTCCAAGATCATCCGGTGATTTTGATGCGATCTGAAGTAGACGAAACGGCTAGTGAACGAGTAAGGCATGCGGGCGGAAGTTGCCTGGTTTCCAAAGCCGATCTCGATCGCGTCGTTGAACTTCTTTCCGGCAGCGAGTTCTCGGATTCGCAGATTCTCGACGACCACAACGTGACGTCATCCGTGCTTGCGTAACGCATCACATGCTTAGCGCAGTCCAGTCATTTGTTCACTCTACGCGGGCTTGAGTCGTGGTACGTTCACATGGTTTGACGTTATCGTATTCGTCCTCTCTGAAAATATCTCATTTGCGGTTTCGCGATCGTTCGGCAGTTTGGTAGACTAACGCCCAGTCGTGGCAGCGTGGCCGAATCTGGCCGAACATGTAGCTGTCCCTTTCTTTTGTCCGACACGGTTTGGTCGAGACATTCCCTGCGTTAGGACAAGCGTCTGAAGTCGAGCTTCAAAGTTTGTCCACTGCCCCAAGCGGACCGACATGCTTCCACATTCATTAGAACAACTTCGCACCCGAAATACTTCGTCTCCACGCTCTAGTCAAATCCACCGTTCGTCCGGAAAGACTTGGTCTGTCAACACGCTGGAGCCGCGTCTCATGTTGGCCGCTGACGTGGTGACCTGCGCCGAGATTCTTTCGTCTGAGAGTGCCGAACCAGACGCCGTCAGTTCGAATCATGTTTGTTCCACCGTCCTGTTCATTGACTCCGACCTTGCGAATATCGCTGAACTCCAGCAGCAACTGGCGCAGGACGGTCAAAGTGTTGAACTTGTCCTGCTTGATCCCACGATGGATGGTGTGCGTCAAGTCACTCAGCATTTGGCCCAGCGTCGGCACGTTGCCAGCGTTCAATTCGTGACGCACGGTGCTGCTGGCGAGATCCAACTGGGCTCCAGTCGCCTATCGGCTGACATGCTTCAACAGCGATCGGCCGAAGTCCAGGCGTGGTCCAAAAGTCTCGCTCCAGGTGCAGATTTCTTGTTGTACGGTTGCCAAGCCGCACATGGGGCTCAAGGCTTTGCGCTGCTTAATACGTTGGCTGAGCTCACCGGTGCGGATGTCGCTGGATCTACCAACCGATCGGGAGCCTCGCAATTTGGCGGTGATTGGCAACTGGAACGAGCCATCGGCATAGTATCCGTCAGTGACACCATCGTGGCGGCGTTGGACGCATCTGTTGCCACAGCCTTGCCCATTACTATCTACGCGGCTGGGCAAACTGGCGACGAGCAGATGCAGTTGTTGATTGATAACGTGGTGGTTCAAACTTGGTCGAATGTGTCAGGAGACGCCACGAGCGGTATTTTCGAAGCATTCACACACGACGCGGACGGTGTTTCGGCGGATCGAATTCGAGTCGCCTTTACCAACGATTTGTACGATCCCGCTGCGGGGATCGATCGTAACTTGCGAATCGACCGCATCGAAGTCGACGGGCAGTCATTCGAAACAGAAAGCTCCACCGTGTATTCCACCGGCACTTGGCTGCCGGCAGACGGGATCGCTCCGGGGTATCGCCAAAGCGAAACCCTGCACGGCAACGGTTACTTCCAATATGCAGAGCAAGCAAACGACGGAACAGAAATTGACATCCATGCCTATGGAAATGATGGCTCGGAGTCGATGGAATTGCGCATTGACGGAGTTGTCGTGCAGTCGTGGACCAACGTGGGGACAACGCTTGGTCACTTCCATTACACGCATACTAGTCCCGTGACAGCTGACCAGGTGCAAGTTGCCTTCACCAACGATGTCTACGATCCGGCCAACAATATTGATTTGAATCTGATTGTGGATCACGTCGCGCTAGACGGCCAGGTGTTTGAAACAGAAGCTCCTACGGTTTATTCGACGGGGACGTGGCTGCCAGCAGACGGGATTACACCAGGATATCGCCAAAGCGAAACGCTGCATGGAAACGGATACTTTCAATATGCCGATTCGCCCGCCAGCGGTTCTGAAATTGTGATTCTTGCGTCGGGTGCCACCGGAGACGAAAACATGGAATTGCGAATCGACAATACGGTTGTGGCGGTTTGGAATTCGGTGGCAACTTCCCCACAAGCCTATCGCTATGTGGCCAGCGATACCGTAACAGCGGCACAAGTCCAAGTCGCGTTCACCAATGATTTGTGGGATCCGGCCAACGGAATCGATCGGAATCTACGCGTCGATCACCTGCAAATCGACGGTACCCTCTATCAGACCGAAGCCGCCAACGTCCAGTCTACCGGCACCTATCAAGACGGCATCGGTGTCGTGCCTGGTTTTTATCAAACGGAATTACTGACCAACAATGGTCACTTTCAATATGACGCTGTGGCGGGTCCGCCCGGAACGATCGGTGTGCTGACTCCCTATTTGATCTTTGACGAATCCGCCGGGGATGTCTTGGTCACGGTTACTCGCACCGGCGGTACTTCCGGAACAGTTCGAGCGGATTATTCGTTTGTTTCCGAATCGGCCACGATCGACGAAGATTTTCACGGACACGACGGCACGCTGACGTTTGCTGACGGTGTCACGCAACAGACCATTGACGTTTCGTTGATCGAAGATCTTTTCTTCGAATCGGACGAAACGTTTCGTATTGAATTGTCGAATGTCACCGGAGGCGCCACGTTAGGCACGGCCGCCACGCAGATCACCATTGTCGACAATGATCAGCCAGTTGATCGAGGTACCATTCAACTGAGTCAAGCCAGCTACCAGATTGCCGAAAACGCGGCCAACGTGTCAATTACCATCCAGCGCGTCGGCGGATCGACTGGTGCTGTGACTGTGGATTTTGCCACGATTGCTGATTCGGCGACCGCCAATCAAGATTACACTCCCAGCGTTGGTACGCTGACCTTTGCTGACGGCCAAACCAGTCAGACCGTGACTATTCCCATTGTGGATGACACCTTAATTGAAGGGGACGAACGACTGGTCGTGGGGCTCAGTAACGTTACCGGCGGAGCAACATTGGGTACGGATCTTGCCGAAGTGATCATTGTGGATAATGACACGGTTCCGTCCGGCCCCATCTTTTTTGACGACTTTGAAGGAAATCGAGGCTGGCAAACCAATCCCAATGCCACTGACACTGCCATTACGGGGCAATGGGAAGTGGCTGACCCGCAATCGACCACCGCAAGCACGGGCAATGGCTTTATTCAGTTGGGTTCGGCAACCAGCGGAAACCGGACTTTGGTGACCCAAGCAGCGGCGGGCTCCAGCGTTGGCGATTTTGATATCGACAATGGGATTACTTCGGTCTTGTCACCTGTGATTTCTCTCCCGAACGGTGCTCCGCTGCAATTGAGTTTCAACTACTATTTCGCTCATCAAAACAACACAACGGCCGACGATTTTCTTCGAGTTTCCGTTATCGGCGATCGTGGCACGACAGTGATCTTGGAAGAACGTGGCGCCGCAGTCGAACGCTTGGGCGCCTGGACGACGGCGTCCGCGGATGTGAGCGGACTGGGTGGTTCGAATATTCGCATTTTGGTCGAAGCGGCTGATGCTGGCACGGGCAGTATCATCGAAGCTGGACTGGACGATGTGCTAATCGAAGTCCCTGGTGCGAGTCCAGGACTGTTGTCTTGGGACGTCAGTTCCAGCAGCGTGAACGAAGACGCCAATGTTGCCACGTTGACCATCAACCGCTTGATCGGTAGTGCCGGCGCCGTTCAAGTGAACTACGTGACGCAATCCGGCACGGCCGCTGCGGGCAGCGATTTTGTGTCAAGCTCCGGAACGGTGCAGTTTGCCAATGGACAAACTTCGGCTCAAGTGCAAATCCCCATCCTAAATGATACGGCTCCGGAAAACTCGGAAAGCTTCTTTGTCACACTTTCGTCGCCGACCGGTGGTGCTGAACTTGGTTCGATTTCCCAAACGCAAGTGGAAATTATCGACAATGATGTCGCCGGGTACTTGCCCGATTTGACTCCGATTGCTTCCACCTTGAATGAAAACCGCTATGTGGATACGACCACTCAGCCGGGTCGAGCGTTACTGCGGATTTCGACGGAAGTGGCCAACGCCGGAACAGGTCCGCTGGAGCTTTGGGGTGGCGCCGTCAACGGCGGAACGCAAGAAGTTTACCAGCGAATTTACCAAGCCGGTGGTGGTTCCACCGACGTTTTGGCCGGCGAATTCATTTATCACCCTGAGCATTCGCACATCCATTTTGAAGGGTTTGCACTGTATCGCCTTCGCGCCATCAATGCTGACGGATCTGCTGGCGCAGTCATTGCCGAAGGAGGCAAAACCAGCTTCTGCTTGATCAATATTCGACAGCGATTCCCTGATGCCACGGCCAACGCCGGCGTGGTTCATGGACGAGGCGGTAACACGTGTGGTTCGGTTCAAGGTATCAGCACTGGATATGCGGACGTCTACGGTTCGAACTTGCCCGACCAATGGATTGACATCACGGATGTCGCCAGCGGCAATTATTGGCTAGAAGTAATCGCTGACCCCGACAACAGTGTGATCGAATTGGACGAAACCAATAACAGCACCATGATCCAGATTGCGGTGAGCAATCCGTTTGGACTGTAACCACATTCATTCGTGCAGGCGGAACGGCTTTGCATGCCGATTCCGCCTGAATACGTCCGACGACGCCAATATCAACTCAGCCAAATTGGTTGCCCGGCGTTGATCATAATCGCAAGTAAAGTCGACTTCGGTCCAGATATTCCATCATGGCGTAGGTAATGCACAGGAAGACTGCCAGCCCCAACAAGCAGAACCACAACGGCGAATCGTGTGGCACCAACGCTCCGATCGATGTCGCCGTCATGTGGTGCAGAATGTAGGCTAATAACGGGTTTTGCCCGAGCACTCGGAAGACACGCCACTGCCAACGGAAAACGTCGGACACCGCAACAAACAGTCCAAACACCAAGACGTTCCAACCCGTGGCCAACAAGACAAACGAAACGGAAACCGTGCGCTTGCTGGCCATCCAATAGTTCACTTCGCGAAATTTGGGCGGCGGCGTTAGTGGAGATTCGGTGATTCCGTTTCGCCATGCAGTTGCATCAAAACCAGTCGCTGGCCACACAGGCGAATCCGACAGAACGGATCGCTGATTTGGTTTCGCCGATTCCCCTGTTGCCGATTCTCCTGTTGCCGAAACCGTGTCGGGGTACATGGCGCTAAATGCAAACAACGCCTGTCCAACAGCCAATAGCAAAACGCCTGTCGACACCAAGTACGCGACAGCCGAACCTTGCCGCGTGCGTAGTGCGGCCACCAAGTCATATGCCAGCGTGCCCAGCAACATGACAAACGACCAGGTGACCAGACCAAAACAGCCACCGTCCCAGCAGCGAAGGCCGGTCGTTCCCAGCCACGCATCCAACCAGTTTTCGCGTCCATGCACAAAGGCAAAGTTAAACCATCCGCTCAAGCCCACGTGCGCCGCCAACAAACCGACCGCGCCGAATATGCGAACGGCTGCACTTCGCCCCACGATGGGCAGCAGCAACACTTGGATCATGCCGATAATGGCCAGAACTTCCCATATCCGAGCCTTCAAGAGCGCGAAGCAGAAGACCAGTACGGTTGTTTGGTTCCAAGCGGCCCTGTTGGATATGGATACGCCAAACCCGTAGATCATGAGCGAAAGCAGAACCAGCGACAATGAACGACGCACGAACTGCCAAACGGTTACCGAGAGGTGCTGCTGTTGTCGTCGCTTCAGCCACGTCAGCCGAAAGGACATGCCCGCGGCGAACAAGAATCCCGGCAAAATCGAATCGGCGTAACTGATGTAGTTTTCATTGTGTTGTAACAAATGGTGAATGCTGGCTTGATGTCCTAAGAAGTCAACGACAAACATGCCTAAAACGGTATACCCACGGAATTGATCCAACGACAGAATCCGTTTTGATTCGTTGGTCACAGCGTTTGTTGAACTCATGGACACCGCGTCTAACTCCAGGGACGTGACCTACTTGTCCAGCAATTCCGCTTCGCGAAACGTCAAATGGTTGATGACGGTTCGCGCGTCTGAAGTGAAGACCGCGTGGATGGTGCCATCGCGACTTTGAATGACAAAGGGATAAGCGTACGGCCCTTCGCCGGTGACCAAATCAATACGGTGTGGATACGACTTGTCTTGGTCTGTGGACAGCGCTGCAGAAAGAGGAGTGCGGCTGTTCATGCTGTTGTTGTAAACCAGCAACAAGTTGCCACTCTGCAATTTCAAAAAATCGACGGCCGAATTGGGATTGGGAAATTCGGAATCTTGTCCTTCGCTCCACGTGTGTCCGCCGTCATTTGATTCGGACCGCACGATGTAACCCGTTTCCGTTGGTTCATAACCTCCGCCACGACGACAATATGCGACTAAACGGTCAGGCGAAATTTCGGCCACGCCGGGTTGAATATTCCCTTTCACGGAAACGATCATGCCGGAATCGGACCATTCGTGGTCTCCCTTTTTCAAGCGAAGAAAACGAGACGCACTTTCCGGTTCCACTTGTTCACGATCTTCGCCTTTTTCGTGATAGACGGGCAGCAGATAATCACCGTTGCTCAACACGATTGGTCGATTCCTGACCATCATGCCTTGTTCGAAGGCAATGATCCGCGAATCCGACCAAGTGACACCTCGATCCTTGGACAGTTTGCATTTGATCCGCGAAGTCGACCAGGTTTCGCCGTAGCGGCAGACATAAAACAGCCAGACGATTCCATCCGGAGCTTGCCACACCACGGCGTTCCCTTCCGATCGATCAGGCGTGTCTGCGATAATTCGAGGCGTGGACCATTTGTCTTCGCCTTTCTTCTTTCGCATGCCGTAGACGGCGGTGTCTTCCGCATATTCTCCTTCGCCGCCGTAATAAGCAATGAACAGATCGCCATTGTCAAACTCTTCGATCGAAGAAGGATGCTTGTAGCGACCAGGGAATTCCGGCCCGAGCACTCGATGCCGTTCCACGGCGCCCACTTCCAAGCAACTCGTTAGCAACGCGCCCCACACGCACCAAACTGACAGACAGCGTCCCATGTTGATTGACCTTCGTACGCGAAGAAGAAATGACCATTTCGACGAGACGTCATCGTAGGGTTCGATACAGGAAAAAACAAGGGAAGAGAGGGCGCTGCGCTATTGAGTTTTGAGATCGCTGCGCTATTGAGATCGCTGCGCTATTGAGGAGGCTGGGCTGTCGAGTTTTGAGGGCGCTGCGCTATTGAGGAGGATGGGATGTCGAGTTTTGAGATCGCTGCGCTATTGAGGGCGCTGCGCTATTGAGGAGGCTGGGCTGTCGAGGTCAATCCGTTTTTGAGGTTCGAGCGCCAGTGCCAAAAGTTTCGTAAAGTACCACGGCCGTACTATCTCAATAGCGCGCCCCTTACGCCCTCAATAGCGCAGCGCCCCTCAATAGCGACGCCCTCAATAGCGAAGCGCCCCTCAATAGCGAAGCGCCCTCAATAGCGAAGCGCCCTCTTCAAAAAATCGGTCATCATTTGTCGCAGGTGTAGCGTGGTGCCGTCGCCTTCTCGGATGGCGTGGGTGCGATTCGGATAGGCCATCATTTCGAACTGTTTGCCATGTTGCACCAGTTCGTTCACCAACAGTTCGACGGTTTGGTAATGACAGTTATCGTCGCCCGTGCCGTGAACGATCAGTAGTTTGCCTTGCAGTTGGTGCGCGAAGTGAATGGGCGAACCGTTTCGGTAGCCGTCTGAATTGTCGCTGGGCAGGCCCATGTAGCGTTCTTGATAGATGGTATCGTAGTGGCGTTGGTTGGGAACCGGCGCAATGGAGATACCCGCGTGGTACAGATCGGGATATTTGAACATGGCGTTCAGCGTCATTGATCCGCCGCCGCTCCAGCCCCACACTCCCACGCGATCTGGATCCAAATAAGGTCGATTCGCCAAGACGTGTCGCACGGCGGTCGCCTGATCTTCGGGAGCTAGAATGCCAACTCGGCGATAAACCTGCTTTCGCCAGGTTCGTCCCTTAGCGGCCGGTGTGCCTCGGTTATCAAAACTCATCACGCACACACCTTGCTGCGCCAACATTTGATGCCACAAATATCCGCTGCCACCCCAACGATCCTGCACCGTTTGTCCGGCTGGTTCGCCATAGACGTGGACCAATAGCGGAAATTTTTGCGAAACAGATTCTGCTTCATCGGCTTCGCCAGGGGCCGTGTCTTGGGATGTTGTGTTCGCCGCGGTTGGTAAGATGCACCAACCATCTAAGATGACATTGTCGGCGACGGGAACGTGCAGGAATTCGGTTGGGCCCAAATCGAGTTTGGCTAGTTTGTCCTTCAGGGCTTGATTGTCCTCGAGCGTACGCACGACGCTGTGATCGGCCAAGCGAACCAATTCGATGGTGGGTGGAACGGCGAAGGACGAATAGGAATGAATTGCGAATCTTGCATCGGGCGAAATTTGGTAGCGGTGCGAACCAGGCTGATCCGCCGGAGTGAGTCGCTGAGCGGTACCGCCGTTTTTTGACATGCGATACAAATAAGCTTGCGTGGCGTTATCGGGCGACGCCATAAATAAAATCGAATCGGTCGCTTCGTCTATCGCCAGTAGTTCCGTTACGTCAAACGCACTGTCCGTGATGCGGCGCAGCTGACCGCTACCGCTGTCTCGTGACGCCGCGTAGACGTGCCGCCAACCGTCTCGTTCGCTGATCCACGTCATCTGCTGATGGTTGTCAAACCAAAACGATTCGTCGTGCACATCCACCCAGGCGTCATCGGTTTCGACAAACCAAGTTCGAGCAGAAGCGCCAATTTCCAATTTCTTCACGTCACACAGGAAAACGCGATTTGTGTTTTGGAGGCGGTTGAGTTGTTGTACTAGAATCTGTTGCGAATTGTCCGGGATCCAATCCATGCGAGCGACATAGTGATTGCGATTATCACCAGGCAGTGGCAGCCAGACCGTCTGCTTGGAAGCGAGTTCAACCACGCCTAAGCGGCAAGCCGAATTGCGTTGTCCGGTTTTGGGATACACAAACGTTTGCACTTGCGGATAAAACGCATCGGTATTGTTAATCATGGTGAATTTGGCGACGCCCGAAGTGTCCAACTGCCAGAACGCAATCTTTCGACCGTCGGGACTCCACCGAAAACCGTCTCGCAAACTCAGCTCTTCTTCATAAACCCAATCAAACGTGCCGTTGATGATGTCGTCTGACGGTGTTTCCGTTAGCTGTTCGATGCGGCCGTCCAATAGGTCTTCTACGTAAATGTTTCGTTCCGCTACATAGGCAATTCGCTGCCCATCGGGCGAAAACTTAGCAAACATCAAAGACGCTTCTGGAAATGATTTTCCAATCTGGCGAAGTTCCCAATTGGTGACATCCAACACCCAGTAGTCACCTCGAGTTCTCTGCCGCCAGACTCGTTGCGAATTGGTGTAAATCAACAACTTGGAACGGTCGGCCGACCACTGATGTCCCTGGACGGACAAGGCGGCCGATTCGGCGGATGGTTTCAAGTGGTAGCCTGGCACCAGGACGGTTTCTTCGCCGGTTTCCACGTCGATGCGAACCAAGTCGTCATACTTGGGACGGTCTTCGTTCGCCTGCCAACGTTCTAACGCTTGCGAATCGTCCGACCATTCGGCCGCATGGCTCGCATCAAATTCGTGGTCTTGGTAGATGCGTTCGATGGTCAATAGCGGCGAATCTTCTTCGGTTGGTTCATCCGCTGTTTCGTCGGCCATCATCAGCGGTGGGAATGTGAAAAACGCGAATAGGAAAGCGAACAACGTCGGTCGCAATGAAGGAATCAAAGGCATGTCGACTTTCTGTGGTTTGCAAATCAAGTGACGAATCGGTCGGCATCGCGCCAAGTTCCGCACTTCGCTTTGATTGGAAGCGAAGCGACTTGAAAACCTAGCTTGCAGCGGTAGGCACCGCCGTTGGCTCCCATTATGCTGGACGCAACACAACTAGACAAACCGTTACAACCCGATTGAACCCCTGTTTCGGCCTTTTTCAACGACTTTGCCCTGACGGATTGAGCCATACTTTCGCATGAATACGAACCACCTTAATCGCCGCGTCTTGTTCTTTTTTCACATGTTGTTGGCAGCAGTGTCTTTCAACTCGACACTTGCCGACGAACCGGCGTCGGACGAACCGGCCGACAAGTCCAAGGTTTGGAACATTGAACAGCCTTCCGGCGAATTAACCGATCAGACTATCGACGTCACGGAAGGTACCTGGATCAACCTAGACGTCAGCCCAGACGGACAACAAATTGTCTTTGATCTGTTGGGCGACTTGTATCTGATGCCGGTCGAAGTGACCGATCAGCCGGCGGTACCAAGGAAGTTAACCAGCGGGATGGCGTGGGACATGCAGCCTCGTTTCAGCCCTGACGGCCAATGGATTGCTTTCACAAGTGATCGTACGGGCAAGAGCGACAAGGCGGGCGACAACATTTGGATCATTCGCAGTGACGGTTCGCAGGTTCGTCAAGTGACAAACGAAACGTATCGCTTGCTCAACAATCCCGCGTGGTCTCCCGACGGCCAATATATTGTCGCTCGGAAACATTTTACCAGTCGTCGTTCTTTAGGTGCCGGTGAAATTTGGATGTACCATCGTGCGGCGGCAGATGCGCAGGCAATGACCGGCCTGCAATTGACTTCTCGCCCCACCGACCAGAAGGATGTGAACGAACCGGTCTTTTCGCCGGATGGTCGCTATGTTTACTTTTCACAAGACGACACGTCGGGCAGCACGTTTGAATACGACAAAGATTCGAACCAAGAAATCTACGTTGTCAAACGTTATGATCGAACGACCGGCGAAATGGAAAACTACATCACCGGGCCGGGCGGAGCATGTCGTCCGACGCCTTCGCCCGATGGAAAACAGATTGCCTTTGTACGAAGAATCGGCGCCAATTCTGTGCTGCACGTGATGGACTGCAATTCGGGCGCAATGCGGCCTGTTTACGGTCCGCTGGAACGCGACATGCAAGAAGCGTGGGCCATACACGGCGTCTATCCTGGTTTTGCTTGGATGCCGGACGGACAGAGTATTGTCATTTATGCCAAAGGAAAAATTCGCCGGATTGATGTCGATTCGGGCGAAGGGCACGACATTCCCTTTCATATCCGAGACATCCGCAAAGTGGCTGCGGTTCGCTTTCCGATTGAAGTCGCTCCAGACGAATGTCATACCAAGATGCTTCGCTGGGTACAAACTTCGCCCGACGGATCGAAGGTTGTGTTTCAATCGCTGGGATACATCTACGTTCGAGATTTAGCAACGGGCGAAGTTCAACGACTGACGGCTCAAACCGATCACTTTGAATTCTTTCCGCAGTTTTCTCGCGACGGAAATTATGTCGTCTACACAACGTGGAACGACAAGAATTTGGGCAGCGTGCGCATTGCTTCGGCCAACGCGGGCGGGGACCAGCAGAGCTGGAAAGTCACGGACTCGCCGGGCCACTATATCGAACCGACGTTTTCGCCGGATGGCCAACACGTGGCGTTTGTCAAAGCGCGAGGCGGCTATATTACGTCGCCACTTTATGCTCGAGAAACCGGACTGTATGTTGCTTCGGTCAAAGGGGATGCCGTTAGAAAGTTGGTCAGCGGAGCGTCTTCGCCGCAGTTTGCGGATGCGTCAGATCGAATCTATTTTGAACGATCGAATTCGAACAAGGACGCGGACAACTTGGGGCTGTATTCAATCGGTATTGACGGGCAAGAGGAGCGTCAACATTATGCAAGCACTTGGGCCACCAATTTTCGCCTGTCTCCGGATGGCCAATGGATTGCCTTCATTGAACGATTTCACGTCTATGTGGCTCCATTTATTCAAACAGGACAAACCGTGCAAGTTGGACCTGGATCGTCCGCACTGCCCGTGGCCAAAGTTAGTGAAGAAGCGGGCGATTGGATTCACTTTTCGGGAGATAGTCGAACCATCCATTGGACGCTAGGCAGCGAATTTTACTCGCTGCCGTTGACGGACGCGTTTGCGTTCTTGAGCGAGAATTCGATTTCTGCCGATGATGACGGTGCCGTAGCGGATTCATCCAAGAAACCGGTTTCACAAGAGATCGGATTTTCGTTCGCCCATGCCAAGCCGGACACGACCATCGCGTTGGTGGGAGGCAAAATTGTCACCATGGGGCCGGCAGGAACCATTGAAAGCGGCACGATTGTGGTGCATGGTAATCGGATTGTCCAAGTGGGTCCGCAGCAAGATATTACCATTCCTGAAGGCGCGCAAGTCATACCGACTCCGGGCTTGGTCATTCTGCCGGGTTTGATTGATGTGCACGCGCACGGTCCTCATTCGTCTGCCGGCATCACGCCGCAAGCCAATTGGGTCAACTACGCTCGTTTGGCATTTGGCGTCACTACGGTTCACGATCCTTCGAACGACACGCACAGTATCTTTGCCGCCAGCGAAATGGCCAAAGCTGGCGTCATCACGGCTCCGAGAACGTTCTCTACGGGCACAATTTTGTATGGTGCCACGGGAAGCTTCAAAGCGGAAATCGAAAGCTTGGAAGACGCCAAGTTTCATTTGAAACGCATGAAAGCCGTGGGAGCGTTCAGCGTGAAAAGTTACAACCAACCTCGACGAGACCAACGTCAACAAGTTCTCGCAGCCGCGCGCGACTTGCACATGATGGTGGTGCCGGAAGGAGGTTCTACGTTCATGCACAACATGACTATGATTGTGGATGGACACACCGGCATTGAACATACGCTTCCTGTGCAAACGGCGTATGACGACGTCATGGACTTGTGGCGAAACACGAATGTCGGCTACACCCCAACGCTATGTGTGGCGTATGGCGGATTGTCTGGCGAACGCTATTGGTACGAAGTGGATGACCTTTGGCTCCACGCTCGTCTGAATCGCTTCCTGCCACCACACGTATTGCATCCCAAATCTCGTCGCCGCCAAAAGGCACCACTGGAAGATTATAACCACATCAAGGTGGCGGAAATTGCCAAGCAAGTGGTGCGCGACGGCGGCCTGGCGCAGGCAGGAGGGCACGGTCAGTTGAGTGGCATCTGTACGCATTGGGAATTGTGGAGTTTTGTTCAGGGCGGCATGACTCCGATCGAATCGCTGCAATGCGGAACGTTATTCGGTGCGAAATATTTGGGCCTAGACAAAGATTTGGGATCGCTGGAATCTGGCAAACTGGCCGATTTGGTGGTGATCCGTCGAGGGTTTGATCCGACGAAGGAGATTCGTCATTCGCAAGAAATCGCGATGGTGATGGCCAACGGCGTGCTGTTCGACGCCACTACCATGCAGCAGCTTTCGGGCGAACAAACGCCATCGCCCGAATTCTATTTCCACGATCCCGCTCAGTCCATCAGCACACCTCTACCTTCCTATCCTGGTTGCGATTGTCATCGACCTGGCGGACCGATGAGCTGGCTGAAGCCGTAAGACCTGATCCGAAAGGACTGAAGGATATGTCAGCAACACTTTCGGCCCAATAGGCCTTTTTTAGCGATTTCGCGCTTGTGTGCCAGCCGCCTGAATCAGGTTCGGAGCATTGGCCGAATTCGCACGAATCAGATCGGAATTCGCGAACGATGTTGGCAAGTTGGATTGGCGTTCAATTTTCATTTGCTCAGCATGCCACAAGTTGGCTGCCGCAAAAAGGACATTTTGCAACGCCTTTCACCGGCCGAACAATCCGCCCAAAAAACTCACAGGCACAATTCTTGAGCAGCCGTATGTACCATGCCATTGGTTCATTCGTCAGTCGATTGCTTGTAGTGTCAAAGTCACGTTCTATTCGTGTCAGTCGCGTTCGCCTTGCCAACCACAATTTCGGTGAAATGCCGGGACGCTTCATCGGTCAAGCAATTGCTTCAATAGTCAATCGAATCGAATGCAACATTTCAGCCAGCGGCTCTTTCGATTATCCGCTACGGTCAAGGTCCGCATCCGGCTGCTGCTTTTCGGTCGCCGCCAGCGGTGGCTTCGCCACTTTTTCTCGGCATCCTGGCCAAGAAAAAGCGTTCCGAAAAGACTCCACCGTTGACTCTTCGCTTATGTTTCTTTCGAGCCGCTTGCCCGAAAAATGGCTTAATTTCAGATAGTTGCGTACCTCTTCGTCGTGCACCACAATCGGCCTACGCTATCGCGTCAGCTACGCAACGGCCGAACCATTCGAACTTCATCGACAAAACGTAGCATTCGTGACACTACGACCGAATTGTGCTACGAATCGAAAAAACTCGATCGTCCCCACAACGGACGAGGGCAGAAACAGCACATCCGCATTCCATGTCTTTCGAGACGTGGGATGTCGGTGATCTTTCAGGTTTTTCAGTCATGTCGCGAGCTTGCCATCGCAGATGGGTTGCCGGTTGTCTCTTGAGGCGGTCGGTGGCCCACCTGTGTCGGTGCGTCATCGCCGCTTCGTTCTCTTTAGACGGAGGTGTGATATGGCCACGCTTACCAAGGCCCATCACGAACTTTTTCGGCGCGAACCAGACGAATGTTTTGAAACAATTGAATCGCTTCATCACCATTGCTACGAACAACGCGATAATGCAGCCGAGCATTGGCAACTTCCCAAGTATTTGACACCAACTCATCGCGAAGGCCGATTGCAGCTTGACTTGGAAAACGGGCATCAACTTAACTTGAACGATTGGTCATTCGGCCAACTGTGCAAGCTCTGCGGCGTCCATCGCGACACCATCAATCGTCTGCGTCCGGAAACTGCTGGGCAGGCCATTCAAGAAACGTTGCCAATAACCGAAAAGCCTTTGCAGATCCTGGGCAACGGTAATTCCATGCGAGCTATTCACGGCGTGACGTATACTCGGTTGTGGAATTGCGAATTGCTAGACGTGGTCAAGGAGTTTGCTTCCGATTTCACCGCACCGCAAATCGCCATGAACGGCCAAGGTACGGGACTCTACTGCGGCGAACAGGATATGTTCGTGTTTCTGATTGATCCTACCGGCTGGGCCGAAATCAACGGCCAAGCTTTTGCGCCTGGCTTTTTCGTTTGGAACAGCGAAGTAGGGCGCCGAAGCGTCGGCATTCAGACGTTTTGGTTTCAGCGAATCTGCCAAAACCACATCGTATGGGATGCCATCGAGGTCGGCGAATTCAGCCGTAAGCATACCGCAAACGTTCGGGACGCACTGAACGAAATTCGTCGACACGTAGAAACGTTGGTCGCTCGGCGAGACGAACGGCGCAATTCATTTGCCAAAGTCATTGAAACCGCAATGCGTGCCAGGTTGGGCGACGATGCGGAAGAAGTCGCCAAGGAGTTGGCGTCACGCAACATTCCGAAGCACTTGATCAAGGATGCCCTCACGATCGCTCGGACCAGCGGCGGGTTCACCATCTTTTCGCTCGTCGACGCAATGACAAAGCTCAGTCAGAACGTCTGCTTCGCTGGCGATCGCGCTCAATTGGACACGCGAATCGGCCAACTATTGGCACTCGCGGCATGGGAGCGAATTCGTGAATCAACGACTCGAATGTGACGGATGCGGCGAGTGTTGTCGTCAGAAACTGGTTGACGTTTTTGAGGAAGACATTCTGCGAAACTCGCGAATCGCAGAACACATGTCGGCACTCAAGGAACCAGGGCTCGACGGCGAAATTGGCTATCTGAACTGCAGTTCCAATGGGAAATGCCATTTCTTGGATCAAAACAATCGCTGCAGCATCTATCTGACTCGGCCCATGGTCTGCGTTGGATTTCGTGCCGGCAGTGAAGCGTGTCAGGAAGTTCGACTCGGTGCCGGACTTCCGCTCTTAGAACCGGTTGACGACGAGATCGCCTCGATCATCGACCGGCCGTATGTTTCTTTTTCCTTATCCACTTTTGGAGGACAAATCATGTCTAGTGAAACTCGGCGACCGATACACGAAATTCGTATGGGACGAATTCGAGCTGCTATTTGGGCGAACGAGACTCAGAACGGAATGCGTCACAACGTGACCATCAGCCGTATCTATCGAGACGGTGAAGAATGGAAGGATTCGGGCAGTTTCGGTCGCGACGATCTCCCTTTGGTAGCGAAAGTCATGGACTTTGCTCATTCTTGGATCTACGCGAACGGCAGCTCACCTGCCTCAAGCACCACGGTGCCCGTCCACGCTGACGAACCGTTTTAATTCCTCGCTACCAAGGTCAAACCAAAAATGACCACGTTAAATTATCCGAGGGCTCGTGTTGCAAATGCACACAAGTCCGGGTGGCGGTTGGTTCTCAAACAGATTTTAAGATCACCGACCCACCGAAATCTCCGGACTAAAATTTGTCCGTTTTGGAAACGACATAACCGTAATTTATGCCAAAACACTGCGAGTGCTACTCTTCGTCTAGATCCAGAGGATTGGCGGAATACATGACGTCGGTTCGAAGAACGTACTTATATCCGTTAAAGACTTCAACGCCCTCGTGCAACAGTCCGTGAATAAAGAGCAAGGCTTGACCTTCGCGAGGTGTTACAATGGCGTTGTCAAATCGAGTTTCACCGCCATCGAATCCGTCATTAAGGTAAATCAACAATGTCAGGCGACTTCGTTCTCCGTTTTCGCGGCGATGAAATCCGTCTGCATGTCGGTGAAAGCACTGACCTTGTTCGTATCGGTAGAAACGGAAAAGCTCGTTAATTCCCACGACTTCGTAGGCCTGCACAAACTGTGGGATTACCGATCTGCCTCGTTCCCAGATTAGGTCGGCAAGCTCTTGGTTCTCTGCGATTACTCGGTAGTTATTCCGGATTCCTGGTGCATACCCTTTGGCCTCGCCTTGACCGACGGTTGCCGGCAAATAGCCTTGCTCTTCGCTCCATTGAATGTGGTGCTGGCATTCGCCGGAAGTAAAAAAATCATCCACAGTCCAAATTCCTTCGGCCACTGTCGTTCTTTGCAACATACGCTTTGCTCCAATATTAACGGAATCAAGAAACCAGCCATTGTTCTATACCCGAAGCTACCATCGACCTGCGCTGCATATCAGACTTTTTCTGGGAATTGCATCCTGCTAAAAAGACGTATTACTAAGCACGTTTCGACAGGACACAGACATGTCAGATTTTTCTTCCAATTTTCCCGAAACCATTGATTTTTCGATCCTTTCTGCCGACCAAGCAGCCGCGCATGTTTTTACTGCCTACCGTCCCATCTTGGAAGGTCTGGTTGCTCGGCGGTTGGGGCGGCACCGAGAGGATCAAGATGTCCAAGATAAGCTACAAGATTTCTTCGCGGCCAAGTTTGTTCCCGACCGAGAAGGAGGTCAGACGTCATTTGTTGAAAAATGGGATCCCGAGCGAGGCCGATTTCGGTGGTTTCTATTGCGGTCATTCGACAACTTCATCAAACGTAGTATTAAGACTCGGGCAATTCAGTGGGATCCGGAGAAATTCGATATCGCCGCCAACCAAGACATCGATTTAGCAGACCAAGACGTGTCGTGGGTATACAGTGCGTTTGAGTTGGCGATTGCCAGGTTCGAAGATTACGCAAATGAAAAATATCGCCACGTTTTGATGCGATACGACGTAGAACCTTGGATTAACGAAAAAGCGGTTGTGCCAACTTATGATCAGCTGAGTGCCGACTTGAAGCTTTCAAACACTCAGATAACTGGGATTTTGCGAAGTGCTAGAAAGATGTTTCAGAAGCATCTTTTCGATGTGATCTCGGAAACACATTCGGATCAAACGGAGCAAGAAATACAATCTGACTTTTGTTTAGCTATGGCTGCGATCAAGTCTCCCAATTTTGCTTCAGAACGACGTCGAGAAACGGAGCGAGCCGACATAGTTGACTTTACTCTGTTGGGGACCATAGCCCCGTCAACGAATATATCGGCACATGACGGCAGACTCCTATCAGGCATGCCGCTAGAGCGACTACTGTCACAACCGTTGGCAAGCCTTTCGATCGACGCGGAACGTCTTATCGCCAAGGCCGCCGCAAATGTTTCAGCTGGCACTACCTTGCGTCATGTTTTGCTGGCGTTTTCTCGGCAAGGAGATGATACGCGCAGACCAAGCTTGGAAACGTTGAAGTCTCTGAAGGACGCCTTCAAGACGACTCAACATCTGTTGGAGCCATCGGAATGGAAAGTCGTCTACTGTGCGTTCACTTCCGCAGCCGTGCTGGGATTTGGCACTCGTGCCATTGGCGAGTTTACCAGGAATTCTCCCGAGCAGATTTTGGAAAATACGAAGCGAATTCGAGACAAGTATTTTGACATCATGCCCAGAGACCTGGACGTGTTGTTTCGCGAATCCATTGAATCTCTTGAAAACCAATAGGAATACCGCTCGGCGTAAATCAATTGGCGTTATGGTCGACACTTGCTAGATTCGACCGAAAAACTCGAATTCGCACATGTTGCAATTCAATTTCTGCGTTCAACGCCACTTCGATCGATTGTCCCGGTGATAGCCGCTGATGTTCGACAAGGACTCGTCCGGTTCCAATGTTGACGAGCATTAGTTTTCCGGGGCGAGCATATTCCAGAAAAATCTGGCGGCGAGAAACTTGTCGCTGGAATTTCCACGCACAAACCAGTCGATCATAGTGATCTCCAGCAATGCGAACCGGCGGAGGCGGTTCGGAAGACTCCTGTCGGCCGATTACCATGGGCGAATCGACGGGGACAATAAACGGCTTCCATTTTTCCTCCGTATTATTCGGCAACAACTCCATACTGCAAGACGTTACCTGATACATGGCGCGATGCAACGCAAGTCGTATAGCAGAACGATCTTGGTTGGTAGTTGCCAATGCGTCAGACAGTGAAATCGGATTGTCGTTTTGACTGGCCATGAATTCGAATGTTGTCAGGTCTAGCAGGTGACCGAGCGTTAGGGCACTTGGGAAATATTCGGCGAACGCCAGTGATAGCAGGCCGTTGTTCGAATCGTTTTCCAGTGGCATTCCGAGACGCTTTTCAATGAGCTTATATAGGCGGTGGAAGCATGCTTCACTGCCTGCTCCCGTGACCAAGTTGCCAAGCTGCCATAATTCGGCCGTACCTGCATGACACCAAGCCTGCGTCAGAATCTGCTCGATCCGGTCCCATTGTGCTTCCGCTTTCTCTGCTTCGTTCATATTCGCTTCCACCGCATTCACTGTTTTCATCCCAGCAGTACCTTCCGATGAAATTATTGACCTTGTGGTTTCCAGTCGATTGGAAAACGCGGAGGACGCGACACATAGCCGTTGTTGTAAAGCCAGTGAGCCGTTCGATTGAACACAGAGAACATCTGCGCCCCAATAGCTCGGCTGGCGTTTCTTGCAGCAGCGTCTAAAGCAATTCCTCCAGTAACTCCCTTCATACCCTTCAATGGAAGGTTTAGTGGACTGGCCAGAACATTACCTACTTGTTCCCACGAGTTAAGGTAGGCCGAATGAAATTCGTCTAGTGTTCCACCATTCTGTTTGAGAAGTCGATTGTCCCTGTCTTGCTGAAACATCTCGTCAAGTGCTCCCATCATTCCGAGAGTCGGCGCAACATGCTTAAACTGCTCCGCGATAACAAGCCGATCCTTCAAAAACATCTCTTCGTCTTCCAGTTCCAGTTTGAGGTGCTTTCGCATTGCCATGACATAATCTTGCAACGCGCTGCGCTGTTCAGCAGACAATTCAGCGGTCGCAAGTTCTTTTCGAGCAGAATCGATTACAGTTCCGACCAATTGCTTGTCTCGAATGATCTCTGCGAGCCTTTTTCGCATGCCCTCCAAGACTTCTTCACGCAGGTCACTTGCCAGCTGGATCGTTGCCTTCTTGACAATCCCATCGCTAATTGCATCAATCTGCCCGTCACTTTTTGACGAATTGCCTTGAGGCGAATCCGATTCCGTCGCACTCTCATCATTCGTTCTTGGACCACCGGTCGAATTGCGACTGGCTGGCAATCGCGTTCTAACTGGCCCAACATTTGATTCGCTATCAGTATCGTGATTCGAATCACCATTGCTGCTAAAGACGGCGGCCACCTCTTGTTGTACCTGTACCCAAAGGGAACCGTTAACAAAACTCATTAGTCCCAGCAAAATTATTGCCGAAACTGCAATGGTCATAATCATGGTAATCGATGCCTCACCAGCACGCGGTGAAGCGTAGTACTGTTTCATCGGTAGACCTTTACTAATAGGAAGAAAATTCGGTCGTGGCGAAGTTAAACAACCAACTAGTTTGGACGCGGCTTCCGCAACTGTTCCAACGCAATAGCGAGGTCTTTGATTGCGTTAAGCGTGGCAGAAATTTCCTCGTCATCTTGCGGAGACTGAAGCGACTGGAGTTTGGACTCTAATCCCAGTTTTTCCTGTTCCGCCATGCGGATCATTTGGCTCCAATCCAGTGCAGTTGTGCCGTGGTTTTCGTTCGATACACTACCAGAACGAGTTGCAAATTCTGCTAGAGACATGAATTGTGACAACTGTTGTTTCGTCATGCCAAAATTTGCTGCCAATTCAGGTAGCGACAATCGGTCGTGCTGTTTGTAAGGAAGTTCGCCTGCATCCCACGAGCCCGCCAATACTGCGGCGGTCCGATCCGCGTCACCAGCCAAACTCCGGTAATACGGCAAGATCGGGTCTGCATATTGGCTTGTTGAATCTTTGAGAAGACTTTGCGATCGAACCTGCAGCGGCTTATTTGGCAAGATTCGATTCACTTTCAAATTCTTGAGCTCGGCAACCGAGACTAGCGGTGATTGGCTGTTCAATGCCGATTCTCGAAATGCGTGCACCTGGTTGTGAGCTTGGTGACTGTTTGCCATGCGAGTCAAAGCGATGCTTGTGACCGGGATGATGACACAAAAGACAGCTAGCAGGATTGGAAAAGCCAGAATGTATTCCAGTACCGCATTTCCCTTGCGTTTCCTAGTTTTTTTCGAAATGACATGGCGGGGCATTCGTGGTTCTCCCATTGATGATTTGGCTTTTGCTTGACCTAAGAACTAGGTCTTTGCACACGAATAGTTTCCATTCGTCACCGCATGCGGACATCAGAAATGGAAAATTGCCGGGCACACTAGTCGCTTTGTCCGGCGGTAAAAATGCTTAAGGTTTGTCTAATGTGTAATTCGGGACGCCGAAGCATCGGATACTTGCGGCTTCAGCGAACTAGAAAAACATGCCAACATGTCCTTACGTGATGAAAGCAAATCTTTTAATCGAATCTCCGTAATGGGAACCAGTTTGGCTTGCCAATTCAAACGAATCTGCGGAAACTTGTCGCTTGGCGCACCGCCTTGGTTCGTTTTGGCCACTAGCTCCGTAACCGGCTCTTTCCAATTTAGTGTGTCCATGCCTACAACGGGTTGAACATTTGGCGTAATTCGTTTGCAGGTGAGGTCAATTCGATGCTCGTGCGGTTCTTGAGGGTTCGCGTTGTACAACAAAGTCATCGAAAGTGTGGTTCGACCATCTGGATAGTGCTGACCAAAAATTCCAGTACCTACCACGGAAGGACTAGACGACCAAACCATCCCAAACGAACTAAATAGATCGTTTGCCTTCGTACCGTCTTGTGTCCATTCCGCAAATCCTTTGTCCGGCGCCGGATAGCCTTTCAGCACAAATAGTCCCATGTCACTTTTCAACTGGAGGTGATTGAGAATGCGTTTGCTATAACCGTCGGTATAGTGTTTGTAGTATTTCTTGGACTTCGCCAGGGTTAGCAATGCTCCAGAAATATCCAAGATAGGTTTTCGATGGTATGTGACCCACGGAAAGGTTGCCCTAGCCAACTGTGTCGTCTTGACGATTTGATCTCGAGTAACCTCCGTCCGCTCAGACTGACAATCGCAACAGCCATCTCGTGTTGAATCAGCTTCCGCGACAGCCGGAACGGCAGCCGGCTGCATAGCGGTCGCGTGCGGGTCAATTGTGACCGGAAGCTGCGGTTGCACAGGAAAGGTAGAAGCGAGATAGTCACCACTGGTATGTTCTGCTACGAGTCTCGCTACTGCCTGAGCCGCGTCCGGATATTCCTTCACAATCTGCGAGGTGTAGTACTTTAGATCGGGCAGTACTTGATCACGTAAATGTTGCTTCAATCCACGCAGCCCCTCAGCCGCTGCGTGTAGAAACTTTAGTGTTTGGTATTCCTGGTAGATTTTGGCTTCCAAAATGTTCATCGCAGCTTCCAAGGCTGCGCCAGCGGCAGCGGTTGGAGGAAATCGCTGCATTGCCTTAGCCGCAACCTTTTGCCAATAACACCAAACCAATAGTTCCTTCAATTCGATTTTAGACGCAAGCAGCGTTGCCCCCGCGTAGATACCTCGCTTCTGCCGAACCAACTGGTAAGCCGTCGTTTGCGCACCTACTGCGCTGGCAGCGTAGTAGGCCAGGTCAAGTTCGCTGTTGGCGTCTCGAAGGTCTTGACAAATATCTCGGTCATTATGAAACCATTTACGACCAGACGTATCCTGGTCCTCAGCCTTCTTGCCTTGGTCTAACCATTCGCCTCCAATTGATTCGTGCACGATGACAAACGCCGAAACTTCGCCGATCAGATGATTGGCGCAAGTCAACGCGTTCATGTATCTTGCTTCCAGCGTGCCCACGCTAATTGCAACACTATCCGCCGCGTGCTGTTGATCTACTTTGTCCGTAACCAAGTGCGAAACGTTGACGGTAAAAACGAACAGCAGCACAATCGATAGAAAGACGGCTAAGTTGACAATCGTGATTTGACCACATTCATTGCGGTGAAGCTGGACTGCCGCTCGAATCATCCGGTGCATCTGTAGTTTCTGCATGATATGGTTTTCCTATTGCTTGGTCGCTACTGCAGGCTGGTGATGTCGTGGTTGAGCGAACGATATTTTGGAACCTGGTAATAGTTCTTGAACGGTAAACTCCCGTCGGCGGACTTGATACACTCCAAAGGGATTTCGGTGGTAGCCTGAATCGACCGAGTGTACTTGCCGCTTTCAGTTTTGACTCCAAAGATGCGTCCCGCTCCAGGAGTATGAAAGGGATATTCGTATTCAACGGTGACTCGAAGGTATACGTTAGGACTATTCTTTCTTTGACGTTGCCCCAATACATCTCCGGTTTTAGGATCGAATGCATCGACACGGATTCTGCTGCATCTGGCGGCATACGTCCATTTACGAGCTAGATACTTTGTGTCCCAAGGTCTGGGGGCCAGCGAATTAAATCCTTCGGACCATGCGTGTGGTGCCTCGCTGGGATACTCAAAACGATTCATTGCCTTCTGCGGCAGATGTTTTTGCGAGCCACTAGCAAATGGCGCCAAGGCGTTGACGGCAGCGTGGTGCACACGACCTAGTCGCAGTGGCTCGTTTATGGCTTCTTGCGCCTCGTCGCTTGGCGAGCCATCAACTTCGTCAATGAAATCCGCATTCATGACTACCGCAGCTGTTCGCGCCGCGGCAAACGATGCGTACGACACGGATTGTTTCGCTTCAAACAGCAAAGTGAGTTCATTGAAGATCACCACCATCAAAATAAAGAGTGGCAGCAATAAGATCAGCGAAACCGTATAGGCCACCCCGGTTTCGTCACGATGGAATCGCAAGAATCGAACAATAACCAAACGAAGCAATAGGCTCATCACATTCACGATAGTCAGCTCCTTGATTTTGATCATCTTGGCCTCGAACAGATTACTGTCGATCAAACATCCACATCACTAGTTATTGCTAGAAGACATTGACTTACAGAAAAAATGACGCCGCTTGCAAAGCAATCATCTCGTACAGCCGAACGTAGCTGGCCTGCGCGAGCCAGTAAAACATCATCGCCACCACAAAAATAGTGCCGATTACCAGCAATACTTCTATTGCGGCAATTCCCGCTCGTCGTTGGCGGCTGGTTCGCCGAAAGTTTCTTTGTTTGTTGTGCATGCTGACACCTCGTCCTGTCCGTTCGTCACGCAACCTTGTCCGCTACTGGAGAACCGGAAATAACATCGTGACAATCAGATTGCTGTAAACCGTCGCAATGACCGTTCCCGTAGCCATATGTGGAGCCATCGCCAATGCCGTAGGCCATGTTTGTGGATGGCGTACAGTGGCTATCATCTTCACAACCGCTAACGTCAGACTGGAAAAATATCCCAACAAAAGTGCGCAAACGGCCACGGTTGGCGACAACGCCAGCGAAATTAACACTGCCAACTTCGCGTCACCTCCGCCGAAGAAAAAGAACATTGTCGCAACCATCAATACCAGCAAACCAAGCATGAAACCGGGACTGCCGGATAATGGAGCGAAACCAGCAAACACGCCTTGCGAAAATCGCAGGGTACCCGTGGCAAAAATGGCCGGATACACAACCGAGTTGGGACTCTTGAGACATCTTAGATCCAGCACTGCAGCTGCGAACAAGGCGGTTAGCAGAATCGACATCACGCTCATTTCGACGAGCGGCCTTTGACGCAACAACATTCCGGCTAGGGCTACCAGACTGTAGCCCGCTATCGCAAGTCGCACGTATCGAACCAATCGCGGATGCTCGACCAAAGTCACCATCGTCGTTTTCCTATCAATACCGAACTATGATTCAAGCGTGGTTATGGCTTACCGCCGTCAACCAACGGCGCCGGCGCATTCCCGTCCATCTGATGTTTGCTGTAGGTTTCATCTTCCCAAGGTCCTTTCGCTTATTGTTGTGGCGCTCGAAAGCGTGGTACTGTTCCGCCATAACAGTCTGACATGCAACCTGGACTAGGAACGTTGTTCAGCCAATACGAAACCAAAATGAAAGCTAACAAGACAGCACAAGCGACTACCTTCGATGCTTTGTTTGCCAGTGATTTCATTTTGAGTTCCAATACCTTTTAATCCGAAACAGAAAACAAACTGCGTCAGGAAAGGACGCAGCTTGTTTGATGATTTGCTTTGGCCACGAGCTATTCTTCGGCACTAAAACCGGGCTCCGCTGTGTTGAATACAGCAGCAACCAATTCCGCGACCTTCGTGGAAACTGTTCCATCAGTGAACGTTAACACGCCTGCCAACATAATTGCCGCAACTGCTACCATCATGACGTTGCTAATTACACCGTTCATTCTTCTACCCTTTTCTGAAAAAACTCGGTTCGTTTTGCACGAGTCAGTTCTCGTGTACGCTATCAGTTCCCTTCATCGCCACCAGCCGGACAATCGATTTTCGTTTTTGCGCGAATAGCGTGTCGTGCACAACGTTGCCTGACAATCACCTGGGGCGAATCAGCCCTTTGAGACACGAGACACTCGTGGTTCGGGTTGTCTTACCGAACAGGTTTCTGCTTGCATTGGCTGGCCGACGTCTCTGCCAAAGTGTTCCGCGCAGCGGCTTCCTTGAACAAGTTCGTTGGACGCGTACTCAGATACGCGTCCAAAGGCCTGGCGAAAACAATAGACTTTACTGCCCGCTTTTAGGCTCGATTGCGAACTACAGTTTGTCTCGCGCGAAGATATCGCCTGGCATGGCCTAACAGATTAGCAGATCGCAAAATTCGTCGCAGTGAAAACGTGCAGCTTTCTTAGCGCCGGTACTTTGATTTTGCCACGCAGTCGATTGGCAGATGTTCGTTGGCCACGGTTTTTGCGGCTGCTTTCCACAAAACGCACTTGGTAGCTAAGGTAAACAACGATGGAAGTTCAAACGAAGAAGTCGCGACAATGCCACAAGGGATTCAGCGTAGTAGAAGCGATCCTGATGATTGCCGTTTCTGCCATCATCTTGTCAGGGCTCTTGCAGTTCATTAATCGGCCCGGCGGAGTTGCCGAACAGATGGGCAGCGCCGTTCAAGAACTACTGAAGGGTGGTCGCTCCAAATCCGTGGCGGCCGATCGGGCCAACGCGAATGCTCCCTGGTCTTCGGCGTCAGGAAATTCGGGCGCCAAAAACAGCTCGCCTCCAAACGCGGCGTTCCAGCAAATCGATCGATTGGCTGAGTCTGCAAGACGGGTAGCGGCAGATCTGATGGACCGACGATCAATGTCTAGCCGCAAAGAGAACGTGGCGGACATATTGAAACGAATTCAGATTGAAACTACCAAGGCAAATCCAGACCCCATGGTCGTATCCAAACTGCTGAACTTAGCATCTGAAATCCTGACAAGTCAACCACCAGCAGTCCCACACGATGGCCCAGGAAGCTCGCCAGAAGAAATCGTCCAAGACTACTTGATTGCCATGCAAGCCGAACTGGGAATGCCGGTCGACACAATCGTTGCAAACTTGGAAGCATACAAGAATACCCTAAACACCGCAAAGCCAATGACATACCGTGGGGTCAACGTAACCGGCAGCTTGCCTGTTGTTTCGATTAGTCCTTTTCTGGGAGGCGGCGTAGTTGGCTCGACGATTTTATTGCGTCATCCGGAGACCGGTCAATTGCACGAATATGTAGGTGTTGGATCTTCCGTAGGTCCAGGCGGTTTCGTTGGCGTCACCATGTCGCCAATGGAGATTCAACTAAACAGCCCTGGCGACTTTCCAAAGGACGTCGTGTCGATCAATACCACCGCAGGCCTTGTTGGCGCAGTGACCGTTGGCGGAAGCATGTACCGCGGAATTGACGGGACGATTGACGTAACTAGCGACTTGGGATACGGAATCGGAATCGGGCTATCGGGGTCCGTGACTGGGATGCACGTCGAGTACAAAGGTGTTACAGATAGTTGGTTGGACCGAATCTTATACAGTCTGGGTAGCTAGAAATAAAAGTGGAATCGTCGGCTTGTAATTGTAGCCTGGCGATTTAGCTACGATGGATGGTAAATCCATTATCCGTGGCCTGAACGTTCAGGTAGGACCTGGATCGAAAGTAGTCGAACAATTCTTGCCGACTTTCCGTTTGGATGACGTGAACGAACAGGTCAGGAACATGCTGACTCAACGCCAAAGCTGCGAAGTACGCGTTTGACATCGAATTGGCAGCCTGAACAGCAGAAAGTCGCCAGCCACCTGACAGTATTGGCACTCCTAAATCAGAAATTTTGGCTGCAGCTGTTCTTTTCAGCGCCGATGTCAACACGCTGCGAACAACAGCCTGCTTTTGATCGCGTCCCAGGTCGAGCAGATGATGCAACGTCGCTCCCAAGATGATCAACTGCTGACCGCCGTCATCTTTCGTGATGCAGGCTGCATCGGTATCGCCCAGTGCAATTGGAAACGACACCTGCTTCAAAACCGATTGCCATATTTGTGGATGCCGTTGGGCAAACGACCGGGCAATCCCTCCCTCTAAACCCACACAGTTCCCATCCACCGTCAGCAGCATCGCTCCCGTTTCCGCTTCAAGTAAATCGCGAGTAATAAAGTGCATGGTCATGAGGCTCGCCTGATCCGAATTGCATTGAGGCTGTGGAAACGACCCTAGATCTGAAAACCGCCCAACGTAAACGCCAGCACCAAATCTGCCGAGTCGAATTCACCATCGCCATTCCAATCACCTTGTGCCCACCCAGAATTCTCCGATACTTCATCCGAGTATTGTCCGTATTGGAAAGCGAAGACAAAATCGGTTGAAGAAAAGACGCCATCCAAGTTCGTGTCTCCCGGAGTCGATCGCATGCGGCCGTGTATCCAAATGTCACGATCGGAGCTGGCCACCGCACCATCCAAATCCAGGTCCAATAACAACTGATAACGCCCTGACCGAATCGCGTTGCTAATCGTGTCGATGTCAAAATGGTCACAATTCCCATCTGCATTCATATCGCAATGTTCGAAAGCAATCTCGCTCGACTGGTTCGGAAAGCCGTAGTTCTGGCGAAGTTGTTGGAAATCACCAAAATCAACGCGCCCATCCGCGTTAAAGTCTCCCTGTGCCCATCCGCCAGTTGTTCCGAAGTGCTGATTGAGTGTCAGCAAATCATCTAAGTCGACCTTGCCATCTAGGTTGGCATCGCCAAAGGCAGTGCCTAAGAAATCAATGATCAAAATGGTCAAGTCGTCAAAATCAATGCGACCATCAGCGTCAACGTCAAGATCGGTGTTCTCTTGGTTTGGCGGATCGATGATATCGCTAATAAGGATGTCGATATCATTTTCGTCTATCAAATTATCTGAATTGAAATCGGAAAAATATGGTTGCGACAAGTCTCGGCTGGGAAGAGGAGGAGGAGGCGCTCCGCCACCACCGTTTACGGTCGAAAAAACTAGCTGAAATCCGCCAACGGTTTCATGTGACGAAGAAACCTCAAGAAAGACGTTTGTCACTGTGGTGTTGCTCATTGAAAGTCGGCACTTTCGCGCTGATGGGGTACATCGCGAGATTGTCGAGTTCGCGACATTTTTTAGAGTGGCGGTCGGTATTAAGCTACCGACGCCAATGACGTCAACAAATGAAAAACGCTCTGCCCGAATGAGCACAACGTCACGATCCTTTGCATCGTTGATTATCCCCGCGAGGTGCGTTGATTGTTCGAATAAGACATAATCATCAAGCTTATCGGTAGCCATGTCGAGGTGATCATCTTCGCGTAGCCCAAACCCAAGACGATCACTTGCTAGGATTTCGAATTCATTCTGGTCTATGAACGCACCTGCCGGAGTTTCTACTTGCAGGTCAATCCAGCCCGCTACGTCGGCGGCATAACTGTTAGCCATGATTGCACCGATGGGCGAATTTAAATTGCGCAGGTCCTTGCGGAAATAAAGGCCAAATGCGTTGCCGAGTTTTATCGAGATAGCAAACGCCGTTTCTCTGACCGTGAGATTATCGCTAAAAACAAACGCAACATTCGTCAATGGCTTCGCAAAGGAATCAAAAAGGACGGCTCCTGTTCTGTCAGGTGCAAACCAATCACCTGCTCCACCCACATGTACATACATCGAATCCTCGTATGGCAGCACGGCGTTTTCTGGACGAACGGTGGTGACGTCCACGTTGAAAACGGAAAAGTGATCGGCAACGATCTCAAAAATCTCTTCAATTTCAGAATTGGTTCCGGCGAATGCAGGAGTAACGATGTTCTCATATCCGTTCCATTGCGAGGTCAGGCTCCCGCTGAAATCGAGATATAGCTTGGTTTTCGCCCCTTCAAAACTATGTAGCTGCGGAACACCCTTTTCTACTGACCTACTGAAATCTAATTGCTGTCCGTGCAGAGTGAGTGTCCCATTAACCATGATTGAGCCATCTGCCAGTTCTTGCCACCTGTCGGCTAACGGAATCTGGTAATTGCCACTGGCAACAACCCCTTTCCAGGCGATGGAATGTTGCTGATGGTCCACGAAGTGAATATCCGCAGTGATTGGTTCCGTGCCGGGAGATCCTACGATTACCGACGGCGCGTCCTGCGGTGACATTCCTCGATGGACACTGACCGAAATGGGCGTTAACAAGAATTCGCGATACGCGGTATAGCCGTTTGGTGATTCGAACTGAATACCTACCAAAAACGCCGATTCTGTCGTGACGGGCTCGCGTAGGACTAGTTCATTTCCTTCGATCGCAAACAAATCGACTCTGCCGTAATTCAATGACGCGATTAGTGGAAGTGAGGCGTCGACATCCAATTGCATCTGCGCAATTTTCCCGGTACTGTCTGCCATGAATGAAGAGGAAGAAAATTCAATATCAGGAAACCCATCGCTTTCTGGAATGACTCGAAAATCATCTAGTGCAACTAACGCAACCTCGCTGCCGGAGCCCGCGAAACGGACAAAGAATCGATACTCTCCTGGTTCGGACAAGCGAAAGGCGAACGTTTCCCATCTGGGCAACGCGTTCGAAGAGGAAATTCGATCGAAGTATTGCTGTCCAATATTTAATAGTTGCCTTGTTTCACCATTGGGGTACCTCACCGCAATTCTAAGGAAAGAGGTTCGAAAAGGCCGCGGTACAAAGTACGCACCAGTGAAGGTTGCAGCAGACTGAATGCGTACAGCCCGCGAAAGCATCGCCGCGGATTGTGACTCCGATGCCGATCCTGAGGAACCTAGCATTGCGAAATACTGCTTCCTGGCGTGGAATAATTCTTGAATCTGACGTTAAAGCGAACTCGTTGTGTATCGAGTATGATGCACCCGCGCCCGGGGATCGATCCCAATATCGGAAAGTAGCATTCTCGAAGCCAATGTTTTCTAGTGGCGAACTTGCCGAGAGTGTACACCTGTTTTCTAGTTGTTCCAATCTTAGCGGAGCTCGAGTCGTCATCTGGGGCGCTTCGTCTTGTTCAATGTATGTTATTACCGAAAAGGATCATCAGCTCTGCTTGGACGCAAGCTGCCGAGCTTGATCACGAAGTTTCAAAGCTCGTTGCGTCGCGTTGTCGTCCGTTGCAACTTTTTGCCTTATGACGTACTCAAGGTCAAATAGATCTGCGGCGGCAACATAATTGCTGCCGCAAGTTCCGCTCTGGCCAAGAAATGTACAGCAGCAATCCGTTGCGGATGAGCTGGGTTTGTATGAATCTTGTCGTATAGTTGTCGAGCAATCGCTAGGCTGTCTCTTGCGTCCTGAATCGTTTTTGAAGTAGGTAAAGCGTTCCCAGCTGATGTCGATAATCAGCAAAGTCTTTGGATTTTTTCATTTCATCTGAAAATAAATTCCGAAGGCCAAGCAGTAGCGTTTCCGCGTCTGAATACCTTTGCAACCGTATATAGGTCGTCGCTAACCCAAGGCCCCACGATACCCGGTGCGATTTGGATTCCTTGACTGACCGTTCTACTAGTTCTTGCTGCATAGTCAACGCTTCATCTGCTCGACCGGTTTGACCAAATATTCTCGCAATGTTGTGTTGTAAGACAAAGCGAGGAAGCCCAGGTTGCTGCACCTCGCTGTGATTTTGTAACGCATTCAGGAGCAATTCTTCCGCAACTTTGATATCGCCCATTTCAAGGTGTACTTCCGCAACATTGCGTTCCACTCGGTCTCGCTCGATTTGAGGCAAGTCCTTAAAAGACGCGATCGTTTCCAATGTATTCAATGATTTTTGAAATTCGCCGAGTTCGCGGTAATTTGATGCTATCTGCTTTAGCCAATTCACGGTATCGATTGGTCGAAGTGCGTCATGGTAATCAAGTCTCGCGTCAATTCCAGAAGCCTCAATTATGAGATGTCATTTGAACTAGTACATCGTGAGCAGAAGCCGATGGGTCAATTCCGTCGGCCGATTCGCTGGTAATGGCGAAAGATTCGACAAACGCGCTGTTTGAGAATGAGGTTGCGGTTTATTTCTTGTTTTAATTGTGCATTTGCACGCAGTGCCTGAATCGCAAACGCTGATGTTGTGATAAAGCCCAAGATCATGAGACTCGCACCAGTAAGCATGACGGCGACGGCGGTTCGATGCTTGGCCGCATACTTTTGGACACGGTAAACAAGTGTCGGCGGTCGAGCGTGACGACCTCGCCGTTTAGGTATCGATTCAGATCTTCGGCAAACCCAGTGGCCGATTCGTATCGTCGGTTACGATCAATTTCCGCGCCTTCATGACGATCCAGTCCAATTCGCCGCGTAGGAGATTCTTCAGCTTGCCAACATCGATACGACGCTGAGCCGACACGCCGCGGCTGCGTCTTGCGATACCGTACTTAAGCGTACGCTGGGACGAGGTGGGTCTTGCTGGCGAATGGTCTCCAGTACCTGAAACAAAGCTCGCTGCCCAAGCCATTCTCGTTCAATGGGTGTGCTTCCGGTTAATAGCTCGTACAGCATCACACCCAATGAATAAATATCAGTGCGAGTGTCAATGTCCAATTGGTTCAATTCGGCTTGCTCGGGCGACATATACTGCAGCGTCCCGACAACTCGGCCGAATTCGGTGAATAACGTCTTGTCGGTTAGTTTCGTCGTATGCTGAAGTGCCTTTGCCAAACCAAAATCGATGACCTTTGGCACAGGGCGACCATCATATTGGCAGACCAATACGTTCGACGGCTTGAGATCACGATGAATTATCCCTTTCTGGTGAGCGTGCTGAACGGCCCGACAGACTAAGACAAATAACTGGAGTCGTTCGTCAATAGATAATTTATTCTTGTCGCAGTATTTTGTAATCGGGACGCCCCGCACTAATTCCATCACGAAATAGGGCAGTCCGTCTTCGGTAGTGCCTGCGTCCAAGACTTTGGCAATATTGGGATCATCCATCATGGCCAACGCTTGACGCTCAGCTTCGAACCTCGCGATCACTTGGAGGTCCGTCACACCGGACTTGATTAGTTTGACTGCCACTCGTCGCCGAACAGGTGTTTCCTGGTCCGCCATCCAGACTTCGCCCATGCCTCCCGTGCCTATGCGCTGCAGCAGCTTATACGGTCCAATCTGCTTGGGGATTGTCGTTGTTATTCTAGCAGGATCCGTCTCTGTGGCTTGGATTCGGTTTGACCGACGATCAACCGTTTTCTCTGACGTGTCCACAGAAATCACAATGTCTGATTCGGGATCAAGTTTGACTAACGTCGCATCTGGGGGAAGCAAGTCCTTGGCCAATTGAACGTAAAATTGACCGTAGTCGCGATAGTCTTCGGCCAGAAGCGTTTCGCCTAAGCGGCGTCGGCATTCCAATTCGATTGGCAGTAGGATGCGGCCTAATTCACGTTCTTTTGCCGGCCCGACTCGCTGCAAGAATTCGTGCAAAGATGGACGTTCGCCCGCATGCCATGCTTGCCGAAACTGTGAGGCTAATTCTTGGTAAGGCGGAATCGCGTCGCTCATGCGAAGAGCCTTTTACATAGACAAGGAGTTAGGAATGCGATTGAATGTGCAGCATAACCTGTCCCCAAGCGTATGTCAGCCTGCAACGCTAAGAAATGGCAGCACCGTGACCGCCGACCTTCCTAAATAGGAAGGTCGTTAAGATCGCGTGGCCTAGCGGGCGCATACTACAGCTCCCTTAGCCTACGAAACCACCTTGTATCTCAACCTGGGAGCCTTGCCTGGATCAAAATTCACCCGCAATATCTGCTGACGAGGCGGAAAAATAGATCGCGTGTTTATGCCGGTGCTCGACGGCACGCTGCAAGATCCTGACGCTGTGTTTGCGTTGATTGAATCATATTTGAAAGAACTGGGAATCAACCGAGCGACCAAAGTCTTGTTTATCGCCGGCGGTGCGAAGTGGATTTGGAATCGCGTCGGTGCGTTGTTCGCGCGTCTTGGTTTGCAAGCCGACCAATGCATGGAGTTTGTCGACTTCAACCATTTTGTGGAGCACATCGGCACGCTGGCCGAATTGAAGAAGAATTCGACGAAGCAGTAAAAGCAAGGCTGGATCACTCGGCAAGTGAACCGACTGAAGCAAGGAAAGATCGGCGACTTAATTACCGAGATCAAGACGTTCACGATGGGACGTCGCGACCAAGACTGTCGGCAGCGAAGTTATCCTCTTCGCAACGCCAAGGCCGGACGACTCGATTATGCGAACGCTCGCGAGCAGTCACTGCCCAATGGCAGCGACATCATCAAAAGCACTGTTCGCCGAGTGCTGAACCTTCGCCTCAAAGGAGCTAGCCTCGTTTGGACCAAAGACAACGCCGAGCGCATGATCTTCTTACGCTCGCACTACAAAGCCGGACACTGGAAAGTCCTTGAGCACAAAGCACTTACATGCACCACTAAGATCGCTGCATAAACGCCACGGTTCAGAAACGCTCCCAGGTTGATTGTGTGATTGTGTTGCCAATAAATCATCTGCTCCGCATTGGTATCATGCGAGCCTTCTCAGTCATCATGTAATGTTCGGCAGGCGGATAACGCACGTCATTTACCGAGAAGGCTGTGGGAAAGAATTGACTCCAACAGCTATGATCTACACGACCGGGAAACTGAGGTCGATGTCTCCAGAACATCATAAAACCAAGCGACCTTCCCTGCCTGGCCGCTTCCTGGTTCCGCCGAAGTTCGCTGCCGTAACACTAGTGACGAATTCCTTTGTATTCTCTCTGGAGGTCACGCATTAAACGGTGATAGCAAGGTATCTACGATGACGGAAATTATTCCAAGCACCAAAAAGCAGAACATGACGAATCCAAATGTGAATATTAAATGCGTGCCTCCACGATCGGCTAGCGTTTGTAAATGAGTTTCTCCCTCCAGCTGCTGAGCACGAACCTCGGCAATCGTTTTCTGTGCATGCGTGAGATACCATCGGTTGCCGGAGTCTGCGCAGATAAGAGCAAAAATAAAACCCACTACTACACTGACTTCCCCGGGAGTTTCTTTCTGTCCAAGTATCCCAATGCAGACCACGTCTACGAGTATCGATACCACCAAGATGACCCCAAAGAAAATGAAGGCGGCTTTGTACATTTTGCGATAGGCAAGCCATATGGGCGCCTAAGAAAAAGGCAGCCCAATTAATGCCTCCTCGGCCTTCGCTTCCCACACGCCCTTCGATCAACGGAATCCACTTGTTGACGTAGTACTTTGCCTTTGAGCCAACGAAGGCGATGAGCTCCTGTTGAGTGTAGGCCTCCTGGTCCAGAGACATCTTCATTGTGGAATGAGGCGAGACGTATGGGTTCTGCTGTTGTTCAAGGTCGTGCTCCTTGTTCATCCGTTGTTCTCCAATTGGTTGACTCAATGACCCAAAAAGTGACACCGATTGTGCCAGAAATTGGTTGACACCGAGAGTTTTTTTTCAGCTTTGTGTTGTGTTCCCGTGCCCGAACGTATAACCAAACAACATATTATCCACGGCGAGATAGTTTGCTATTCGTTTGAGCATAAGAGCATAAGAGCATAAGAGCATAAGAGCATAAGAGCATAAGAGCATAAGAGCATAAGACGCGTCGCGATTCCTACCTTGCCGCAGCCTGGGTTGGTACAGATGGGTTGCGCCAACTGGCAATGAGTCTACCGTAGAGATCTGCGTTGCGGCAAGTGTCTTTTGCAAGTTTGTAAATTCTATCGAGACTCAGAGTAATCCGCCGGTAACAAGGCTAAAGCTGGCGGCGGAGGAACGCAATTCGCTGATAAGCCTATGCCCCAGCCGATGTCAGCCTGCAACGCTAAGAAATAGCAGCACCGTGACCGCCGACCTTCCTAAATAGGAAGGTCGTTAAGATCGCGTGACCTAGCGGGCGCATACTACAGCTCCCCTATTTCCGTCGGCCCCGTGCCGATTTGCATGCCTGATTCGATTCGAATCAACCACCGCCCACCAGCAACGCGCCCAAACGTCCAGACACCAAAATAGACGCCTTCGCCGTCGTAGTTTCCCAAATAATCCAGCTGATGTTGCCCGAGATATTGTTTCCTCAGAAAGACCTCCTCTCCCTTTACCCAACCGTTTAGTTCGAAGTCACCCACAATATCCGTTCCGCATCCTTGGATTTGACCGTTAGCGAATGTCAATCTCAAGTTATCCATTGATTGTCGGCCAAGACCTTCTTGCTCCCACCATCCCGAACAAACAAATTGATGCACGTGAAAATCTCCTGTGTCTCGTTAGGTCCTATGACAACGAAAGCCAGATCATCGGTTGCGAAATCGTTGTTCAACATCATCGGCCCGTCGTGTGATTTGCCAATAGAGCGAACGCTTCGCGTCAACCTTGCGGCGAACACTTTCGACGTCGCGTTGCCACTGGCGGGAATTGCGCGATTGCGATGCAGATCCTTCCAAGTCACGAAGCTCGTCTTCAGCCATCCGCCATTCTTGCAGCACCATTTCAGCTCGTTGACGCCTGGTCGGCAGTACTTGACGTTCCGTTCCGGGTTGTGGATCACCTGGAGCGGGGACGATCGTCGTGTTCGGGATTTGCGGTGCGGTTCCCCAGGGCTCGTGAAAACCGGTGGGGTGCACCGGGTATCGAATTTTGACTTCGTCGGCAACCTCTTGGATATATTCTCGAACTGTTGTGCCCATCATATACTGATCTGCAAGCTTCTGAGCTTGAGAAAGTGTCTCCGCTGCCTTTGCTGTCTGCCGGAGACGGTATTGCAGTCGAGCAATCGACGCCTGTGTATTGACGATGGCTTCCCACGGCGGAGGCTGTTTGGAGGCCAGTTCCTGTTGTACTCGCCGAATGGTTGCCAGCGACCCGACGTAGTTTTCGGATCGAAATTGCGCATCGGCCAGTGTGTCGAGCGCCAACAGATGCTCAGGAGATTCGCTTTGCAACAAAACAGGCAACGCGACTTGCAGATGTTCCGCAGCAGCGGCAAACGACTCTTGATAATATAGGCATAGCCCAAGATGGAATCGAGCTTCGGCAATGATTGTATCCGCAGTCGATTGAAGCAATCGTGTTTCTGTCAACGCCTGCTGTAGGTGCTGCTGAGCAACCGGGAAATCTTGGCTCATTAGATAGATGTTTCCCAACTGTGATTGCACAACAAACCATGCGTCTGGTTGTTCGGCTGGAGGTAGCTGACCAACCAAGTCCCAAGCAGCCCACAGTGAAGCTTTTGCCTTAGACAAGTCTCCTGCAGAAGTTGCCGCGCTGGCCGCATCCACCAAGTCTTGAAATTCATTTGGCTGAATTTCTTCAGCAGCGTTTCCAAGTCGAAAACTACCAAGTTCTAGTTCGGTCACAACCGGAACGGCGTGACGAACCTGAGGTTGGGCCGAACCAAATTCCCGCCATTCGAATCCTGCACCAAATCAATTCTAGGGTCCTCATTCAAATTCAATTCCGTCGTAAGCGAGACAGGTTCCCTTCGTTCGGCCTGACCTGCCGGATGAATTACTTGGGGAACAATGGGCTTTCTGACTTCCATGGTCGAAACGTTATCCAGATCGGAGTTGGGAGTTTGCGCCGAGCTTTTGCCGGAAGCCGAGACAACCAATAGCAGCACAATTCCGGCAACGGCACAAGCCAATGCAAAAAGCAGTGAATTCAACGCCCAAGATCCAGGGTATCGGAGGTGGCCATTCATAATTGCAATCCTTGTCTTTGTCTAAAATCATTGATCGCACAAAGCGATGCCAGGGAACCGGAATCAGCTTGCGTCCGCAGCGGGGTTCACCGAGCTTTCATGGCAACGGCGCAAAATCGCTTCCGCCTTCTTCCGTCGTCGTGTGGGCAGCGGCGTCTGCCGTGCGACAAGTGACCGTTCAAAACATCGAACCGCTCGTTCATGATCACCGTCCTGAAACGCCACACATCCAGCGTAATAGTGCACATACCCATTTTCCGGTCCCAATTCTTCTGCTTGGCGAAACGCAATAGCGGCTTCTTCTTTGTTGCCCAGTCCGTCGGAGGCCACGGCCAGTGTGCATAGACACAAAGCCAATTGTGTATCGCGTTCCGGGCCGCGTTCATACGCCTGTAAAGCCTGAATCGATTCACGAAGGTCTTCTAACGCGGCGTCAAATTCGCCTAATTCCGTAAGAATCCTGCCACGAAGCGATTTAACGCTCAGCACCTCGGTATTGTGCTGAAGGTACAACCCAATATGTTCCTTGGCGTCGACAAATTCGCCGGCTTCCCAACAAACGATGGCTCGTAGCCAATGAGGCAAAGCCTCATCCGGCTGCCTTGCTTGGAATCGATCACAGATTTCCAACGCAACGTCAAACTGGTCTTTCCGAATCAAACGCATTACCTCGTGATGGTATAATTGGTTCAGGACGGCCGGATCACCATGCATTTTTAGCAAGGCACGCACATCTTTTTCGAACGCGTCCCAATCCTGCTTGGCCAACCAAGCGTTCGCACGACAGGCATAGCTGTACGCTACGTCTGTGGTCATGGTCATAGTGTTGGTCCAATCCGCGGCGGCGCGGTCCCATGCTTCACACGCATAATACGCAGAGGCTCGCAAGAAGTAACCGGACACATTCCCAGGGTCGGCTTTGATTGCCAAAGATGCATGTTCCACAACTTCGGTATATCGATTCGCCGCTAGGTACGCATCTGCTACCGCAAGATGGACACGATTTGGCAAAGCTCCATCTTTCAGAGCAACTTGGATGTCTTCTGCAATTCTTTGGTCGTTACCTGCGAGAATATCACAGATCACTCGATTCATCCGAGCTTCGACGTTGTGCTTGTCTTGGCAAATAATTTCGTCGTAGTAGGGTGAAGCTTCTGCAAATTTGTTCGCGACTTGCAGAACTTGCGCCTGCAACATCAACGCGTCGATGTCGGTAGGTGCTAGTGCGATGGCTCGGTTCGCGACTATCTCTGCTTCTTGCGATTCGCCCATTCGCAATAATAGGTGTCCTTTGTTTGTCCACGCGAAAATCGATTCAGGGTCCGCCTGGATCAGATAGTTTAGATCTTCCATTGCTTGGTCCAGTTTGTCCAACGCAACGTAAGCTTGAGCTCGCGCCGTACGGACTTGCGTCTGTTCGATACCGCCATCGATTGCTTGAGTGCAATCTTCGATACCTTCTTCTATGTTTCCTAACGCACACGACGCAACGCCTCGCAATCCAATGGCACGATAGTCGTGGGGCGCAAACTGCAAGGCTTGCTTGCAATAGGCTAAACTTCGCTGATAATCGCTAGTTCGAAGCATCATGTCGGCCAGCACAACATAAAGGTCTGGCTGGTTCGGCTTGATCTTCAAACTGCGTTGGCAGTCACTGATTACCTGCTGTAAATTCTCGGATATGGCATCTCGTTCTAGCGAAACCGAAGCTCGCATGGTCAGTGCTTCAGCGTTATGACGGTCAACCGCAATCACATCGGATAAATAGGCAAACGCGTCGTCTAGTCGTTTCAGGTTCCGGCAAGCGATCGCGGCATTGGTTTTGTAATCCAATTCGTCGGGAGCCAATTGAATACATCGCTCCCACTGATGAAGACTTTCTTCCCAAGCTGCGATATTTCCCAAAACGATTGCCTTGATCTCAACGGCGTCGACGTTCGAGTCGTCCAATTCCAGGGCCGCGTTGACGTCCTCCAATGCGCCTGCATAGTTCTCGGTTCGCACACGAATCGAAGCACGAAGTACATAGTCATCCGCAAATTCAGACAGGGCAAGTACCTGTTCCATGGCTTGATCTGCCTGTAGCCAATCGCCGTGGCCCATCAAGCGATGAACTAAATCGCGTTGAGCTTGTAACGGGCCACGGGAAAGTCCCAGTACTTGTCCTGCCGATCTTGCGACACGTCCGATTAAATTCGTTGCGAACATGGGAATGATGTCTTTCGTAAAATGGAGCAACTTGGCCGTTTCAATGTTGGATCAGGAACGAGACGGCACATTCGATTCGAATCCAGCGAAAGTGCCAGCCTCTCTATTTGACTATGACGCCATGTGAAACGATTCCAGGGCGACTTGGATTTCCTTTACATGACGGCGAATGGTCCGTTCATTCACGCCTTGCCGAGCGGCGATTTCACGCTTCGTGTAGTCCAGCATCAACATGCGGACAATTTCTTGGTGCTTGGGGTTCAGGCGATCGATCGTGTCATTCCATTCGCTTAGCGACTGCTGGCCGCTGGTTGAACAGACGCTTTCCAACCGCATGTCGTCGGCCAAATGCAAGTCTCGGCTGACGTCTCGCTTCTGACGAGTAGCGTCTTTGTTTGTTTTCCGAGCCTTATTGACCGCAATCGACAATACCCAGGAAACAAATTCGCGGTCCGTTGTCAGGTTTGATTGCCCCTTGCGAATCTGCACAAACATGTCAAGAAAAACGTCTTGGCAAACGTCGTCCAAACTGACTCGAGTCCGAACTTTGGCAAACAAAACAGCTTGGATGCGGCTGAGTACTTGCGGCATCAAAGCCTCATGCAACTGTTCGGACAATTGAGGTCCTCCGTTCGTTGCCATGCTTGTGCCACTTCTACAAGGCTAAGGCGAACTGTGTTGCGAGATTCAGTAACTTGAGCATTTGTGGTGTTGGTCATCATTTTCCCCGTATTTTGCTGGCCTGAAGGAGTTGCGATTGTTGAATTCGAAACAAACAACGTTTCCTTCATGCCCCTAAATACCGGTCTCACATGCCATCCTGCGCACCGCCCCAAAAAATTCAGATCATTGTCCCGTCCGCCTCCACTGCCTTGGGCGACCCGCTTGTCCCACGGGCCAAATATTTTCCCTGCACATTTCTCCTGCAAATCGAAACCAGGATTGCGCCGGTGCGAAATCTGCCAACCGCTTCTGATTCACTTGAACCTACCGCGGCTCGGCGTCCGGCAACCTGCACCGGACGGAATTCAACGGGACGCACACGACGAACAATTGGCCTGTATTGCGTTTGCTCTCCAGCGACGGATTCATTGCCGAACTGCGTACCGATTCCAACAACTGTCACTCCGTTCATTAGCGCTATCTCTAGCCACGTCCGCTTCCGCGGGATGTTGGTAACTATTCACCTGTCCCAGCAGGACTTGCCGTCTGTGCAAACATTGAAGCTCGTCAAGATGGCGTCAATCGCCCGTGCCGTAGAGTTCGCTGGCGATTCCAATCGCGAATATTCCCCAACTTCCGTCCGCTCAAATCGAGATTCAAACAATGTTGTACCCAAAGCAGCGTCGGCACGGCCTTGCTCCGATTGAATCCATTTTGATGATCGCCGTCGCAGCAATCATCTTATTGGGCATACTCCAATTCGCCCAAAGCATCGCGTTTCTTACTTCGCAACGAGTTGCCGAAGTCCTTGACCAATCAAACGCTGAATCAGAACAGCGTTCGAACTACGGCGAGCCGTCCCGAGATACAACCACCACCGGTAAACATCCCGAGTCAACCGGCTATAAAGACCCCAATGACGCCAGTTTTCGCAATCCAACAGAATTAGGAAAGCTACGGACGTCCGAAGGTGAACTAGATCCGGAATACCTGAACTCTCGATCCGAACGCGAAACCGCCTACGGAAAGTGGGACAAGATCCTCAAAGACGCAGGCTTGGACGTCGGATTTGCAGGTATGGCAGAAGATGTGACGGACGACTTGGCAGGTATTGTGGCAAACCACGCAGAATTTGGTGACGCGACCGAAGAGTTCCTGGAATTCGGAAACTGGGCACTTTATTCGGTAAACGATCGCATGTTCAATAAGTTATTGGACGACGGGCTTTTCGATCCCACGGCGTATGTTGACAGTCTGAAAACCGAACAACTGGGGCGCGCACCCGCTACTGGTTTTGAATTCGATTTGCAGATGGTTAAGACGGAACAACGTGTGCTGGAAGGCGTAGTCCAACGATTTTCCGAGTCGCCGCACGTCACTACCATAATGAAAGAGATTAACAATAGCCTGCAATATCACACCGACTTTCAACCCATAACCTTTCTTCGCTATTGGGGCGGTCGACTGCTGGCCTATGAATCCAAGGCAGTATACATGGCTACCAATGCAATTGGTCATAACGTCGATTTTCGCAAGGAATCGAACCGCCGCGCCATCGGCTTTGCGGCGGCCTTTTTGGAACACGGCTATTCGGAAGACGAATACTACGAATACATGCGCACCGGAAAATTGCCATAAGCTTTGCGCAACAAATTCGACGAACTCCCATCCAAAAACGGCGTCAACAAAGCAAACGTTCTGGCAGCGTAACGCCTTACTTCCAATCGCCGCTCAACTGAAATGCGGCCCAGTATCGTGGGTCCAAGCGGCTGTTGTTCTGAGGGCGAAGGGCGGGTTTCGCCGGATCAATTTGGCCAGACGTTGATCCCAAACTTCGAACCAATTCTTTCGTCCGCGGATTATAGCCGCGCAACATCGCCAGTTGGGCTTGGCGCAGGGCTTCCAGTTTTCCCAACTTCTTGTCCCAGAGGTTTTGATAGAATTCGCTCATCAATGTCAGCGTCGCGTGATCGTCTACCTTCCATAAACTGGCCACCACCGTTTTCGCACCCGCGACATGGAACGAACGCTGTAGGCCGGTCAATCCTTCGCCACCTGCCACAGCGCCCAAGCCCGTTTCGCACGCGGACAATACCACTAAATCAACTCCCTGCAGCGAAGAAGCCTCGATCTCGGACGCTCGCAAAATTCCATCGAACATGTCCTCCGTTTCCGCCGGTTGGTTCGCTCCGGCTAATGCCAAACCGGACAACAGCCCCGGCACATAGGCGTTGAAGTAGGGATCGGGCCCTGGCGCATCCATGCCGAGTCGGTCGGGTTGGACGTGAACTTGGCTAAAGGATTTGACCGTCGGGTCTTCAAAGTAACCGTGCGTGATCAAGTGTAACGTGCCAAATCGGCTGGCTTCCGTCAGAAAAGAAACCTTGTCGGCTTGGTCGCCCGCAAGGATTCGAGTTGTTTCGTCGGGATGTTGCTTGGCAAACAAGGATCGAACCGTGTCCAGTTCTTGACGAAAACCAGGTAACGCATCCCACGTTCGTCCCGATCGCAGATCCTGCGCCGCACGCATGCTGACGTCGGCAAGCAGAGTGGCTTCCTGCGAAGTCGACTTGGGCGAATTCACCTTGGCGTCATAGTTGACATCTCCCAGGACCAGCAGACCAGGATTCACGCTGGAAACGAATACGTCTTCCCAATCAGATCGCAATAGTTGCGCCATGGGAATCATGGCAATCTGATAGTCTTCCAACAAATAACTGCCTTCCTGGTTCCCTGGCAAGGCAGCAAACGGCAAGGTGCCCAAGGCCGTATCGGGCGAAATAATCACCGTTGCGATATCGGACAGATGGGCCTGTAACGGTAACCATAATTGCTTGCGCAACTGTTGACCTGCTGCTACCGCAGCTGCTTGATTTGCCGCAGTGTCCTGGCCGGGTTCAAACGGTCGCCGAAACACGGTGATGGCGTCGGCTAGCCCTGCGGCGGAACCCAAGTCGATCATCGCCGGTGCTTGATCAGCCCGGACCACAAAAGCGATGTAACGATCTTCAGCATCAAGTTTTCCAGATTCATTCAACCGAGGCGAAGCATGCCGGTATTCCAGCAGGTCGATATAGGCGGTCTTTTCGGGCAATCGGCTTTGCACATCGGCAACGGTAAGCGGTTCGCGAATTTGCCGGAACGCTTCGCTACCAGCGGCAATCTGTTGTTGCAAGTCTTCGTACTGATCATTGAGCGCTGCAAAGCGTGCCTCCCATTCGGTTCGGTTTCGCTGATAGATTTCCTTCTGCTGCTGAGAAGCGGTTGGCGGAGGAGGTAGCGGCGTATAACTGGCCAAATCCGATAGGTAGCGACTAACCGATTGCAGTTCCTGAAACAGCGGCGCCAATTGCGGATTCCCCGCGACAGTTCGATACGCCTGTTGCCGCGCCGTCACGGTTCCTTTCCATTGCCACAGATCTTCTATTGCAGAAATACTGTCGTTTCCCAATGCCACGGCGTTGGAAAGTCTTGACGATAAGTAGCCCTTAACATTCGCTTGGTTTGCCATCTGCTGTCGGTTCGACTGGATTCCAGCATTGCGATCCAAGACTTGGCGTTGAATCGCCAGAGCTTGGCGGACAAGAGGTTCGGCGCGGGCAGGTTCGGCTTGGTACCGATAGAGCCAAGCGAGGTTATTCAGGCTGACGGCATAGTCGGGATGCTGTTGCCCCAGCGCCGCTTTGGTGACCTCCAGTGCCTGTTTGACAAGCGGCTCCGCT
>JAWKTK010000023.1:0-160313 GCA_041399205.1 Pirellulaceae bacterium | reverse complement strand
GTTGACGGTGTCGACGTCAATCATGACTGTCTTGCCGATTTCGCTGCCGACGTGGCTGCTGCAATGCAATTCACGTTGGAACTACCGGCAAACGGCAGTGCCTCCATTGATCTTCAATATGTCTTGGGCAGCTACGACAACGCCAACCCGGCTGTCATGGTTGATTCGATATCATGCGATGCGCGAGATACCGAAACCGTGCTGGACCGGCTTCAGAATGCCATTCGTTTATCGGAATCCAATACCGAATTCGACTTCACGGCGGACGGCAAAGTCGATTTGGACGATCTGCGCGAATACGTTACTTCGCCCGATCATTTACACACGTACTTCGGCGACGCCAATCTAGACGGCGAATTCAACAGCAATGATTTTGTCATGGTCTTTGGCGATTTCGAATATGAAGACACTATCGAAGATAATTCAACGTGGTCGGAAGGCGATTGGAATGCGGACGGCGATTTTGATTCGGCCGACTTTATCGTTGCGTTTTCCGGCGGAGGTTACGAACAAGGGCCTCGTTCGGCAGCATTAACCCAAGCTGTTCCCGAACCGAATTCCTCGGCCATCCTCATGGGCGTCTTCGTTTGTCTGTACGCAGTAGTACGTAGAGGTCAAGTTTGTGCGTGAAACCAACATTAAGTCGAAATCATTATCACAATCAAAAAACTACACAAACTAACGGTGAAAGCCTTTGGCACGAATGCGATCACCTTTGGAAGAACAAGTTTAGAACCGAGGTTCACCGGAAGCGACTGTGGTGTGCGTTTCCGAACTGTCAGCAGATGGCTGAGCCTGTTGGCAGATCCAGCCGAATGCTTGTCGTAGAACTTCGCCTGCAATCAGCAGATCGTCTCGGCGAAGCGAGCTTGTTTGACGCCAACCGTTGTCGTTCTTGGTTCGCTCGTCGGGAGGCAAGCGATACAAGCGATTCAGAGTGACGTTGTACTGCGATCCATTGCCGTTCGATTCGTTCAGCCAAATGGCCGCTTTCATCGAACCGCAACGAATTTCATGCACGGGTCGTGTGTTTGACATAGTAAACCAACCTTTCTAGCGTAGTTCGTGCCAAAGAACTTTCGCTCATGGCCGTAACCATCAGCGAAATCCCTTTTGAACTGTGCCGCGTTGTGATGTTCAACTTGCCCGTGACGTTTGTGGTACCGTGAACTTCGCAACGCATCGGCAACATCAGCAAACTGAAATCGAACAACGTTTGACAGGTCGAAACGTGTTACAAACGCATTTCGTTTGGTTGTTTTGTGCAAACGAACGAATCATCCGCAATGAAGTCTTGCGCGGACTGCGAATTCGCGCTACAAGCAAACCGAGCGTTGGGCGGAGATTGGCCAGGCTGCCGGGTTCGGGAAGTTCGCCAACAAGCGATGAGCCGATTCGGAACAAAGCCTTTTTTGTCAGCGAATTGACGGTTCATGAGGAATCAAAGAATTACTTTTGCGAGCAGGTCTGAAACGTCGATTTCGGCAGCCCAATGTCGCAGATAGTCCATGTCGAGCGATTCACCCGATACGGCGAAAATACCTTTCGCGTCGGAAAGCTGTCGATCAACCGGGCTGATTCTGTGCCACCGAAGCTTGTGCAGTAATACATCCTCGGCAGTCGCAATGAACGCCGAGACTTCAAAAAGCGAAACGCGAAGTCGTCGCGAAAATCGAATTCGTTCGTACACGTCATCAGGCACGCGAAAGAAGTCCACCTTCAACGCGGATCGATTGTCCAAGGCATTAAACTGGTGAGGCGGCCGCAATCCCGAGCGAACGCTGATGTCTTGAATAAAGAAGTCTGACTGAAATGCCGCGACGATGCGTTGCACATCGGGCTCGTCATACTGAATCACGAAATCGATGTCGTGAGTCGAACGAGGCACACCCCAATAGTTGCTGGCCATCGATCCAACCAGCATGTAGGGGATTCCCGTGGCTTCGAGACGCTGCAAGCAATCACACAGCAATTCGGTTTCGGTCACCGCCGCAACTCCATCTGCTGCTGGATTTCATAGCCAATTCGAATCCGCTGTTTTAGTCGCTGCTCAACTTCGTCGTTGGTAAGCTCCGGGAATCGGTTTCGAATCTGCTGGCGAGTAACGTCGCACGAGGCTTCGAATAAACCGAGACCAATGCGCAACCGCTGTTCGCCCGTCATTTTTCGGTAGGCATCGATTTGCCGCATACTCATTTCATCTGGTGTCATGCCGCCACCTCCTGCGCCGTGTCGATTCCTGCCATATATCAGTCCGCGCCATTGATCCGTACGGCGCGTATTGTATTTGGCTGTCTGAAACATACGAACGCGAGCCCTCTATGACCCGGTTTACCAAAGTGAAGCCATCATAGTTCTAATTGAGATCTCCGGCAATTACAGAACACAACCGATTGCATGTTTGACGCGTGCTGACTTCGCTTGAATGGGGCCGCAATGTTTCCAGCGCGGAAAGCATGATGCGATGAATTGTAAGCGTCTCCCCAAAACTGTTGTGTCACAGTCGAATTCTGATCGCATTTTCTGCCGAATTAAGACTACATAGATTTCGGAGGTCAACCGTCGGACGATGCGAGCATTTCCAACGTGACGGCTTCGAGCAGTCGATAGCAGAGCCAAAAACCGCCGTCCGCGAAGTGCAACAGTTTCATGCGATCTCGCCGCCGATTGACGAACAGGAACAGGCTGCCGTCCGTTGGGTCGACGGCGCATTTTTCTTCTCGGATGATGGCCGACAACTCACAAGATCCGCGACGCATGTCGGTCGGTCGGTCGGTCGGTTCCGTGCACAGAAAAATCGGTTCTGATTCGACCACGTGATCATGAACGACGCCTCGTGAACCGGGCGTGGCACTTCTTCCGAATCGCCGCTTTACGTCATTCGAACGAACCATGGATCGGCTAGTGCAAGACGGACAACTGGACGATCCATTGCTGTTGTTGATCAGCGAATTGAAGGCTCGTTCACTGCAGAGATATTCAGTAACGGTGAACTTGGCGTCCCTGTTTACGTGCCGAACGGCCTTGACGGACGGGCAATTCGATCCAGACTCCGTGCGAACCAAGTTCAGCGGTCGGCTGGCAAACGCGAGACGATTCGCATCCATCGCTCGAGATCTGGGCGTCGCGGTGTTGCAAAGTCCGGGATATCGGAACCTTTGTTATTCACTACGCCATGATTGCTTGAAGATTACGACGCACCGTTGACTCAAATGGAAAAGCCGCCCAAACGACGAGTTCGAGCTGCTGGAAAGGAGACTCTGCAGGCGTAAGATCTGCAAAGTCAGAGAGTTTTTTCGCCGAAATCACCGACTTCGATTTCGAAACCACAGAAGAAGTGAACCGGCGGCAAGTCCTAGCATTGAAAGAGTTCCTGGTTCGGGCACAGCAGAAACAATCCAAACTCCGCCTGGCGCATCGGCCAAGGACCCACCGCCGACTAGCGAACCGGAGATTCGCAGATCCTGTACCAAATCTTCGAAAGTAAGGTTATTACCTGCGCCCCCAAGATTGCCGAAGGTGGTTTGATCGAGACCAAACCCAGCTGGGGCCAGCTTAAACGCCTTTTCCGGAGTATAAACGTCGAATAGTCCGTTAAACGTTGAAGAAAAATCTTCTTTTGTTCCTCGGAATAATCCGCCGGTCGAAACGATTTCCAACGTTGTCACTTGTACACCGTTGGCCGCCCAAATGTCTAAGTCTCCGCACGCCCCGCAGTGAATGATATTGAAGCCTTTCGCGACGGGTGTTGGCGAGTAACTGATTTGATCGGCTGTCAGTTGTGCATGGCAATGCGTGACGACGGTTAACAGTGTTGCCAAACAAAAGCAATAGTTTTCTGCATCTTTAGATTTCCTATACGATTCGCGATATGAATTACTTCGACTTTGACCGTTGTGGCTTTTGTCGAAGCGGTCGAATTGACGGTCGCTGTTGCAAGTTGTAGATCCAACCATCGGACCCTCAATAGCTTGCCAGCTTACATCTCTGTCAAGTTGTCGTCATTTCGTCATTAGCAAACCCTCAAATCAGTCTTTAGGCTACGGCATGTGTTGCCGGTACAATAACTTATGAAAACGCAACGCAACGACGTATCCAGCACGTGACCAAGCTCGCTTGGTGACATTCACCGATCAATTGCCATTTCGAATGAGAAGACTATTTGCCTGAGAATCCGCGAGGCACAACTCGTCGGGACGACGGATGTACCGCGGAAGTTTTACGAGCGTCGTACGCGAGTTGCCCCTACCAGCTGCATGATTTCGCGAGCGACCTCTTCGACGGCCTTGTAGGAAACATCAATCGATCTCCAGCCACGCTGTCGCATTGTCTCAGCAGCTTGAGCTACTTCGCGAGACACATCGGATTGCTCGGCATAGCCATCAACGGGTCGGACTGATATTCGCTCGAGTCGGGTCCTTCATAGCGAACAGAGGCGCGCGACGTTCATTGTCAAACCGATCACGCGTTTGGGATCTATTCGTTCGAGCTGTAGCGGGATTGGGCTCGTGGTTAAAGGAACATTCGCTGCCCTCCAACCTCGCATTGCCAGATAGCAACACGTCACACTCTTAGAAACTCGAGAAACACCAACCACCACTACGTCAGCTTGAGCCAAGTCTTGGGTACGCTGACCGTCGTCGTGTGCCAGCGTGTAGTCGATCGCATCTGAACGGTCAAACTGTTCCCGATTCAATTCGTAAAGCAAGCCGGCTTGGCCTTTCGGGGCCATCTTGAGGTGATCCGCCAGAACGGCGACAGCCGGACCCAACAAGTCGACAGCAGGAACTTGAAGTAAGTCCAGTTTCTTACTAACGGCTTCACGAATTTTGGGAACGACCAACGAATGGAAAACAATTGCCTGTTTTTCCGCAGCTTGTTTCACGATTTTTTCTGCCGAAGAAATTCGTCGAACGTGGGACTTCCTTACCAGCTCGATCGATACATCTTCGAATTGTACTAAAGCCGCTTTGAGCAATTGATCGGCAGTGCGGCCACTTCCGCCAGACAAAATGACAATCGAGAGCTTGCGGTGTCGTCGGTTCGTCTTCATCACCTCGCCATTTGTCGCTCGATTTCCACAATATTCAGCGTCGTTTTCAAGACCACGTCAGGAGTTACAGAAATACTGTCGATGCCCTGTTCGACCAAGAATTGTGCGAATTCAGGATAGTCACTGGGCGCTTGGCCGCAGATACCTATCTTGCATTTCTTTGCATGAGCCACGCGAATAGCGTCGGCGATCAGGCGTTTGACCGCCGAATTTCGTTCGTCGAATACATGGGCAACAATTTCTGAATCGCGATCAACTCCTAACACCAACTGCGTCAGATCGTTTGAACCAATTGAGAATCCATCGAAGATTTCAGCGAATTCGTCAGCCAAAATCACGTTGCTGGGAATTTCGCACATTACGTAAATCTCTAAACCACGTTCGCCTCGTACAAGTCCATGTTTGGCGAGTTCGTCTTGCACCTTCTTGCCTTCTTCGATAGTTCGACAAAATGGAACCATCAGTTTCAAATTGGTGAGCCCCATTTCGTCACGTACTTTTTTCATCGCCAGGCATTCTAGCCGGAAGCCTCGCTGATACCGCGGATCATAATATCGCGATGCACCTCGAAACCCGATCATGGGGTTCGCTTCGATTGGTTCGTACGCCGTTCCGCCGACTAAGTTTGCGTACTCGTTGGTCTTAAAGTCGCTCAATCGGACGATTACATCTTTGGGGTAAAAGGCCGCGGCAATCGTTGCCACGCCTTCGGCAAGTTTGTCGATGAAGAATTGTGGCTTTTCCGGATAGCCTTGCGTGATCTCATTGATTTCTCGCTGAAGGCTCGGTTTCAATTGATCCTAATCGAGTAGGGCCAGTGGGTGGATTTTGACGTGATTGGCGATAATGAATTCTTCGCGTGCCAGACCGACACCGTCATTGGGCAGAAACGAAAGAGAAAACGCTTCGTCCGGAGTGCCAACGTTCAGCATGACCTGGGTCTTGGGGCGAACGAGCGATTCGAGGTCAATCGAATTCACTTGAAATGACAGCGATCCGTCATACACGACGCCAGTTTCACCTTCCGCGCAACACACAGTCACTTCGCGTCCATCTGCCAAATCGTCGGTTGCGTTGCTGGCACCAACAATTGCGGGCATGATTGGCTCCCAATCCGGATCTGTTTTATCGGTCACCAACACTTCGCCCGACTGAAATTCGTTGAGCTGATGCACATCTCGAATGAGACGAACACGGCCCGCTCCAATTCGTTCGCCGACAGCACTACCGGTAACCAACGGCGTTCCACGTTCAGTCAATTCGAAGCGTTCCAGCTTGGTTTGAAGTTTCTGCGACTGGACAGTTTTCGGACGAGCTTGGACGACAAATAATTCATTGGTAAAGCCGTCTTTGGCCCATTCGACGTCCACGGGGCAAGGTTGTCCGTGCTTGCTAGAAAAATGGTCTTCAATCTTGCAGACCCATTGCGCCAATTGGAGGATATCGTCATCCCCGATTGCAAAACGCATTCGGTCGTTGTCAGGCACCGGTACGTTTTTGGTCATTTTGCTACCGCCGATATCGTAGATCAGCTTAAATTCCTTACTGCCCAGCGCCTTCCGCAATATCGGCCGGTAGCCATTGCGAAGTGTGGGTTTAAAGACACAGAATTCGTCGGGCGTAATCACACCCTGAACCACGTTTTCCCCCAGGCCATAAGCGGCATTGATTAACACGGCGTCGCGAAAACCGCTTTCCGTATCAATCGAAAATGCAACGCCGGACGCACCGACGTCCGAACGCACCATGCGCTGAATTCCGATCGAAAGGGCGATCTTGGCGTGATCGAATCCGCGTTGATCACGATATGAAATCGCTCGGTCGGTAAACAAAGAAGCGAAACAACGCCGACAAGCGTCCAGCAATTGTGTTGGACCTCGAACATTCAAATACGTTTCCTGTTGGCCGGCAAAACTTGCTTCAGGTAGGTCTTCCGCCGTAGCACTGCTTCGTACGGCAACGTCCGCCACGTCAGATCGTTCGCGGCACAGGTGTTCATAGCCTTGGAGAATGGCTTGATCTAGCTCGACGGGCAATTCGGCGTTAAGGATTGCATGTCGCATTTGACTGCCACGCTGGCGCAAGTTTTCAATGTCGCTGGAATCAAGATCGGCAAGTATTTGCGGAATTTTTTCATCTAATCCCGAACAATGCAGGAAGTAGCGATACGCGTCAGCCGTGGTCGCAAAGCCATTTGGAACCCTGACGCCTTGCGAAGCCAATTCGCGATACATTTCCCCTAGTGACGCGTTCTTACCACCAACGACAGGAACGTCTTCGATGCCAATTTGATCGAACCAGCGAATAAAGTCAGTTGCCTGTACAACGGAATTGTATGTCACAAGAGAATCCTTTGCGGATGACGTTTTGCAATTGCAGCGTCACTTCAATATGAAACATGACAACATGACATCCCATCGCCGTGAAGGCGAATTTCCCGTAGCGGAATTCGCCATGTACGTGAATACCATACATCTCATTGAAGTCGCACCGTTCCTGACTAGCGTTTGTCTACTGTGGGAGACGACCGGTTTCTACATTGGGCAACGGCCCACTGCAAGACTTGATAAACTCGACCAAATCCTGCTGGTCTTGCGAATTCAATTCGTCTCGCTGGATACGTTCGTAACGGTAATCTAGATTTCGATTTGGAAGACCTTCGTGTGCGTACCAGGCCACAACGTCCTCAAGTGATGCAAGGCTGCCATCATGCATGTAAGGTGCTGTGTAAACGGCGTTGCGAATCGTTGGCGTTTTGAAGGCACCCCAATCACCTATTCGCTGAGTAATTGAGTATCGCCCTAAGTCTGGTGCGTCTGAATCTAGACCAACTCCCGTATTGTGATAAAGTTCGTCCGTGAAATTCACGCCGTTGTGGCAAGCACTGCACCATGCCTTGTTACCGAAAAAGGAAGCTTCGCCTCGCACTGCACTTGCCGACATCGGAAATGCTTCCGCGTCGGACTTTGCTTGTTGGTACGCAGCGGGATATTCCGGATCGTTTGCCATGTCTTCCGGGTCTGCATCTTTGATGGTTTGCCAACGTCCGTGGTAATCGTAGGGTGACGTGCCGGTGACCAGATTTCGCACGAAACATCCTATCGAATCGCCGATAGCCGCCCAAGATACGGAACCATAGATCGTTTCGAATTGCATTCGGTACCCTCCAATCGAATTCAATAATTCGATCGTGACCTCTGGCGTTGCCGCCATCTCTGTTGGATCTGCCAGTGCGTGGAGCAGTGCGTCTTCCACCGACAAACCTCGTCCATCCCAGAACTGTTTATCATCTCCCAACGAAAGCGTGACCCGATTCAGCAGTGTTGGCGGGTTTCGTTTCGTCTTGTTACCATGAATCCCGACAGCGAACGGTGTAGCTACCGAATAACCCTTGTCGGGTTCGTGACAACTTGCGCAGCTAACCGAATTGTCGGCGGAAAGACGCCGATCAAAGAAAAGTTGACGGCCAAGTTCGATCTTGGCTCGAGTCATGGGATTGGTTACCAGGTTTTTGACCTGCCCTGCCCCCGGCGTGAACCACAATGGCAGTTCGAATCTCAAGTGCCTGAATCTTCAAGCCATGCCGTCAGATCTGCTTTGGTCAATGGTCCCGTCCCGGGAATACCGCCAAGTAATTCAGGCGAGCCGAGCTGAACACTCGTGGCCATTGGTGAAAAGTTGGAATCGTCGTTTTTGTTGGGGGACGGTGCATCGATGGCTGGTTTCCATGTCACGTGCCTGCTATACGGCTTTGTGCGTTTCGTCGTCGCTTGGTTTTGAGTGCATCCTGTTACAACCAAACCCCAGATGACACCGGCAAGAAAGAAATACCTCATCGTATTCTCCTCATTGTCTTGGCGTTGAAATTTACGATTGTGAACGTGCCATTTTTCGATCGGACCGCGGCTCCCAAAGAATTCCTTGTCCACTTCCATCGCCGCGAAACCGAATAAGGCAATGCCGTTGGTTGTTGTTGAGGCTCTTAATGGTGAAACGCAAACGGTCTTTCGACTCAAGTTCTGGCGAACAGGGAAGTGGGTCGTCAATTCGTGTCGGCCAGTGTTCTTCTTCAAACGCCGCGAGAATCTTGGTTTGGTTGGGGGATGGGAGTCGAAACTCTTTTACCACAACATCAAAGAAGGACAGTTGGTTTCGGCTGGGATCCCAATGCGGAGTCGGTTCGGGCAATTCAGGAATCTCTCCATTTCCGTTTGGCATTCCACAAGCATTTTCATGGCAGATTTGTTCGGCAATGGAGGCTCCTACGGGCGTCAACGTGAAACAGCTTTGCGTTGTCAGGCAAAGCCCGCCGGGCAGAAATTGACGATTGCTATCGATTGGTTTTGTGACTTCGTATGCGTGCTGCAGCCAGCCCTTGCCAAGCATCCAACGGAGGTCATTATCCGTGATGCCAAGTTCATGAAGACCAGCAATATCCGTGGCAAATTCCCACTCATCCCGCGACAAATCAATTGCATACAACCGAGCTTGAAACAGATTCGTTAGGCTAAGTCGCAACGTGGACGAAAGATTTCTTGGCGGGTGAATTTCGGACTTGAGATTGTAAGGCGGGCGTTGAGTGAAATTGGATTTGGTAGTAGAGCGGCAAGGGGTCGCGTTTTCCGGCACAATAGGTTCTCCTTGAAATGTCGAAACATCCCATGTTCTTCCACCCGAACGATTCTGCTTGAAACGAACGTTCAGTCGAATAAGCGAAAAAACTATTTGAATGCGGTGGATTCTACCATTGGCGACTAGTTGGCCCATCTCTTTTGCCTAATCTACCGGTTTCACCGAGGCGCGAATAAATCCATGTAAAAACGCTTTGGTGGCCAGTCCCATCTGCGGATCAAAGTGTCGTTTTTCCGAAGGCTCGCTGCGCCGTGTCATCGAAGATTGTCCGAGAACGTCACCCTGGGCGTTGTAAGCGAAGCGTAACAAGACATTGCAAAGGGCGCTTGTTACGTAGCATGTCGATCGCTGGTGTTGTCGCTTCTACTTCGACCGAAACACGATTGCATATATCCACAAACGCAGTTTTGGCTGTTTGACGCGAAAGTCCGTGGTTTTCAATGACGTCTATCAGCGAAAGGACCCTCAGAGCTCGTCCAGAGCGTTCCTTTGCAGTCATTGGATTTGACGGATAATTCACGCAACTGACGTGGAAACGGATTTCACGAACCAACGCAAGGGATGGCAATGAATTACCAATATTTGTTTCAGCGTGCGAACGACGGGCGGATCGCCCATCTTTGCCAGCTAAATCTTCTGAGAATGAAAATTCGTTGCATAAACGACGGGGACGGAGTCCGCGCCAAATAGCAAACACACCGGTTCGTTAGTGTTGTTACTGTTCCGAACGACTCGAAAACGTGGCCTGCAAGCAGCCGCACCACGTTGGTACAGATTTACCGCGGTGTACGGAATATCCTGTTGGCTACACGGCCTTCCGAAAACTCCGTAGCGGAACAGTAGCCATTCCCCTCGGTACGATGCGGCCCAATTCGCAGCACGAACTCCATTTGCTTAGGTCATTGGAAACGCGTTACGGTTAAGCGAAAAGTCGAAGCAACCGCCGTCCACCTAAAGCTCGACTTGTGTTGCAACAAATTCTCGTCCGGCAATGCATCTGGCCTTCATTTCAATTGTGTGGCTGAACCAAAGGATAAACCATGTCTTGGATTGACGTAGAGAGTCATAGTAAAATTCAAAACGAACCCAATAGTTTTCGTCGGTTCGTTGGGATCCCATTTGAACAGATTCTAACGGAACAACATTGGCGCTCCAAATGGACCAGTGCAGGACGCCTTTATGGTCTATTGGCAATCCACGCTACCATTTTCGTTCTGTCTCTATTCTTGTCACTGGCACTGCTGTTTCAATTCAACATCCCTGACTTGTCGTTCCTGGCAATCAAACAAGAGATCTGGTGGATTGTTCCGCTAAAAGTCATAGTCTTCTTGGCATTAGGAAGTTTTCGCTTGCGATGGCGATTCCTCACTTTTGCGGACCTGGGAAAACTGGTTCAGGCCGCCACCATTTCGTCAATTGCAGTTTTTGTGTGCGACATTGTGATTCTTCCGGAACACCGAATGCCGGCCAGTGTCCTGCTAGTGGACTGGGGAATCACCATTATGGCCATAGGCGGATCACGAGCCATCGTTCGCGTCTTACGCGAACAGTATTTACCGGCCTTAAGCAGCGAACGCCGTCGTCGTGTGTTGGTGGTAGGTACTAGTGGTGACGGAGCAGCACTAGCTCAGCAAATTCATTCGTCACCAGATCTGAAGCTTCACGTGGTTGGTTTTTTGGACATGAACCCGGCCTATGAAGGATCGTGCTTGACGGGAATTCCGTTTCTGGGAACGCCCGATGACGTCGCGACGATTGCGGCAAGAAAACATGTTTGCGAAGTCTTCGTCATTGTGGGAAGCGTTGTCGGGAAAGCTTTGCGTACGCTGTACATCGAATGTGGCAAGTCCAATATTAGGGTCAAGATGGTGCCTCCAATCAACCAACTCTTGGAAGGTTCGTTCGAATTAAAAGTACGTGACGTGGAAATCAATGACCTACTTCGACGCGAACCAATCGAATTAGATACGGCCGCAATCGCCGACATGGTTCAAGGGCGTCGAATCATGGTTACGGGCGCGGGAGGGAGCATCGGTTCCGAAGTCTGTCGGCAGATTTTGCGACATCATCCCGAGCGACTGGTCTTGCTGGAACGAGCCGAAAACAATTTATTCCAGGTTGAACGCGAATTGTCGCGTGATTTTCCCCATACGCCGTGTCATGCATGCATTGCAGACGTCTGTGACGAAGAACGGATGAACGTCATTTTCCAAACACACGAACCAAACATTGTATTTCATGCGGCCGCTCATAAACACGTTCCGCTGATGGAAAGCAACGTAGGCGAAGCCATCAAAAACAATGTCTTTGGCACTCGAATAGTGGCCGATCTGTCGCACAAATACGATGTTGATCGATTCATTTTGATCTCGACGGACAAAGTGGTGAAACCAACTAGCATGATGGGAATTAGTAAGAAACTGTGCGAACGCTACGTGCATTCCATGACCGCCATATCGGCAACTCGATTTGTCGTTGTCCGTTTCGGAAACGTTTTAGGTTCGAACGGTAGCGTTGTCCCAATCTTTCAGGATCAAATTCGCCGAGGCGGGCCGGTTACCGTGACGCACGCGGAAATGAGACGCTTTTTCATGACCATTCCGGAAGCCTCGCAACTGGTCCTACAAGCAGCCACACAAGGCAATGGCGGCGAGATCTTTGTTTTGGAAATGGGTGAGCCGGTACGAATTATCGACTTGGCCAATGACCTAATTCGCCTGTCCGGATTCACTCGCCAGGAAGTGCAGACCACTATCGTAGGAGTGCGTCCCGGTGAAAAGCTCTATGAAGAAATTTTCGACGACGATGAAATCTCATTGCCGACATCTCACCCCAAGCTGCGAGTTGTCCAGACTGGTCGGACAAACCGGTTGGAAGTGGTGCAGTTCTTGGACGAGCTGGAACCACTCGTCAACGCGCCAGATTCAGATTTGCGGCAGAAGCTGAATTCGCTCTTGGCCAACGCCGGTACTGCGTTTTCACCGACAAACGTCGCCACATCGCCCTAACCCGTAACCAACCCTGTTTCTGTTCGCCGTAACAATTAACTGCGTAGATAAGACCGCCACCGCGCATTTGTACCTATCTATTGAAAGGGAAAAGATCATGTTGGATCGATCGCCAGCTTTAGGAAACGTGCCGTTCTTTCGTGTCGCTCTGAATAATTCTGAAATCAACGAAGTAATCGAATGCCTTCGTTCGGGGTGGTTGACGACGGGGCCTCGAGTGCAGGAGTTCGAAATGCGCTTTGCCGATAGCATCGGCGCCAAGCACGCCGTGGCATTAAATTCGGGCACAGCGGCGCTCCACTTAGCGGTCGAAGCACTTGGACTGGAACCAAACCAAGGGGTATTGGTGCCAACCATGACGTTTGCAGCGACGGCCGAGGTAGTACGATATCAGGGAGCCATTCCGATTCTGGTCGATTGCGATCCCCTGACGCTGAACATGGATTTGGAGGACGCGGAACGCAAACTAGCTGACGTGCGAGCCGGACGAACGCCACTGGACAAAAATCTAAAGGTCGTCGGTATGATTCCTGTCCACGTCGGTGGTCTGATGATGGACGTTTCGGCTATAGAACGATTTGCAGTGAAACATGATCTGTGGGTTGTGGAGGACGCAGCTCATGCATTTCCGGCATCCTTCCGAGCTCGGGCCGATCGTGCTTGGCGCAAGTGCGGACAACATACAGCCCATGTAACGTGCTATTCATTTTACGCCAACAAAACAATAACCACTGGCGAAGGTGGCATGGCGGTGACGGACAACCTACAACTTGCCGACCGTATGAAATGCATGTCCTTGCACGGACTATCTCGAGACGCATGGGATCGCTACAGCGGCAACGGCAGTTGGGACTACGCCATTATTGCACCAGGCTACAAGTACAATATGACCGATATTGCTGCCGGCTTGGGAATTCGACAGTTGGCTCGCGCGGAAGCCATGCGAACAGAACGAGAATCCACCGCAGACTTCTATCGGCAGCAACTGGCCGATATTCCCCAACTGGAGCTGCCAATCGAACCGGTCGACCGCATTCATGCTTGGCACCTATTCCCGATTCGACTCAACTTGGCGAGCCTGTCCATTGACCGTAACGAATTCCTGAACGTACTACGGCGACAAGGCGTCGGGTGGTCAGTCCATTGGCGTCCTTTGCACCTGCATCCCTATTACCAAGAAAAATTTGGATGGTTGCCCGAGCAACTTCCGGTCGCATCACGCGAATGGACTCGACTAATCAGCTTGCCGCTTTTTCCCGGAATGCGGGACGACGAGAAAAAGCATGTGGTTCAAGTGGTTACGGATATGTGCCAAGAATTCGCGGTTGAGCAGCGAGACGAGGTCGCATCGCCACGCAGCATGCCGGCTCAACCCATTTCGGCCGCAATGTCACGCATGCCAGCTGTAACAGGTGGCCAGGAAGAATTGTCAAAGCACAGATTTGAACAATTCGAATACGTCGGTACCGATGGGCAGAAGTGATTGTTTTCAAAAACACGCAACACCTTCTTTAGATCTGATTCGAACAGAAAGGAAACGAAGCAACGATGAATGCCATTTCGATGCACGTCCCCAAGCGAGACGAAATGCTCTGGCCGATTGACTTATTTGATCAGGAAGACGACCAGCAACTGGACAGCCGCTGGTGGGTTGTCCATACGAAGTCACGTGCCGAAAAGGCGTTGGGACGACAATTGACAGTGCAGTCGGTTGCTCATTTCTTACCTTTGTTCGAACGTCGGCGTCGAGTCCAGCGGCGAGTGGTGCAAACACATCCCCCGCTTTTTCCCGGTTATGTATTCATGAAATGTGATGACTACGGTCGCCGCAAAGCGCTCGAGACAAACCTGATTGCGAACTGCATTTGGATTGAAGACCAAGCCGCCATCTGGTCAGACATGTTGCAAATTTGCGCGTTGGTTGAATCGGGTGTGCAATTGGCTCCCGAAGCTCGACTCTCGCCAGGCAAACCCGCTCGAATCATTAGCGGACCCCTACAGGGGATGGAGGGCGTAGTCCTCAAACAGAGAAATGCATTTCGCTTTGTCGTTGCTGTCCATTTCCTGCAGCAAGGTGCCTCGGTCGAAGTAGACGATTGCATGCTCGAACCAATTTAATAATTTGCGGCTCCAAAGGAGCATGTGACAATGAATTCACAAATTTCCCAAGCAACATTGAAACGTACGTTCGACATCATCATAGCGTGTAGCGGATTAGTCTTGTTGAGCCCATTGTTCGTGTTAGTGGCCCTGGCTATCAAGCTGGATTCGCCGGGAACGGTTTTTTTCGGCAAGAACGAATGGGAAAGGGCTTTCGTCCGTTTTCGATACTGAAATTTCGCACCATGTTTGCCAACACGCCTTGCGGCGGCTTGCAGGTCACGCCCAGCGGAGACGGACGCATTACGCGAATTGGCCGAATTCTACGAACCTTCAAAATTGACGAACTTCCTCAATTGATCAACGTGCTCACTGGAGAGATGAGCCTGGTAGGGCCTCGTCCCGAAGTACTCCGCTACGTCCAACTCTTTCCGGATGACTTTCGTCAAATCCTGGCCGCTCGTCCCGGTATCACTGACCTAGCATCCATCAAGTATCGCAATGAAGCCGCGGCGCTGGCCGCCGCAAGTGACCCCGAGCAAGAATATGTGCGGCGTATTTTGCCAGACAAGATTCAACTAGCAAAGGAATATGTCAACGCTTCGTCACTGAAACTGGACGCATATCTTGTCGCCAAAACGCTCTTTCGTCTGCCCTTAGGTTGGGCCAGAAAGGAATAGAATAAACATGAAAGTTCTTGTTACCGGACACCAAGGCTATATTGGCTCGATTCTGGTGCCAATGCTACAAGCGGCAGGTCATCAGGTTGTCGGACTAGATACAGGCTGGTACGCATCGGAAACGCCTTTGCCGCAAACGGACAATACACCCAACCTCGAATTAGACGTGCGTGATATTTCGGTCTACCAACTCTCAGGTTTTCAAGCGGTGTTGCATTTGGCTGGAATTTCCAACGACCCAGTGGGAGACTTGGATTCGGACTTGACGTTCGAAATAAACTATGAAGCCTCAGTGCGTTTGGCCAAGAATGCCAAACAGGCAGGAGTGCAACGCTTTCTGTTCGCTTCTTCCTGCAGCCTTTATGGTGCGCAAACTGGCGATGAACCACTTTCCGAGTCCGCTCACTTTGATCCAATCACGGCCTACGGAAAATCGAAAGTCATGGTTGAGCAAGACGTCGCATCTTTGGCGGACGGCATTTTTTGTCCGACCTATTTGCGATGCGCAACGGCGTATGGCTATTCACCTCGCTTGCGAACCGACTTGGTAGTCAATAGCTTGGTTGCATCAGCCCATTGTCAGAACCGAATCAAGATGACCAGTGATGGATCGCCGTGGAGACCACTAGTGCACGTCGAAGATATCGCTCGAGCATACCTGGCGATTCTCCATGCTCCTCGACCGCTGGTCCACAACCAAGCCTTCAATGTCGGTCGAACGAAGGAAAACTATCAAATTCGTGACGTCGCCAAACTTGTCCAAAGTGTACTGCCGACCAGTGAAGTGGAAATGGCCGAACACGCCGAACCGGATACTCGCTGCTATCGAGTTGATTGCTCCAAGCTTCAGCGTACCTTGTCCGAATTCCGACCACGCTGGTCGGTTCGGCAGGGTATTGTTGAACTTTTTGGTGCGTATCATCACTATGGACTTTCACAAGCCGATTTTGATAGGCCTACATTCGTCCGTATTCAGCAAATCAAACAACATCGACAGGCAGGAAGACTGACATCCGATTTACGCTGGTCACCAAGCCACTTGGCGACCGTGCAAAGCTGGTGGTAAGTCATTCACAAAGTGCAAAATCGTCCGACACCCAAATGAAATCAATAATACCAGACGTCGCGGAAACGCTTGCGTCAAATACTGAAACATGCGCCGCAAAATGCCCGAACTGTGGTGCGACCAGCTTGCATCCGTTTTACGGCGTTGAAAACTTGCCCGTCCATTCGTGTTTGCTGCTCAACACTCGCCAAGAAGCGGAACAAATTGCGAGAGGCTCCCTAGTACTAGCGTTTTGCCATGACTGCGGGTTTATTACGAATCTGCGATTTGAACCTTCGCTCATGCAGTATTCGCCGGACTATGACGGGACACAACATTATTCACCACGTTTCCTCGAATACATTGATGCACTGATCAATCATCTGGTTCACGACATCGGCATCCGACGCCAAACGGTACTAGAAATCGGTTGCGGACAAGGCGAGTTCTTGGAACGTCTTTGCCAGCAGGGAAACTGTCGTGGAATTGGAATTGATCCGTCATGTTCACCGCGTCAACTAGAAGGTCAGATGATGCCAACGGTTTCGTACCTTCGCGACTGCTATGGTCCCCAGCATGCTAAATTGGATGCGGACTTCATTTGCTGTCGTCACACACTGGAACATATTCCCGCTACCCGAGAATTCCTTCGCATGATTCGTACGTCACTTGGTTCGCGCTTGAACACATTATTGTTTTTCGAGGTGCCAGACACGTACAGAATTCTAACCGAACATGCTTTTTGGGATATGTACTATGAGCACTGCTCGTATTTCACGATGGCTTCGTTGGCTCGACTATTTATAGAATCCGGCTTTGCGATTGAAGAAATACGTCGCGATTTTGACGATCAGTACCTATGCATTTTGGCAAGACCTTCGCGAAACTTGACATCAAACACAACCACCTGGAACCAGGACGTGGACGAGCTGGGCCAACGGGTCGATACTTTTCAACAGGTGCACCAAGACCGAATTGAACATTGGCAAATTCAGCTGAAGCAAATGTCGGCAACAGGCAAGCGAGTCGTGCTGTGGGGCGCCAGTTCTAAGAGCGTCGCGTTCTTAACTGCGTTGGAAGATTCTGCGGACATCGACTGCGTGGTTGATATCAATCCGCACAAATATGGCAAGTATCTTCCTGGTACCGGATTGGAAATTGTGTCACCAGATGCTTTGGCGGAGCATCGTCCGGATACCATCATTTTGATGAACTCGATTTACCGAGACGAAGTCAAATTGGAACTTCAAGAGCAAAACATCGCTTCCGAACTGGTTGCCTTGTAAGCAACCTTATATTTCAAGCAAATGCCCAAGAATGTAGAAGGCTGCCGACGACGACCAGCTCGCAAGCTGTTGTTTATCGCGTATTCATTCCCGCCCCTTCAGAGTAGCGCCAGTAATCGAACCTGGAATATCGCCAAGCATTTGACGGCACTCGATTGGAGCGTAACCGTGGTGACGCCGGCTACACCAGTGAATCTTGACCAAGTTCATTCGGTAGATGAAGACGCTATTCGAGAATGTGGTATCGAACGTATTTTGACCCGGCCCGCTAATCCATTTGACTTGCCAGTCCAAACCAACAAAATCGCGAGATTTCGGAGTCGTTGTGTTCGTCGAATATTATGGCAATGCGGAATAGAGTCGACATTCACATGGAAACGGATTGCGGTTGCCGCGTGCCGCAATTTAAAACCGAACGACGTGGATCTTATTTTGGCAACCGGGCCACCGTACCTATCGTTTAAAATTGCGAGGCAGCTTTCCCGGCAGTTAGATCGACCGTACGTTTTAGATTATCGAGACGCGTGGACCGCTGATCCACTTGTACGAAAGGCCCATCGTCGAACCGTGCGTCTTGAAGGGGCGTTGGTGCAAGAAGCAGCTAAAGTGGTAGCGGTATCTGAGGGAACCGCCCAATCTTTAGATCGCAAATTTCGCGTGTCACAGAAGACGCATGTCGTCAGTAACGGATTCGATGCGTGCCAATTGGCGTCAGTCAATCCGTATCGGTTCGAAGAATTCGCGATTGTCTATACCGGCATTTTGTTTTCTCCTACACGCATGATAACGCCTGTCATGGCTGCGTTGCGAATTCTTGATGGACTAACAAATCACGACAATCTTCGTTGGCGATTTCATTATTATGGGCCGGACGGAAAGCTGGTGCTCGATGATGCAACGCGATTTGGCATTGCACATCGAACCGTTGACCACGGACTGACTTCGCATGCCGAAACATTGTCCGCCGTCCGTGGCGCAAATGTGGCGCTGGTAATCAATTCGACATCCGAACAATGTTCGCCTGGTGAGCGAGGCGTCATACCGGGAAAAATTTTTGAAGCAGTGGGTCTGGGAACTCCCATCATGCTCATCTCGCCGCCAAATAGCGATGTTCGTTCCATTATTCGTGAGGATTGTGAATCGCAAGCGTTTACCGGACGAGAAACCTGCGCTATGGCCAAGTTCCTGTTGAACAAAATGCAGTCTCCCGCTTCCCGCGAACACCGAACTCCCAACGATCAATACTCATGGCCGAACTTGGCAAAGAAGTTGAATATTGTCCTGTGTGACGCAGCTTGGACAGGAACACATACGTCGAATCGCAACGTAATCGCTTCGGTGTGATGCGACTTGTGAGTCCGAATACGAACGATATTACAATGACCACCTACCCAGAACTGAATTCGCAGATGATTGTCGAGCCATCCAATTCGCTTGGACACCAGGCAGGTCGGACATCGGTTTGCATGACGCGGGCAGGAACTCGGATAACAATGGCAGTCTTGCTAATCTGGATCTTGGCTCTTGGGATCGGCTTCGAAGCCGCTTTGGTCATTCAAACGATGCTTGGCTTTGCCGTTGCCCTCTTGGCACTACGCTCCGCACCCGCCGTTGGGCTGCTTGGCGTTGGAATGTTGTGCACAACAGATAACTTGGCTCGTGCCTTTCTGTTGCAGGGAGGTTGGTTTCGGTACCACACACTGAACTACTTCTTACTGCTGGTTGTGATCGTGTATTTGCCATTGGTTCTTCGGCTTGGCGGAATTCAAATCAGGTTTTACGAACTATTCCTGTTGTTGGCATCGGTCCAATTGCTGATGAGCCCCGCCTTCATGTCAGGCGCATCGTGCTTGTCACGCTGATGACTCCCCTGGGGCTGCTAACTTATTGTCTCGCCACTAGACGCAATGAAACGGCAAGCAACTGGCACTGGTTGGCCGTGGTCCAGTGGCACCTCGGGAGCAGCAGGAGGTTTGGTGTACTTCTTGCAACAAAGTCGCCTCCCCTATCTAGATCACAATGAATTTTGCTATTTCCATTGACGGCTCTGTTTGTGTCTGCCTGGCTTGGAGTTGTTCAAGGAAGCCCTCGCTATCATTACTTTTTCTGGCAGCGGTGAATGTTGGTTGGGTATTTTTGGCTGGCAGTCGAGGCGGATTGTTGGTGGCAGCATGCTGCGTCATCTATCTGTTGATTACCACCCATTGGCATCGCTGACCGCATCGTCGCTTTGTCTGTAGGAACATTCCTCTTCGCCATGGCTATCGCCTGGTTTCCGGATTTGGCCAGTCGAACCGAAGGTCGCTTTGGTTCGCTGGCAGATCAAGATTTGAACTTTCGCCAACGAACCAGCGGTCGTTCTGAATTGGTACAGGATGGTATTCGCCTCTTTTTGCGAAGTCCATTGGGAGTCGGGACGGGAGGCTTTTCTACAATTCGAGCTGCCACGCCGGGATTGAGTAGCTTTCGTCCACATCACGCTGCTCATGCCGGGTGGATCAAAGTTTTGGTCGAAAACGGAATACTTGGCTTCTGCCTTGTTGGATTGTGGATCGGTTCGTTTGCATCGACAGCCTTTCAGCGACCACACACAACCAACCGCTTGCTAGGCTTGTTTGTAACGGTAACAGTCAGCATTGCATTTGTCACAACTGAATTCAGTTCTCCTGGAATCTGGTTGCTGATGGCTGGCGCTATGGCATTGTTCTATAACGAATCAACTGTTTGCCGCAAAGGCTCTCACACTGGAACGGCGTAAGCAAACCGTTCCGCCCAACAGTACGGCGGCACGGCATAGGAAAGTTATGACGAATTCGGTTCTTCGAAATGCGATTGGATATTTGTCCTATTTCTCCGGTGCGACGGCGATCACGCGCGCCGCAAAACCTCGTGAAGGTGCCATCATTTTGATGGGACATCGAGTCCGAAATGACGAAGACGCATTTCTGGGTGGCATTTCCTTGGGACAGTTTGAACGACTGGTTCGCTATTTACGACAGCATTACCATCCGTTGAGCTTGTCTGTATTGTTGGAACACATTCAGAACAATGTCGTGGTGCCAGACAATTCGGTTGTGTTGACGTTTGATGACGGTTTCCGCGACAACTATGAAAACGCGTTCCCGATATTACAGAAGTATGGTATGCCAGCGACCGTCTTTCTGGTCACCGGAAGTATAAATTCGGGACAGTTACCCTGGCCGCAGCAAGTCGGTTACGCTCTGCAACATACGCGAAAATCATCGATCGCGGTTCGCATCGACGACACAGGAAAGCGTCGATTTCATGTTCACACACGTCAGCAGCGTCGTAGTGTGTTTCGCGAAATCTTGGCGTTGCGACGCATTTTATCGTTGGACGAACTAGAACAACTTCGCAATTCCATAATTCGTGCGTGTGACGTCGATTTGCCTGTCGATCGCATGTTGACGTGGAACCAAGTTCGACAGATGCAACAGCATCACATCGAATTCGGCGCGCATACCGTATCTCATCCGTTAATGGCGTACGTAACTATGGAGGAAGCGAGACGGCAAATGGTCGAATCCAAGCGGACCATTGAAGAACAACTACAAGTTCCCGTCAGATCATTCTGCTTTCCTTCAGGCAGTTGCAACGATCGCTTGGTGGCTTTGGTTGTGGAAGTCGGCTTGAAACGTCTTTCGCCTTCGTCATGCAACGTCGACATGCACTGCACGAACGCGGCGTTGACCTGGTGTCGTTGGGGTGTGGTAAATGTTCCACCACAGCCAACGAATTATAGGAACACGTAGATTCGATGCACTTTCGAAGCATGTTCGCCAATCTGAACTGTCGCAGGTCAGAACCTTAATGACCATCAACCAGCCTGCTTCCTCGTGGAACCAATGAACGTCAGGAAAATGCAAAGGTAGATTTTCCGTTATAAATTCTTCGCCATCATCGATGACAGCCATCGGTTTTGGGTGGATGCGCGGCATAAAGCGATCATTGGTTTCGTTACCAAGTGATCGACCTGACTTCGTCCACTTGGTTGCAACATTTCGAAGTAGGCCACATTTCGATTGCTCATTGGCGTATCCACCTGTGGCTTATGGCCTGAAGCAAGTCTATGACGAACGGTTATGGTGTGTTTTATTTCGTAATGGGAATTCCCGTCATCCATCATGGAAGAATTACTGACGATGAGAAGAATTGCTCGCCGCGTGGCCACAAGCAAATCAAATACCTCATGCCGAGACGCACGTTTTCTGCCAAAAAACCACCGCTTTGGCATTTGCCGGAAGGTTGCGAGTTGCCTATCGCATCCGCGACCGCCGGGACACCGGGCACCTGGAGTCAGTATTATTCGGACGACGCAATGCTGAACGTATATTCAATGCTGGTGCCTTCTCGGCAAAGGGAATCGTGCGAAAATCGGGGCCGAATTGATGCAAAGTCGGTTTGTGGCAAAGAATGTCGGAAGAGCTCACCGCCTTCCTTCCTACTCAGAACTTGCGTTGCGACGAGCAGAATTTCAAGCCGATAGCCAACGTGGCTTTGTCATTTTCAAGAATACATACCAGCTTTAATTGAATGGCGTGCAGTCCGGATTGGCGAATCGTATTTTTGCTCACAAAGCGCTACCGACACGAGGTGAAGATGAGCGGCACGAGTCGTGTTGGTTGGGACCGGCCGCCCGAATCACTGTTGGACTTTGTGAAGGAAGTCTGTGACAAGCGAAGGTTCCTTAGCCAGGCAGTCGACCTGTTCGAACCCGCGAAAAGATCATTTCCTGGTAAACGAACTACAGTGTTTTTTTGGTTCGCGACATCCCCATCCAGATGGTGCTGGACGGCGTTCCTGGTCGCTATGTCCGAAACCAGATCGTTGGTGCTTTGAGGCAGGTGACTTCAATCGAATCAATTCGTTTGAACTGCGAGTGAACCACTTGGTGGAACGACTAGCAAGCGCGCGGTCAAAAGGACAACTGGACAAGTGAATAATAACTGTGATTCTTTGACGGACTTTGATGCAGCACGCAAGATTCGAGTGCTGCAGGTCATCTCGAATCTGCATGTTAACGGCTGCGGAAAAACAAGCTTCTCTCGTTCGCCACCAGTCTGAACAAGGACCAATTCCAGTTGATGATTTGCTGTATTGGCAACGGACCTTTGGCGGCAGAACTACGAGCGTTAGGTATTCCGGTCGTTACGCTTGGCAAAGAAACGGGACAATGGGGCGTCAAATCGTTGCGACAGATGCAGGCCCTGTGTAAGTCGTTCCATCCCGATGTGATTCACTGCCAAGGAATACCGGCAGGCATACGAGGTCATTTAATGGCCAAAGTGGAACCATGTTCCCGTTGTAATCAAGACCTACCACGGTCTGAACCTTTGGAAAAAGGGCTGGTTGATTCACGTTGACCGTTGGCTAAGCAAGTCGACAGACAAATACATTGTAGTTTCCGAAGCAAGGCGAAGATTATTATGCCAGCGTGAAGGCATTGCCGAGGACCGAACCATGGTGATCCCGAACGGAGTAGAACTATCCAAACTTGCATTGAACTTTGACGAGCATGAACAGCGCCAGATGAAGATATCTCTCGGCTTGGACCCCAACAAGCTTTGTGTGGGGACTGTCGGATCGTTGAAATCGGTCAAGAATCATCAGATGCTTCTGGAAGCCGCAAGGATCCTGCAATCAGGTCGTGAGGACCTTCAATTTGCCATTGCGGGAGATGGTCCATTGAGAAATTCACTGGAAGAAACCGCTGCTTCATTGCGATTTCCCGGTGATTTCCACTTCTTGGGCCTGCGGAACGACGTCGCTCGAGTTCTTCAAGCGTTTGACATATTTTCAATGCACTCCTCCAGCGAAGACTTTTCGGTAGCCATCTTAGAAGCAATGTGTGCAAGATTGCCGGTGATCGCGACAGATGTAGGCGGGAACGCAGAAATTGTCGACGATTGCCGAACGGGGCTCTTAATCCCGTCAGGAGACTCTCATTCGCTGGCACTTTGCATCGCTCGTCTCGGCGGGGACGCGACACTACGCCAACGCATGGGGCAGGGCGGGTTCATGCGAATTGAACAGCACTTCACGTCGGCGGCGGCCACTAAGCGAATCGAAATGTTATACATCGATTGCGTCCGCAGAAAAGCACCAAGTCTCATTCAAAACAATGTGACCGCAGCGACAAAACGAAACTCGTCACGAGCTTAAATCGAGGAATCCACCATGTCTGTAGGATCGCTCAATCGCAACGGCATCTTGCTTGTCGGAAACTTTCCGTCGTCTACATCCGTGATTCGAAATGTCTGCGAAGACTTGGCACCGCGTCTAAGATCGGCCGGTTGGAATGTATTCACCACGTCTCACCAAAATGGCAGGCTCGCTCGCTTCTTGGATTCGATCTCTGTCATTTGGCAAATGCGCAAGCAATATCGAATCGCTTCGGTCGACGTGTTTAGTGGCAATGCGTTTTATCTCGCGGAATCCTCATGCACGTTGCTTAGAAGCATTGGAAAGCCCTATGTGCTTACGTTGCGAGGTGGCAATCTACCGGCCTTCGCCCGAACGCGACAGAAACGAGTGGCGAAACTACTTCAGTCTGCGGCTGCTGTCGTCGCGCCGTCTGGCTATCTTCAGAATGAAATGCGAAATTACTGCGAAGACATTCAGCTAATTCCCAATCCGCTGTCAACGTGCGATCACCCCTTTCGCTGTCGAGAGCACGCTATGCCTCGTTTGATCTGGGTACGTTCCTTTCACGAGGTCTACAACCCGACAATGGCTCCTCAAATCGTTTCGTTGCTAGTCAAGAAGTATCCCGAAATCCAGTTGATCATGGCAGGTGCTGATAGAGGTGATGGAAGTTTGTTGCGAACTCGCAAAATAGCCGAAAAGCTGGATGTGACGAATCGGGTTTTTCTGCCTGGACGGATTCCAAACCATCAGGTTCCCGAATGGCTAAACCAAGCGGACATCTTCCTAAACACCACAAATGCAGACAACACTCCGGTGAGTGTCATGGAGGCGATGGCATGCGGTTTGTGTGTTACCAGTACGAACGTGGGTGGTCTTTCCTATCTATTGGAACATGAACGTGACGCGCTATTAGTGAAGCCAAACGATGCGAATGCGATGGCCACGGCTGTTGATCGAATTCTAAGCTCGCCCATATTAGCATGCGAACTTTCACGCAACGGACGACGCAAGGCCGAACAGCTGGATTGGTCCTGCGTACTACCCCAGTGGAACTCGCTGCTGCAACGAATCTAACAATCCAACAATGGTATCCTCAATCCACAACCTGGTCATGAAACAACATTGGCATCCCTACCGCGCTTTCTGCCAACAACTTGCGTTACCACTGGCAGATCGTGTTACTGGTCGCCAAGTTGCGAAAAAACTGCGATTCTTACAAGGGGCTCAATGGTGGACCGAAGATCAAATCCGTGAATACCAAAATCGAAAACTAATGAGCGTCATTCGGTACGCATACGAGAATACGCCGCACTTTCAAAATGTCTTAGACCGGATGGAGATGCACCCTGGCCAATTTCGTTGTATTGAAGATTTAGTGCATCTTCCCGTGATGAGCAAGTCAATAATTCGGAAAGAAGGCGCGCAAAATTTGGTGGTAGGAGATCCTTCAAAACTGGTTCGCTACCGCACAAGTGGTTCGACTGGCGAACAAGGGACGTTCTATTTTTCTCGTACGTCGGATAGCCTCACCTACGCTGCTGTCCTGCTCTTTTTCAGTTGGGCAGGCTTTCAACTTGGTGATCGACACGCACTGACGGGAATGACAATCAATCGAGGCTGGGAGAAGGCGATTAAGGATTTCCTTTTTCGTTGCTACTATATTTCGGCCTTTGATCTGACAGACGCTCAAATTCGCACGGTCATTCGTCGGCTGAAATCTCACCGGATCGGCATCCTAGCGGGCTACGCATCTTCGTTACATACCATCGCTTCGTTTCTAAATGCAAACCGTGAAACCGTACCGCTCCAAAGTGTGATTTCCTTAGGTGACATGTTGTATGACCATTACAGAATCAATATTGAAACCGCTTTTGACTGCATGGTTCACGACACCTACGGCTGCTGTGAAGGGTTCCAAGTGGCCGCGCAATGCTCGTACGGAACGTATCACGTTTGCATGCCGCTGACGCTGATCGAAATCGTGGACGAACATGGTCGCCAACTGGAAAACGGACAGACAGGCCGAGGTATCTTGACTCGTTTGGACGAAAACCCGATGCCCCTGATTCGCTACGAAGTCGGAGATATCGCGACGCTTTCCACAAAGTCGAATTGTCCGTGTGGTCGATCATGGCAGATTCTAGACTCGCTTCAGGGTCGAGATACCGACGTCGTACTGACTCGCAACGGACATCGGCTGATTGTCCACTTTTTTACCGCCATTTTCGAACACGAACCGAGCGTTCAGCAATTTCAAGTCGTCCAACATGATTTGAACTCAATTGATATCGCCATCGTTCCAACCGAGGAGTTTGATCCACTTGTCCAAGAACGCCTTCGCACCAAGATTGCCCAACACTGTAGCAACGATATTCAAGTTCAATTTCAAATTGTCAACCACATTCCAGCGACAGCATCTGGAAAACGACGTTTTGTTGTATCACACATTAACCCGCTGAGGCGGGTAGAACGCGCGTGCAACGTTTCGCAAGCCTAGATTCGAATCAGCATTCCTCGACAACGTCTTCCTGTCATGAATAAAAAATATGACTCTGTCACCGACGCATATCCTATGGTGTCGCTAGTCATGGCCATTCGCAATGAAGCCGATTTTATTGCTCGCAGCTTTGGCGCGGTCATGAATCAAACGTATCCGACCGAACGTTTGGAGGTCATTGTGGCCGATGGTATGTCATCGGACGATACGCGAAGCATTGTTCGCGACCTTTCGCAAGCACGTCCGGAGATTCGAGTTTCCATTGTGGACAATCCAGCTGGCTATGTGGCTCAAGGACTGAACGCAGCTCTTGCAGAGGCATGCGGCGAAGTAGTGGTTCGAGTCGACGGGCATACGATCATTGCCGACGATTATGTGGTCGAATGCGTCGACGCATTGAGGCGCACTAAAGCAGACAACGTAGGCGGCCGAATGACTCCCGTTGGTCAAGGCGGCTTTGCTCAGTCCGTGGCGCTCGCCACCACCTCTCGATTTGGCGTCGGCGGCGCGAAGTTTCATTATTCGCCCTCAGAGGAATTCGTAGATACCGTATACCTCGGTGCGTGGCCTCGAGCGGTCTTCGACTGGATCGGCGATTTTGACGAAGAACAAATCCGCAATCAAGACGACGAATTCAACTATCGGCTTCGCGAACATGGCGGCAAAGTATTGCTGTCACCTCGCATTCAGTCTCGCTATTACAACCGAAGTACGCCAATCGCTCTTTTTCGCCAGTATTTTCAATATGGTTATTGGAAAGTTCGATGTATTGCAAAAACACCCACGACAAATGCAGGCCAGGCAGTTTTATCCGCTGCTGCTAGTAGCAGCCATTTGCGTGTTGGCCGTCCTGGCCATGGCGTCTTCGGTCGCCGCATGGATGTTGATTGGCGTTGTGACGGCATACATCTTATCGAATCTCGTGGCAACGTTGCAGATTGCCGTTCGTCAACCGAGCTGGGCCATTGTTGGCTACCAATCACGTTCGCAATGCTACATATGGCGTACGGCAGTGGTTTTGCCTGGGGGCTGTGGAAGTTCCGTCGTCATTGGAAGTTCTCGCTTGGCCGAAAGCGAAAACACCGTATTCCCGTCAAGCGGTGCGTTTAGATGGGGCATTCAATGAAACTAGAACATGACTATATCACGGCAGAACGAAATCGGATTCAAACTGAATATCAACGCCGAACGCACGCCATCTCGCCCAAACAATATTCTCCTTGGCGACCTGACCAGTTGTTGGAACGAAACGAACGACGACGTATCGCCGCGACAACGCTCTATCGCTATGGAGCTTTTCCCAAACCAAACACGCCTTGTCTTGAAGTCGGAGTTGGCAGTCAAGGTTGGCTGGGGGAGCTGATCTGCTGGGGCGTTTCAGAGCCCTTTTGCACGGTGTTGATGTCGATCAAAATCGAATTCACCGGGCAATGCACTTGCTGCCGATGGCCGACTTGCGAATGGGCGATGCAACAAGCCTACCCTGGCGCGAACGATTCTTTTGGCTTGGTGATTGCTTCCACATTGTTTAGTTCGATCTTGGACGAACGAGTTCAAAGGATCGTTGCGAACGAGATGGTTCGCGTGCTAACGCCGGGCGGTGCGATTTTGATATATGATCTTGCCGTAAATAATCCGAAGAATCGCCACGTGAAGAAACTAGCAAAACGACAGATTCGAAGGCTGTTTCCTTCTCTCGACGTTCACTTCCATGCTTTGACTTTGGCCCCACCGATTGCTCGACGACTGGCGGCCCCACTGTTGGTGGTTGGCACAGTTGGCAAGCCAGATTCCGCCGCTGAAGACGCACCTGCTTTCGATTTTGGTCAAACAGTCAGCAACGTCTTCAGACTTGTCAGAAGATCTCGTTATGCAAGGAACTCTGTAATGCCAGGACTTTCTGGAATCATCAGTTTGGACCAACTTGGATCGCATTTGGAAACCGCGTTAGAGTTGCTGCATCACACCCAACACTTAAACAGTGTCGGCACCGCAGTAAATGCCAATCTATTCGTAGGGGAAACACTGCCGCAACCTTCACGACCGACTTGGCATTTCGACATAGAACGACAGGTAGGTGTGATGCATGCTGGAACCATCCTCAGCGATCATCCATTTCCTCATGAAGTCGATTCACACGAGTTACTGGACACGTATTCTGACCAAGGGGCAGACGGATGGACAAATTACGACGGAGGCTATGTGATTGTCCTTTTCGACAATCGGAAACACCATCTCACTATTTGCAATGACCGATTGGGAGTACTGCCAGTTGTTTGGACTCACAATGGGCGTTCGTTTGCTTTTGCACCGGAAGCCAAAGTACTGTTTCAGTTCTGCCCAGACATGCCCATTCAATTGGACCGTCAGTCAATCATTTCGTTTCTAAATGCCGGCTACCCGATTGGTGCAAGAACGATGTTTTCCGGCGTTAGTCAGTTAGAGCCTGCCACCGTCTTGACGGTCAACACGGAGGATTTATCCGTTGAAAGAAGCGATACTGGAACTTGGAGTACAAACCTGATTCCCGTCAAACTCGCAAGCAAGCGACGGCCATTCTGCATGATGCCGTGATTGAATCTGCGAAACTTATGGTAGCTGGCAATCCGACGTCGTTTGATATTCTTCTGTCCGGCGGACTCGATTCGCGAGGTTTACTGGGCGCATTTTTGCGGAATTGGATCGCTTGCCGTCACGCGCGCTTTCTTGGGAGTTTCTGACGACATTGTTCGATCGGACGCACCATCGCAAAAAATTGGCAAGCGATATGCGTATTCCATTTCACTTTCATGCTTACGACGTGAGCACGTTCGAGAAGCAATCGGCCGACTGGTGTTACGTTTCGGAACTAGCCAACGACAACTTTGGCTGGTACGCCGAAACGCCCAGCGTATACGATGACCTATACGATTCGGATACACGTTTCGTCCTTGTTGGCGATGAAATCTGGGGCTGGTCCTAACAGTGCTGACCAATTTCAATCCGCTGTGGAGAGCGTCTTGCCTTTCCGGTTGCTCGGTCCGCTTCGCACATCCATGCAACGCCACTTTGCCTATGACTTGGAAACGGAATATCAGGACAAAATCCATGAAACGGCAAACCGGTGTCAAAGTAACGACTTTAACGACATCAAGGACTACCTCTATCTGAACATTCGAGTTGCTCGATTTATCTTCTCGCTAGGATATTTCAAGGAACTAGCCAATGAAGTGCGACGGCCATTCCTGACCGCCAAAACCATTGACGCCGTTTGCCACTTGCCTCGTCACCTTCGTCTGGACAAGGCCGCCTACATTACGATGCTGTGTCGATACATGCCTGAATTAATGCGGTACCCTTGGGCATCTGTCAGTAGCGTTCCCAATTGGAACTATTTGATGCGAACGGACAAACGACTGAAACCGTTTCTATTGGGACTATTGGAGACAGACCGAGTAGCTACGGGAGAAGTCGAACCATGGCTCGACCGAAGTCACTATCAGGAAGTACGTGATTGCTTCTTCCAGCGATCGTCGTCAGCACCCAAACGCCGCTATTCTCGATCTCGAATGGCACTCACCAATGCGCGTCGAGCCTTCGAGAGTGCGAGTCCGCGATGGGGAAAATGGACAAGTGTCATTCGCCGCTCACTACGGCGGAAACCTCGGCAACAGGACGAATTTGATTTTCTTCGTCGCGTTGCCTTAGTGACCCTGCTGCAAGAGAACCTAACTCGCTTCAAATCCGGCAACAGGGAATCCAACAAATTTGCAATCGCTAATCATCAACCTGGTGCTTAGTCAGTCGCATCGCCTTGAAAAACCAAATCGAAGCACTGAGGATCAAGTTCTTTGCGAACGCCTGGCGCTAACGATTCCGCCATGACACGGTCTGAATCGTGATCATTGTGCTGGAATCCCAAGACATGACCAAGTTCATGCGTGATCACCGAAAGCAGGTCCATCCGTCCCGTTGCATCAGTGCCAGGTCTCGCCACAAGCGTCGAACCATCCACTAGGAATTCATCATTTTGTCGAGGCGTTGAATCGATAAACCAACCGAAGCCGGACGCATTCGTATCCAGCGCAATTCGTTGTCCGTTGGCCTCACCCAATACCAAGCCGGGCAGATCCTGGATTTCCCATTCCACGTGATCCAACGTCTGTAGCTGAGTTGCCGTTAGGCCGTGTGACCGCCAATTGTCAGCTGCTATTTGAAAGAGAAAGTCGATCGATTCGGGCGACGCGGTTTCTAGCATATCATCGCTTTGGTTCGTAGCGGGCAATTCCGCAACAAGCTGCTGCGAGGACGGTGATGTTGTTGTGATTAGGAAAACGCCAAATTCGCGTCCCAATGTGACAGGCGATCCGATCGACATGCCTCCTACTGGAGAAGTACCGCCTAGCAACGCTGGTGCGGTCATTGTTTGCATGGGAATGTCAATTGCTGATCCGTTAAACGTCCCGCTGATAATTGGTGCGCCGTTTAGGTCGTAAACATGATGGATTTCATAATTCGAACCAACCGTCAATACGGACGAAAGATCGACACTGACTGTCGAACTTTGATCCCAATTGTAAACCGTCAAATGAGCTCGCCCCGGTTCGTACGAATTGGGTCGCAAGAACAAATTTTGACCCGTCGGATTTGAAACTGTCGTGATCCCCGAACTGGGAATAGTGCCGCTGTCCAATGTATCAACGGTGCCCACAACTGTGTTTCCAGATACGGTCATTTGATGCCAAGCACTACGAAAACGCAGTTTGCCCACCAAGTAGTTATCTCGCAGCGTAATACTTTCGTTAGGACTATAGGTGTAGCCCACGGTGACAATGCCAGGAGCAAAGTCATGTGGAACAGAATAGTCATCCTGGTACGTGTTATTTCGACTGAATGTAATGTTCTCCGCCGGCGAATTCCCTCCGATCAGAACGTTGCGAGACGCTTCGTAGCCTTGACCAGCAGCAGCTCCCGCGTTGAAGAACGTGTTGCCATCAAACGAAATTCCAATCAACGGATCCGTAGAAGATCCGTAGACCTGTACGCCATGCGAAAAGTTATTGAAGACAATGTTGTTCGAAATGAATTTCGTTCCAAATTCATTCTGCACATACAGACCATGCCCATGCCCTCGATCTGGGGCCAGCCAACCAACGTTATAAATGATATTACCGTACAGTTCGCCGCCCGCACCGTCTTCCCAGAATCCAAACGCAGCTGCTGAGATCGTGAATAATGTTGTTGATGAATTTATTCTCGTCTCCTTTGACATTGATCTGCCCACTGCGACCACTAATTCCCACCGAGCCACTACCAGACGTGGTCGAAATCCGCGACGCCGGATCGGACATCATAAATTCCAAATCGCGGAAATGAACATAATCACCATACGAAGTGAAGCCGCGATCTACATCCGCATCGCTCGGTTTCCACAGGTCCAGTTTGGCAATTTCGCCCGGATAAGACCGAACTACCACCGGCTGCGGACGAACCAGACAAGTACGAAACAAGTCCGCCCGAATAGGTACCACCACGCAGCCAAATCGTATCGCCCGGTCGCACCTGAGACGGTTGATTCAGGGCAGCTTTCAAACTCAAGGATGCTCCAAACTTCCATCACCATTAGCTGTTCCGCTTGGCGAAACGAAGAAGCCAGAAACCTGCTGAGGCGTAACATTCGCGTCGGTGACAACAACCGTGACAGTATCCTTAGTTTCCAACTGTCCATCGTTCGCCAACAATTGCAGCGAATAGGTACCTGCTTTGTCAAATCTAGCCGTCGTATCAACCGCATTCATATTGCCGAACGATACAGTGCCTGGTCCGTCGAGCTTGCTCCATGTCACTCGTACCGGAGACGGCAGGCCATCGTCCGTAACCGTTCCGTCCAGATTGACCGACGTAGAAACAACCGTATTGCGGTTGGGGCCCGCATCAACAATCGGTGCTTGGTTTGCGGCAGTGGTGGGTGTGTTTGGGGCCAGGGCGGCAAGAGCTGTAATTTCCAGTGCCGTCAACGCAGTTCGGTAAATTCGCATTTCGTCCATCGCACCGTGAAAAGGCTGAGCGTGACTTACGGGATTGTTCCCAATCCAAACAGGAACGCTCGCGTTTTCGGGAATTGTACCGGTCTTGGGCAACGAGCCAACGGCCTGGCCATTCAGGTACAAACGCATCGCGTCACCATCATAGACGGCCGCGACGTGATACCATCCACCTGGCACCAGATTTCCACTATTGGCAACCAAAGTGTCGACGTGACCGTCCGTGTTCAAGCGAAATCTCAAGCGTGTTTCGGCGCCTTGCGCAATCGTGCTGAGCATCCAAGTGTGGTCTTGAGCCTGATCACCGACTGCTTTGGAGACGATTCGTCCATCACGATAGTCTCCGACAAACGAATCAGCTCGAATCCAACCAGAAATCGTCATCGCGTTCGAAGAAAAACCCCAACGACCGGTGTCAACAAAATCATTTACACCGTCAAACCACAATCCTTTCCCCGATATTCCGGAGCCCCACTGCGATTCGCCAATCTGTCCCTGATGCAGATTCCCCGAAGCGTCAGCTGTCACCAATCCGCTGCCTTCGTTAAGCGGCCAGAATGCAGCCATTGTCGAATCCGCATTTACGGTAATCGAAATTTCATCATAGACGCTTGCTACTCCATCAGTGGCTGTGAGACGCAGGATGTATGTACCTGCTGCACTGAAGCTTACATTCGGAGACAACGCTCGAACATCGGAAAAATGGACTGCCCCAGGCCCTTGAACTTCGGACCACATTGCCGAAACGGCTGCGGGCGGATTCGGAAGTCCGTCATCCGTGGCCGATCCGTGGAGTGTCAGTGTGGTATTCAAATTCACCGACGCGTCCGCTCCTGCATTGACTGTAGGTGGTTGGTTGGGCACATCGCTTTGGCGCATCAATTTTTGAATCTCGGCGAGACTGAGCGATCGATTGTAGACTTGAACTTCGTCAATATTGCCATGGAACGGTTTCGCTTGTCCGGCGTTGTTGCCAATCAAAACGGAAACGGCGGCATCGACGGCAATCGGTCCACTTTTGGGCATCGAACCGACCTCTTCGCCGTTCAGGTACAATCGCATGGCGGAACCATCATAGACGGCAGCCGCATGCATCCATTCGCCTACTACCCAGTTGCCACGATTCGCATTCAACGTGCTGGTGCCGTCATTCGTTTTGAGACGGAACCGCAGTTTCATGCCGCTGCTGTCGACTGTGCTGAGCATCCAGAAGTGATCTTGCTCTTGCACGCCGGTCGCCTTGGAAAGCAGTCGTCCATCGGAAACCGCAAAATCGTCCGCTCGAAACCACAGCGAGATTGTCACTGCGTTGGATTCGATATCCCATTTGCCGGTATCGACATAATCATTCACTCCATCGAAATGAAGCCCGAACCAGACTGTCCACTGTTCGTCCAGGTAGGACCTTGAACAACACCATTACGATGCCACGGCGAACTGTCTTGAATGGTCGCCCCGGATCCTTCATTCATGGTCCAGTCTGCCAACAAACTAGACGAATCAACAACCTTTACGGTGATTTGGTCGGTCGTTGCCAGCATGCCGTCGGACGCCAGAAGCTGCAGGACATAGTCACCTGCGGCATCAAAAGTCACAGAAGTATTGACCTTGGACGCATCCGCAAACGCTGCCGTTCCGGGCCCTTGCAATTGAGTCCAGTTCGTCTGTGTGCGACTGGTGAAAGGCAATGCGTCATCCGACGATGCACCAGACAGTTCCAACGCTTGCGACAGCTGGACGACTTGGTTCGCACCGGCCTGGACAGTAGGAGCTTCGTTCTTGGGTGGGTCTTGGTCAATCAGAACTTGCAGTTCCTGTGGTTCGAGCGCCCGGCTGTAAACTCTCACTCGATCAATCTTACCGCTGAAGCGGTCCACCGCATCGCGATCCGTGCCAACGACCACTGGCGCAGCACGTTTCACGGTGCCGGTTTGCGATGCTATGGCCACTTCCGAACCATTTACAAAGAGCTTGGCGTTGGTTCCATCGTACGTGACCGCCGCGTGAGACCATTGTCCCGGAGCGATGTCGATTCGATCGGAAGTCAACGAGCTGTGGGCGTTGTCCGTCGATAGCTGCAACTGCAATCGGAGGCCGTCGTTATTGATCAAACTCAGGTTCAATGCGGCTCGTACTGTCGTCAGCCGGATCGTAAAGCAACGATTGCCTATTCGCATCCACCTGGTCTGGCTGAAACCAGATCGAAAGCGTCAGTTCGGGCATACTGTTATTTTCAAACTGCCAATAGCCTACGAGCCCCGAATCCACTTCGTTGGAACCGATGGTTAAAGCGGAAACATCGGCATTCATCATGGCGCGAACTTCTAAGTTTTCTACCGAACAAACTCGATTTGCGGTAACAGACGAACTACGAAACCACTTGGTGCGTACGCTTCGATTTTTCATAAATCAAACCTCGTGAGACTGCCTGAAACGAACGGAACTTCGACCGACGTAAGTAAAGCCGACAAGAAAAGACGATTGACTAACAAATTTCGCAACGCATGCGCTGCGCAACGATTCGTGGAGTAGACGAGAACGTGGGCACGGTACGAAAAGATGACTTCGATTCGTGGCACCCGATGAAAAGCATTTCGAGTCCTTCCATTGACTATCCCGCGCTAACCTCCATGTTGTCGAACCTGAGTATCGATCCGACGATCGTGACCATGGTAAAATCCGCCATCGCGCCACGACTTGTTTGCTTCTACCAGAGTCGTCGATTTTCGGTCAAGCGATGTCGGCATGTCGACTTGAATGGATTTTGCAACTTACGTCGACACGGAATTCGAAGTGGTTCAGAAATAGTCTGGCACTATTCGTGTTGATGGACAAATCTGGAACGATGCCTCGCAAACCATCTCGTTTCACGGCCGAACCCAACGAAACGGAACTGCGGCAGCTCAGGGCGTTGAAAGACCACGGCGGCGTCGGCACGAGTTCGCCACCGAGCATGCGGTGCTGCTGAGAGTAGCATACGGGAAGTCACTAAATGAAATTGCCGACGTCTTTCAAGTGTCTCGAGATACGGTTTCGAAGTGGTTACAGCGTTTTGAAAAGAAAGGCGTTCAAGGTTTGGCAGACAAACCGCGTCCCGGTGCAGCCGCAAAGCTGGACGCCACAGAACAAGCGTTGATCCTAGAGATCTCTTCGAACTATCCTCGCCGTCCCAGCGAAGTCTTGGATGAATTTGAACGGCGTACAAGCAAGCGAATTAGCGTGTCTACTTTAAAGCGACTCGTGCGTAAATCAAAACGATTTCGGCCCGGCAAGCCCAAGTGATTTCAACCAACTCCGTCATGCATACGCGCATCAGGCAACACTGGACTGCCACCAACAGGATGGCTGAATTCGGACCGTTGTCAGGAAATAGAAAGGATTCCACCGCCTGCCTGCCAAAAATACTCGCGAAAGCATGCTGCAGTGCAAGTCGATTGGATTATGCCCCAAATTCAATGACCGAATGACTACGATGCTTTGCCTTAACTATTTTTTGATTTTGCAATCTCTTTTTTGCTTCGACCAGGTTTGTCGCCTCCTGGCAGCGGTGCCCTTTTACGCCAGTCTGGCGAGTGCCGCTGCCTTTCATGAGAAATGAATCGCGTTCAACATGCACGCGTCCAGTAGCAATGCAATTCTTAATAACTAACTAGGGTGACCTTCCATGAGAAATGAACTTTTTTCCAATACACCGCGTGATGACGAACCGGCGATTGGCGCTCGGGGAAACCAAGATTTACTGCAAATCAATGACATCATTCAGTTCATTCACTTCGCAAAACGACATTGGCTTCGCATCATCACTGCCATTTTGATTTGCGTTGGCGCCGCAATTCTATATTGCGTTCGATCAACGCCACTCTACGAATCGACGGCCCAGTTACTGGTGGTCAAGAAGACGCCGCTAAGTGTTGACGGGTTTCAGGCAGGACTGCCTCAGTCCAATGAATCCATGTCGTCGCATATTGCTTTGATCAAGAGTCCCTGGCTGGCGAGTCGGGTACTGTCGGAGCAGTCGCCAGTCGATTCGTTGGAGACGTTTCGAGATGAAAAGGATCCAGTGCAAGTGCTTCGCAAAGCGTTGACGGTTGTGCATGAAAACGACACAGATCGAAATCAGTTTAGCACCAGCCATGTTCTTCGTTTCGAATTCAAAGGAAGATCAGCTGACGAATGTCCGGTCCTGTTGCGCTCCATAATTTGCGTCTATCAGCAGCACCTGAATGAAACAAATGTAAGTGCGAATCAGGCCGCCATTGATCTGATTGGCAAGAAGGTCGAGCAGATCAAGAAAGATTTGGCGACGAAAGAACGGGAATACAATCAATTTCGAGAGAATTCACCGCTGCTGTTAACGGAAAACCGGAGTACGGTCTTCTTGCAACAACAGTTGACGAACATCGACCAGGCCTTATTGGAACTGAATCAACGACAAGCCGAGACCATTTCACGGATCCAGGCCGTCCGCAATGCCGTCGCGGACGAAGGCAATACGGAACAACTTCGCGGATTACTGCCGACTCCGTATGTTCCTCTTGCAGGCAATCATATTAGCGAGCGAATCCTTGCGCTGCAGATGGAGCAAAAGAATTGGACAAACGCTTTGGCAAAGGGCATCCAGCCATCCAAACAATTCAAGACCAACTGGCACTGGCTGAAAAGCTCCAAGAGCCAAGTTCACCGGATCAGCGCAAGTTACTGGTTCACGCTGGGCGAGAATACATCCGCTTGCTAGAGCAAGAACTGAAAGACGTGGAAGCCGCTCGGAATTCACTGCAGCAGCAATTGGTCACCGAATCAGTGCATGCCAAGGACTTGGCATCCCTAGAGTTGCAAGACGAACAAATGCGAACCGCCATTGATCGGGATCAGCAGTACTTAGATGCGTTCATGAGCCAATTGAAAAGCGTTGATTTGGGAATGGAGTCTGGCGGATACCAAACAACGTTGATCACGCCACCGGACGAAGCAAAGCAGGTGGCTCCGCGCACAACGTTGATCTCGGCGGCGTCCATTATTATTGGCCTGGCATTAGGGACGCTCCTAGGAGTCTGGAGCGACGTTTCCAACGATCGATTCCTTCACGCTGCCGACATCGTTCGCACCTTGGAGCTACCGGTCTTATCACAGATTCCTGTCTTTCCATTGGGTGGTCATACGACACCCAAGCGACTTCCCGAATCCGTTTGCCTCGACCCCAGTCTTTGCACATTCTATCGATCGAATTCCAATGGCGCCGATGCGTTTCGAGCATTACGAACCGCGATTAACGTTCGCATTCGCGCAAACCGAGCAAAAGTGATTCAGATTGCCAGTGCCAATAAGCGAGACGGGAAGACGACGATTGCTGCGAATTTGGCAATTTCGTTCGCACAGTCAGGAAAGCGAGTGCTGTTGGTGGACGCCGATCTCCAGTCACCTCGACTACATACGCTATTCCACCTTTCTCCAACGGATGGACTTTCGACAGTACTGGTCGAGGCCGCCGAAGTGCATGATGCGGTGCTGTCAAGTTCCGTCGAAAACTTATCGATCTTGCCAAGCGGCCCATGTCCTACAACGCCCGCCGATACGCTAGAAACACCGCGACTGAAAGAACTCTTTGATCGACTTCGAGATGATTATGACCTAGTTCTGGTTGATTCACCCGGCATGCTCCAGGTCTCCGATTCACGAATCATCGCGGCCCAATCCGATGGAGTGCTGTTGGTCATCAGCCACGGCACGAACAATCGCCATCAGGTCTTGCGAAGCGTAGAGATGTTGAAGTTCTCCGAAACGCCCATTCTAGGAGTCGTCCTGAATCGGACCGCCGAGCCACGCGTGCAGCACTTGGTCGAACGTAACGGAAAACACCTTCGCCAGCCAAAACAGCATCCGCAACACGCGATGCCACTTCCTCGATTCCGCCGCTAAGACTTAAAGGTCCACGCTCCGTACGGAAACGACTCCGTCTCGCTCCGAAGTCTTGAGTTTACCGCAAAGGGCAGTTCGACGGTTACAAATGGAACGTCGCCCATCACGACAAAGACCAACGAAAGGTTAATGGCATGTCAAATGCACTATTGCCAACGTTAAGCAGTCCCGATACCACCGTGCCGGTTTTTCATATTCGCCCCACGTCGCCATGGCGAATGTTGAACCTACGCGAATTATGGACCTACCGCGAACTGATTTTTTTCTTAGCTTGGCGAGACGTCAAAGTTCGCTACAAGCAAACTGCGATTGGATTCGCATGGGTCGTTTTGCAACCACTATCGATGATGTTGGTATTCACACTATTCTTCGGGCAACTAGCAAAGATGCCATCAGAAGGAGTCCCCTATCCACTGTTTTCTCTGGTCGCTTTAATCCCTTGGCAACTCTTTTCGCGGACCATTACAGAATCGACAAATTGTCTTGTTGTTGATCAACGTCTCATTACACGAGTCTATTTTCCTCGAATTATTGTTCCGATTTCATCCACGCTGGCCGGCATCGTCGATTTTGCGGTAGCGTCGGTCCTTTTGTTTGGAGCCATGTTCTTATACGGCGTCATGCCAGGCTGGCGTCTAATTTGGATTCCCGCGTTCGTATTATTGATGATCATCACGTCGCTAGGTGTCGGCTTCTGGCTATCAGTGCTGAATGTGGGAATACCGCGACATGCGCTATGTCGTTCCCTTTCTGAATCAGTTTTGGCTGTTTATCACACCGGTGGTCTATCCCAGCAACTTGGTTCCAGAACCATGGCGAATCTTGCTGAGCCTGGAATCCCATGACAGGCGTGATTGAAGGGTTTCGTTGGTCGCTTCTGGGAACAGGAACCGGCCCGTTCGCGATGCTGGGGGCTTCGACCCTAGTTGCCCTAAGCCTGTTTGTGAGCGGAATCGTTTGGTTTCGAGCTCGTGAACGAACCATGGTCGATTCGCTCGGCTCAGGTGGCCGTTAATTCGCACCCCTTGTCAAACACACATCCGAAAAATTGCACTTCACCCAAACGAATTGGAACCAAAATGAACGGTACGGCAATTGAAGCTCGAAACCTTAGTAAACAATACCGCATTGGACAGCTTCAGCAATATAAAGCCTTGCGAGATACGATGACGGATGCCCTGTATTTTCCATATCGAGCAGCAAAGTCCTTGTTGCTTCGCAATGGAAACCACCGGTCGGCTCGATGCGATTCGTGGATTTGGGCCGTAAAAGATATTTCGTTTGACGTGGATCACGGAGAGGTTGTCGGGATTATTGGACGAAACGGCGCCGGAAAAAGTACGTTGCTAAAGTTACTTTCGCGGATCACGGAACCGACGCGAGGATCTGCCGTGATTCGGGGACGAGTGGGAAGTTTATTGGAAGTAGGAACCGGCTTTCATCCCGAATTGACGGGCCGAGAAAACACATTTCTGAACGGTGCGATACTTGGCATGAGTCGCGCTGAAGTAAAATCCAAGTTCGACGAAATTGTCGCGTTCGCTGAAGTCGAACGGTTTATCGACACGCCTGTTAAACACTATTCGTCCGGTATGTATCTTCGCTTGGCATTTGCCGTCGCCGCGCATTTAGAACCGGAAATCTTGATTGTGGACGAAGTTCTTGCCGTAGGCGACGCACGCTTCCAGAAAAAGTGTCTCAACAAAATGCAAGACGTTGGGCAGCAAGGACGAACCGTCCTGTTCGTATCTCACAACATGCCCGCAATCACTCGACTTTGTTCGCGAACCATCCTGTTAGACGGCGGAACCGTATTGAAGGACGGGCCTTCGGCAGAAGTCGTGAGCGCATACTTAAATTCCGGTTTCGGAACGACCGCGTCTCGTGAATGGCAAGATCCCGCAACAGCGCCCGGCGGCGACATTGTTCGAACTCGAGCAGTCCGACTCAAAACACAAGACGGAACGATTAGCGATGCCTTCGATATTCGCAAACCCATTGGTATTGAAATGGAGTACGACGTCCTGCAGCCCAATTTCTTGCTTCTGCCACACCACCATATCTACAACGAAGAAGGGACACACGTTTTTACCACACATGATCTTGATCCAGCTTGGCGTGAACAACGGCGCCCCGCAGGACGCTGGACCAGCACGGCCTGGATACCTGGAAACCTATTGCCCGAAGGGACGTTTTTTGTCTCCAGTGAAATCGTCACACTCCAACCGACTCGCGCTCAGTTCTACGAACGAGATGTCGTGGCGTTTCAAGTGATCGACAGCATGGACGGCAATTCTGCCCGAGGCGACTGGACCGGAAAAATGGGCGGTGTCGTTCGTCCCTATCTGGATTGGACGACCGAATACAAGCCTCAACGAGTCAATTCGACCACACAGATCGAAGTCTAAAAACGTTTTGTTCCATCCACTATTCCATTTCGACGGAGTCAACAATGGCATTACGCACAATCATTCGGCAACGTGAAAACGCACGACGCAATCTTCACCTCGAATTATTAGAAACTCGCCAGCTTTTAACGTCTGACGTCTACGCACACTGGCCCTTCGATGACAACAATGGCGATAACATCGCCGATGATGTTTCGGGCAATAACCACAATGGCACGATTCATGAAGCGGTCTTCACTTCCGGACAATCTGGCTTGGCATTAGAGTTTGACGGCGTCAATGACTACGTCGATCTAGGCGGCTTAGACGTAACCGGCGCCGGCTTGACGCTGGCAGCTTGGTTCAAAGCCGATTCTGTTTTACGGAGCCAGTCGCGACAGCCGAATGGTCAAACCACCGGCACCGCCAGGATCACTATTGATGTTGAGTACCACAGCCCGCGCGCGGCAACTCGCTCTTTTGCATGTGGCTGAAAACAAGCGGCAACACCGACACGCTGGTGGCAAGTAGCGGTGACTTAGTGACAGGCCGTCGCCGGAGTCTACGACGGCAGCTCGATGCTACTCTACTTGAACGGACAAGCGTGGGTGGTACGTCGAACGAAAACTCGGAACCATTGATCAAAACAGCTTAGTGTCAGCTTGGATTGGACGAAACCCCGGCAATTACGGACCCTTCGACGGTTTGCTGGACGATGTCCGAATCTACAATCGAGGCCCCAGCTGCCGCAGAAATCCAAAGTCTGATTGGTTCGAATTCGCCACCGACGATTCAGTCGCCGCTGGCCGATGTGACCGATGCGGAAGATGCCAACAATCGTGTGATTAATTTGTTCAATGCGTTTGCCGATGCGGAAACACCCGACGCGAATCTGATCTATTCCGTCCCCGCCAACACCAATCCCGGACTATTCACATCCACCGCCATTAACAGTTCTGCCGGCACGCTGACGTTAGACTACGCAGCCAACGCTCACGGAACGGCCGACTTGACGGTTCGCGCCACCGATCCGGGCGGCTTGTTTGTGGAAGACACTTTCCGTGTTACCGTGACACCGGTCAATGATCCGCCCGTTGTTAGTATTCCCATTGCCGATGTCAACGTGCCCAAGAATTCGGCCAACACCATTATCAATTTGGCCAACACCTTCACCGATGCCGACCTGGACACCCTGACGCTGACCATCACCGCAAACACTCTGCCCAGTTTGGTCACGCCCAGTTTGAATGGAAATCAGCTTACGTTGGCCTATGCTGCCAACTTGACCGGACAAGCTGACATCACTATTCGAGCCACCGATCCCAGCTTACTGTTTGCCCAAGATACCTTCCATGTGCAAGTGAACGAAGCCACATCCGACGTATATGCACATTGGCCATTCGATGACAACAATGGCGATAACATCGCCGATGATGTTTCGGGCAATAACCACAATGGCACGATTCATGAAGCGGTCTTCACTTCCGGACAATCTGGCTTGGCATTAGAGTTTGACGGCGTCAATGACTACGTCGATCTAGGCGGCTTAGACGTAACCGGCGCCGGCTTGACGCTGGCAGCTTGGTTCAAAGCCGATTCGTTTTACGGAGCCAGTCGCGACAGCCGAATTATTTCCAAAACCACCGGCACCGCCACGCAGGATCACTATTGGATGCTGAGTACCACAGCCCAAGGCGCGGCAACTCGCCTGCGCATGCGGCTGAAAACAAACGGCAACACCGACACGCTGGTGGCAAGCAGCGGTGACTTAGTGACAGGCCAATGGTATCACGTCGCCGGAGTCTACGACGGTAGCTCGATGCTACTCTACTTGAACGGACAACAAGTGGGCAGTCGGACGAAAACCGGAACCATTGACCAAAACAGCTTAGTGTCAGCTTGGATTGGACGAAACCCCGGCAATTACGGACCCTTCGACGGTTTGCTGGACGATGTCCGAATCTACAATCGAGGCCTCAGCGCCGCAGAAATCCAAAGTCTGATTGGTTCGAATTCGCCACCGACGATTCAGTCGCCGCTGGCCGATGTGACCGATGCGGAAGATGCCAACAATCGTGTGATTAATTTGTTCAATGCGTTTGCCGATGCGGAAACACCCGACGCGAATCTGATCTATTCCGTCCCCGCCAACACCAATCCCGGACTATTCACATCCACCGCCATTAACAGTTCTGCCGGCACGCTGACGTTAGACTACGCAGCCAACGCTCACGGAACGGCTGATCTAACCGTTCGGCGCCATGGACCCAGGCGGCTTGTTTGTGGAAGACACTTTCCGTGTTACCGTGACACCGGTCAATGATCCGCCCGTTGCCAGTATTCCTGCATTGCCGATGTCAACGTGCCCAAGAATTCGGCCAACACCATTATCAATTTGGCCAACACCTTCACCGATGTCGACCCACACCCTGACGCTGACCGTCACTGCAAATAGCCTGCCCAGTTTGGTCGCGCTCAGTTTGAATGGAAATCAGCTTACGCTGGCCTATATGCTGCCAACTTGACCGGACAAGCTGACATCACTATTCGAGCCACCGATCCCAGCTTACTGTTTGTCCAAGATACCTTCCATGTGCAAGTGAACGAAGCCACATCCGACGTATATGCACATTGGCCATTCGATGACAATAATGGCGACAAGCAATATCGCCGATGATGTTTCGGCAATAACCACAATGGCACGATTCATGAAGCGGTCTTCACTTCCGGACAATCTGCTTGGCATTGTATTTGACGGCGTCAATGACTACGTCGATCTAGGCGGCTTAGACGTAACCGGGCGCCGGCTTGACGCTGGCAGCTTGTCTGGAAGCCGATTCGAGCCGCCGGAGCCAGTCGCGACAGCCGAATTATTTCAAAACCACCGGCACCGCCACGCAGGATCACTTTATTGGATAAAGGAGTACCACAGCCCGCGCGCGGCAAACTGCCTGCGTACGCGGCTGAAAACAAACGGGCAACACTGACACGCTGGTGTGCAAGTGCAGTGGCGACTTGGTGACAGGCCAGTGGTATCACGTCGCCGGAGTCTACGACGGCAGCCTGATGCTACTCTACCTGAACGGACAACAAGTGGGCAGTCGGACGAAAACCGGAACCATTGACCAAAACAGCCTGGTGTCAGCTTGGATTGACGAAACCCCGGCAATTACGGACCTTCGACGGTTTACTGGACGATGTCCGAATCTACAATCGAGGCCCTCGTGCCGCCGCAGAAATCCAAAGTCTGATCGAAACTGAATTCGCCACCGACGATTCAGTCGCCGCTGGCCGAGGACTGATGCGGAAGATGCCAACAATCGTGTGATTAATTTGTTCAATGCGTTTGCCGATGCGGAAACACCTGACCCGAATCTGATCACATTCGTCCCCGCCAACACCAATCCCGGACTATTCACATCCACCGCCATTAACAGCCCTGCCGGCACGCTGACGTTAGACTACGCAGCCAACGCTCACGGAACGGCCGACTTGACGGTTCGTGCGCCACCGATCCGGGCGGCTTGTTTGTGGAAGACACTTTCCGTGTTACCTTGACACCGGTCAATGATCCGCCCGTTGTTAGTATTCCCATTGCCGATGTCAACGTGCCCAAGAATTCGGCCAACATATTATCAACTTGGCCAACACCTTCCACTGATGTCGACCTGGACACCCTGGACGCTGACCATCACCGCAAACACTCTGCCCAGTTTGTCACGCCCAGTTTGAATGGAAATCAGCTACATTGGCCTATGCCGCCAACTTGACTGGACAAGCTGACATCACTATTCGAGCCACTGATCCCAGCTTACTGTTTGTCCAAGACACCTTCCATGTGCAGGTTTCGCCGACGAATAGTTCGTTGTCAGATGATTTTCATTCGGGCACGCTGGATCCTCGCTGGACTTTTGTGGATCCAATCGGTGATGCGTCTTTACCAATTCAACAGAAGCGCCGGATCGGCGAATGCGTTGCTGGGAGATTCACGTTCCTGCTGGGTCGGTTCATGAACCGTGGAGTTCGAACAATGCCGCTCGCATGATGCAGCCTACTGAAAACACGGACATGGGGTTTGGAGGTGAAATTCGAACTGGACATCAACCAAAGCTATCAGGAACAAGGGATCTAGTACAACAGGACAATGGGAATTATTTGCGGTTTGACTTCTTTTCGATTGGAACATCGATATATGTTTTTGCCGCCAGTATCACCAATTCTGTCGCAACGCAGCGAATCTTTGCCCCCGTTTCAGTGACGGCACCGATGTATTTGCGAGTCAACCGACTTGGCGACCTTTGGACGATGTCGTACAGCGACAATGGATGGGTTTGGAATTCGGCAGGAAGCTTCACGAATGTAATGAATGTAACGCAGGTCGGTGTCTTTGCTGGTAACTATCCGTCTGGCGGCGTGACGCCAGCACATACCACGAAAGTGGACTACTTCTTCGACACGGACACCTCAATCATTCCGGAAGACGGCGTTCCCAACATACCGCCCGAAGTCGCCATCCCGATCCATGATGTGCTGTTACTCCCCAGGAACGCCGCCGCCAACTACACTGGAGATGCTGAACACATTTATCGATCTGGACTCGGCGGTAACGTGACGCTGTCTGTTGCCAGCAATACCAATTCCAGCTTGCGTCGTAACTCAGCTTGTTGGTACATCCTTGGTGCTGAACTTGGTTTGAGCCAGTGGCACGGCAGATATTACCGTGCGAGCTACCGACGTCGGCAGCTTATTTTGCCGAAGACACTTTTCGCTTCCGTCCAGCCTCCCCGGCCCACCTGTGATTGATTACCCGGAACGGAACAAGCCAACAAGTTTGGCCAACCTGGAATCTCTCGCAAGCGTGGGTAAATGTCCTTGGGAATGTCTGGATGCTGACGGGAGTGGCATCGTTGTCCTATTCCGTTGAACGGTGGACCCAATGTTGCTTTAACCATGGGCCCAGACACTCGTCGACTAGAGTCGCTAGGTGACTAATATTGATATTCCTATCACGAACCTACTGGTCGGTGCGAATCAAGTTGTCATCACGGAAATCACCGACACCGGCACCGCGTAACCTGTACAAACCGTGACGGTGAATTATACTGCGAATCAAGCTTTGGCCAATTTCCATATCAGGTTGATTGGAGCAACGTCACCAACTTGCCAGACGTTTCCCAAGCAGTCGACGGAGCAGTGGCAGCTGACGGGGAGACAAACTAACGTCACCAACGATCACCGGGTATGACCGCCTATCAATATTGGAGATGTGCTGTGGGAGGACTTTGAGGTCACGGTTCCGGTAACCATTCAAGTGCCGGACTTTCGCCGCAGCCCGACCGCCACCGCAATGCCGTAGGGCTAGTTCTTCGCTGGCCGGGACATTCGGTCGAAGACAATAAGCAACCGGCGTGGGGCACGCCATTCGGCGCCTTGGCGCTCTACCGATGGGACGGTTCGGGCAGCACGGAACGAGTGCATTTAGCGTCCAACGGGTATATCTCGGTGGTCGATGACACCAGTGGTAGAACGTTGGAGAATAACGTCACATATGTCTTCAAGGCACGCGCAGAATCTCAGTCCGTGGGAAGTCAGTACAGTTTCAAAGTTTGGCCGCAAGGTGAAGCCGAACCAGCGAACTGGGATCTGACGCTACAGACCGGTGCGGTGGAAAATATTGCGAACGGTTCCATCTTATTGCTTTCACATTATGTCAACGCGACGTTTGGTGATGTTTCGGTCACGCCTTTGGCAGGAAGTAACATGGTTCTATCTTCGCAAGAAGTGACGGTCGAGCGAACAGCTGCGGTGGACAATGTCATGACAGGCCGAGGTAATGTTGACAACCGAGGTGGATTGATTCGAACACTCGCTCCTGGCCGTATGCCGCCAGTATCGCGTCCGCCGCAAAGTAACAACAATTCGAATATCACGGACGAATTAATGGCCGCGATTCAAGATTGGCTGGATAGCCATACATCGCTCCCTGGCAACGCATCCGACAACGGTAACGGCAATGGCAATGGCAATCGCCCGGCGCCTCGATCCGCACTACCCGGAGTTATTGATGCGATTGTCGAAACGGTGCGCACACCAGTGACTCGGCCAAAGATGCTTTGGCAAACTCCGCCTCTGGAAGGTTAAGAATCGGATTCGTTTCTATCGAATGCGGGCATCCACCGAGTCAAGCCAGACGATGCTGCTGAACACCAAGAAAGGAATGCGGGAAAATCGGACGAACGGAGTTGCCGCGCGCGTCAGCATTGGTATGCCGGTCTACAACGAACAGCGATTTTTGGCCCAAACACTCGATTCAATACTCGACCAAACCTTTGACGATTTTGAATTGATTATTTCAGACAATGCGTCGACCGATCAGACCGAAAAGATCTGCCGCGCATATGCAGCGTGTGATGCCAGAATTCGTTACTACCGATGTTGCAAGAATCGAGGCGCGGCGTGGAACTACCGGCATGTCGTTCGACTGGCCAACGGCGAATACTTTCGCTGGGCACCAGGCAACGACCCCTGGCACTGCGATCTTCTTAAGGAATGCGTTGACGTTCTGGCCCAAGAACCGGACACCGTGTTGGTGTACCCGCAATCAACGCTTATTGACGAATCCGGTGTGGTCCTGAAAACGACAAGCCAACCACCTTTACCATTGCATTCGAATGATATTGCGACAAGATTTCAAGCGTTGCTTAGCCCTATTCCGCTGAACCAAACCGTGGCGTTGGGGTTGGTTCGCAAGAGCGTCCTCTTACGAACTCGCATGATTGGCAACTACTTGGCGGCCGACCGCTGTTTCCTTGCGGAACTTAGCCTGCACGGCCCATTCGCGGAAGTGGCTAAGCCGCTGTTTTACCGCCGAGTCCACTCGGGAAATGTGGGCACCAGCAAAAAAGACTTAGAGTTCTACGATCCGTCATTGACTTCGCGTTTTGTGTTTCCGGAATGGCGAGTCCTTAGGGAGCACATCTGTTCCATACAGCGAACGCCCCTGCCGACGCAAATGAAACTCCGCCTGGTCCGCACGGTGTTGTCATGGGCTGTGGTGGCACGGCGCCAAGTTTTGCTGAAGCAGCTTGCAATTCCATTTCGCGACGCATTGATCCAATCCATGAAATACAGAAAACGAGGAACCATATGACAGGTTTACATCAAACAACCGTTTCGACTTCCGTTTCGAACTGCTTCACCAGACTTGATGATTCTTTGAAACTCAAGACAGCGGTAATTGGCGTCATTGGTTTGGGATACGTCGGGCTGCCGTTGATCCGAGCGTTGGTGGATCAGGGCTGGCGAACCATGGGATTCGATGTGGACGAATCTAAGGTTCAGTCGTTGAAGTCGGGCCGCAGCTACATTAAACACATTCCCGCTGCATGGATACAAAACTGGGTTTCGTCACGGCAGTTCAAACCGACCAGCGACTTTGCACGCTTTGCCGAAGCAGATGTCTTGGTGATTTGCGTTCCCACTCCCCTGAATGATTCTCGCGATCCGGACCTGTCGTTCGTCGAAGCGACGGTTCGGCAAATTGCCACTGCGTTGCGTCCCGGCCAGCTAATTGTATTGGAAAGCACAACCTACCCTGGAACAACTCGAGATATTCTATTTCCAATTCTGAATGCCAACGACCTGCAGTTGGGCGAAGAATATTTTTTGGCGTACAGTCCAGAACGAGAAGATCCGGGTAACCCCGATTTCACAGCCAGTTCCATTCCCAAGGTAGTGGGCGGCATGGACCGGCGAAGTTTGGAATTGGCCTGTCGATTCTACGAACACGTGGCGGGCGATGTGATTCCGGTGTCTTCGTGCGAAGTGGCGGAAGCCTGCAAGATATTGGAAAACACCTATCGCAGTGTGAACATCGCGATGGTCAATGAATTGAAGCTGTTATTCACGCGATTAGGCGTCAACATCTGGGAAGTCATCGAAGCGGCCAAATCAAAACCATTTGGCTTCCAGGCATTCTACCCAGGTCCCGGCCTAGGAGGGCACTGCATTCCCATTGACCCGTTCTATCTCAGTTGGTTGGCTCGCAAACATGAATTCACCGCTCGCTTCATCGAACTTGCGGGCGAAATCAATACATCGATGCCAGCCCATGTGGTTCAATCAGTCGCGTCCGCGTTGAACGAGCAAAGTAAGTCGGTTCGCGGCAGTCGAATTTGTGTTTTGGGAGTCGCCTACAAGAAGGACGTGGACGATCCACGAGAAAGTCCAGCGTTTCCGATTATCAAGATGTTGCGAGACGCCGGTGCCGATGTTTCGTACAGCGATCCACACATTCCGGTCCTGCCCAAAATGCGAAACATTGCACTGTCCGAAATGCACAGTCAAGAACTAAGCGAACCGTTTCTAACGCAATTGGATTGCATTGTGATTGTGACGGATCATTCGGCGTTTGACTACGAATTGATCGTTCGATACGCACCCCTGATTGTTGATACGCGAAACGCTACGCAAGGCATACCTTCAATAGGCAAACAGATCATTTCGGCCTGACGATTCCGAGACTTCCCTGGATCGACCAAGATTTTATGGAACACTTTTCGTCTCAATCTTTTTGTTTCTAAATAACGAGTCTGTGAGGAAGACATGACCCGAACACATGCGATAAACGCAACCAAAACACGAACGTCTAAGAAAATGGAACCACGTTGCATTGCTTGTGGTTCGAAGAAACTAGATCCATTTTTTCATGCAACAGATCCCTGTGCATATTGGGGCCCTGTGGGACAATCGCCACGATGCGATTCACTGCCCAAAGGGCGACATCCGTTTGGCTCTGTGCCACTATTGCGGATTAATAACCAACACGCTGTATGATCCGTCGCTGCTGAGTTATGAACAACCCTATGACAATGCGTTAGACCACTCCAGCGTATTTCGCCACTTCTCACAGTCGCTCGCCAAACGATTGGTGGACGAGCATAACTTGCGTCGCAAACAAATCGTCGAAATCGGTTGTGGCAATGGCCAATTTCTTCGCCACCTATGTCGACTGGGCAATAATTGGGGACTAGGCTTTGATCCCAGCCTAAAGCAATCAGCACAGATAGGACGTGTAAAACTTGCCAGAAGCGTTCTCTGGTCAATTCGACGACGACGTTGACTTTGTGGTATGCCGACAGGTACTTGAACATATTTCGGCACCGCACGAATTTCTTGCTCAATTACGATTGGCAATCGGTTCGCGGCACACGGGCGTCTACTTCGAGGTGCCCAACATGATGTGTGCATTGGAGTCGGGCGTACCTTGGACAATCATTTATGAACACTGCGCGTATTACTCGCCAGCGTCCTTCGTTTGGCTCTTTCAGGACTGTGGTTTTGATGTCCAAAAATTGACTGAAGACTATGATGGCCAATTCTTAGGAATTGAAGCCACCCCAGCGGCAGCATCGAATTCATACGGCCCCCGCAAAGGGCTTTCGACGAATTCGCTTCAAGCCATCCGAAGTTGTGTCGAGCAATTTGTCGAACAAACGGATGACCGTCAACAGCGTTTACGCGATGTCTTAATCGATCAATGCCAGCGAGGTGGTCGAGTAGTCGTGTGGGGAGCCGGGCGCACGCACGGTCAGTTTTCTAAATTCGCTAGACGACCCCACGATGGTGCACAGCACTGTTGATATGAACCCGCACAAACACGGCAAATTCATCGGCGGTACGGGGCATCCGGTCATGTCCGTCGACCAACTGAATGAGATTAACCCCAGTTTGATATTGCTTCTGAATCCAATCTATGCAGACGAAGTCGCGCATCTACTTCAAGTTCGCCGAATTTGCGGTGAGCTGTTAGTCGCCTGAAGTCAGGCCGCTCATGAGATTCCAATTCTATATTCTCCCAATCTTCTATTAAGGAATTTCGTACATGTCAGACCAGAACCAATGTCGGTTTTGCCAAAAGCCGTTAAATCATGTCTTTGTCGATTTGGGCATGTCGCCGCTATGTGAAAGTTATCTTGCCCAGCATCAACTAAATCACATGGAACCGTTTTATCCGTTGTGCGCCTATGTTTGCGACCAATGCCTGTTAGTTCAATTGCAGCAATATGTCAGTCCAACCGAAATATTTTCAGACTATGCATACTTTTCCTCCTACTCGGATGCGTGGGTCGAACACGCCAAGTCATACGTCAACGACATCTGCGAACGATTGCCACTGGACGGAAATTCACTGGTTTTAGAACTCGCCAGCAATGATGGCTATTTGCTACAGTTTTTCGTCGCGAAGGGTATTCCGGTACTTGGAATCGAGCCTGCCGCGAACGTCGCCCAAGTTGCCCTTCAAAAGGGTGTGAACACTCGAGTCGCGTTTTTCGACAACCAGATTGCTCGAGAACTTAGAGACGAAGGACAACAAGCCGATCTATTGGTCGCCAACAACGTTTTGGCTCACGTACACGAGCTAAACAGTTTCGTTCAGGGGATCCGTACGCTGTTGAAACCGCACGGAGTTGCCACGATTGAATTTCCTCATCTAATGCGTTTGGTTGCAGAAAACCAATTTGACACCATTTATCACGAACATTTTTCCTACTTTTCGTTTTTGGCCGTCGAAAAAATCTTCGCGCGACACGAACTCAAGATTTTTGACGTGCAGGAATTGTGGAGCCACGGTGGTTCACTACGAATTTTTGTGACACATAGTGCGAACGCTTCCGAGATAACCGCTCCAAATGTGGAACGCCTGAAAATGGTAGAGACACAAGCAGGGATGGAGTCGATTTCCTATTACGATGGATTTCATCGCCAAGTGGAAGCGACGAAGCGTCGGCTGCTGAGTTTTTTGATTGATGCGAAAAACACGGGAAAGTCAGTCGTTGGCTACGGAGCTCCGGGAAAGGGCAACACGCTGTTGAACTACTGCGGCATCCGCACCGATTTTCTAGACTACACCGTCGACCGCAGTCCTCACAAGCAAGGAAAATTTCTGCCTGGAACGCACATTCCCATTCGACATCCCGATGCAATCAAACAGACTCGGCCTGACTACCTTTTCATTCTGCCATGGAACTTGAAGGACGAAATCATGTCGCAGATGGCGTACATTCGCGACTGGGGTGGCAAGTTCGTCATTCCAATCCCGGAACTCGCGGTACTCGACTAACGTGTGGACGTCGACATGCAATCAAAACTATCAATCCAGAAGACTGAATAATTCTCATGTTTGATTTTCTGTTTCGACGCACGCCCGTAAAGTCTCCTCGGTTTCTATTCCTGGGTGCCCATCCCGACGATATTGAGATCGGCGCAGGTGGTACGATTCAACGACTGTTGCAATGTCATCCTACGGCGTCGGTCGTCTGGGTCGTGCTAAGTGGTAACGTTCAACGCGCGGCCGAAGCCAAGTCCAGCGCGACCGCTTATCTATCGACCGTACTCGAAAAGCGAATACTCGTGGAAACGTTTCGCGACGGATACTTCCCTTATCAAGGCGAACAGATCAAGGATTTTTTTGAAACGCTCAAAAGGGAGATCGATCCGGATTTAATTCTGACCCATTACCGAGACGACCGACATCAGGATCACCGCGTCGTGAGCGATTTGACTTGGAATACGTTTCGCGCTCATTCCATTTTGGAGTACGAAATCCCCAAGTACGACGGAGACTTGGGACAACCAAATATGTACGTGGCCCTAAACAAATCCGTTTGCGAATCGAAAGTGCATTTAGCAATCAATCACTTCACCAGTCAAACAACCAAACATTGGTTCACTCGGGACACATTGTATTCGCTGCTGCGTTTGCGAGGAATGGAAACCGGGTCGCACTACGCGGAAGCATTCTATTCGCGAAAACTGGTGGTTGCTTCCACTGACTGAGCGGCGCTGAGTGCCGCATGGCGTTCTCTTTGACCAATTTCTGTCAATTTCTTGTTAGGTGACACATATGACTGGCACTTACGTTCCGTGCCGCGCCTGCGGCGCTGATTTGAAACTGATCTTGTCCTACGGACAGCTACCGCTTGCCGAACGACTGCTTCGCGAAGAAGACTTAGATCGTCCCGACGCTCTATATTCGTTGGACATCATGTTCTGCCCCGATTGTACATTGGTACAGACAAGCGAGACCGTGGATCCCGACGTTCTATATCGAAAGGACTATGTTTACTACACATCGTTGTCGCCTGGCTTGGTTCGGCATTTTCAGGACAGCGCTCGGCATATTATGGCCTCGCACGCGTTGAACGAGCGAAGCTTGGTCGTCGAAGCGGCCAGCAATGACGGCTATATGCTCAAGCATTTTGCAGAACAGGGAATTCCAGTACTAGGTATCGATCCTGCCGAAGGTCCGGCCGAATTCGCTCGTCAGTCTGGCGTTCCCACCATGTGCAGTCTATTCAATCGCGACTTAGCACGGTCATTGGCGCAAGACGGGGTTAAGGCAGACGTCTTGTTGGCAAACAATGTCTTCAATCTGGCGCCAGACCCCGTCGATTTTGCCGATGCTGTGCAATCAATGCTGGCCCCGAATGGCGTGGCCGTGATCGAAGTCCCATACATCGTGAAAACAGTGGAACGTTGCGCTTTTGATAACCTCTTTCACCAGAATACCAATTACTTTTCGCTGATGTCACTTGACTCGGTATTGAGCCAAGCCAACCTAACGATCACACATGTTGATCAAATTCCAACCTTCGGCGGTTCGCTTCGAATTCTTGTGGAACATCAAGGAGAACCTGACTGGTCGGTCATCAATCTAATGGCCCGAGAATCAGCAAACGGAGTAGGTCAACTGGAATACTACCAACGCTTTGCCGAACAAGTTCAAAGCGTAAAGCACGCGTTGCTGACCATGTTGCAAACTCTGAAGGAACAAGGAAAACGGCTCGCCGCATATGGAGCTGCCGGCGGCATGGCGACTACTCTGCTGAATTACGTAGGCATTGATTCTGACCTACTGGATTTTGCTGTCGACGTGAATCAACACAAACATGGTTGGTACACCGCCGGGAATCATTTGCAAATCCACGATCCTCGAAAATTGCTGGATGACATGCCTGACTACGTGCTGTTGTTGGCTTGGAACTACACCGATGATGTGCTGCGCCAGCAAGCGGAATATCGCAGCCGAGGTGGTAAGTTCATTATCCCGGTACCGGAACCACGAATTGTCTGAACCGTACACTCGTTTCCTCCTGTGAAATCGTCGTCCTGCCACGATCGCAAACGCGTTTCATCAGGTGTGGTCTCTTTATCGCTTTCGCCCCGTCTTGAGGATAAAAAATCATGAAAGTCGTACTCTTCTGCGGCGGACTTGGACTGCGCATTCGCGACAGCAATGACACGCCAAAACCAATGGTAAAAATCGGCTACCGACCTATTCTGTGGCATTTGATGAAATATTATTCGCACTTTGGGCACACCGACTTCATCTTGTGCTTGGGCTACAAAGGGGATGTCATCAAAGACTATTTTCTGAACTATAGCGAATTCGGTTCGAACGACTTTGTTATGGAAAACGGAGGACGCGACTTCACACTGCTTAACTCCGATATGGCTGACTGGCGAATTACGTTTGTGGACACAGGAATTAACGCCAACATCGGTCAACGACTAAGACAAGTCAGAGAGTACCTGGAGGACGACGAAACCTTTCTGGCCAACTACAGTGACAATCTCACCGATTTTCCCTTACCAAGACTGATAGCCCAATTGAATGGATCGGATGCGGTGGCGGCATTTCTTGCCGTAAAGCCTCAGCAGAGCTTTCACGTGGTCAAGGTAAATGCCAACAGTCATGTTGATTCCATTGACGAAATTGGCAATTCAGGGCTGCTAATTAACGGAGGGTTCTTTGTCTTTCGGAACGAAATTTTCAACTATCTCCATGATGGCGAAGACTTAGTCTATCAACCATTTCAGCCGCTTGATCGAAGAAGCACGATTGACTTCCTTCTGTCACAACGGTTTTTGGGCCTGCATGGATACGTTCAAGGACAAGAAGCTTTTGGACGACATGCACGCCAAAGGAGAAGCACCGTGGCAGGTGTGGTCAAAACCCAAAGATTCTTGTTCTTCCCGGCGTGCTGCCGAGACCAATCCACGACCTTGTGACTCGATCATTCGTCCAATTTAAGGAGTCAAAACGATGTTACTTACCAGGAAACTGTCGCACTTGGCGAATACTTTTGGCCACACTCTCGGTTGCCGCCTTGGCCGATTCAAACCTTGTGTTGGGCCAAACGTTTGTTGGAATCGAATCTACGTTCGCCGGCACGAACAGTCGCATAACGGGAATGGCCAACAACGGATCGGCCGTCGTCGGCACACTTGAAACCGCCGATGGCGTTGAGTCATTTCTTTGGAGTCTTGACGATGGCATCAACCGCTTAGGCCCTGGAATCGTTACGGATATCTCTGGCAACGGTTCGCGGTTAACCGGTTGTTGGGACTGTACTGCGGTGCAACAACTGGGCGTCACCTTCGTTCAACCGGCTATGGGAGCCCGCACACTGTTAAACGCCGCGGTGCCGAGTTTCGCACATGCCATTTCGGATGATGCCAATATGATTGTTGGCGAAACCGCTGGGCGAGCGTTCCGTTGGAGCGAATCAACCGGCATGAATGACATCGGTACGCTTGCCGGTGGTATCGTCGGCGGTGGCGTTTTTACTCGAGCAACCGATCTGTCCAGCGACGGCCGGGTCCTTGTTGGTCAGGGAAGTCGAGCGTTGGGCACAGAAGCAATTCGTTGGACGGACAGTGATCACGGTGTCGGACTAGGGAGATTTGCCTGGCGGCGATTTTTTCAGCAGTGCGACTGCGATTTCCTCAAAGGGTGATGTTGTTGTTGGAGTGAGCCAATCCGACCGAGGAATGGAAGCGTTTCGCTGGACCGAGGCAACCGGCATGTTGGGATTGGGCGATCTTGACGGCGGATTGTTTTCTAGCGAACCACTAGCAGTCTCCGGCGATGGCAGTGTCATTGTGGGTTCGTCGGTTGTGGGGCCGAGCGAAGAGGATCGAATTGCATTCATTTGGAATGCCGAACATGGCATGCAACGCCTGAGTGACGTTTTAATTGAGGAAGGCGTGGATCTGGCGAATTGGAGCCTGACGGAAGCCACCAGCATTTCCGCGGATGGGACTATTATTGCCGGAAATGGTTCCGGCGGCGCGTGGATTGCAACGTTGACTCACCAAGTTAATCCGGTGGAAAGTATTGCTGAACCCATTCAGCCAGGCGATGCCAACTTAGACGGAAAATTTGACAGCAAGGACTTGATCTTGGCGTTCAGTCGTCACAAATACGGAACCGGTGAATCAGCAACATGGAAAGACGGTGACTGGAACGGCGCTCCGAATAGCGGCTTCCTGCTGGCCGATCAATTCGGACCGCAGGGCGACGGACTTTTCAATTCACAAGATCTGGTTGCCGCCATGCAGACCGGGCTCTACGAATCGGGTCCCTATTATCTGAATTCGAATGAAAGCCTTCGCTTCGTGCCAGAACCGGACTTTCCCGAGTGGCGAATGTTAGCCGTTCTCGTCTGCATGTACTGCTCGAAACGCACGCTTCGAATTGCATAGTCGAAGGGCACCGGGGTATCGGCAGATTGCCTTGCTAAGACGATCGCCAGTCAATAAACACCACGGGCAAAAGATTGTACGGAACGGCCTCCGTGCCGTTCCGTGTAGCGAACGCCGCAGAGGGCGTTCACTACAGAATATGTTTATCGCTTTTGAAACAAGGAGTATCTGATGAAACGACACGAAACATACAAATTGGTCGCCGAACGTCTCGAAGATCGTCGAGTTCTAGCGGTGGTCTCGTTCGCCGCAAACGCGGTCGGCGATTCTGCTGCGCAAGCATCGTCGGTGTTTGCAGCCGACATCGACAATGATGGCGATCTGGATATTGTCACCGCATCCGATAACGACAATTCGATTGCGTGGTATCCTAACCAAGACGGCCTGGGAAGCTTTGGTTCGCGCAACGTCATTTCGACCGAAGTGCTAGGTTCCTATTCGGTCACCGCTGCCGATATCGATGGAGACGGTGATGTCGATGTCATTTCGGCTTCGCTAATGGACGACAAAATCGCCTGGTACGAAAACCTGGACGGTGCCGGTACGTTCGGAACGCAAAACGTGGTTACTGATACCGCTGACGGTGCCGAGTCGGTACGAGCTGCCGACTTGGATGGTGATGGTGATTTAGATCTACTCGTCGCATCCGAAATCGATAGCCTTGTCAGCTGGTACGAAAACTTGGATGGTCGTGGCGAATTTGGTCCACAGCACATTATCAGTGACCAAGCTTCGGATGTTGAAAAAGCCGTCGCGGCCGATTTGGACGGAGATGGTGATTTGGATGTATTGTCCGCGTCTTTTGCAGACAACAAAATTGCGTGGTACGAAAACGTGGATGGCTCCGGAACATTTGGATCACCCAACATCATTTCCGCAGCAACGAATGGAGCAACTGTAGTGATCGCCGCGGACTTGGACGGCGACCAAGACCTGGATATCGTCACCGGATCCTACACGGACGGCACCATCGAATGGTACTCGAATGACGGCCAGGGTGGCTTTGCCGCGCCGCAGTCAATCGGCACAAACGCCATTGGTGTCTATTCGTTAGACGTCGCGGACATGGACCAAGATGGTGACTTAGACGTGATTTCGGCCGCCATGAACACCAACACGATTACGTGGTACGAAAACGGCGGCACATCAGATCGTTTCGTTCTGCAATACACGGTCAGTTCGCTACTGCATCGACCTATGACGGTCATTTCCGCGGATTTGGACAACGATGGTGACATGGATATTGTCTCTGCATCGTCTAGAAACGGCCAAGTGACGTGGTTCGAAAATCGAGTCGTAGGCGATGCGAACGACGACGGCAGATTCGATTCGTCCGACTTGATTCTTGTGTTTCAGGCTGGCGAATACGAAGACGACACCACTGGCAATTCCACCTATGCGGATGGAGATTGGAACGGGGACCGCGAATTTGATTCTGGCGATCTAGTTCTCGCCTTTCAGGCAGGCACATACGCAGAAGCCGCTCGAACCGCCACTGTCGATCAACTATTTGCACTAACCGGCGACATCGCCGCCAACGTCCCATCCAAACTGACCAAACGTACCGACAATCGTTGGATGAAATTATGTTGAACACTCTGGAGGATAGATCATGCACTGTCTGATCTTTGAAGACCAAGCCGTTCAAAATCTGGAACCGGTCACCTTGATGCGACCGGCGTATCGCATGACGTGTGGCGGCGGACAACTGATCGAGCTTGCCGAACGGTTGACTCCGGCCACCAGTGTGATCGTGCGTAACCACCTGAAGGCGATTGCAGCCCTGGACGACCGCATTGCCGATCGGCCGATGGGCACGAAGCTCCTAATCATGAACGCTCGGTTGGTTCCTTCGCCGCGGACTTTTCGAACACTGCAGAACATGATTCGCGCCGATTCTGCATCCATTGCAATTGTGGACAACCAGATTGCAGCCGCATTTCTTCCGGAGGGATTAACCGATTCGGACAGAATGCAATTCGGGCAGTTCGAAGAATATCTTGGCCAGCTACCGTTACGTATGATTGCGACCGACTTAGCGTTAATCGATCGTCCGTATCAATTGGTCCAGAAACATCTCACCACCTTGACCGATACCTTAAATGATCGAATTGCTTCCGCCGAATTTCACGAAATTGCCGATGGCGTTTTTGCTCGCCCGGGCTTCACTCTTGACGCGTCGCATCATCTTGACACGCAGCATGGCCCCATTTTGTTGGAAAATGGAGTGAAACTCGGTTCCCATTTGGTAATACGAGGGCCCGTTTTCCTGGATCGAAACGCCGTGGTTAACGATCATGCGTCCGTTTACGAACACGTTTACGTTGGCAAGAATAGCAAGGTCGGAGGCGAATTGGTCGCCAGTGTCTTGGAAGACTATTCCAACAAACAGCATCACGGATTCTTAGGCCATTCCTACTTAGGAAGTTGGGTAAACTTAGGCGCCGGAACCAGCAATTCCAATCTGAAGAACACGTACGGAGAAGTTCGAATGGGTGAGCGTGACCATCGAATCGCCACGGGCATGCAGTTTCTGGGATGCGTCATGGGCGACTATTCCAAAGCGGCCATTAACACATCCATTTTTACAGGGGTCACGATTGGCGTTTGCAGCATGTTGTATGGTTTCATTCTTTCCAACGTAGCCAGCTTTTGTAATTCCGCACCATCTATCGGCGGACTGACAACCAGTATACCGGCGGAGGTTGTGATCGAAGTTCAAAAGCGGATGTTTCGTCGCCGAGGTATCGAACAACAGTCGGCTCACGTTCAACTCATTCGCGACGTCCACCAAATCGTATGCCAAGAACGCGACCTGCCTTGTCGTTCTCCATTTGTTCATGAAGAGGAATTTCAGGCACAGGGCATGCTTGGCTCGCCTTAGGTCTCGCTTGAACGACTGCCTTCCATGCCTATCGGCCAAACCATTTAAGCACTGATTGTGCGTAGGGCAACGTAATCAGATCTGGAACAACGCGGTCGAATGTTCGTCGGAACCACCAAGCAGGGTCAGGATTCACGTAAATAATATCGCCCGGCTGAACCAACACGGTTTCTCGTTGATCATATCGTGCACGAATCAAATCGACATGGATCAGCAACGGCGGACCTTGCCCATCCGGATTCGCTCGTTGCACGGTTACCGTCGTGGGCGAATCGATTGGATCAATGTAGCCCGCCATGACCACGGCGGTCACTACGTCAATATCGCGATCGGGCGGAATCACCAAGCCGGCACCGAGTTCCCGTTCGCGGTCTCCCAAGGTGAAGCGAACCAAGTTGGTTTGATTCAACTTTCCTACCACCCAAAACACTTCATGGCGACGACTGGGAATGCGCACTACGTCTCCGGCATTCAGCGTAATGTCGCCAAAGCTTAGAGTTCCCGGCTCTAACCCTCGCAATGGAATCTTCAACACGGACTGCTGTTCGCCACAAGTATTGGTCAGTGTTTCTTGGTATGCCGTTCCATCGCCATCTTGGATCAGAGTCACTCCCGGTTCGAATTCCGTTCCGTCTATTCCTACCGACACAGCTGATTTCCGGTGCACTTCGATCATGTCGGCAGCAGTTTTTGTCAGTCCCACCGCAGCCGCCAATGCGTGCCCGACGTCGTTTTGATATCGAGGAAGTGGATAGATGCCGGGCGAATTGACCTCGCCCAGCACCAAGATTTCCACCGTACTTTTCGCCGCTAACGAGACATTCACCGCTGGCTTCTGCAGCACTTCATTATCCGCATAGGCCTTGGTAATGGCTTGCTGTGCTTGCTGGAGATTCATACCAGAGACGTGTACCGCCGGAACAAGTGGCAGTTGCACTTGGCCATTGGCCATGACTTCCACCTCCAGCGGCCGATACTCGGCGCTGGGGTAAAGCTCGGGAATGGCAATCTGTAATACGTCCTTCGGGCCAAGTAGATAGTCGGGAGGCGTTGGCTGAGTAAGTTCGGCAAAATTTAACGGCGTTCCTACCGAGCGATAGGGCGTTCGGTAAGAATCCGGTAAGGCTGTCGCGGCGATAGCAGGCGAACGAAGGGGAGCGTAACAGCCGACCAAATTTCCGCAAGCCAGAAGTGCGAATAACAATTGGATACGAAGTAGAACGGTTGTTGCCCTAAGTTTATTTTCCACAGAGACATCCTTGTCCAAGATCTGGCCGAACGAGCGCTGAGTTTGCACCGCTACCTGTCTTTTGGTTATCGGCGGACGGACTTGTGATTTCCACTCATCTGTTCCGCTATGGTGAATCTCGCCATGCCCTAACCGATAGTTGAATTGGTTTGCGAGCCTTGCGGCAGAAATGCCGGTCAGATAACCTGCGCAAACTAAGATATTCAAATGCGTTAGTTTGGCAAGGATTTGTTCCGCCATAGCCTCGGACTTCTAATTGTATAAAAACACTCCGGCGACTTGCTGCACATCTTGTGATTTGCTGGCAATCCGTCGCTGACGGCTGATCCCTGCCAGCCATGCGGTTCCACCGTTCGCCGGAACTGTTTCGCTTGATCGAGATGATTAAGTAACCTTGCGACACGCAGCGGCACACTCTCGGCACGATTGCGCGCACGCCATCCTTTGTTTGTCACTGGGCATCTTTTCGCACTCTTTGGCGCATTCTTCGCAGATTTTCGCTGCTACTTGGCACATATCCTTGGTCATGCCGCAGGACCTAGCGATCAATTTGGCGGTAATGCCGCAAATATCTTCACAGGACCAGGCGAATTCTGCCGCGTGAACATGGTCCTTCATCCCGTTGACCGCTTGGGTCAGACAATGATGGGCAGTCTCTGTTGCAGATTGTTTCGCAAGTCAGGCATTTGTCCAAACATGCTTGATGGTTGTTCGCCCTCACGGCAGCTCGAGGCTTCTGGATGGTTTTGCTTCTGCGCTGAAACCTGACTTGCCAATGTCAGACCAGCAATCCCGACGCCTGCAGACGATATCATTTGCTGATTGGTCCATTGTTTTCTCCTTCACAGAAATTGATACGGGGTTTATCATGCCAACCTATTTGGCACGATGACTAACGCTCCACTCATTGTGCCGCCGCAAAAAGCGCTTCCCCATAGAGCGAAATAATTGAATCGGGCATGGTGGTTTTCGGGAACAATGGTCGGCAGCAACAAGCGACGAAGGGACCAACTTAAAAATCTTCCGTCTGGCAATTGTTCGGCAAGACCATAAACAAATCAAGCCAGCAGCCAATCAAACTTTATTTGATGAAGCGCCAATGACGCTTATGCTCTGCGGGATTTCAGCTTTCATATTAAATTCAAATTTGATGTTGAACTTACGTCGTACGATTTGCAGCGAAAAGCGCCTGTTTGATGCGTCGGTGCGGAGTCACGATCTGATCACAACAGAGTAAGTTACGTAGCGTTGTTAACGCCTTTAACCCGATGATAGTACACAAATATACTCAATGTCACCGTTGTACCGGCAAAAGACAAGGAATTGGTCTACAGGTTATGGCATCCGCCAGTCAACCAAAGCGGCTTGAAGTGCGTTTTAATGTCCACTGGCACAATGCCATGTGCCAGAAGTTGCACTTATTATGGTTTTTGCCAGCTGGTCCGTCAATCCAGTTGCCATTTGAGCCTGGGCAACGCTTTTTCTGTCAACGCATCTGCTATACTTGCACAACAACCGTCCAGTCAATTGCTGCTGGATGTTGTCGTGCAATTCGTGTCCGATTCTGCGATCCTCTTCGGCCGCAATTTCCAGTACCTGTTTTTGGAGTTCGCGACGTTGCGAAACATCTCGGATGATGCCCGTAAAAAGGCCTGCGTGATCGATTTCGCTAATGGAGTATTCAATAGGAACGAACTGCCATCCTTATGAGAGGCCCATGCTTCGCGACTGGTACGGTCTTGCTTGGTCGAATCGGATAAGCAGCAGGATACCATTTTAAAGTTCTTGGCGAGATTTCGCCTGGCATCAAGATCCTGACGTTCTCGCCTATGAGCTCTTCCTCACAGCCAAAAAACGACTTCAGCGGCTGGAATGGCAGTAACAATAATGCCGGCACAGTCTGTGGTGATGATGGCATCAGCGGCTGAATCGAGAATGCCTCGAATCGAGGCTTCTCAGCATAACCGCTTTGGCCGCGCCGTTCCGTTTGGTCCATTACCAGTGACGAAACAGGGACTGCCGCCACCACGAATCAGTGTTGAAACTTGCGTACCCAGATAAATGATCATGTTTGCACGGTAACGGTTTTCATCTGTATGAGCGATCTGGCCCGTCTCTAAGTCACGCACTGTGCTTAAGTTGGCCTCCAACAATGGTGAATCAGCTTGCAAAAGTTGCATCTGAAGCTGAATCTGATGTGTAGCCCAGTAGATCACAAAGCGGATTGCATATTTTCACCTTCTTCGCTGTCGCCCAGCAATACCGACGGGGGATGCACAATTAAAAAAACACTATGAAATCTTGTTTGCCACGTTGCAGTTGCTGTTCAGCCACGCCGGTAATCACTTCACTGAAGATAATGACGCCGCCGATTTCACAAAATTCTGCCAAGGCAAAAGCTCCCATTTCACCCATAACGTCTGCCATCTGGGGCGACGAACGACCTTTCCGCCGACGCAAACGCCTCGCCTGCCACGCGCGCTGCTGTAGGACCGTCGAGACGTTCGATAACGCAGGAAATATGTCATAGTGGTACTTCGACTAATATCACCTGGTCTTCCATTTGCAATCGCTATACCAACGGCGACTGGCAACACGTAACGCATGTCCAATCAAACATGGCAACTGGTGCGGGCACGTATTCGAAGGTGCTGCAATAGTTTGTCACGCTGCTCGATTGTTGAAGAGCAGACGCGCATCGCTAATATCCCGATGAATCGACGAAGTTCGTGCCAGTCACCAACTGTATTGAAAATCGGCGAAATTAACATCTCGATCTCGAGTGCCGTCTTTACGGTTAATTAATTCGCAGGAACGCTTGGCCAGCATACACGTCTTGATTCGGCTTAACGCCTGGCGATCGGTCACTCCCTTGAAGTATGCGAGGCGTTTTACCAACAAGCTCGACGCGGCCGTAGCCAGAAATTTGACAAATCGCATCATTGGCAAACAAGATTGTAGGTCCAGGCGGTTCCAATTGACTGTCCGTAATCAATACACCTTCGCCCAGATGCGAAATAGCTTCGGCCAACAGGCGGATTTGGTTTGTTTGTTCCGCTACGCGTTGTTCCAATGTGGCATTCAACTGACGCACTTCGAATTCAGCGGCTTTCTGCTGGCTGACGTCGATAATGGTGGTACGACACCAGACTGGAACTCCATCGGTATCACACGCGACGAGGCTTTCTAGTCGGATTGTCATGCGAGTGCCTTCTGCCGTGAGCATGTCGAGTTCACATCGTTGCAGACCTTGGTTGCGGAACACGTCACGCAGATACATCTGCCAAACTTCGTATGATTCTGGCGGCAGGAAATCGGTGAATTTGCGATTCAGCAGTTTGCCGCGTTCGATGCAAAGTAGTGTGGTCGCGGTCAGATTCGCTTCTAGAATTTGCCCGTTTTTCTGAATAGTTAAATAGCCGACCGGAGCAAACTCGTACAAATCCGAATAGCGATCCCGCGCCTCAGCGAGTTCGAATTGCGTTCGACGTAGTTCTTCGTTCTGTAATTCCAGCTCGATCTGGTGAACCTGAAATTCGTGAACCAGTCTCTGCAGTTCTTCCGTAGAATGCCGGCGAATATCGGTGAACGATGCCGTAACCAGCTCTTCCGCTCGCTGGCGCAGCGTTCGTTTGGAATGCGAATCGTGCGATGTTCTTTTGTCGGCCATTGTGGTTAGTACGTGTTTGGATTATCCAGACGAATGCCGCAGAAGGCCATTTCGTATCTCAATTGTCTTGACGGAGGGCATTCCGTAACGCGTTTATTTTTCTTTCGTACCTGTCAGCTCTTGCATAGACAGCAAAATCATGCCGGGCAAGCTAGAATCCTGGTCCAGTCGGCGAGCGTCAATCTGAAATCTCTTGCGACCTATTTTGGGAAAGCTGTTTTCCCACGTGAAGTCATCAAAACTAGTGTTGTGCGGCAAAATTTCCTCCAGCAACTCGTGCAATTCGGGGACATCCCATGCTCCATCTCCAATCTCGCGCAACGGCTTGCCAACGACCAGCTTGGGACGCAGGCGAAATGTATGGTAGAAGCAATGATTCGCCGAAACGACGGCACGATGTTCATTCAGCACGATCAAAGGTGCTTGGATCGTATCGAAGATGGCCTCGAAAAAGGTACGCTGCCCCGTTTTTTCCGCGTCCTTCATTTCTCGAATATTGACAAACGTCAATACAAGGCCATCAATTTTCCGTTTCGTGGTTCGATAGGGCATGATCCGCATCAAGTACCAGCCCCCTTCCAACGTTTCAACTTCTTTTTTCTTGAACACAAGCGTATCCATTACTTCGCGGCAATCTTGCGTCAGCCGGTCATACTTCAGTCGCGACGTCAGTTCTCCGAGCGGCCGATCTACGTCCGTGGCGCGAATGGCAATAATACCCGTAGCGTGATTTGTGTATCGCTTGATGTTCAAATCTTCATCTAAGAAAATGGTGGCAATGTCGGTGCTGTTCAACAGGTTCTGCATATCATCGTTGGCTTGCGAAAGATCTTCGACCTTCGACTGCAGCTCCGAATTGACCGTCGTCAATTCTTCATTAAGCAATTGCATTTCTTCCTTGATGTTTCCAACTCTTCATTCATCGATTGCAGTTCTTCGTTGGCCGACTGCAATTCTTCGTTGGTGCTTTTCAGCTCTTCGTTGGACGTTTCCAGTTCTTTCAGGGCGGTTTGGTAAGATTCCTTCATGTATTGCAGTTCCTGTTCGAGTCCTTGCAGACGATCTGGCGAGGTCACGCTGTTCACTTTTGTCCGTGGCTTTGTCCGGTATTTGCGAGGGCAGAAATACGATCAGCAACAAGCCACGGATCGGTTCCGGTTCCAGAATGCGAGATACCGATATATTAACTAATGTGTAATCACCGTTCGTTTTGACACGCACGTTTGGCGAACCGCTTCTGTGTCTGAGGCCGACGCCTGCCGGATTAATGCGGACAATTCGTGCGGTAGTCCTTCGCGAGCCATATCGACCACATTTGTTCTGGCCTGCCCTTCGGCCAGTTCCGGCACAGCCCCGTCCTGACCATGGACGTGTACAATATCGCCATGATCATTAGTCACGACAAAACTTGGACAAAAGCGGTTTAGCTGCCAGTCAGTTCCAGCAAGCTCATGGTCGCACTGCCGGTCAAAAAGGGTTTCACTGTCGAGTGGTCAACCGTCGCCATCTCGCGTCGGTGGCCGGAATCGTTTTGTGCTCGTTGCGCCGGCATTTCCGGCATGTTGGGCATTCGCGATTCCTTACGCCGATAGATTTTCCATTTTTGATCCACCACTTCAAACAATTCCGAATACCCGCCGATAGTTTCCGACGGCCCCAATACCAATAGCCTGCCCGGCCGTAGCGTGTAGTGAAAGATCGGCAATAGCGCTTTTGCAGATCCGCGTTTAGGTAGATCAAGAGATTGCGACAGATAAGCAGATCCAGTTTGGTGAATGGTGGATCCTTGATTACGTTTTGCGTTGCGAACACGGCCATCTCGCGGATATCCTTGCGAATCTGATACAAGCTGTCATTATTCGTAAAGAAGCGAGTCAGACGGCCAGAGGAGATATCGACGCCGATGCCGCTGGGATATTGCCCTAAGCGAGCCGTCTCGATAGCTTCGTTATCAAGGTCAGTTCCGAAGATCTGTACATCGAAATGGGCTGGATGCTGGCCATGCATTCACGAAGTGTGATGGCCAGCGTATAGACTTCTTCCCCGCTGGCGCAGTTTCGGCACCCACGCTCGAAACGTGAATTCGTCCGAACGTGATTTTAGTAATCTCCAGCAGCGGCCCGGCTGCCAATTTGTTCCAGAATTCACGATCACGAAAAAAGCTGGTAACGCTGATCAAGAGTTCCTTGAATAGCAGGTCGATTTCGGTGAGGATTCCGTCTGTAAATAGCGAAGGTATTGGGCCGAACTCTCAATTTGGTGAACATTCATGCGCCGTTCGATACGGCGGCGAATGGTGTTGGTCTTGTAAGACGAAAAATCATTGCCAGTGCAGTTTCGCAATAGCACAAAAGATCTTTGCGTCGACTCAGCATCTACGGCTGATCTCGACTATCGTTTCTCGACTTTTTGAATAAGGGCCGCTGGCATATGCCACCAGATTTTGAGGCATTTCAGCTGGGCGAAGGGACATAGTCAGCCAGTCCGGTGTTTAACGCGCTGGCCAGCATGCCGCTATATTTGGCCGAAGTCGGCTCCTGCACCATTGCCATTCCCGATACACCCTTGATGGCTCGTAGACCAAGCGTGCCATCGGTACCAGTGCCAGACAGGACAATACAGATGGATTGTTCTGTGACATCGTCCGCCAAGGATCGAAAGAAATAGTCAATCGGTAATCGCGGAGCGTATCGTTGAACGTCTTGTGGAACGCCATCTTGTGGCAGAACATGCGATGGAACGGGAGGGACCTCATCTGTAACAGCGTTCTTAGATAAATGGCCTCCGTGTCGTTCTTCATGCGAAGACTCATCTCCCAAGTGTTCCTCGTAACTTTCATCGGGTGCCATAAGGTGCAACGCTCGGTTCAGGATTGCCAAATGAGCGCCGGGAGGGCCAATGTACACGTGATTCGGTTCCACTTTGGCTCCATCACCGGCTGTGGTCACGGGCATGCCAGTAACTTTGGAAAGTAATTGCGGCAACAAGCTGGAATGCCCAGGATGTTGATGCGTCACCACAACAAAAGCCATTCCCGTATCCTCAGGCATGGCTTCAAGCAGCTCCTCTAACGCTTCCAACCCGCCGGCTGAAGCGCCGATTCCTACGATCGGGAATTCGTCTTTGAGTTTTGAAGATTCCTTGGTTCTTGTTTCTGATTCGTTCGACGATTGTTTTACGGAACGTTCTGTTGACGGTGAACTTCCTGACTCGAGCGGCTGTGACTTGCCGGTTGCCGATTTTTTTATCACCTTTTTCTTCGCCATTTGCCGAATCCTTACAGCGGAATTGCGCGACCGAATAGATTGCTGGAACGAGCCCCAATTAACAACTTGTTTGCCAAGAAGGATGCTCATGAAAAACCTATTCTATCTGTACGGCAAAGGAAGTTCACGCCCACGTCGCGAGTGGATTATGTGGCAGCGGCGAAGGGGAACGAGTCGACGGTGTATTGCGTTGGTTAATACCGAAAGTGCTTGATGGGTTCGCCGACCGTTCCAATTTCGGTCATGGCTTCAATCCCGATCTGCAAATGGACTTCTGCCCATTCACTAGTGACTCGCGCGTCAGTCTCTTCCGACTTCACGCCATCAGGCGAAACAGGTACATCCGAAACCAACAGCAGTGCACCACGTGCAATTTCGTTGCGGTGTCCGACGATAAAAATGGTGGCGGTTTCCATATCAATTCCGATGACGGTCAACGATTGCAGGCGTTTCAGAAACTGCCGATCATGCTCCCAAACGCGTCGGTTGGTGGTATACACGACCCCCGTTCGATAGTCGTGGCCAAATGACGTAATCTTGTCCGAAACAAATTTGTGCAATTTGAACGAAGGCAATGCCGGCACTTCCGGCGGGAAGTAATCCGCCGACGTACCTTCGCCTCGAATCGCAGCAATGGGCAGGATAAAGTGCCCGATTTCCGACGTATCTTTCAAGCCACCACACTTTCCCAGAAACAAAACGCCTTTGGGGCCGCATGCAGTTAGCAGATCCATGACAGTGGCCGCGTTGGGCGAACCCATCCCAAAATTAATAATGCTAAGTCCGTTCCGATTGGTGGCGGCTTGCATCGGCCGATCGGCACCTCGAAGGTCACAGTTGAAGCGTCGCACAAGGTTTCTAATGTAGTACGAAAAATTGGTCAACAGAACGTACTCCCCCACTTCGCTAATCGCCATGCCGGTGTACCGTGGGAACCAGTTCTTGGCGATGTCCAACTTCGAAGGAAAAGAGTCCAATTCGCGAATGGACGTCGTCATGGCTGATCGGTTCGGCCAAAGCCATTTCCTGACGACTCAACTCCCAAATTTTCCCAAGTCAAGATGTCAGGTAGATTCGTTCGAGCCATCCTGAAAAATACGTTGACCAAACCAACAGGACAAACAACGACAGATTGGCGACCACGACCATAGCAATCGTCAAACCGAACTTATTGACTAGGACAGGAACGAAGACGTTGGCAAATTCCAAGACGTTGGCAGTTGCGATAGCGAAGCGTTGCACGAGAATTCCTCCACGGTAATAGCCCGATGCAGCGGTCCAAGTTTCGTTCTGTCGCGAGCATGACAATTTTTGCGTCTCAAAATGATCGCGAGAATTAGTGCTTTCGAAGATGGCGGAAATCGCCATGGTTAGGAGTCGACGTTTCCAAGTTGTTTGTATTGATGAGCCAAACCAGTTTGGCAAATCTTTCGCATAAAGCCGATTTCAGGAAATTGGATCATGGCAGATCTCTTCGGGAACATTGGCTTTCAAAAAACCGGAATTGTCACGGCCGAACGTCGTCGTCGCACAATGGTTTCGGTGCGAACTTGGAAATCGCACAAATCTCCATCTTCGACAAAGTGGCCCGCTCGGCATTCTTCCACAAAGTAATCCAACATGTCCATGAAACCATGGGTATATCCGAACGAGACGTCATTGTTGCGTCCCATCAAGAATCCAGGGACACCGGGGATGGTGACACCTAACGAATATCGATCGCCGAGGTGCGTTCCCATTTCGTACCACGGCTGCGGAAGGAAATTGCACGGCAAATGAGGGTCATGGCATTCAATTGGGAACCCTGACACGGTACGCCAACCAGCAACAGCCCAATTGTTACTGGCTGCCGAACGTGGAATCCTGCCATCAAGTGAATCAGGTGAATGCAATGGATTTACGTGAATTGCCTTTATCAAGCCAATCAATTCGTTTGTCAGACCGTCCAAGTGCGGAGCGAACAAGCGTTGAAGCTTGGAGACGGACGTGCCACGTTGAATCGAACGGACCAAGAAGTGTTCCATCTCGCGCTGCGAATGACCTAAGAAATAGATGATCAGCTTGGCGACTAGCAACGAATCGACACGTCGCCAAGTCTCTGGGGAATAACGCCATAATCGCATTTCGAAAGGACGCCAACCGTGTCGGATGACGTGGTTAACTCCCAGACAATACGCTTCCAGTAGTGACAAAGAATGCTCAGGAACACGATCCAATTCGCACGACGCGAAATGGGCAAACCCCATGTTGCGTGCGAAGATGTCTGCATGTAACGCTTCCCTTCCTGCGGACAGACATTCGCTTAACCTACCCTGACCTAGTAGTTTGGCCAGCGACATCTGGCCGAATCGATCAATGGCGTGCGCCAGCCCGATACCTGCAGCCAAACCGGCCTCAGTGTCGGCCCACAATTCCATAGTGCCGCTCGGACATCGGGCCAAGCGAATCGGCATGCCAGCGACGTAAATCGCCTTTGGTTTACGGCCGATCCGCATGGCGTGCACCTTTTCGTTCAGAAAAAGCACCTTTCGCATCTCATCAATCGAATCACATTCGGAGGTTTACGGCCCCCAAAAGGCGCAAAGTGTCTTTTTCGAATGGCGGCCAAAAAGTTAATCCGCCGGTTTTCGCGTTTTCAATCTCCTCTGTTCGGGCGTTGACAATTGTCGATCTTCCTGATTGGCATCCCCAGCCAATTGCGGAGGACTGACGAGCGAAGTTCGTTGTGAGCATTGGATTGCTTGATTTAACATCTCCATGCGAGCCACCGTGTCGGGATGCGTTAAAAACGTGACTGCCATTTTAGAATTCCATTGAAATGACTAAAGGAATGTCCACGATGCGAACACTACTTCAATAACCACGGCCTATTCTGGAAAAGTTGCGTACCGAAGAAGATCACGTAGACGCCGAAACCACATTGGCGGATTTCTGGATACACACTGCCTCGCTCGTCCGCACGCATATCTGTCCTGCTATTTATTCTCTTCACGTAGGTCTGTATCTCCGAGACAGACACTACGAAGTCCATTACTTATTTGCGAGTTTGGGGCAAGACTCGCCTACGTGAACGAAACTTCTGTGGCGGATATGCGCCACAGAAACACACTCAATGTGGTTTTAATCATGATTCATGATTTCATCTAACAAGCTGCCGAATCCGCGTTTGTCGAGTTCGATGGTCGTCACCAAGGTTCGCGTGTGCCATTCGCAGCTTATCCTGTTTGGAAAGAAAATCCGCGTGCTGTTCGGCTAATTCAGTGGAATCGTCTGTGCGATCGCGTTGCTGCTGCAGGACGATTTCATGTTCGTGCTGCTGGATATGGCGCACTTGACTATCAATACTGGAACGATGTCGTTCCAGTCGAGTATCCGCTTGACGTAAAGTGGCCTCGATTTGTGACAGCCACGCCATGGCCTGCTTGTGCTCTGCTCGCCACATGTAAATGTCATCAACCCAACTGTCCAACGGATTTTGCGTCGCGGTGCTGACTATGCATTTGTGATTGTAGTTCGGTAGTCATACTGCATTCCTTTCTGATTGTTGGTGACTGTTTCGTCGACGTTCACTGGATCACGCCAACTTGTCGCCTTCGCCATTTCGCTGAAAGAGCTGAGTTTCAAAACGCTTCGAGTTTTCATTCTGACTGCATAACCAGGGCAGCTAGATGGTCTTTTCGGTCAGATGATTTCTGTGGCAAATTTCGCGCCGCTGCGAACGTGCAGTTCATTTGAGGCTGGTCATTCGCACCAGAAGGTTGCGGCGTTTAACTCGATCTGCTTGTCTTTTTCTTCTGCCATAATGCCGTCGTTGCCTGCAATCTCTGTTTCGAAGATAGAGTTTGTTGGCGTGTGAAATCCTATGCAGTCTGCATGCAAAACTTCGCAGGAGAGCGCCGATGCTGATTTTCGAACGCAAAGCGGGTGATGAAATACAAATTGGGTCGAACATAAACATTACGGTACTACGAGTTCGTGGCCAAACGGTTAAACTTGGTTTCGTTGCTCCGTCCGATGTGACAATTTTCCGCAGCGAATTGTGGATTGAAATACAGGAAGACCAAGAACCTGCGCCGTCCACTATTTCGGACACGACTACCAATTCAAGTTGGGAAAGCACGGCCTTGCCAGGCATCCAAACTCCGCCATGAAAGCGATGATCCTTAAACAAGTTGGTGCACTTGATAAATCAGCGACGCCGCTGGAATTGGTCGAGTTACCTAAGCCAACGACAGGACGGCATAATGTGCTCATTCGCATATCTGCGTGCGGAGTTTGCCACACAGAATTGGACGAGATAGAAGGCCGAACGCCTCCATCGCAGTTGCCCATGATTTTGGGACATCAAATTGTGGGCATCGTGGAAGAGGTCGGGCACGAAGTGACGAATCGAGCGGTTGGCCAGCGAGTTGGCGTGGGTTGGATCTTCGATTCGACCGGTGACGCTGATGAAAACCTGAGTCCCGAATTTCGCCACTGGCCGTGACGCGCCAGTGGTTATGCAGAATACATTTGGTTCCGGCGCGGTACACGTACGACATTCCGAGCGAGTTTTCTGACACCCAGGCCGCGCCGTTGCTTTGTGCTGGTGCGATTGGGTATCGAGCGCTGCGTCTTTCGCGAATTGCGGATGGCCAGCGATTGGGTCTCACAGGATTTGGCGCGTCCGCTCATTTGGTGCTGCAATTGGCCAAGTATCTTTCGCCTCATTTGTCCGTTTATGTTTTCGCGCGTGATAAAGAAGCTAGGGAACTCGCTTTGTCACTGGGGGCGACCTGGGCAGGCGACATCTCCGATTTGGCACCTGAATTGCTGCATGCCATTATTGATACCACGCCCGCTTGGAAGCCCGTTGTCCATGCGCTGCACAACTTGCGTCCCGGCGGTCGACTAGTGATCAATGCGATTCGAAAGGAGGAAACGGACAAATCGCAGCTGATGGAGTTAAGTTACGAACAGCATTTGTGGATGGAGAAAGAAATCAAAACCGTGGCGAATATCACTCGCACGGACATCGTGGATTTTCTGTCCATTGCCGCCCAGATCCCCATTCGCCCCGAAGTAGAGATCTATCCGTTGGAAGCAGCCAATCAAGCGTTACTGGATTTGAAGTTTGGTCACGCTCGAGGCGCTAAAGTCCTGAAAATTCAACAATAGGAAAAGTCTCAATGCAATCCAATCGCTGGGAAACGATCGAAGGAGCAGTGTTTCCCTTGGGAGCCAGTGTGGTGGCCAGCGAAAGGGCGTACAATTTTGCACTCTACTCCAAGCATGCAACGCGAGTGCGTTTGCTGTTGTATTCGGCAACTGACGTTGTTCGCCCGATGTGCGAATATGACTTTGACTATCTCAAGAACAAGTCGGGGCCAGTGTGGCATTGTCGCATACCGTGGGAAGCGACGAAAACCGCACAACAAACTGCGCGCTATTATGCATACCAAGTAGATGGACCGGCGCCGGAACCAGGTTACAACTGGCACAGTTTTGATTTTGAAAAAATCTTGCTGGACCCTTACGCACATTCGGTTTTCTTTCCTAGCGATTTCAATCGTCAGGCGGCATGTCGCCCTGGTTCGAACGCTGGAAAAGCTCCGCTGGGAGTGTTGCCATTTCCGGAATGCACATTCGACTGGCAGGATGATCAGCAGCCTCGTCATGACTGGAATTTGGTCATCTACGAATTGCATGTGCGAGGTTTTACCCAGCACGCCAGTTCGAATGTATCGGAATCGCATCGAGGAACGTTTTTGGGTGTTATTGACAAGATCCCGTACTTAAAGAGTCTCGGCATTACCGCGGTGGAATTGATGCCTGTGTTTCAATTCGATCCAGACGAAAACAACTACTGGGGCTACATGCCGCTGAACTTTTTTTCGCCTCATCACGCTTATGCAACGGATCCCAACGCGTGCGAACAACACAATGAATTCCGCACTATGGTGAAGGCGTTGCATGCGGAAGGAATCGAAGTCATTCTAGACGTGGTTTACAACCACACGTGTGAAGGCGACCATCGAGGGCCTACGTACAGCTGGAAAGGGATTGACAATAGCACGGCCTATATTGTGACAGGCAATGCGGACGTCCCGTACGCTAACTACAGTGGAACGGGCAACACAATTCATTCCTCTAATCGAGCCATGCGAAGATGCATTTTGGAAAGCCTTCGCTATTGGGACAAGCAGATGCACGTCGACGGTTTCCGGTTTGATTTGGCATCCATTTTCACTCGAAATGATGACGGTTCCATTAACCTGGACAATCCTCCGATCATTAGCGATATCGGTACCGAAGCAGAATTAAGCGACAATCGCATCATTGCAGAACCGTGGGATGCCGGTGGCGAATTTCAACTCGGTCGTAAATTTCCCGGTCAACGAGCGATGCAGTGGAATTCTCGTTACCGAGACACCCTGCAGCGATTCGTCCGAGGTGATTCTGGCATGATCCCAGAACTGATGACTCGCCTTTATGGAAGTGACGATCTGTTTCCCGACGACTGCATGCACGCGTACCAACCATCGCTAAGCGTGAATTATGTCACTTCACACGATGGGTCCACACTGTACGATTTGGTTGCGTTTCGCCAAAGGCGGAATTGGGCCAATGGGCACAATAATCAAGATGGCGCACGGAATACAGATGTAATTGCGGCTGGGAAGGCACAAGAAGGTGTGCCGCAAAAAGTCCAACGATTGCGTCAGCAACTGGTGAAGAACTTTTTCTGCTTGCTGATGCTTTCCAACGGCACGCCAATGTTCCGCATGGGCGATGAATTTCTGAATTCGCAGCAGGGAAACAACAACCCATACAATCAAGATAACGAAATCAGTTGGTTGGATTGGAGCAACCTTCAGCGGCACCAAGACGTCTTTCGTTTTTTCCGCGAAATGATTTCGTTTCGCAAATCGCATCCTTCGTTCAGTCGTTCTCGCTTTTGGCGGAGCGACATCCGCTGGTATGGCGCAGGGCCATTCGTGGATATGTCAGATAGTTCGCAGCAGTTGGCTTATTGTTTACACGGTGCATCTCAGCACGACAACGATTTCTACGTCATGATCAATGCGGCAGTAAACGACTTGGAATTCGGACTTCATGAAGGCACCCAGGGCCAATGGCGCCGCGTCATTGATACGTCGCAATCGAGCCCTCGTGACATTGACGTCAACGCCGGTGTCGTTGTCCAAAACGCGTCTTTGACGGTCTTGGGCCAAAGTGTCGTGGTGCTAACGCGCTGACGAGTCGCCTTCACATGCTTCCATGTAGTGAGCTTGATTTACCAATCATGCTAGGCACTTCAGATAATTGGCACGAAGCTTGCAGTCTACTTCACTGGTGCGAGGTCACGGCAACGTAGATGGGTGAGGTAAAGCGCATGTTCAATACAATGACATTCAATTGGTTACGAAGATTGCGAGCTTTTAGTTGCTTTGCGATCTTGTTCGCTGTCACCACCGTGGCGAATGCTCAAATGCAGACCGCAGGGAATTGTCCGCCAGCTTGTGGTCGTCCTTGGTTGGCCAACAATAGGCGGGTTCAACTGACGTACAGCGGAAACGTTTATTATCATTTTCCGAACTACACGGTTGCTACGAATACGCTTCCATTTTTTCCTGGCGAACGAGGGCGACCGTCAAGTCGCGAGGCATTGGGCGGACGAGTCATCTACTTTAATGACGAAGGGATGTCATGGGATGGAAATCAGTTCTTTGTTCACCCCAGCTATCCGTACGAACTAGCTACCGGACATTTCTATTCGCAGCAAGACGCGTTGCAGCAGCAACCTGCAACCAACTGGCGGCAACCGAGTGGAATTGCGGACAATCTTGCTCCGGCCTATCCGCCCACGCCCAGCTATGAATCCTATTTTCCGCCCAAACTCACGTTGCCAGCGCCCGCTGCGGTTCAGCCGAAAACCACGTGGCGTGCGGAAAAGACGTTTAATCCATATTACTTTGACCCACTGGCGCCGCCCACAAATGCCGGGCGTTAACGAAGTGCTTTCTTCGCGAAAAAGAATAGAACCGAAGCATTCTGTTAGACTACGCAAAGACCGTCATCATTTTGGATGGTTGTTCGGATGCCCCCAACGATCGCCGTGCGGATCCTGGTCCGTTCGAGTCTGGCCTCCCGGCACCTTTTGCGCGAGTGCGTGGATATAATCTTCGCGGCGTCGATCCAATTCGGGACAAGTTAGCCTGGCGGATTCCAGTTCGCCGAGCGACGCGAAATGATGGTGTTCCATGTAAGCAATCAAACCATCTAAAAGCGAACGAATTACGTCGACACCATGACGATAGATAGCGGATACTACCATACCGACATCAGCGCCTGCCAAAATGGCCTTAATCAAGTCTGCCGCTGTGTTAATTCCGCCGCATGCATAACGCCAAAGACGGGCAGTTGGCATGAACTTCCATAACTGGCCCCAATAGATCGGTGATCGAATCAGGCGCCGTTAGATCCCATCTAAGCTCCACTTCTGGTCGGTCCAAACGAATATCGGTCACGGGAAATTTGGCAAACAGCGTCACGCCGTCGACTCCTGAAAGCAACCGTCGCGCGAGATGGCTGATGCTAGTGTGGTGTCGATCCAATTTCACAAACAGGGGGATGGAAATTGCCTGAGAAATGCGACTGGCAATTTCCACCAGTTCGTTTTCCCTCTCTTCGGGACTCGCAAATTCTTCTTCTGCTGGAGGATAAACGTTTAGCTCGATCGCCGAGGCACCAGCCTCCGCCAGCCTCGCGGCAAAGTTAAGCCAGTCACCTGAATTTTGCCCGCCCAGAATAGCGATGATCGGCACAGACGTATCTTCGTTTGCCGCCCGAAGCGTCGTCAGACAATGCTGGGCGTCGTGAAAGGATGGATTGAAATGAGGTGAATTTGAATTGTGTAGGAACCGCCTATTGCCCTGGGCCGTAAGGGTTCGAGTATTTGCAGACACAATCTGCTCTTCGAACAGCGTTGGCAGAACAATCGCTGCGGCACCAGCCGACTCCATGGCAATTCGCATCGGACGATCCATCGTCAGTGGACACGCCCCCACAATCAACGGAGTTCTTAACTTGAGAGAACCGTACTGACACAAAAGATTCAAGCTCATTGGTACTCCTTTCTGAAAACCCGGACATTGGCAAAGAATTGCAAAACCAGTGCCCAAATAAAAAATTCAAATGCCATGCTGAAATGGAAAACGGAAGTCGTGATGGGCGCCGCTTGACGGAGATAACTTGTATGCTTCAACCTTATCAGCCGACCACATTAGACAAAGCCCGTAATTTACGGCGAAACGGCGAAACACCAGACAAGGCGACATCTCGGCCGACCGCTTCGCCGACGTTGGGGCATTCTGCGGCCATGATCGAAGTGCAACGATTGATAGACCGCTTGGCCAACAGTCAAATCCCCATCCTTATTCAAGGAGAAAGTGGCACAGGTAAAGAAGTGGTCGCTCGTTTGTTGCACCAAACAAGCCACATCGCCAGGAAAAAATGGGTCACGCTCAATTGTGCGGCAGCTTCGGAACCGCTTCTGGAAAGTGAGCTATTTGGACACGAAAAGGTTCCTTCACCGGCGCTAATGTGTCCAAACGCGGATTGCTTCAAGAAGCAGATGGGGGCACGTTGTTTATCGACGAAATTGGCGAACTGTCTCGAAATCTGCAGCCCAAGTTTCTTCGTGTACTGGAGGACGGTTCGTTACGAAGAATTGGGTCGTTGCACGAACAGCGAATCAATGTCCGAGTGATCGCGGCAACAAATCGACAGCTAGAGGACAGTAGCTGCCCATCGTTTTCGTGCGGATCTCTTCTATCGAATTAACGCCATCACCATTGAGCTACCTCCCTTGCGTGATCGCGATAACGACATTGCGCTTACTGGCAAAACAGTTCGCAGGGACGACTGGGACGTCGATCCTAGCGTTTGGGACGTTTTTTACGTACACCTGGCCGGGAAATGTGCGTCAGCTCAAAAACGTTATTCAACGTGCGAAGGTACTGGCGGAGGACCGTGTGATTCGCTGGGAAAACCTGCCTCAGAAATCGTCCCGAAACACCCATGCCCACAAACGCTCAGCTGTGTTCAAAGAGCGCACGTGGTTCGCACACTGCGGCGACTTGATGAAACAAACGACAAGCGGCTGAGTATCTAGGCATCAGTCGCCGCAGCCTTTATCGCGTCCTTCATAAACAAAGAATTACGGAAACGGAAATCGGCAAACAGTGCTGACGTTCGTCGTGTCCCAATGGCAGCCTAGCAGCCCTGCAGGGTATCTTGAAAAAAATGCACAATCAAGGAAATAGGAATGCGAAGCTTATGTATCGTTTGATTGATCGTTTCCGTTTTAGCGATCGCCGGCTGTGACACTGGTCCGGTAATTGCGAACGATACAACGGTGACAACCTAGGAAAAACACATGACGCGGTACGTTCCGGGTCATGTGTCGATGTTTAAATCGCGATTTGGACGTTCTTTCAGATCTTGCTGGAATCTTTTTCTTCCAAGTGATTTGGCGCAAGAAGTCCCTTGCTTTTTCATCATGACTTCGTGAGATTTTTGGGCTTCGGCAATAGTCATTTGCAGCTTCTCTGCGTCTTGCGCGTCTTAGCCGAATCGGACTTCAACTTGGCAGCTTCTGATTTCAAAGTGGCTTCCAGTTTGCTTGCCTCGTCGTGCAAGTGGTGAATCGCCGTAAGCTGGTCGTGAACTTCGTCTTTTTCAGCCTTCGTTAATGATGACTCCAAGTCGCGAAGCTGCTTCTTGGCCATATCCAATTGATGTGAAATTTCATCGGCATGGTGCTTCAGTATGGCCTTGTGTGTCTCCGTATTGCGTTGATGGTGAAACCATGCGTGGTGATGTAATACTCGAGCATGCTCCGCAGCATATTTGTGGTGCAAGAACAGGGCATGATGGTGCGCCTCCTTGTCACTACCGGGTGGCACAACTGCCTTTTCTGTTGACTGCTGCGCTGTTGCCACGTAGCACAACGTTGCCAGAATCAAGCATACGGCGGATTGTTTTCTGAACTGCATTTTCGTTCTCCTTATAGCGTCAAAACACTCAAACAAAACGATTAAGCCCAGTGATCATCAATCAATCTTGGAGACTTGCCGATGAATCGGTATCGCAGGTCCGCCTAGTATCCTGTGGTGGACATTCCTATTTAGCGAGAGCAATTTTCTGATGATCTTGTTGACATGAAGCGGTTACAATATTTTCAAAGCAACACCGCCTAACATTAAGGCGATGATTGCTTGGCTCGACGACCATCGTTGAGTCGCCCTTTCCAAGATCAAGCCAATTCATTCCATTGCCGTTGCCACTTTGTGACGCGGTGCCCGAAACCTTGATTCGGCACGGCGTTCTTGCCACGCCAAATGCAGCGTTAGCCAATCACCTAAGTGTTCTAACGTAAGAATGCCTACCAACGTTCCGTTTGATTCGACTAATGCTCCTGGACAGTCTGACGATTGCATCTGTTCCACGGCCGCGTCAATTCGATCGTCCGGACGAACTCGAGGACAAGGAGCACGAACGATATCGGCCACACGAGCGTCGGTGCGTCCTTCAGCCAGAGCCTTCGCTAGGGTCGCGATGCAAGAGGATGCCAATCGAATCATCATGGTCTGCCACCGGGAAATCTTTCTGATTGCCAGCCGCCATTTCTTGCATGGCAAGCTCCAGTGAATCAGACTCCTGTAGTGTGACAAAGTCACGGACCATTACATCGCCAACTCTGGACGCACGAAAGGCGTCATGCATTACCACCGCATGTGCCTCCTCTTGGGCGCTTAAGATAGACAAACAATGAAATAAATAGCAGCATGAACATGCCAGGCACCATCAAACCGAACAAAGCGAACAGAATTGCCATGCCTTGACCAACTGTAGCCGCAACCCACGTCGCTTTGGTTCGGGACATACGCGTCGCCAATAGCGAACGCAGTACACGGCCGCCGTCCATGGGGAATGCAGGCAGCAGGTTGAATAACACCAAGCCAATGTTCACCCACATCAGTTTTGCCAAAAATGAACCACCGACAAGTTGTACTTGGGATGTCTCTTGTACCGCTCCCATCGCCAAAAGAACGGCAAACAACACGGTTGCGATACCGACATTCACGGCTTCCCGCGACGGCTACCAGAAACTCTTGCCAAGGTGATTCGGGAATGCGTTCCATGCGAGCGACACCGCCGATGGGCAACAATGTAATGTCTCGTGTCTTGCAGCCGAAGCGACGCGTTAGCCACTTGACCTAATTCGTGCAATACGACGCACAGAAACAACGCCAATATGAACCCCACTCCTTCCGCAGCAACAGCCGGACTATTGCCAGATATCAAGTGGGCCAGAAATATCCACGCCAACAGTCCCCAAAACGTCCAATGGACAAAGACGCCAATTCCCGCAACCGTGAATAATTTGATGGACCACAACATGAGAGTTTCCTTTCCCATCTATGTGTATCTCGATTAGTAAAATGACGCATCGGCAATTCTACGGATGTCCTATGGCGAATTCCCTGAAGTGGATTGGCCATGTCCGAACGTTTGAATCCTCGTGATCATTAAACACTATTGGGGAACGCGATCCGCAGCGTTTACGCGACAGTATTCGAACGCCACAGTGGGCGTTCACTACAGGAATTGCAAGCTGAAATGCCGCAGAGGGCGACAGGTACACGCCCGGTACACGCCCCTGCTGCACAGCCTTTCTACCTTGACAGATCACCAATTAGATAAGCACGTGCTTCGAAATTGGCAGAAACCACTATAGTGGCGAAGTGTCATTCGATTCAAATGGGCGAATTCAGTCTACGACGTCGATTGGACGAAAGATGCCGGTGCGACCCGATTCTGATTCATCTAGTGTCGGCACGCCGCGTACAACAGCCATGACTGTTTGACCCAATAGCTGATCAATTCGAGCCCAATTGCTTTTCAGAATATCGAGACCGAATATGTATTGGGTTGCTTGGCGAGTTCTAACGGGTGACAAAGTGAAGTATATAGCCATGATTGTCGGCGTAACCTTCTCTTTGCTTCTGATATCGCAACACGCGTCCATCTTTTGCGGACTGATGAGATTGACGGTTAGCCAAATTTTGGACGTTCAAGGTGCCAACATTTGGGTAATGGACCGCGATGTGCGTTTTGTGGACGACATTAAACCAATGGCCGAAAATGAAGTTTATCGAATCCGCGGCGTCGAGGGCGCGCAATGGGCGGTTCGCCTTTACAAAGGACTGACTCGCGTTCGATTGCAAGATGGACATTAGTTCAAGAAACTCGGCAGACGGTTTATGTGGGCCAGCAACTGGATGTATTCATCCAGGAACCATAACCAAATTCGGTTTCGCTTCAGTAGTGTATTCCGCCATCTGGAAAGCTATGGTTTCGCGATTTTGCTCCAGGTATACCTAGTGATACAGTGAACAGCCGAACGCCGAACCAGCTAGAAGACTTGTTGTATTCGAATCCATCCATAGGCGGCGCGAGAAGAACGAACAAGCTCGGTAGCGACGTGCAGGTTCATTCCGATAAAAGGAGTCGTAAACGTGATTGTGCCAGCAAGTAACAATCCGCGAATTGCCTGTGTGGGTACCTACGTGCCTCGTCAATGTGGAATTGCAACGTTCACCCGTGACTTGTGTGTCGCCCTTCGCAAGCAATTGCAGGACGACGATGCTTGCCCCGTCTTTGCTCTGAACGACCAGGCAGGCAGTTGTTCCTATCCGGCCGAAGTGTGCTTTCTGACGGGCGCATCAAATGGTTGCAACACCGGCAGGCCGGCTGACGAATCAACACGCGAAAATGTCGACGTCTTGCGCAACACGAATACGGCATCTTCGGCGGACCAGCCGGCAGTCATCTGTTGACCTTGCTGCAGGATGTTCGATACCGATAGTGACCACCTTGCATACTGTGCTTTCACATCCAATCTGTTGATGCGCGAAACGACACAAGCTGCAGTTAGACTGAGCGGTACAAATCTTGCAGGACACATATCAAATCGACCGACAACGAATATCAGTGATTCCTCATGGAATTCCCGAAATGCCATTTCGGGAATCGTCGGCGTACAAAGACCAGTTTGGTATTGCCGGACAGACTATGTTGTTGACTTTTGGCTTACTTTCCCCGGGTAAAGCGAATCGAGCACGTCATTCGTGCCTTGCCCGACATCGTGTCACCGAATTCCTGAATTTGAAATACGTTGTTCTGGGGGCGACCCATCCTCATGTAAAGCGTGTACGCGGCGAAGAGTATCGACATGAACTAAGGACTTGCAGAACAGTTGGGAGTGTCAGAGCACGTTACGTTCGATTCTCGTTGCGTTCGCTGAACGAATTATGTCAGTTTTTGGTGCAGCGGATATTTACATCACGCCGTATCTGCAGGAACAGCAACAAATTGTGTCTGGCACGTTAGCCTACGCCTTGGGTGCAGGCAAAAGCGATTATTTCGACACCTTATTCCTATGCTCGCGAGTGTTTATCTCACGATCGAGGCTTTGTTGGTACCGTTTCAAGACAGCCGGAGCACCGAAATCCGCTGGTTGCTTACAAGGCACATCTTTTCGCAGAATGCCGCCAGATAATCTCGCCGCAACGCGTACCAATACATGCGTCCTGCAGTTTGGCCGCCAGCGATTCGTACCGAAAGAGCTCTTCGGCAATTCCGCCAAACGCCTGTGGAAAAAGGAACCCGTATTTCACGCCATTCAAAGCGGCCTGTTTCTTCTACACTTTACCCGAACTAAAGCTTGATCATCTCCAGACGCTCACCGACGATACAGCGGGCATTCTCCAGCATGCCAGGTTCATGATCCCGACTCCATCATGGCTTATACCAATTTTGACGATAATGCACGAGCACGGCTCTGCCTTGGCCGCTCTCGCAGTTTGTCCCCTGTCGGCGAATGACAAAACACAAAACGTATTTGGTCCTTTTGATAAAGTGGTCTAACAGATATTCTCGCTTCGCACTTGCCGTTCCTGCTGACCGACGCTGGCTTGGAGGCCGGTGGTTCCGAAGCATAGCCGCCTGATGTTCCAGACTGGGGACTGTTACCGTACAGGCGCCCGGGTGAATACAGAACAGCGGCAACGGCGACTGGAGCAGCTCTGCCCACCGTCGAGCAATTCACTTCGCCTAGATCCCGGCATTCACGACCAGACCATGCCTTTCTGCAACGCGACGCCACTAACCGGCAAGCCGTTCAAATCCACCAATCCTCTCTCTGAAACTCTACGATGCATGCATTCTCTGAACGGGATGACGCCCATTGTGTTGGCCGGGAGGACACGCTCACGTATGACAACGGAAACTGCCTCACGCTGAGCACAGCCGAAAACTCAGTTGGCGGCAGATTGAGGATGACTGACGTGGCTGTTCGCTGGCGACAGTTACAAGCAAAGACGGCGGATGATGCATCACCAGTTGGAAACAAAGGTTGGTATGCTCGGAATGGCGAGCGAGCCAAAGATCAGCAGCCACTGATGCTCACGCTGACGACGCATGTGTCACGGCCTGGCAACACGTGACTACGCGCCGATCCACGGCAAAGGAACCAAGCGCTGCCTGAACTGGCTTCTTCAGAGCAAATCGGCCCGACGTGCCCGTACGATTACGAAACGGTATTGCCGCCATCGCCTCTACTAGACGGAGCGAATCCAGAGAACTACGCGCCAACTCAACACCGTCTGGCTGTCATTGACCATCTTAAGCGCTGGCCTCGCAGAAACGGCATCGATCACCGAAGCGGATTCACTTTCTGTTCAGCAATGCCTTCCTCAAAGCATTCACCCGCTGCAACCATTAAATGCGCACCAACAAGACGCGTCTTCGTATTGGTACCGCGATACTTGACAAGGCACTAGTTTCGATCACCGCTACGACGGCAGACCTTTTCGTCGCGCTGTTGCTCAGTACCATCCCGGACGACGAAGTTCTGTGGTGCGGTGGATTGAATTTTACAGAACCTGATATGCGGGAGCGTGGTGAGACGGTGTCGTGCGTCGGACGCAGACCGTTCCGTTCGTTTCAACATCCGAAGCAAATGGCTCAACTGTTTCGGCGGACGGCATCATGGCCACCCTGACGACGGTCCAGAACAGACGCCCCTCGCCAGACTTGATTCAATGGAGCATTTTCACTTTATTGCCAAACGTGTCGTTTGACCTTGCTCACCATGGACTGGTAAAGGTGAATACACCTGATAATCTTTAGACACGAAGAATGCCGTCGAGCGGTCGTCACGATGTGGCAAAGAACGCATTTTATCAAACGAACTGTGGCTATTTGCGTACCAAGACGCACAAGGATCGAAGCTGCCTCAAGCCGATTCGGACGCAGATATTCTGAACCGAATCCACTAACGTCCGAACAAAATGGTGCTACGGCTACTGATATAACGGCGGATTTACGAAAGACAAGTTGGGGAAGCCCGCATCGACACGGCGAATAAAGCGTTTCGAAGATTTTCCGATCCCACAAGCCGCACAATTATAAACGAGCGAACGCCGGCAATGAAGATTCTGAAGAGGTACGACTATCCACCGTCCTCTTGTAGCTTAGCAACCTTAAGGTGATCTTTGCCAGTTCAGCGACTGGCATTGGGATGACGTTCTCGCGTCATTTTGGAATCGGCTCAGGAAAAGGAATGGTACTACCGTTGGTTCGAACCTGACTTAGTCGTCGGCATTGACATGTGGGCCATCACGCACTTGATTTTCTTAATTCGGCAGCGTTATTATGGCCTAACCGGCGTTGTGGCTAGTAGCGGACGGCTATATTGCCAATTATCAGCCATACCGAACTTGTTGCCACTTTATCTGGTCACGTCTGCGTGTGGGTGAAACATGCACTCATATTCTGAGGACTTTAATTTGCGAGACCGAAACTGTTGGCGTTGCCTTGTTAATGCGAGATACTGACAACTTCATTCCTTGGTGACTTCGCGACGACTCCCAAGGTGCTTACCGAGACACCTTGGGGATTTCCGATGACTAAGTCGGCAAGCATTAACCGTCGGCGGAGACGTTAACATCCAAGGCGCAAGAGGTCTCTGCAGGCTTCTTGTGGCTCGACGACAAACAATGCCGGATTGGAAGTACGTTTGTAAAGTTTGGCCGCAGCCTCGTACGTTCGAACAAAACCTGCCAAGATTTCTCAGCAACTGGCAACACATCAGGAAACCGACAAGAACGTGGTCTCGCCACATGCGTTGTCTCCAGGAACTACATGCCATACCTGTTGGCCGCCACGGACATCTATGCCGCTTCCTTCTGCGGCTGGAAGGCTTCAAAGATCCGAAGTAGAAGCAATGCCTGTGAGTTCCGGTCATTGGCATCGACGCGACGGCCTTAAAGGAAACCATGTACATGGCGAAACGCTGCTGCTGGCCAAGGTTTCGAAAAGAGATCCGAATTGGTGAAGGCTGTCTTGGGCCAAGACCAGGGTTTTCCAGGAGCATCACCGAGCCGTCTTTCCCACCCGCGCACTGCCGATTATCGCGCCAGCGTGCACGACATTGCCGACTATTTGTTGACACTGATGAACGATCGCGCGCTGCGACAAAAAATGGGCGAAGCCGGGCGAAACCGAGTAGTCGAACGGTTTGACTACTTTAACGCTCGGCGACGGCGCGAGATCCTGCGGAATATCGGGCCACATGACCACGGAACGCTGCTGCGGTTGCCTGAGTGTTCGACCATAAAACGCTCCGCAGAACACACTGATATGACCGACCAAGAAGTCGCAACCGTCGAGGCAGCGGTAGCCCGAGCGGTTGTCCACCACAAGCTGACAGGTCGTGACAGGGCTTCCGCGAACCCGCCGGTGGTGGGGCTATCCCGGAACTCGCTACACGTGACCTGATGATTGCCGCAATGGGCATGTTGGTTGACGTGCCACGGCCTGTCTGTGGAAGCAATTCAAAAACGCTGACACGTTGCCTCGGCAACTGAATGCCGCGAGGTCATTCCCGTCACTGGCAGATGATCCGGTCGGTCGAGCAGCGGATTCACGCCCGGTCTGATTGGTTACATTTCAGAAGGCGCAGCAAACCACTATTTGGAGACGACGCCAGCCTTGTTGAGCAGCTTTGAACTGGGATGAATATCAGAGTCCGATGATAACGTCATGGTGACGCAGCTCTTCCTTACTGAAGGAGATTGGCGAGACGAACAATGGGTCTGGGGCTACGGTCTGTACGTAAACACGTTGTCTATTCGTTCCGCGTACGTACGGGTTTCATGACCGGAAGCGAACTGGCTTGCACAACGGCAAATCACTGGATGTGGCCCGTTGATGTAGAAATTCACATTCATGAAGGCTTGGTTGTGCCCTGTGTCATATTTCGCCATTGCCAAATTTGACAAACAGCGAACATCTGACTTACAGAAACAGTCCATGATTCTTAGACGGTACCCCTATTCAGCTGAAGTCAACAATTGCTTTCCCTGATCGAAACCGAAACAACATCTCTTCGTAAAAGATACGCCCAACCGGCAACCAATCAACTCCCAAGCTTCATGCCATTCATCGAACCAATGAAACCAGATCAGCGCGAACGTTACCAGAAATCGAACTGACCTTTAGCGAAGACGGCGCTGGAGGTGGCCGCTCGTCTCCTGGCATTTCATTTGGCGGCCTGCGTCGCCGTTGGGCAACTTGAACTGGCTCGAATCAAACTGTTCCAATTAACGCGGCTTGTTCAACTCTCACGGAACCCACACCTACCTTGGGGTTTCAACGAATGGTGCAGTCTCGAACTGGCAACCGGCTGTGACGGTACGGTCGGCCGCAATGTACCTTTAGCGCACGGCCAGTCGAAGAGAACGACCCAGCTTCTTTTGACGTCGTTCGAAAAAATTGTGCCTAATTGCCCAGCAAAAACTCCACGCTTGCCAACAAGAGAAATAGATGGTCGGCATTTCCATTCTGTTCCATCTTGGTTGATCGTTTGCCTGTTCGCTTTAAAGCAGAACAATGAACTGTGGGAATACCTACCGTTTTTTCACGGCGGAGAATCTCGAGTGCAGCGTCTATCAGCGATGTCGTAATGCCGGACGGTCATGCATACGCTACTTGAGGACGTGCATGGCAATTTCAACAACGGCACGCGAATTTGACGCCGTCTTGGACGAACATTACGCTCGTGCCGCAGCATTAATTGGAAACGAATCTCATCGTTTGACGCTTGAACGACGCCGCTTGATTGCATCGTATTTCACCATGGAATACGCCATTGCGTCGGCCGCGTTGTTCAATCCCTCCATTGTCCAGCATCCAAATCAGAACCGAGTTCCTGCTGGGGGACTGCGATTCCTAATGAGTTTGCGAGCCACGGGCGAAGGACATTTGTCGTCGATTGTGTTTCGAACCGGTGTCATCCAACCCGATCAAACCATTCAATTTGATTCGCCCAAACCAGTTCGACAACGATTACGGCACACACTCGATCAGGTCTACGTGAAGCGTTTGTTTCGTCGCAAGTTACGAGAAATGGCGATCAACCAACAGGCCGTTGACCTGGTAATGCAATTTCTTCCTGATGCGTTCAGCATGGTCGACCTGGAACACGCCATCGACAAGGCCTTGCAGAACAAGCCGGACTTGCTGCAACAAGAGGAAACGCAAGAAGGCATCCGCTGGCTGGCGATGGAAAACTACCAATTATTGTTGCCCGAAGGGACTGACATGTCCCAAGTGGTAATCTTTCCTCATAGCGATAACGAGCGACGCGGCATAGAAGACCTGCGCATGGTGCGATTTGTGGATCAAGACGGATCCGTAACCTATTACGGAACCTACAGCGCCTACGACGGGTATCGCGTCCTGCCTCGATGAACGGTGCGTGTGTCCAAAACAAAGGCATGGCTCTATTTCCGCGCCGAGTAAACGGACATTACGTTATGTGCTCCCGCATTGATGGAGAAAGCCTCTACATCATGTATTCAGATATTCCGCAGTTCTGGGAATCGGCGGAACTATTACGAGTGCCGCAGCACCCATGGGAATTCATGCAAATGGGAAACTGTGGTTCGCCTTTGGAAACGCCGGCGGGTTGGCTGCTGTTGACTCACGGTGTGGGGCCAATGCGAACCCATTCGATTGGTGCCATGCTGCTGGACCTCAATAATCCGACTAAGGTCATCGGCCACCTAGACCAGCCGTTGCTTATGCCCACCGAAGAAGAACGGTCCGGGTATGTACCAAACGTTGTCTACACGTGTGGCGCCTTGATCCATGGCGGACTGCTTTATTTGCCGTATGCAACGTCAGATTCTGCGACAGGCTTTGCAGTGGTCCCCATGGACAAATTACTGGAACGCCTGGTTCGATAAATCAAAGTCGAGACAGAACTACGTTCATGGGAACTTCAATTACCGCCGTGCTGGTATCCGCCGCACCGTAGAAGACTTGCAGCAGATCGTCACGAACGACCGCGCCGCTGGGAAACACAACGTTTGGCACGAAACCATGTTGCTCGAATTCCATCGTTGGTCCAAAAAGTGGCTTCGCTGACCGCCCGATTACTCGTTCGGGACGCTCCAAATCCAATAGCATCGCGCCGGCTGAATATATACCAACCTGCTCTGGTTCCGCGATTCGGCAACTTCCGTGATAGATCAACAGCCAACCACGATCTGTACGAATCGGAGGCGAACCGCCGCCAATTCGACCACGCTCCCAATCTGCGGTACCTCGACACAGCGGCTGATGCATTCCCCAGAATCTAAGATCGGGCGAACTGGCAAGCCAGATTTCCGGGCAGCAAAACGGATGAGAAGTTGTGGGGCGATGCAAAGAACAGAATTGGTTTCCCAGGCGTTCCGGGAAGAGAACCACGTCCTTGTTTTCCGGGCAGAACAACAGTCCTCGCCGAAAAAACTCTTCAAACGAATGCGTGGTCGCCAACGCCGTGGCAATGCCGTGACGGGATACCGCGGCGAAAGTCAGAAAATACTGTTCGTCCATTTGAGTGATTCTGGCGTCCTCGATTCCGTACTCTCCAATTCCGTTGTCGGAAGAATGCGGTGGCCTATTTCGTCAACCTGACGACCGTCACGACTGTACATCAGGCAAAAATGCGATGTGTGAGTAAGTCGTACGCGACCGTCGATCCGGTTTTTTACCACACGCTGATCAACCCATTCCCAATCGCCGGTGCGTTCCCAATCAAACTCGATGCGATTGTTCCGCCAGTATGGTAGCGCAATTAGCCCCGTTCGTTGTTCACGAACTTGCTCGGCAATTCGGACCACCAGCACAAGGCGGTTATTGATGGAAGCTACACCGGGGTTGAACGCGCCGACCACAACAACTTCTTCGACGAAGGCGGCACATCACCCGGGTGAATGATTCGTTTGCGAAAAATGATGCCATAACCTAATTCCTTCCTGCCATGTTGCCAGGTAGACGCAGGAAGAAAATGGCGGAAGCCGTGAATCTAAGTTGGCTGGATTGAATGATTCAAAGAATACGAAGTTCGAACAACAATAGAAGTCATCATCCTCGAAATGAGAATTACACCTGCTGGAACGATCTCCGGATCGACTCGGCAAACTGTACCGGTCGAATTCCGCCTCGATCCACAACATGTCGCGAGCGAGCTCTGACTCGACCTGAACCGCGCAGAGACCGTTCGGTACCCAGACCTAAAATCGGAACGTCGCGCTCGGCAAACTGAAGAGATCGTGCCGTACCAGAAACTACTCCCACTAAACTTGCGTTAAATCGCATACGCACTAAATCCATCCGCCGACTGGCCGTATTCGACAAGCACGAAAGGTTGGCGGGACTAGTAAGCCTAAACGACATTTTGTGACTGTTGGTTAGTGAGCTGAACAAAATTGGCACACTATTGAATCTGGAAATCACAAACATGAATCTGGAAATCACAAACGCTCTCGCAAGGCAGTGAAGCATGAATGACGATCATGAGTCGCTGACTTCGCGGCGCGCGATGCAGGCAATCTCAATGACAATGAAGACTCGTCCGACCTGAACCGGATTATTCGTCACCAAATGGTCAATTCCCAGTTGGCACTTCGCGGTATAACGGACCAGCGAGTCCTACAGGCGATGAAAGACGTTCCTCGTGAACTTTTCGTTGGTCGCGAATGGCAAGCACAGGCTTACTCGGACAGTGCCCTGCCAATTCCTGCACGGCCAAACAATATCACAGCCGTTGACTGTGGCGTTCATGTGTCAGGCCGCGAAGCTTTCGGCACGAGACAGGGTCTTAGAAATTGGGACTGGCAGCGGGTATGCGCTGCTGTGCTTTCCTGTCTTTGTCGCGAAGTTCACTCGGTGGAACGAATTGCAGACTTAGGCAAGAACGCTCGAACCATCCTCCGGCAATTGGGTTTTGCGAATGTGCATGTCCATTGGCGATGGCACCGAAGGACTGCGAGCAGAAGCACCGTTCGACGCCATTATTGTTACCGCGGGGACCGATGCTATCCCCACACCCTACTTGGACCAACTTGCCAACCAGGGACGTTTAATTATTCCTGTAGGCAAATCCCCTCATTACCAGACGATGTTCCGCTTCACGCTTGAGGGCGAAAAACTTTTCTTGGACGACCTGGGCGGATTCTCCTTCGTATCGCTAATCGGCAAATTCGGTTGGCCCGAATGGTAAAATGGGCGTGGTCGTCTCGCAAGTCTCGAAGCGACTCACGCCTAGCTAATTCGAGTGACAGTTTTTTTGTTACATGGAGAGATTCTGAACAAGCAACGAGTCCCTGAAGAACAGGACTCGTAACCTCGTCCACTACGGGCAAATATTACCCGCCCCTTGCCTAAAAACAGGAATTCTGAACCTCCTCCTTCAGCAATTGCTTGAGGCGGTCGACGTTTTGCTGTTCTTGCTCTTTCATGTCGCTCCAAAACTGCTTTAGGCTGTCTCGCCAATCTGCATTGGCAATATATTGATCGTAGCGCCAGATCATATCCAAGCGTCGGCTGAGGTCGTGCACAATGTCATGATCATGATTGGCACAACCGCTGGTTTCTCCCAAATGTTGCATCTCTTTTTCGGCCATCAGTTGCATCTTTCGGTCTCCTTCTGAACATGTCAAAACGCCACTTCGGAATCGAAATTCCACAAAAACTCGCCTTGCGGCGTAAACAAGATAGCGGGAAATTCATTGTCGATTTCAACGGACGGAAGATCCAGCGTTCGCAACAAGTGTTCTCGCTCTTCGTCGGGCAGATCCTGCTGTGACATAATATCGTCATGAATTTGCTTGCGAGTTCCTTTGAACGAATGCTGTTTGATATTGCCTTCATCCGCCTTGTATCGAATTTGCACCTCAAATTGGTCGTAACCCGTACTTTTCATGACCATGGAATCAAACGTTGACCAGTCCGTTCCGGCGCCGCTTCGAGTCGTATTTGACGATCGAACTGCGGGCCGTCGAAACATCCGGCGGGCCATTGGCCATCGATTTCGCGCGACTGGCAATAGAGTCGGATCAAGGCGTTTTCCCAGCGTCACATTTAGATGTTCTAATTGTCCCGAATGCAACGTGCCCAGACTCACGCTCTGTCCAACTTTGCTTTCGCGAACCAAACCTTGCAGCTGACTTGGTGAAAACAGTTTCTGATCATCGTATGTCAACAAAACATCCAATGGCTTGAGTCCCGCTTTTTCAGCGGGCGAACCTTTGCCGACTTCCACTACTAGTAGACCCTGCCGGTGTTCTGTGATCTCACGTAAGTGCGACCAAAACGCCGAATGCAGTTCGTCGACGATTACGCCAAGAAAAGCAACCGTTGACTCATTCTGCGAAGCCGTCGTTTTGTGACTCGCCTGTTGGTTTTCGCCAGGCAACGCGACCGCCGATATCATGCACACCATCAGCGCGACCATTACATCGCAATTTTAGTATCGTTTCATGCTTATCTCCTTCTCATGCACATATCATTTTTTGTGGCGTCCTAGTTCCAAAGGGTATTCATGGAGTTTCGTCGGGCTTAGCACCATTACCCGCATCGGTTTTCTTGGTGCCGTCAAGGTCTTCCAACGCTGGCGTCGCGGGCTTAAGAGTCGTGTGGTCGCTACCATCTGGCTTGACGGTCTTTGTTGCCGTCGACGTCGGTTTCGTACTATCCGATTTCGTTTTTGTCGATGTCGGCTTATTACAGCCAACTACAAGCACGGTTAGTGTTACCATTATTGCGATCAAGTGATAGATCTTCATTACATGCTCCTTGACATTCTGTACAGCGGGTTCGGCCTCTTCCGGCACTGACGACGCAATTCGAGTTCAATTTCTCGAATTGGGTAGCGTCGACAAGGGAACCTGCACCAGTGATTGACTCACAGAATATTAGAAACGTTGGTCTCGATCAGACATCGAATAGGCCCTGAACCGGATGTCAGGGTTTTCACCAAGGGGCAACATGGCCATTGCTATTCGCATCTACCGACGCGTGGCAAACGACAAAACTCTTTCGCCCGATAAACATGAAGTTGGCGAGTTTCAAACCCGCGTTTTGGCACGTGCATTGCATTTTAACGTGCAGCAAACAATGGCTGGACGTGAGCGTGCGGAAGCGAACAGCGATTTTCAATTCCGGCGCGCCATAGATTTGCTGTAATACAGCAACGAATTTGCACGTTTTCCATTCGAGCGGTCATCCGAGATCGTCCGCTGACAGACTCGCACCCTTTGAGGGAATTTTGAATGCACCAATTAATTACAAATCAAGGACATGTGATCGCTGTTCGCGGAACGGTCCTGGATGTTCGCTTCATCAGCGGCGTACCGCCCATTGGAGCTCGTTTGCAATGCGAATTGTCTGTAAATGGTAACGTCACGGCAATTGTTCACTCGCACTTAGACCAAGCGACGGTCCGCGCTATCTCGGTTGACACGACGCGAGGACTTCACCGAGGCGATTCAGTACGATGTGATGGCAAGCCGCTCGCCATTCCTGTTGGCAACCAGCTACTTGGACGAGTAATTGATTTGCGAGGTCGACCACTGGACGGCTTGCCGGCAATCGAATCAGACGTTCATTGGCCGCTGCATCGATTGCCTCCACCATCGTCAGATCGACGTCCAGGTGGCGAAGTGTATCCTACTGGCATCAAGGTGATCGACATGTTTTGCCCGTTTACTTCCGGTGGGCGAAAAACGGCCGGCCGCGCGTTATGCTTGGTCGATACAATATTTCGCCGCGACGTTGGTATCGTTCTCCGACCAGCGTGGATGGTTTGCCGAATCTGTTATTGCAACTTGCCCAAAACATGTTGGACGACTTCTTACACCAATCCATGGGTAGTCTCTTTGTGGTGTCCGCTCGATTTGAAGGGGCCGGCCGTTTTTCGCCCATCGTAACACAAATTCTGCCAATTCGTCCGACGCGTATTGCTGTGCCACTACGGTCGACTGCATACCAAAGCCAATACTACTTGGTCGCGGTTGCGGTTCGCGAATATCTATACACAACGCTTCATGAGTTGCTGTTGGATGCGTTGGCTGCGGAATTCGGCATGCGATTAATCGCTGCCGAATCCGCCCGTCATTGGTTGGATGATACGGTTCGAGCCGTCCGCCGCCAACTTTCGGCCCGTCGACGCGAAGGGACTACTCAAGAAGTGCTGGATATCGTCAGCGGGGCCAGATATCGCGAAGCAAACGAGCGTTAGCCGCGTCGCAAATTGCTGAACGACAGCGCCGTTGGGGCGTAGCATCGACTTTGCGCGGAGAAGACCGCGAGACGCCAATTGCGATTGTTTAGGGAGGTCGACAAACTACCGACAGAAAACGTCAATGTGGCCGTGATCCACTAATAATACGGTTCAAAATCGCCGACCGGAAGTCGTCTGGCCGGTTTAAAGTAACCACCCCATCTTTGCCGACTTGTTCTAGCGCATCGGCCACATGTTGCCCAATAGTCAAATCGTTGTTCGCCGCAATCGAAGCCACTCGGATTAAATCCTGCTTCCCGCCACAGGAATCGAATTGACATTCAACTGCTCAACAATCTCTCGTACGGCCAACTCCATGCCTTGCTTCGCCGCTATCGGATTGATCCCGGCGACAACGGCCTTTAGGCCTTCGATAAAGATAGCTTCGGCTAACACGGTGGCCGTTGTTGTTCCGTCACCGGCCACATCGTTGGTCTTGGAGGCAACTTCGCGAACCATACGAGCCCCCATGTTTTCGAAAGGACGTTCCAGGTCAATTTCTCGAGCCACAGTAACTCCGTCTTTTGTTACGATAGGTGGCCCGTTTTCCTTTTGCAGCAGCACATTGCGGCCGCGAGGCCAGCGTTTTGGTCACGCGCGAGCCAAGATTCGCACGCCTCGCTTAATCGCATCTAACGCTTCCTGATCATAAGCAATCATCTTCGACACGACATGTCTCTCCTGCACAAATCACTCTGGCCCTTTTCGCATATTGGTTAGTGCCAGTGGCCACCGGCATAGCTCGGCTAGAGCGCATTGTCAGGTACTACCCTGCTGGACGAGATCACGGATTCCACCATTCAAGATTCCAGGATTCGCGGATGCAAATCGAACGTCGGCGTCTCAACAATGGAACGGTTGAGCGTTTGTTGACCGATAGACTTTCGAGAGAAACGGCGTAACAGCGCGAAAAATACACGATTGCCAAGAACGAACGACTTCGTGAAAGGAGCGATCATGGACACATTCAGCATCTCCGATTTTCGTCGACTTGCGGAGCGGCAGGCCGGCGAATTGATCACCATCAACATGAACTCGCATTCCGGCCGCGAAGAAAGCCAACAAGACTTGATTCGGCTGCGAAACCTGGTGGATCAAGCGGTCGACCAGTTGGTCGAGAACGGGATGCGAGCTTCCGATGCTAGGGACTTTGTCCTGCCGATTCGCAACTTGGGACATGAATACGAGTTTTGGGAAGGTCGCAGCAAAGGCTTGGCCGTTTTTGCCGATCAGACTTCTGTGGAAGCATTGCGACTTCCCATTTCGTTACCTGAAATATCTGTGGTTCATCGCCGTTTTCATCTTAAGGCGTTGCTGCCGATGCTGTCGGCAGACGAATTTTACGTTTTGCTGCTGAACCAAGACCACTGCCGTTTATTGCGAGGCAATGAGTTTCGGATAGAAGAAGTTGCAGTGCCGAATCTGCCGGACCAGATTGACAAAGCACTGAACTTGGACAACGCAGACCTGGGCGAACAAGTTCATTCCGCTGGCCGAATTGGCAAGGGAAAACAGAACGTTGTTTTTCACGGTCAGGGCGGCGAAAAAGATTCGTACAAAGATGACCTGCGCAATACCTGCGAATGGTTCAAACCGCGATTTCGCCGATTCTGCAAGACCGCGCGTCTCCGCTATTATTAGCTGGAGTGGAATATGTGGTGTCGATATTTCGTGAAATCAACGACTACCCAAACACATTGGAAGACTCGTTAGACGGCAACTATGACTACGATTCGGACAACCAGATTCATGATTGGGCGTGGCCACTTGTCGAACCTCGGCTGCCGTCGAGCCGTGAAAACGCCGTGGACAAGTTTCAACGCTGGCTTGGCACCGACCAAGCGTCTAACGACATCGGCCAAATTCTGCCCGCCGCGATTTCAGGTCGCGTGGAAACTGTCTTCATCGACACCACCAAGCAACTTTGGGGGCAATACGTTCCGACAGGTATTGTTAGCTTGTCAGGATCGCAGCGTCAATTCGGGGATGATGACCTGATCGACTTAGCAGCCGTTCAGGTGCTTCAGCACGGTGGAACGGTTTACGCACTAGCCGACGTAGATCCTTCACTTCTGACCATTCCGCACGGTGTGGCAGCCGTCATGCGTTACTGAACCAATCTCCGATTACGTCACAATGAAACACAGTGAAAAGTCGACTGTTCGCAACGAAAGGTCGTCGAACAGCGTGGTCGAAATCTCAACAGATCGAATACAGCAGGTTTCTCCCGATGCGGTGTATACGGCTCTTCTTAGTCGAACCGCTGGATTGCAAACATCCGAAGTGATCCAACGACAACGACAATTTGGGTTGAATTGCATTCGTTCTGTTTCCGGTTATCGCTGGTTACGCATTTTGGCTAAACACGCCGGCAACTTCTTCAGCGTCCTACTAGTGGTGGCAGCCGGATTCTGTTTCTTGGCGGAATCGCTTCAACCAGGACAAGGAATGAATCTGATTGGCTGGGCGCTGTTGGGAGTCGCGGTGTTGAACATGATGTTCGCGTTTGCACAAGAAATGCGAGCGGAACGAGCGATGGAGGAATTGCAAAAGCTATTACCTCAACGCGTAACCGTTCGACGTTCCGGACAAGTGCAAGAGTTGGATGCCGAAAACTTAGTTCCTGGCGACGTAATCATGCTGCGAAGGTGACCGTATCGCCGCCGATATTCGCTTAGTATCGTGCGAAAAATTACTGGTCAACAATGCACCGTTGACCGGCGAATCACGGTCACAAGCGTTGACGAATCGAGCGTTCACCGGGGACAAGTTGGATAGCCGCAACATCGCCTTTGCTGGATGTTCGGTATTGCAAGGAATGGCAGTTGGTATTGTCTTTGCCACGGGCCAATCGACCGAGTTTGGTAAGATTGCAGCACTCTCTCGCGACGTGCCAAGACCTCAGTCACCACTGCAGCGAGAAACCAATCGCATGGTGCGCATCCTGACCGTTGTCGCCGTCGTGCTAGGCCTGATGTTCTTTGGGTATGGCGTCGCGACCGGACGTCCTTTGTGGATCAATATTGTTTTCATGCTCGGGATTATCGTCGCCAACGTGCCCGAGGGATTGTTGCCCACCTTCACCTTAGCGTTATCCATGGCAAGCTTGCGGATGGCCAAAAAGCAGTGCTCGTCAAAACATTGGATTCCGTCGAATCGCTCGGCGCCCTGCACGTGATCTGCACTGACAAAACCGGCACGCTCACTCAGAATCAGTTAGATATTGCCTCGCTAATCAATCCAATTCGCGGAACAGAAATTACCGATCTTGATCTACAACGTTCCTTCTTAAAAGCGGCGTTGGTAGCTTCCGAAGTGCGAAGTGGTTCAGTCACCATCTATGGGCGCCAGAAACTTGATCGCCAAACAATGTCCTACGTCGGTGATCCACTGGATGTGGCCATTGCACGGCGCTACGAAGATCGCTTTGGTGACCCGCTGAGAATTTTGTCCGAAACGGTTCGTCACTTTCCGTTTGACGTGCAAAAACGCCGAGAGGCTGGCATGCTGGCAGATAGTGACGAAGTTTTGTTTGCGGTCAAAGGCGCATGGGAATCGCTCCGAGACTTAGTTGGAAGCTTGCAGCAGACGCACGATACAGTGGAACCTGCGACGGAAGGAAATTTGCGAGAATGCGATGCCATGGTACAGAGAATCTCGTCCGAAGGGCGTCGGGTGATCGCGGTAGCCCATCGCCGATTGTCGAAGTTGCCGTCGGCCCATGCGGCGGAAGAATCACTAGAACGTTCGTTGGTACTGGACGGATTTCTGGCACTGGAAGATCCCATTCGACCAGAAGTGCCCGCTGCTGTCGCAAAATGTCACGAGGCTGGAATTCGAGTCTTGATGGTGACAGGTGATCACCCCGACACGGCCATCGCCATCGCCAGGCAATGCGGCATTCTTGCACCCGACATGGACGTTCAAGAACCATCCGAAGGGAATCGCGACTCGAATTCGGAACCGTCGCGAGTCGGTACGAACATGACTAGTCGCGTGATCTTGGGTAGCGAATTGGATTCGCTGAATGAATCGGAGCTAGTCGAAAAGCTGCGCGCCGGCGTCACGATTTTCGCTCGAGCCACCCCGGAACACAAACTCAAGATCGTCCGTTCACTGCAGCAACTCAACTGGGTCGTCGGCATGACTGGTGATGGCGTAAACGACACGCCGGCTTTGAAGGCGGCCGATGTTGGGATTGCCATGGGGCTGGGAGGAACAGACGCGGCACGCGAAATGGCCGATATCGTTTTGTTAGACAACAACTTTGCCTCTTTGGTATCTGGAGTCGAAGAAGGTCGCGGTGTGTTCGCCAATATTCAAAAATTCATGACCTATGTGCTATCAAGCAACGTTCCTGAAATAGTGCCATTCCTGGCATACATTGTCTTGCCCGTGCCCTTGGCATTAACTGTGGTTCAGATTCTATCGATCGATTTAGGGACAGATCTACTACCGGCAATTGGTTTGGGTCAGGAACCGCCAGAGCCCGATGTGATGCGACGACCGCCACGGCAGCCAAATGAAAAATTGCTGACACGCAGCCTGTTAATCACTTCTTATCTGTTCCTGGGCATGATCCAAGCTGCATGGTCGATGTTCTTGTTTTTTATGGTACTGCGATCAGGAGATTGGCAGTGGAACGAAGAACCAGATTGTCATGATCCCGTCTATCGTTCGGCAACCGGAATCACTTTAGCAACGGTCATTCTCATGCAGATCGGTAATGTGGTAGGTCGCCGTTCATTAACTCACAGCGGTTTGGATTGCGGCTTTTTTCGCAATCGGCTGATGTTGTTAGGAATTGGCATTGAAATTCTTTTTCCGTAGGCCTCCTCTACTATCCGCCACTGCAAAAAGTGTTAGGAACTGGCCCCGTTGCAATCAAGCACTACGCTTTCGCTTGTCTGGGGATTCCACTGATATTTGTGTTGGATTTTGCAAGAAAAAGGAGCCTGCACTGGTGTCAAAAGACGGAAAAGTAGTCTTCACATGCACGTTGTGCGGTAGGTCGAAACGGCCCAGCGAAATGGCGCTAGGCGGCGTACTCCGCGAACCCGTGATTCAACTCATTCGTGAGACTTATGCAGACTGGACGATCGAAGATGCAATCTGCCTGGAATGTTTGCACAAATTTCGGTCCGAGCACCTTCGCCGTTTGTTAGAAGCCGAAAAAGGAGATTTAACTTCGTTGGACCATGAGGTTATCCACAGCCTGCGCGAACAAGAAGCGATTTCAGCCAACAGCAATGGCCTACAACACAGCGTTTGCCATCGCGTTAGGATTAACATGCTGGATATTGCTTACTAGCCATGATCTGACACCCACGTTCCGAACTGCCATGGGACTTTTTTCGATCATTCTGGCGACCACGACGGTTACCTTGATTTTGGTGCGACAAAGTCTGCGTAAAAGACGCCCGGATCTGTTGTGTCGATGGCTAGAAAAGCACCATCCCGATTGGCTGCACGAAGTCGCAGAGCCGTCATTGCCATGGAGCATTTTTCTTCAGGTATCGCTCTATCAACTATTGATCTTTGCATTCGACACCGCAACATTGCACGTGATTCTTAACTCCATGCACTCGAATACCACCTGGCACGATGACTTTGTCTGCGTGGTGGTTGCCCAATCCGTTGGTTCGATCGGCATGTCGCCGGGCGGATTGGGGACATTTGAAGCTACTTGCGTTGCCGTATTACGATCGCATGAAATTCCCTTGGAAGCCGCTTTGGCGGCCACATTGACATTACGAGCGTTCACGTTTTGGTTGCCGATGCTACCTGGATTCTGGGCAGCCCGCAGTACATTTCGTAATTAAGGCTGTGGGCAAGGCATTTCAGATTCCTCGTACATAACCTCCGCCCACGGCAGCACGCATGCGATGTCACGTCAGCTACGTTCACGGTTGGTTTCTTCCACCAGCGACAAACCATGTATGACTCGATATTGGATCGCCTAGTCGAACGGCACAATATCCTGCAGCGAACCTACGAGAAACGTTTTGATGCTACGACGGCTTTCGCCGGTTCGCCACAGCGAATTGAATTTGACACGAATATTCCATTTTGATTTAGGAGCAAAGAAATGGCCACCTCTTTAATGACTGTCCCGCGTTTTCCCAATCTAGCCTTGCGTTCACCGCTATCACTTTTGCGAGGTGACATGGAGGACATATTTGACGACTTTTGGCGAGAAGCGCGCGGCGACGGTTCTTCATTGATCGCACCGGAATGTGTCAACGATAGTGAGACACTTTTTGACTCGGGTTAGAGTCGCAACGCAGTGCTTTTGGGGGCCAGCCCCCAAGCCCCCGGGATTTTTTCAGGCATGACTCGGGTGTTCAAAGGGTGTTGAGTTGGTACGTTGGCAGAGTCCGGCGAAACGGAGGATGGCTCTGCGGGGACGCAACCGTCTGAGGGATAGCCGGATCGAGGGTGCGTCAAAGACGTTGCTTCGGAAGCTTCTGGGCCATGCGGCTCAGGGGCTTCGTTTTGTTTCTTGGCGTCGTTTCTCGGCGCGTTGATCCAAACGGCTGGGGGAATGGATGGTGCTTTGGGAATGCCGCTGACGAATCGTTCGGGGGTTTTCTCCCAAGCATTGTGGAGTGTTCGAGTGCGAGACTCGGTGATCTCTTCGGCCTGGCCATAGTGGATCGATGCCGGAGTCAACAGCCCGATTCCGCTGTGATAGTGTTCGTTGTTGTACCACTGAAAAAAGTCGCGGCAGAATTGCAAAGCATCTTGGTAGCAGCCGAATCGCTGGGGAAATTCCGGTCGGTATTTCATCGTTTTGAATTGGCTTTCCGAATAGGGATTGTCGTTGGAAACGTGGGGCCGGCTGTGGGACTTGGTGACACCTAACGAACTGAGCAATTGGGCGACGCTGTGCGAGGTCATCGATGGTCCTCGATCGCTGTGAATGATTAATTGGTCCTCGGGCACGTTGTGATTTTCGAGCGTTGTTTCAATGAGCTGTCTGGCCAACGCCGCGCTTTCGCGGTCGGCCAGCATCCAACCGACAACGCAGCGACTGTAGATGTCGAGGATCACGTAGAGGTAGTAATATGTCCATTTTTCCGGGCCTTTGAGCTTGGTGATGTCCCACGACCAGACTTCGTTGGGAGCGGTGGCCAGCAGTTCGGGCTTCTGGTATTCGGGATGCTTCAACTGATTGCGTCGTTCGCGAGTGCTGTGGTTTTCTTCGAGGATGCGGTACATCGTTCGCACGCTGCACAGATATTCGCCTTCGTCCAGCAGCTTGGCGTAGACTTGACGAGGCGATTGATCGGCAAAGCGTTCGCTGTTGAGTTGTTCGAGCACGGCTTCTCGTTCTTCGCTGGAAAGAGCTCGCGCGGGAGTCGGTCTCGGCTTGGTTTGTTTTGGTTCGCGGCGACGATAAAACGTGGCTCGCGAAACATTCAACGCACGACACGCTTCGGCGACTCCCACTCGCTGGCTCAGTTCCTGGGCAGCTTTCAATCGGTTGTCTCGGGTGATCGCGTCTGGATCATCTCCGAGACTTTTTTTTGAACGTCAATGATCAGTTCGGCCTGCCGAAGTTTTTCTTTGAGGCGTTCATTCTCGCGCCGCAGAGCAGCGAGTTCTTGGGCGGGGGGTCGTTTGCCGTTTGTGCTGGACTTTTTGGATGATGTCACTGTTTTCTCCCGAAGTTGCCGACGCCAACGCTGGAGGACCGAGGAATACAATCCTTCTCGGCGTAGCAGTGCCCCGATTTCTCCGGGCTCGCTACAGGCTTCGGCCTCCATTGCAATACGTTGTTTGTACTCGGCCGTGAACCGGCGTCGTTCCGGTTTCTGGACAACCTCCGGATTTTTCTGAACTTTTTGGTTGGTGCTTTCCGTCATGAAAACGCTCCGTGCCCTCAACTTTGAAAAAAACGCAAAGTTGTCTCACGTATGTTGGCACAGAGGGCACCGCCGATGGACTTGTCGGAAAACGACGAAGCGCTCAAAGTCCGAGTTGATCTACCGGGCGTGAAGATGGAAGACATTGACGTTCAGGTCAATGCAAATCAATTGACCATTACGGCCGAACGCAAAGAAGAACAAGAGACAAAAGAAGCAACTACGCATCGCTTGGAACGCCGAATTGGAAGATTTTCGCGATCGCTTGCCTTGCCCTGTGAAGTCGACGAAACGGCGATCGCCGCCACCTATCAGGAAGGCGTGTTGACGGTAACGCTGCCCAAAAGCGAAAAGACAAAAACTCGTCGAATCACCGTCAAACCAAAATAAATTGTGCTCTGGAATCGGAAAATTCTTAGTAAACCAAGGGTGTCGAATGGTAAGCCTCAAGGAATCCGTTTTCTTTCGCACCTAGCGGATTCGTTTCGCTTCCATTCGTGCCACGTGGACCGCGTTTCGTTGCAGCCGACCGTGCCGATCCTTGTCAGGAAAGTCGAGTATTCTCGCGTTGCTACTCGACCTGCAGCGAAACGCGTCTTTTTGTTGTGCGAACGCCAAGGTGGTAATCGGCATCGAACTTTGAGATTTTGGACCACATCGGCGCCGAAGCTAGTCCCACCCATTTAGAGCTGGTGCCTCGCGACTTTGACGGTCACGGTGCCGATAGTGGTCGCTGTTGTGTGCCAATTACCAACAAGGTAATGCACGGCTTGCAATGCCGGACGATGGATTAGAAATCGTAGTTCAAGATATCCATTGCGCGCCGACATATTTCGCGTCCGTATTCGGTCCAAACACCATGGCCCCAATAGCGAAAGCAACTTGTCTGCGCGATCATTAGGTGAAAGAGGGCGTTTCGATAACGAGCTTCATTGGTTTTGATTTCAGGACGAAGTGCTTTCTGTGCAAACGCAGCGCTAACCGCAGTCATCGGTCCCAAGACATTCTCGTATCCTCGCACCCACGAAATATCGTTGGTCCAACTTCCACCTTCCATAGTAAAACGCGAATCTGCCTGCGCGCATTCATGAATTTTCCGCTCCAGAATGTCTGGGCCTCCTTGCTCCGGCCAATGTTCCCAGATGCGGTGCTGCAGCACCGGTTGAACTTGCGGAAAGTCTTCGTTTCGAATTCCCATTTGCCGGAGGTAATCCAAATACTCGGATGTATTCAACGCAGGCGTCGAGCTTCCTGAAGACGTAAACATGACCTCCATAAACTTACTGGGAAACTCGTTCATCATGACTCCGCCGTTTTCGCCATCGGCAATTTGCGTGACTAGCTGTGGGATCCGATGTCCGGCAAGCTCGTGTCGAAACAACCCCAATGCCTCATAATAGGGCTGCATTTGACCTACCAGTTTCGTGTCACTTCCTTGTGTTTTAATAATGGCGACGATGCTTGCAGTTCGTCCCGTAGAATTCTTTGCCACCAATAAATGAGGAACGTGTGGATTACGAACCGGCTGACCATCCATTTGCTCAATCGTGTGTTCCTGAACAACCAACCATTCGTAACCACATTCTCGCAACGTTTTGACAAATTCAAAACAGACATCTGGGTGATTGGGCAACGCCATTTCTGATGGTGAAAACCCACGTACTCGTTTCAATGCTTCCAATCCAAAAATGGAAGCAAAATGGTGCTGCCAAGCGCGCACATGAAGTCGAAAGTCTTGTACGGGAGTCGACGGAGCCACCGCGTGTCCCCACGGTGCACCTAACCATTCGACCGACGGCCAATATTTGGCATCGCACGTGATTCGCTTCAAATGGTCAAGGACGTCACTGAGTCCCATTTCTCGCAAGCCATGAAGCAAGCAACCCGAGTATTCCAGCATGATCCTAGGTTGCTTTCCTTCGTCAACTAATTGCGGAATAAATTCGCCCATTCGCTTATAACACCAGTGAAACGCTGGCGAGTTGTGATTGTCTCCAATGCTCGGGTGAATCAACATGTCTTTTAGATTGCTAATGATCTTTGCCGTTTTCAGATCGTCGCCGCCGGCCGGGATCAGCGGTTGATGCATGTGCAATGCAACAGCAAAACCGCTGTGAATCCCGTTCCAGTCAATATCAGAACGAACCGATGGTACGTGCGAACGAGAAGCCAACGTCGCGTCAATCAGTTCTTCTTGTCCGCAAATGTTGGGTAATTCGTCAACTTGTTCCTTCAACTCCATGTCCTAACCTCAATTCAACGACGGTGCGTATCGTGTTAAAGCGAAAGAAAACTCCGACGAAACCGAAGGTCATCACCCAGTACCATTCGCTTGAAAGGCAATCGCCCGAGGGCCGGGACCTTGGATCGTCGGAGTCGGTGAACGTGCCATGGCGCGCCGCTAGGAAAATACATTCCGCTATCGTGAACTTCGCGCCGGCAATCAATTCAGCCCTAAGTCGAACTTATTGTTCGTCTTTCTCGATCGTAATCTCGGGCACGGGATACGACTCACTTCGTGTTGTTGCTGAAGCTGATTGAATTGCTCCTGCGCAATTTGGTCGTTCGGATTCAATTCATGTACCTTTGCAAATCGCTTCTGTGCGTCGTCGTAATGGCCCAGCATGAGATTGTGGTAGGCGAGCAAAAAGACGCCATTTTCGGAACCTGGATTCGAATCAACATAATCTCGCAGTGCATTGAACTGCTGGACATAGCGTTCGCGGTTCTGGTAATAGTCATAAAGCGTGGGCCAATCGGCGACAACGCCAAGCCGAATTGCATCATGGGCCGTGTTCGATGCATTGGCAAAGTCTTTTAGGGCGAATTGCGATAACGCCAGCAGTTCGAATGCTTTCCGTCCTGAGGCAACTCGATGACCGCGTAAGCTGCGCCAATTTTTCCGCTTGTTGATAGTCACCGTCCCGAAACGCCTGCTTGGCTTGCGATAGGAAGTGCGAGCGTTCGACGGGCATAATATCAGACGCCACGGCACTTTGCTCTTGAGTTCGAACAGGTGAATAATTCACCGTTGGCGGAGTAACATACGTTGTATTGTCATAGTATCGAACCACTGGGCGATACGAAGAATAGTAATATGGCTGAATGCGATATCCACTATAAGGCCAGTGTACGCCCATCCATAATATGGCCAAGTGGTGTAGTAGCGATTGCGTCTGGTCACAGGCCGCCAATTCGCTCGTGACCACTGGCGGTCGGGATTTCGTCGCCATTGCGTTGTGGTAGGCGGAGGCACGAGCCTTGTGTACGCGCGAGCTCGGACGCCCCAGAGTCCGTCTAGCGCGCAGCAGCATGGTCTCCGAGGCAAAACCCGATGAAAGAAACGAAAATCACAATGTGCGACAGCAGCTTGGTTGTATTCATTTTTGTCTCCCTTTTTTTCCGCCAAAATAGCTAAAACAACGTTTGTTCTCGCGCCGGCGAATAGACAATTTTAGGAACCACCGTTTCGTTTGGTGGTCGAGAAGATCTGGTAATACAGTTGGGTGAATCCGCCACTGATAAAAATCTGAAAGACTATTGAAGCTTCGGTACACGTTTTCTGTTTGTTCGGCAAATGCGTCCCAACTAAAGCCGTACGCCGCTTTGACTCGACCCCGAGTTCCCATCCAGCGAGCGTGTTCAAAGTCGCCGAAAATTGTATTGACGGCCCATCCAACCGATGCTGGATTGTCATATGTGACAAAGCTATCTTCCCCGTGCGAAACAAAATCACGAGGTCCACCATTGCGAGTCACGATGACGGGCTTTCCCGCCGCCCACGCCTCCAGAATGACAATACCAAAGGGTTCATTGCGGCTGGGCACGCACACCACGTCAGTACTCTTAAACAGATCCACCAATTCGCCATCAGCGGGAAGGACTCCGGTAAAGCGAATAGCGTGCGCCACACCCATTTCACGAGCGTGACATTCCAGATACGATCGCATATCACCATCGCCAACGAACACGGCTTTCGTGTCAGGTCGATATTCAAGGATGGCAGGCAACGCATCCAGCAACAAGTCCGGCCCTTTCTGCGTTGACAGTCGCCCCACGAATAACACCATGGGATCAAGCGGTCCAATGTCATGTCGTTGGCGGCAAACAGCCGGATCAATAAGGCCGTCAAAGCGTTTGCAATTGATTCCGTTGTAGATGGTGCGAAGTTTCCAATCGGGCACTTCGTATTGCCATTTGACTTCGTCCGCCAATGGCCCAGAAACCGTGATCACTCGATCAGCCACGTACGTCCCCTCGCGTTCAACCGATCGAATTCGGTCCGACCGGCCGTTGCAATGCTGGTTGCCACAGCGACCAAATTCGGTGGAATGAACGGTCAGCACACAGCTCTTGCGTGGCGGTCGTTCTTGCATTGAACCATCCCTTTCGCACAAAGCCAATCGTGTCCATGTACAATATCGAATGGTTCACCCAAAAACGCTTCAACCTCTCCAGCGCATAGGTAAAACTATTGCCCATGTTATTCATTTCGGTCACAAAGTCCGGGTGCAATTCCAACGGACAGCGATGATAGTGCACCTGGTCAATCCGTTCGTAGGTTGGCTGTCCTGCAACTTGTCTTGTAAATACGTGAACCTCGTTACCTCGTCGTTTCAACCCCGCAGCTAATTCTGTTACGTGCGTCGCAATTCCGCCGACGGCAATCGAATGCAGTGTTTCCCATGCGAAAAGTGCGATCCTCATTCTGAGCGTACTCCTTTCTGTCCACGAACATGTACCGATCGCACTTGGCCAAGAGAACTCAAACTTACAAGCGATCTGGTTGTTTTGCGGATGAATTGTCACGACCACTGCCTGCTAATGCGACGAGGTTTCGGCCAAAACTGGTTGGTGAATCGAACTACGGTTGCATTCGCTTCAATCCGTGCTGAACCAAATGGCGACAACCCTGAAGTGAAATTGCCATATACCGCGACACCACGGTGACTTCGCATCTAGTAAGAAACATTATCCGAGTGATTCAAAAGCCTTGCTCCGGCAAGATTGTGCAAGGAAAAACTCATGGCCAACTATGAATATCAATGCGAACAGTGCCACAAAGTGTTCCACGTAAACCACCTCATTTCAGAACATGACCAATTGCCAAAGCCAAAGTGCCCGAAGTGCGGTAGCGCTCAAGTTGTACGTAAAATTTCCCGAATCCACATTCAAACGAAGAAGAAAAGTTGAGATCAAACGTGGCGAGACGGCCGACATGCGAGAAGATGACCGAAAACCGCGCCATAGACCAAAACAAACACGTGACCAAACAACGTCGCTTTGCGTTGTTGTAGGCAAGCCGAGGGCAAACCAATGACTCGACCACATCGACGGCCGGCCTCCTTTGCCGGAAGTTTCTATCCCAAGGAACCGTTGGTTCTGAAGCATTTAGTTCAACGTCTTTTGGACCAGACAGACCGATCGGGGCCTATCCCAAAGGCGCTCATCGTACCTCATGCGGGCTACTCTTATTCGGGCGCGGTAGCCGCCAGCGGGTTTGCATTGGTCATGCCGATTGCTGCAAAGATAAAGCGAGTCGTATTGATTGGGCCGTCACATCGAATTGCCTTTCACGGAATTGCCGCTAGTAGAGCTGACGCCGTGGCGAGCGGATGTTTTGAGTAGCGTTCAACGCTGGCAACCAAAGAGAGTGTTTCCAACGGCTCAAAATCATCTGAGCTGATTTGTTCAGTCAGCTGCGGTGTCCCGTAAGTAAGTGGGCCTGTCTTGTCGAAGATCAGCGAACCACCAGGACAAGGACTCCTTGGACAAGTCTTGGGCCGAGCAGTATTGGTTACGAATCGCAAGTCGCTTGAGGCGAAGAACCCAGAGGTATTTGGGCGACTGCCCGCTCAAAGCGGTGGCTTGGAATGTATCGTCTTGATCGATGACCACTACGCTGCTACCTACCGCTTTCGAGATGTTCCACGGCGTGAAGGTAAGACGTTTGTTCGCCATCTCCGGACCAGACACGGCATGAACCGCGTCATATTACTGTCAGGTGACCGTGAATCTGAAGTGGTATACTTGGCCCAGCGGGTTGGCATTCCTGAAGTTTTGTCCGAAAAATCTCCTGAAGAGAAGTTACAGATTGTGCGTCAGGAGACTTCAGTAGCCAACACTTTGTTTGTCGGTGATGGCATCAATGACGCGCCGGCACTAATGGCTGCCACTGTAGGCATTGCCTTTGGCCAGAACAGCGATGTCACTACCGAGGCGGCTGGAGCCGTGGTAATGGATTCGTCACTAGAGAAAGTAGATGAACTGATGCACATCGGACGACACATGCGACGCATCGCGTTGCAAAGTGGCGTTGGTGGCATGGCCGCCAGCATCGTGGCCATGCTAATTGCTGCTGCCGGATTCCTGCCGCCAGTGGCAGGTGCCCTAATTCAGGAAGTGATTGACGTCTTTGCAGTCGTCAACGCGCTCCGCGCGGCGATGACGCCGCGCATATTGAAGGATTTCTAGTCTCGTAGTAATGCCTGATTGCCTGGCAAAGACGTTCTGCGCTGAGTTTTCTACAACGCTGGAGTTCACCAAGTCAGAATCTCGTCATTTGACCGCCAGCGAAGGAACTTGTCGATAGTTCGATTCAAGTCGGCAGGTCGGCAAACTACTAAAGGCAATCGTGTTAACCAATCCGCCACAGTGGCCGCAGCGAACGACCATTCCACACAGTTGGATATGAATCTTCATCATGCGACCGCAAATTGACACGTCCGTAACGCATAACGACGATTCGTTCCATCAATTCGATCAATCATCTGTCACTCCCTTGGCGACTGTAGACCGGCGACCAAGCTCCATGCCGACATCGTCCAATCCGGTTGTATGAAGTCGTCGTCCTTGCTGACTTGGCGAAAACTTGCCTGCAAACTCAGCGATTTCAGCCGTTGAGTGTCAATTGCTATCCCTTGATTTCAATTCGGTGCGTCTTGGCTTCTGGTGATTTAGGAAGCTGAATCTCTAGCACACAGTCTTTGAACGAGGCCGAAATTTGTTCGTCAATCACCACGCATGGCAACGTAACGGCTCGAGAAAACCGGCCCTTCCGTCGCTCCTTCCGATGAAACGCCCAACGCTTGTCGTCGGCTTCGTCCGGTCTTTCACCACTAATGCGCAACTGATTGCCACTGTACTGAATGTCAATGTCATGAGTGGAAACTCCAGGAACATCCATTCGTACAATGACCGTGGTTTCATCTTCGGCTAGATCAAACGGCGGCGCCAGCAAGTCCCACCCCCATCCTTCTCCGCCGTCTCCCCAAACTCATTCCCAGGCATCTTCTACTTCGTCACGAACCGACGTCAACGGACTGCGTCGAGTCCAAGGGAGCAGACTTCGTAAACCCGAAGTTGTATGTGTGCGAACCATCATGTCACCTCTCTTCCTGCAAAATGCATACAGATTGCCGGCCACGTTTAACTCGGTCAATGACGTCTGATTCTGTCAGATCTGATTACCATAGCGATCAGCAAAACGATGGTTACACAGTGGCGAAGTCTACTAGGACAAAGTTCTTCCATTGTCGAATAGAAATACCGAATCATTCGCCTTCACGCCTGTCTTCATCACCTGGGTCACGTCGTAACGAAGAATTGCAACGACGAATCGTGTCGCACAAATAAGCTTGACCTTGTTGCGCTCTTTGCAACGTCTCAGAAATGTTGTCCGTTCCCGCAATCTCTAAGATGATGCCACCGGAAAAGTCTGCCTTAATCAGCTGTCTTATCAAATGCTCCCAATCAATGCCGCCCCTTCCCGGCGGGTAGTGGTCATCTGCCGAACCAGAATTATCGCTGGCGTGCAACATCCAAAGGTGGTTGGAAAGTTTTGGAACGACATGGGGCAAGTCACCAGCCAGATGAGCGTGCCCCGTATCCAGACAGACGCCGACATCGGTTCGACGAATTGCGCCAATAATCCACAGCACGTCTGTAACGCAGCCAAAAAACAAATGGGGAAGCATGTTTTCTAACACCAAATAGATGTCAAGTTGCCTACAATATTCGGCCAGGAATTCGAGTTCTGCGGCGGCATTCGTCATGCGATCCCAGCGTTCTGCTTTGGGTAGATCGCTTTTTTCGGGCCCTGGGTGAATGACCAAATGCCGCACGCCCAATATTGCGGCAGCCTTGGCTGCGACACAGACTTCGTCCACGGATCTTTTACGAACCTGTGGATCCAAATGAGTAATATCCATTTCCGGCCCGAACGGCGCATGGAACGAATAGGCGTCCATTCGCAATTCTCGAATTAACTGCGACGCTTCAGCCACTCGTTGGTGATCGTGGTAATCCAGGTGATCTGGAAACGAACAAATCTCCAAGCGACTAAACCCAGCCGACTGAATGGGTCGTAAACAATCAAATATGCTTTGCCGATAAAAGCATCCCGTTGAAATTCCAAATGGAAAGTCCTTCACTTTGATTTCCCTTCCGCGATTGTCCACCAACGAACATACACTCAATTTGGATTCACATAATCTAGGATCTTGACCTAGTCATGAAATTACCATTGGACTTCAGTGACTTTCGTCAACGACGAAAACGAAAAAAACCACATGCGCCGCGTAGATAATGGAAAGGTAAAGGCAAAACACAGTCACCAACGTTGTTGGCAACGCCTGAACATCAAACATTTCAATCCGGACGATCGCAACAATATTTTCGCGCAGCGTTAGTGCTGGCATTTGATTCGGCTCGAAATTTCACGTTTAACACTTGTCGTTCTGGTCCAGCCTGCGAAAATGGATTTCTCTGATTCCGAGTTTCGGTGAAGAATTCTAGATTTTTTTGGCTGCCTTCTTTTGCTTAGCCTGATTTCTTGAATGTTGCGGAGGGCAGTTCTGCTCGCGAGCAAACCAGAACCGGCAAGGTTTGATGCGGTCGTCGTGCTAATTCAATAATAAGCGTGCCAAACGGCACGTCGATGGCGTCGTCAACTAAAGAAGCTTGGCGAATCGCGGCTCAAACACGCCAACGGTATTGGCCACAAAACGATAGTAAATTCAAATTATGATATGCTGGTTGATTCCTGACCGGTTATGATTCTTGAGTCGCCAGGCGGTCGAACTGAGACACTACTTGCATTCCTTCAATCATAACCGGATATACAGTGATTGCGGCGTACGATTGAAGGACGCACATTCGCAAATGACAAGTTGCACCGTAGTGATTCGGATGTAGTGATGAATCGGCCGGGGCAATTAATATCACTTCAGTTCGGAGGAGAAGAATATGTCAGAACGCAGCCTTTTGTCATCTCGTACAATTTACGTAATGATCATTGAAGATCATCCGCTTGTTCGGGAAGGTCTTCGCACACGCATTTCATCTCAAAATGACATGGAAGTGACATGTGAAGCAGAAAGTATTTCGGAAGCAATGGCAATACTGCGAAAGACAACGACGCTGCCCGACGTGGCGATTGTCGATATCGCGTTAAAAGATTGTCATGGTATCGAATTGGTGAAAGATATTGCGGCATCGTTTCCTCGAATCAAGATTTTGGTCGTTTCCGCATTCGATGAGTCGGTCTACGGAGAACGAGCACTTCGCGCCGGTGCACTGGGCTACGTCAACAAACGTGACGCTCCTCAGAAAATTCTTGATGCCATTCGCACCGTACGCGATGGCGAACGCTTTCTCAGCCCGACAATGACGCAGCGGCTATTAAGCCAAGCCGTTGGTGCCAAGCATAAGGATGCGAGGACTGATCCAGTGGAAAGTCTGAGCGATCGCGAATTGGAAGTGTTTCAAATGATCGGCGAAGGAATGACTACCGGCATGATCGCTCGCGAATTGTTTCTTAGCGTACACACGATAGATACGCATCGCGAAAAAATTCGCCACAAACTTTGCCTGAAGAATGGTCACGAGTTGATGCGTTATGCCATCCAATGGGTACTCGAGAAAAACGGCGGATCAACGTTGGCAAGCAACACAAACCCTCCTACAGACGAGCAACCCGCACTCGAATAAGGCATTCTGTTGGCGAATGACGCGCAAGGCACCTATGCCAAGATTGTTCAAGAGACATTTCAGGACTTGGTGAATCATGGCCATCCCCCGCAGGAAGCTCAACGCCAGGCGGCCGAGATCTTGCGGCAACATCTGGAACGAAAGGCACGGCAAAACTAAAAGCGAGCTGGTCCGGACCTTGTTTTGTTTTGTTTGTTTTGTTTGTTTTGTTTGTTTTGTTTGTTTTGTTTGTTTTGTTTCATGGCCACGGCATTCCGTTTTCCGTGTCGGACTGGCCAAGCGAGTCTAGATCAACCGACCGACGAATCGCAAGCGAAGAATACCACCACCGTTCGTCCCTTTCTTTCCAGCGACACTCCTTTGCTTACTAATCTATTTGGTAACGATCTTTGGCGCACGAACCCAGTTGGCTGAATCGGTCGTGCATTCAATCAGTTACGAACGATCATCGGCTGAAAAATGCGACGCCAGCGCCAGGAGTTTGACAGATTTTGCGACGCCAGCGCCACTATTTTGACCGAAAAGCTGCGACGCCACCGCCACGTCGTGTTTGGACGTAAGCAACCAATTCCGTATGTTTCGAAACTTCGAATTTCGGTGACACTCGCCGCCCGGCGTGCTATCCTGTTCGGCCGCAAAACAATGTTTGATTTTGCCAAGTCGTCTAGGTCACCAACGTGACACACCTTCTTATCAGAGAACATGCCCGGCAAACCAACGATTTACCAACGTTGGCTAAGGGTTGTGGGACTAACCATCCTGCTGGATGTTCTGTTGTTTGAGCCGGATGCCGAGAAATCGGCCTGTCCGTGCTCAAGATGGGCTTGTTGGAGTAATCCCGGTTCGAACCAACGTCATGAATTCGTTCATGATTTGGTCATGCTGCTTCCTTTGTTTCGAAGTAGTGTCGAGCGAACCAGAGTAATCCCAACATTCGACTTCATACGCTTTGTTTCGGAACAAGGGCGATGCGGAAATATTGCGTGACGCTGATGGTCACGTGGTCGACATGTGCAAACAGGTGAGGTGTGACAAAACAGTGTCACATCGAATCCTGCGAGTGGGGTTCGCTCGACCGAATGCAAATTCGAGCGTTCAACGCTTGCCTAGGGTGAGGAGCTGCGTTGTGGGATACCGTGGAATTCGGGAACTGCACGCACCGGCCGGGAGACTCCGCCGGGAGCAGGCTGAAAAGGTCTGTTCGTGAAGAGCCTTTGCCTGGCGCGACTGAAAATGGCGGCTTGGCGATCGATTCCTGCGACATCCGACGTTCTGGCGAAGAAAAATGGAAACCACTGAAATTGCCCCAAAATCGGATAGGGCTACTAGGTCAATTCTCTGAAAGACGATGCCGAAAATTTCTACCTTCACATAACAGAGGTAGATGGCGAACCAACCGGAGCGAATCGGTAAGGGGAAGCTTGTGTGTTCTGTCCCCTGAAATCGAATATGCCGTCAGGCATGTTCGGAAAGTATGGCGGCTGGCTGCCGTACATATCGCTTTGAGTTTCGTCGGTTAACGACCGACTAGTCACGTGAGTCAGAGAATGGAGTACATGTCTAACGCAGGAAGCGCGTGAGCCGCCGCCGTATAGGGAACTTGGCCAAATAACGCCGCAAGGTGTTATTAGCTGGGTTCGTGCGGCGGAGTCTGCCAGGGTCAGGCAGCTGTAGAAGCTCATGCGTGGGAGTGGCGACCGAGTAGAATTCGGCCGGAAGGTCGAGTGGTGTCTGGTGCGAAGGCATCAGCGTCGAACGATTCGCAAAGAACGTTCGGCGTTCGGCAAGGCAGTCGAAACCCATTTGTGGACGAGTGTGGTAGCTCGTTGGACTTTGACTTGGTTCGAAGTCACGCAAAAACGAAAGGTCGGAGCAACCAGTCACTACGTTTGTAGTCAGCTGGTAGGAAGGTAGGCATTTTTGCGAAAGCGAAGTGCGAACCGTGGTTGGATGTGACGCGGTCCGCTGGCAGTTTGCGGCGAGCGAACAGTCCGGTGGATGTGGGCCAAGCGAATGGCGAACAGCGTTTGCCTTGGTTTTGACAGCGGTACGCCAATAAATTTGGCGGCAGCCAATAGGGAATACACAGGCAACTGCCTGATTCCTGGCTGCCGCCTGGCGTCCGAGGTGCAACGGTTCTTCGCGCAAGGTTCTCGGGTTGTGGACGAGGATTTTGTCGACGAATGGACGAGTGTGTTGAGTCCGTTCCCGAAAGACATTAAAGTAGAATCTTGGCATAACCGGCTCTACTGGTTGATCCCGCCATTCGCCGATCCAGATAGGACGCCGTTCTAAAACCCAAACTGATTGGTCACGTAACATGTCAATGATTGGCAATTTCCTACAGGTGACTCCCCAGCAGCTAAATGAGCTTATCGCAGCTCCCGAGTCGATTGAAGACTTGCTATACCGGGATGGTGACGACGACTCTGGTATCGACATTGACAAGGCGTGGCACGGTATTCACTTTATGTTGACCGGCCAACAATACGAGGGCACACCACCTTTCTCGGACGTCATATTTGCCACTAAAACGGTTGGTGACGACGTAGGCTACGGTCCTGCTCGCTACCTGACTGCTGCCGAAGTAGCTGCTGTCGCCGACGCCTTAAGCAGTTTACCGAGTGACGAATTCGGCAAACGGTATGACGCTGCCGCACTTACTGCGAATGACATCTATCCGCAGATATGGAGTGGCGACGAAGATTTGGACTACTTGCTATCCTGGTACGACACGTTGCGAGACTACTATCTCGATGCCGCTGCCAAGGGCAACGCGATGCTACAATACCTAAACTGATTCAATGACGGCGACAATGCACGTGAGTCGCCGAGTTTCTTTTGATGAAGTGGGTTGTCATTCGCGGCGACCATGGGATCGTTACCGTTATTCGACGGAGAAATGTGCGATTCGTATGAAAGCTTATCGAATACTCGCGATTCTTAGTCTCGTAGTGGTCGGATGCAAACCGAGTGGAGGCGACAGTAAACAAGCCGTAGCCCAAGCTACTCAGACTCCGTTCGCTGGGGCAGCACAGGCAATGCCAGCGAGGATTACGAACCAGTTTGGAATGACGTTTTGCCTTGTAGCGATTGACGCAACCCGTGCCGATCACAAAGACTCGTTTCCGAAGAAATCTTACTATCTGCAGGAAACCGAATTGACCTGGGAGCAGCATGAGGCGTTTCGCAAAGCTGCTTTTGGAAATGGAACCTACGAAACAATCGACTGGCATTACAACAGTGGATATCCGTCGGAGTGGCGTGAGGCATTTCGGTACGGCGAGGCACTCTCCAAGTTCGACACTCGGTACGACTACCGGTTGCCAAGTCAGGACGAATGGGCATTCGCATGCATGAACGGCTACGACCAAACGTGCCCTGGCGAAGGCGCTAAGTCCACAATTGACTCAACCGATTCCATTCGACCGAACAAGTACGGGATCGATGGTTTCATGAATTATGATGCCGAATGCGCAGATGTACCGGGCTTGTTTCTGGGAAAGTTGGATCATTGGGCAGGTGCCTACGATGACCGAGAGAAGCCGCCGTGCAGATGTGATCAATTTACTACAGGGAATCCGGATGGTGACGATGGTCTCAACGAAATCATCGTTGGCCGGTTTGTCTTGGTGGCCAAACCTGCGCATTCAAAGAATGGCGGACACCAACGGCATGAACGCGGAGCCGCCGACAGCCAAAATGGAACATCAAGCGGAGTAGTACCGCGTGCGAGGTCGTAAAACCAATTTGGTTCTAGTCGCGGTTGTCGGCATCATAGTGTTGGTCGTGACACCCGCCGTCTGGGCATTGCTCTATTTCGGCGTCTACATCGGCTTCGGAAACGACAAGGTCCGTGACCACCAAGAATTCGCGGCCAAGGGTGTTGCCCAGATTGAGCACGCACAACAATTGGAGCGAACGTTTTGCGATTGTCGACACTTCATCACGTATGGGCCCAACAATGCTCCACTGTTCAATTCTGTCGCGCACTTTGGAGACCGCTACGAACTTACAATGCAGGTTCCCGTCAGTATCGAATCCGAATCATCTGGCTTCGTGATTGGCGAACCGCAGTTCTATTTGGCGGAAGTCAGCACGATTACGATTTCCCCGTCCGGTCAAGTCGGTGCATCATTCTCTCGTAATCTTCAATTCGGACTTGCGGAATGGAAACGGGTCTTCGAAGCTGATGGCGACTTTAGCACAATCGGTTTCAACGTGAACCCAACGGCTGTCGCAAATTTTCGGAAATACACAGACGCCGCCCGACCCTCGAACTGAATCAACATGACAAGCAGATAAAAAGGTTCCAGGAACGTACCAAGATCCCTTTTCTCTATTCCACAAGGCTTTTTTGGCGGCCTTGCATGACGTGGGGTCTTGGTCGCTTTGGAAGGGCAAGAATCTCACCTTCCACCAAATGTTTGTGGACCATACCGACGCCGAATATCCGGAACGCGTCTACGTGGAAAAGACCGACCGGACCGTGGACGAATGGCGAAAAAGACCTGGGCGGCCCGACAACCACGTTGGCGACTGTTTGGTAATGTGCCTTGTGGCCCAAGCCATGCTTGGCCGCTTGGCCTAGGCCTTCGGCCGGTCAAGGTATCAAGGGAACCCCGGAAAAAACGCCGGCGAATCAAGCCTACCTACACGGCCAGTTGACTTCGCGCCAGAAAGGGACTAAACATTCGAAAGATAACTATTTATCCGCGAATTCGGCGAGATAAGAACAAGTTCGTCGGCCATGCCACTAACTCACGTGCATATGAAACCGAAATCTCCAACGCCTACCATTGACGCGTATATCTCCGGCTTTCCCGAGGACGTACAAGAGATTCTTCAGAATATCCGGCACATCATCAGCGACGCCGCGCCCGACGCCGAGGAAGCCATCAAGTACCAGATTCCGACTTTTGTGCTGGGCGGAAATCTCGTCCATTTTGCGGCGTTTGCAAAGCACATCGGCTTCTATCCGACGCCGTCCGGAATCGAGCAATTCAAGGACGCCCTTTCCGCCTACAACAGCGCCAAGGGATCGGTTCAGTTTCCCCTCGACTCGCCAATCCCGTACAATCTGATCAAGAAAATCGTGAAATTCAGAGTGAAACAGTGCCGGGACAAGATGTCGTCGAAACCAAAGGGGAAGAAAGGCTCCAAACCAACTTTAGGATCGCCGACGAACAATGCCGTGAACCGAAGCGGCGAAGCCGGGCGGTTTTGAAATGAAAAATCTTTCGTCGCCGCTGGGTTACGGCGTCCGTTCGTCGATTCGATGCGTCCATGATGAAACATTAGACCTTGTAGGCACCAATCTTTTTTGGGTCGGCATAAAAATGCGATACAGATACCGGCTGAAAACGCTTTTCACCCTTGTAACGGTTTCGGCACTGCTTTGCTGGCGTGGCACCATCCTTCACCGAAGACATCAGAATCCTGTCAGTGCGTTAGTTTCCGACCTCAGGCTAACAACGTTTCCAAGATTCGTCGGTGGAGCTAGATATACGAGTGACCTGCCGGATATCATTTCGAATACCGTATTGATCAAGAACGACGATAGCTACACGCTGAAGCCTGTATACTTTCATGTTGACCGATATTGTTGGCAGCAACTCTGGACGTGGGGAGAATTTTCGATGGAATTTGACCACGTTCCAACTAACGATGAGGTCGAAGAATTCCGCAAGAACGCTGCACAATACATGATACAATCGACGAACAAACCATAGGACACGAAGCACTCGGTCGGCCGTTTTGACTTGCGTTAAGTCACTTGCTCGTGCTCGGTCCATGGGAACGTTCTATCCGGATGCAACGGTTCTGCGCCGGCGTAACGACGGCAGGGCCTCTCTCACGCCGGTCCGACTAGTCATTTCTTTCTCTTCTAATCAAGCTCGCTCCAAATATTTAACAGCGGCTTTGCCGAGCTCCAAATGCGCCTTGGCCGTTGTTGTCTCGTCGTGTGTTGCGGGCCCCCTTGGGATCGTCCCCAAGGCGTTTCTATTATGTCCGTGACTATCGAAAGCGTCGCTGATTGCCTGAAGCGGGTTACGATCGGCAACGGCTCCATGACGATAGAGAACTTTTCGCTGTCTGAATGGTTGGCCGTTAAGAAGTGCCAAGACCTGGAAGCCGTGGCGAAATCGAAGTCCAAGGGTATCCGGTTTGCCTCATCGGCCCACGAAACATTGGTTGCGGTTGCCGAAGAGGGCGATAGTCGGGCGGTAAACGAAAACGCGAATTGATCGTCCAACGGTTCCACAAATGGGCGGACAATGACGCGAGACGCCGTGGAAATCGGTTACTACCATTTCGCGACGTATATCAAAGGGCAAGATTTCGCTCCGGCAGCGCACTACATGCAGCGAGGGTTACCGGTCGTCACCAGCGGATATACGAACTTGGGCCACACCATCAACACGGTGCTGGATCGATTCGAACAACGTGTCGACTTGCTGCGTCGAAACGGCATTGGCGTGCGTCCCGGCGTGATGGTCTTGCTAACCGATGGCGAAGCAACCGACTGTCTTGATGATCCGGTGGCTCGCTTGGTTCGAATGCAACGTGATGAGCGCTTTGAAGTGCTGCCGATTGCTGTCGACCCAGAGCATGCCGGCACGCTGCAACGCGTGTTCCATACGCCAGCCATTTGCCTGGATCAGTTCGATTTTGCTCAGTTTTTTCGGAGTCTGGCCGGGGCCATATCGGTGTCTAGCCAAAGTCAATTGGGATACGAACCAAGTGTCCCCTTGCTGATTGAACAGCAAACGCAACAAGCGCAACGCATGGTGCGTTTCGTTCCGAAGCCGGACAACGATGATAAGTCTGCTTCGCCAACGGAGACGACCTTTCGCCGACTTCCGCAGATCGACGGTCCGTCGTCCTCCGAGGAGTCACCGCAATGACGGTTCGCCTTCGAAAACAAAACCTGGACGTTCTACTACAAGCCACCGGGCAACAGGGCGGTGAAGGTTTTCAGTGTACGGTGGATGGACAACCGCATTGGTTAGCCAAGATCTACCATCAACCGCCGACCGACCTAGAGCCCAAGCTGGAGTTTATGCTGCAATTTCCGCCGCATTCGATTCAAGCTCAAGTGGCTTGGCCTTTGGACATGGTGGAAGAGAGCGGTAGCGTAACGGGCTATGTACAGCCGAACTTTCAGAACCGGATAGTCGCGGCCGAACTGACATCGACTTCGCCTCCCAAGTGGGCCAGTCGGCAATACGTGGCCAACGTCGCCCGCGACATCTGTTTGCTGATCGCTGAACTGCATGCCGAACGCTATCTGTTTCCCGATTTGCATTTGGGACAGTTCTTGATCCATGCTCAAGAGCCGGTGGTGTTGGTCGATACGGCCAGCTGTCAGTTCCGACATAAAGGCCAGCTTTTCGGCTGTGGTTCTGTGGTGCCTGATGTTCAAGCACCCGAATTATTGGGAGCAACCGATTGGACGGCGGTGGCCGATCAACGAGATCAATACACCGACGCTTGGTCCTTGGCCATCATTGTGTTTCAGCTGGCCACGCGAGCTCATCCGTTTGATGGCATTGATCTGGGTGGCGGTAGTAATCGCACTCATTGCGAACGGATGCAAGCTGGCGCCTATCCGTATGCGGGAAACCGGCAAGACGTTCAGCCACCGGCCTTCGCTTTGCCCTACGCCGGCTTGCAGCCGGAACTTAGAGACTTGTTCGAACGTTGTTTTATTCATGGCGTCACGGATCGCACTCAGCGACCATTGGCCAGCGAATGGGCCGATACGTTGATGCATTTGACGACGCTGCGAACCGATTCGGGACGACCACCAAAAAGTCGAACTCCACCAGCGTGCCATTTCGTTGGCAGCCGCGAACCACAGGCGAAAACGAGTACCAATTGGTTCGTTGTCCTGGTCGTGTTGCTGATTCTTTGGTGCTGGTGGGCCAGCGGCAATACGGACTCTCCTTCGCTGGCTTCCGAATGGTGGCAGTCCTTCGCTCGGTAGTTGGCCAGCTCGTTCAATCATCTTTCCTTGCTGGAGAATGAATCATGTGGAATTCGAATTACGGACCAATCGTTTTGGCAGTGCTGATGGGAGCAGCGTGGTTCCATCGAGTTCGCCTTCATCAATGGTGGTCTGACTGTCTGGCGGACATCCAAGATCTTGTGGCACGCTGCCGGCATGGCTTGGGACAGTTGCCGCTTCCGTTCTGGTGTCTGGTGCTGTTCTGGCTGGCCATTCCGTTTCTGTTTCCCAAGTCCCAAGCCGTTCGAATCGGCCAAATCGTCTCGGCCTTGGTCATCGGCTATTTGATGCTCAGTCGTGATGCCGAGTCATTCCGAAACGCGTTGACTTCCGCAGCCGCTTGGCTGCAATTGACATCGTTGGTTCTGTTGATTGGCGGAGGCTTGGCGATCTACAACTTGCGGCCCGAACACTACGTCTACGCGCGAGATAACGTGAAGTCGCTGGTTCGACAACTGGCCGAATCCGCTCCACCGACGGCTGACTCACCGATAGAAAACGTCCGGCAGCAACTTGTGCCGACCGCGACGGCAACCGAGGCAGCTTCGGCGGCCATGGAACGTTTGGAAACCGCGCGCAACTCATACTATCAAACGTTGCTCGATTTCCAGCGACTGGTTCAGCGTCAAGAGGTTCTGGAACTGACCGATGCGGCAACCAGCGTGAACCAAGTCGAATTGCAGGCGAAACAGATCTTTTCGCAAGTGGACCGGTTTCCGTCCGAATACGATTCGCTCCACCAGCAACACGAACGCTTCTTCCAAGCGGCGGCCGATTCGCACGAACCGTTTCAGGCGGTCGAACAAGCTTGGGTTCGAGAAGCCGAGGCCGACTATTCGCAAAATCAGTCGCTGGCGGACGTCAATCTGGCCTTATCGCGACGGTGGCAAGTGTACCGAGCGGAAACGGAAATTCTAGCCGCCAAACCTCCCACGCTGGCCGCCCTGAAACAGGTCATTGTTCAAGTAGAACGCATTCGGCAAGTTATGCAAATCACCACCAAACATCGTTTGCCGCCGTCCGATCGTCCTCCGTTAGAACTTCAAAACGCGCTGGTGTCCCTGCACCAGCATATTCAGACGCTGCGTAACGACATGCAACGCGAGATTCAGCTGTTGATGGAGCACATCGATCGCAGTCCGGAAAAATTCGAGCCGCATTCTGATCTGCCCGGTATCACCGCAGAACCGTTGCCGAGTGCGTCCGCTCGCCCACGAGTGACGCCTCGAGCGACTTACTTTCCCGATTCCAGCTACCAACCGCGTCGCGACCATTCGTCCACGGTGACCGTTCATTTAACGAGGCACAAGATCTTGAATCCGTTTTGCTTTCAGCTTCCTTTGGGCTTCGCATCGCAGCTCGGCAGGCGTTTTGCGTATCTCAATGCCCCGTTTTATGCGAACCGGATTCAGCTTGGGAATCATCGCCGTAATATCCTTGTCCGGAATCACGATACCATCCCGCGATATGATTTCATTTCCCATTCGCTGTCGAATTCGATCGAAACCGCAATTCACCGAATCGGGCGTCCATGGCTGCCCCATGGTATTCCGAAAGAGCTTGACTGTGGGGTACAGCTGCATTTGCCGCTTGGTAATCTCCAAGGCAATATCTGTCAGATACACGATTCTTGGAACACGACTTCCTTTGGCTTCGCTGGCAGGAATGAACCAGCGTTGATTGCTCAAATCAACGTGCCTTGCTTCGACTCGCAGGATCTCTTGCGGACGACAGCCGGTCTGACGAGTGACCACAATCAGGTCGCGCAGGGCGTCATTGGGGACGTGATCCAAGATGCGACGAAATTCGTCGTTGCTGATTGCGGATTCTCGCCGTTGTGCCGCGGGCATTTCGACATGTTGTATGGGATTCGAATCGATGTAGCCCTGTTTTGTGGCCCAAGCGAACGCTCGTTTCACCGCACGAAGATAGTTTCTGCGTGTTGTTTTGGAGAATTCGTACGCATCAACCCATTCGTGCAGATGAAATGGTTTGAGTTCGTGCACGCTGAGATCGGGATACTTTTCGCAGAAACGTTGGCAACGAGAACGATACCACTCGTATGTGTCCGGGCGCTCGATGCCGCTGCACCCATTCCAAGAATTGATCGATGATCGCCGGCACGGAATGCGACGACACTCGCTTCGGCTTCGGCAATTGCATCAGGCGGTAGAACTCTTCGAACGCTGCCTTGCGATCATCGCCCAGGTAGTACCGCTTGCGATCGATGTTGACAACCCATTGATTACGTTCTGTCCAGAACCAGGGCTTTGGCTCTCGTGGCATGACATACCCTCCAGTCTTGACTGATTAGAAAAACCAGCTCAGCAGACCGTGAGGTTTGCGAATGGGGCCTTGGCAAGCGGCAACTTGCCAAGGCCTTTTTCACGAGAATGCGATGTCACCGTAGTGTATCAGGAAGTGTATCAAACCGTTCAAAAAACACGGAAAACACAATAGGCCCGGAGGGACTCGAACCCCCGACCAAGGGATTATGAGTCCCCTGCTCTAACCGACTGAGCTACAGGCCCGGAAGCGATCGTGATGACACGCCTGCGAGGAAGATATCTTAGCGTTTCCGAATTCGCTGGGGAACCAGTCGGCGAACAGCGTTCATCGTAACCAAGTCAAAACGAACTGCGATGCAGTCGTTCAGGCCTTTTGGTCGGTGTCTACGAAGGGAAATATTGTCATAGTTTCGCCAAACGAATCTGGGAATCGCAGAATTGGACCCGCAAATTCATTTCGAACCAGCACAAAACAGACAAGCATCTTATTCCGTTCTCGCTCAATACGCTCCTCGGCGTGGCTCCACTCGAAACCCAGGGCGAGACATCCGCAGCGTCTAATTCCGTTCTAGCGCAATACTCTCCTCGGGAGCTTGAGCCACCAGTCGATGACGACTGTAGGCAAAGTAATAAGCCAAGCCACAGGCCAGAAAAAGCAGTGTTCCATAGAGTCCGGGACGATTCGCTTGATTCGCAAAACAGGCGACCATCGCCACAATGGAAAGCAGGCCGCCCAAGATGGCTCCGGGGATGCCCAGCGGACTTCGATAGGGTCGAACCAATTCAGGACGTCGAATTCGCAGCAGGACAAAACTGGCCATGACCAAAGCATACGAAATCACTGCGCCAAAAACCGCCATGCTCAATAGTGCCTGTCCCACTTGCATCTCTTCAAACAATGCCAACAATGTGGCACACACCAATCCGACAACCGCTCCTAAGATCAACGCTGTTTGAGGCGAATTGTGTCGATTACAGACGGAGATCCAACGCGGAAAATAACCGGCTCGAGACAAAGAAAATAAAACTCGACCATAGGCGTAGATCACCGAATGAAAACTGGCAATCAACCCGGCCAGTGCGGCGAACGTCATGCCCCGAGTCATCCAGCCATTTCCCCATACAGCGCGAAAGCCGTCGTTCAGTGGTGATTCAGACTTGCCCACCACGACCGCTCCGCCTCCGACGCCCGAATTCAACACCAACGTGAACAGCGAAAGGGTCAACAGCGTGAGGATGCTCAAAATCAATGCTTTGGGCATATCTTTCACGGCGTCATGAGACTCTTCGGCGGCCAAGGGCAATTGTTCGATTGCCAGGTAAAACCAAATGGCCGATGGCAATGCCGCAAAGACTCCGGCCCAACCCTTCGGCAAGAATGTAGCACTGTACCCTGGGTCGGGAGGGACGTTGAACAACAATTTCCATTGAAACGCGCCGCTGGAAATGACTCCAATGTAGAACACAATCAGCACGGCAGCGGCCACGGCGGTAATCAACAGTACAAACTTGAGCGTCAGTTCTACGCCTCGCATATTGATATACACAAACAAACCGTACGCCGCCAACCACCAGATATACTGCATGTAGATAGGGGCTTCACCGTGGGCAAAAACCAACTGATTCACATAGTCGCTGATACCAATCACAATCACGGCAGGTGTAACTACATATTCCACCGTATCGGTCAAACCGCAGATAAAACCAGCCGTGGGGCCCATAGCGTTCCGAACGAACGAATAGAAGCCGCCGGCGTGGGGCAGGGCGGCGGACAGTTCGGCAATGGAGAAAACCATGCAGACGTACATCACGGCCATGGCGAAGACACCGATAGCCAATCCCCAAAATCCGCCAGCGGTCAGACCAAAGTTCCAGCCAAAATAGTCGCCCGAAATGACGGCTCCGACTCCCATAGCCCACAGCAAGACCCAGCCGGCGCTTTTACGTAACTTTCGCTTTTCCAGGTAGTCGGAATCTACTTCTTGATAGCGAACAACACCGGTGTTCTTGGAGGTCATTTCTTTCCTTTTCGTAGGTTTACTGGTTTGCTGTTTCGGCACGATGGGCGAAGCAACTCGAATGTTGACACGGTGGTTCGGTCTTTCCGCCTGAAGGCGGGACTACAAACAAGTGGTCTCTGATTCTTTGCTCGATACGTGAAGGCGGGACTACAAACATGCGTTCTCTTTCTTTTCCGCGCGATGCCTGAACGCGGAAAGAAGAGTTTGTCCTCGAAACGTCATTCGGGAGTAACGTAGGCCGAAGTGATACCGCCATCCACCATAAAATCTGCTCCCGTCACGTAGGACGAATCATCCGACGCCAAGAACAGCGCCGCTTTGGCCATCTCTTCGGCCAAACCGAATCGCCCCATCGGGATGTGCACCAGCCGTCTTTGCTTTTTCGCTTCTGTATCCAAGAACTTCATCAATAGTTCTGTCTTCAACGGCCCGGGGCACAACGAATTCACTCGAATGTTTTCTCGAGCATGAATCACGGCCAATTCTCGAGTCATCGCTAAGACTCCGCCTTTGGAAGCGGTATAGGCCAACTGCGGCGTGGCAGCTCCCAGCACCGCCACAAACGACGCCGTATTAATAATGGAACCACCTCCGGCGCGTCGAATGGCCGGAATTCCAAACTTGCAGCCTAGAAAGACACCTTTCAAATTGACGTTCATCGTCAAATCCCAGATGTCTTCCGAAGTTTGTTGCGCATCGCCATCGTCCGAATGCATGATGCCGGCGTTGTTGAACAACACGTGCACCGCACCGAATGCGTTTTCCGCCTCCGCGATCATGCGTTCACAATGGTCGGCCTGCGACACATTGGTGCGCACGAATTTCGCTTGGCCGCCTTGTTGAACAATTTGCTCCACTACCGCTTGGCCGTTGGCTTCATCCATGTCGGCTGCCAAGATGTTGGCACCTTCGCTGGCAAACAACAGTGACGTCTCTTTTCCAATCCCGCTGGCCGCGCCGGTAATCACAGCCGTCTTTCCAGAAAGTCTCATAGCGTGCTTTCGTAAACGAAGAACCACAAACCCAAATTTGAATCAAAACGTCGCGTGAATCAATTCGTCGAACAATCTTTGCTGAGCGGCGTCTTCGTGTGCGGTAATTTCTGGGTGCCACTGAACTGCCGCTAGCCAACGATGCGATTCGTGCTCCACCGCTTCAATGACGCCATCGGGCGCACGCGCTACCACGTTGAGATCTTCGCCCAAACGATCAATTGCTTGATGATGCCAAGACATTGGACTCACTTCCACGGTGGCCATGATTCGACCAACCAGACTGGACGGATCTACTTTGATGGAATGCGGTGTAGGCAACCGAGGCGGCGCGCGGTGCAATATTTGTTCGCCCACCACGTCCGGCAAATGAGGATGAAGCGAACCGCCAAGCGCCACGTTAAGAATCTGCAGGCCTCGGCAAATTGCCAGTGTGGGCAATTGACGATAGACGACCATCCGCGCGAGTTCCAATTCCATTTGGTCTCGTTCATGATCCACCATATAGACTGCTGGATGCGGTGCCGCTCCGTAGATTGCCGGGTCAATGTCACCGCCGCCGCTAAGCACAATCCCGTCCAGCTTGCCGACAACGACCGCCGCATGAATTTCGCCCGGAGGCAATAAGATCGGTACGCCACCGGCGCGACGCACGGCTGCCACATAGTTGGCAGGCATGGTGTAGTCCAGACTTTCATTGACCGAGTAGGTGGTCAGACCAATTAATGGCGAGGTACGGCTCATATTCGTTCGAAATATCGAATTCGCTCCCAATCAGTGACGGCTTTTTCGAAAGCAGCTTGTTCCGTGCGAAAGAAATGTACGTAGTGCGAATGGACGTCAGCGCCAAACGCTTGCTTCGCAAATTCGCTGTTCTGAAAACGCTGCGTGGCATCCGACAGCGACAAAGGAACCAACGGAACTTGCTGGGCGTGATAGGCGTCACCCACGAATGGCTCGGGTGGTTCAATCTTGTTTTCAATTCCGTACAAACCGCTTGCCAAGGCCGCGGCGTAGGTCAAATACGGATTACAGTCGGCACCCGGAATGCGACATTCAATCCGCAGACTATTGCCCGAACCGACCACTCGAAATCCAGCCGTCCGATTGTCATGAGCAACGGCCAACCGAGTCGGCGCCCAACTGCCCGCTTGATATCGCTTGTACGAATTGACCGTCGGAGCGTAGAAGACCATGACTTCGGGCACCATCTGCATCCAGCCGCCCAGGAACCAGCGGAATAGATCACTGCAAGCGAGCCCCGCGTAATCTTGGTCGCCCACAAAGGCGTTCGTTTGTTGGTTCCACAGACTGACATGGATATGGCAGCTGGACCCCGCTTGATCCGATCGGTATTTGGCCATGAACGTGACCGAAATTCCCAACGAATCGGCCAGCTCCTTCATGCACTGTTTGTACAAAGACTGCCGATCCGCCATTTCCAGAACGTCCGTGTACTTGAGATTCAGTTCGTGCTGACCCAAGCCCCATTCGCCCTTGGTACATTCCACTTGGATGCCAGACTGAGCCAGATGGCGTCGAGCGGCGGCATTGAGTGGTTCTTCGCGAGTTCCCTGTAGCAAGTGATAGTCTTCAATATATTGACTGGCAGCTGGCAGATTGTGATAAGCCTTTTCCTTGGCTTGGCGATAACTGTCATTCAGAATGAAGTATTCCACTTCCGAACCAGCTTTGGCGGCCAAGCCGAGTTCCGCCAATCGATCGATTTGGTGTCGAAGCAGATTTCGCGGCGCCGGTGCAATGCGACTGTGATCGTCCGCGTGCAAATCACACAGGATGATGGCCGATTTTTCCAGCCAAGATGCCTTGCGCAGCGTCGGCTGATCCGGCACCAAATGAAAGTCGCCGTAACCGCTTTCCCAGTTGGAAAATGCGTAGCCGGCAACCGGCTCCATCTCCATATCAACCGTCAGAAGGTAGTTGCAGGCGTGAGTTCCGTGTTGAGCCACTTCGTCCACAAAGAAGTTCGCGTCAAAACGTTTGCCGACCAACCGGCCGTAGCAATCCGGGAAAGCAGCAATGACGGTGTCCACTTCGTTCACTTCTACCAAGTGGCGTAATTCGGCCAGCGTCAACTTGCCAAGGGGAGTCGACATGAGTACTCCTTTGAGACGTCTTCAAGAAATCTGCTTGACTGTTTCAGCAATGTAACGTGCGAAGTTTGTGCTGAACAGCGGGACGAACCAACGGCACCAGGAACTAATTCGGCCAATTGCCAAGATTGTGCGACGAAACGGAAACCGCTTGCAATTTGATCGCCAGAAAAACGAATTGAAGTTAGATTTCAGAAGTCTGGCAACCGCGCGTCCTGTGAACGGACGACTTGCTTTATAGCAAGAAAAGAAAAAAGGGGCCTTCGACGTGCCAATATCCGCTTGGCAGAATCGGATGGTTAGGGGCAAGTCAACCATTCGACACACCGCTCGTCGTCGGCCCCGCGGGCCAGCGCCTCAGCCAACTCGACTGAAGCGACCTTCTAATAGGCATTCGGCGCGCCAAGTCTCAATTAGAGATCCATTTTTTTAGACCATTCGTCGCAACTGTCTATGCAGAAATGACTTAGATAAATAAATTGAAATTGTCGCCAAGACCGGTCCGTCCGGTTAACGGCGAATTCGACGAAACCGCGTAACGACTGTTGAACGATGCAACAGTCGAATTTGAACAGCCAACTTTTCCGTCCGCCCGAGTTAATCCCAGAACGAGACAAATGTCGCTAACCTTTTTCGTATCAACAACATAGCAGCAGTGGAATCGCCTGAAATCTCAGTTTCAAAATGAGAATTCGCCAGAAGTTTGCTCGTTTTCCGCTATTCCATCACCACACGGGCTCGATCCCACGTTCGCCGGCCAGTCTAATCGGTACACTAATGCTCAAGCCGGTGAACGTTTAACTCAAAGACCAAGCCCAAGCCAGTCTTCCATGGAATTGAAGCGGATCGACGATCTCAAAGTACGAGTGCTGATATTAGCCAACCCGAAAGCGGGATCGGGACATGGTCGCGAACAGTTGGCTGAATTCGCCACGTTGACTGAACGAGCAGGCTATCCGACCGAAATCATTTCCCACCCGGAAGAATTTTCCGCAAAGATTCACCAAGCATTCGCATCGGGCGAATTACGCGCAGCCGTTGCGGCGGGAGGAGATGGAACGGCCGAATATGTCGCCACACTTTGCCCGCCCACAACTCCCATTCTGTTATTTCCGCTGGGCACAGAAAACTTGCTCGCTAAATACTTAGGTCTAACCAATAATCCAAGTGATGCATTGCGAATTTTGTGGGACGGACACATTGTCTGCATGGACGCTGCCAAGGCCAATGACAAAATATTTCTGATCATGCTGGGCTGTGGCTTTGACGCCGAAGTGGTGCGTCGCGTCCATCGAGCTCGGCAAGGACATATTAGTCATTGGGCGTATGCCAAACCGATTCTGGGTGCGATGCGTAGCTATCGATATCCGCCTATCCGAGTTCGTTGTTTGACGTCTGACCAATCAAAACCGGAAGTCACCATTGAAGCTCATTGGGCATTTGTGTTTAACGTCCCCAGTTACGCGGGCGGGCTTGGTATCTGTCCCGATGCCGATCCCTTTGACGGCCAATTGGATGTCGTGACATTCGCAGGAGGTTCCATCTGGCACGGTTTGTACCATTTGAGCTCCATCATGCTGGGTCGACATCGATTTTCCAACGAAGTTCGGACCATTCGTTGTCACCAAGTGGAACTGCTTTCGACAACAAACGAAGTCAACTATCAAGTCGACGGTGATCCGGGCGGCACGTTGCCCGTGTCTGTCCAAGTGTTGCCTCGGCATGTTCACCTTTTTGTTCCGGCAGATAACTCGCCGTCCTAACGTTGCTATTCGCACCTTTTCCCACAAGTAGATTCCATGTCCATTGATGTTCAAATTGGTTCGCTACCGGTTGGCCGCTCGCATCCGTTGCTGGTCATCGCTGGCCCGTGTGTTTTGCAGGACGAAGCGTTGGCCGTCCACATTGCGGCGCATCTCAAGACAGTTGCGCAACGTCTGAACGTATCCTTGGTGTTCAAAGCTTCGTTCGACAAAGCGAACCGCACCAGCATTGATTCCTATCGAGGCCCCGGACTTGAAGAAGGCTTGCGAATTTTATCGACCGTCAAACAGGTCACCGGTTTGCCCATCACCACCGATATCCACGAAGCTCGCCAACGCAGCCGGCCGCCGAAGTTTGTGACGTGCTGCAAATCCCTGCGTTTCTGGCTCGTCAAACCGATTTGCTTGTTGCGGCAGCTGAAACCGGCCGAGCAGTCAACGTGAAGAAAGGCCAATTTATGGCGCCGTGGGACATGCGACATGTGGTGAACAAGCCGCATGCGGCGGGCTGTCAGAATATCATGTTGTGTGAACGAGGCACTTTTTTTGGTTACGGAAATCTGGTTAACGACATGCGATCGTTAGTACAGATGCGTTCGCTTGGTGTGCCGGTCATTTTTGATGCCACGCACAGCGTGCAACAGCCCAGCGCGTTGGGTGACAAAACGGGCGGCAATCGAGAAATGGTGGCACCGTTGGCTCGAGCGGCTGCGGCGGTGGGCATTGATGGAATATTTTTGGAAACACATCCCAACCCGGAAGAATCACCCAGCGATGGACCGAATATGGTGCCACTGGATCAAGTGGAATCGTTCCTGACTCAGATTATTCGAATTCACGAATTAACGAAGGCATTCGTTTAAATGAACAACAAGACATCTCGTCCCATTCGTCGAACCGCAATTATCGTGACCAGCGTCATGCTGCTAGTGATTGTTTCGCTAGTTGGCTGCCAGAAGAAACGAACCAACAGTAGCGGCAGTATGGAAGTAATGACGCAAACCAAGAAGGACACGTCGGTCAACTTGCGCCAAGCGTTGGAACTGCTGGAACGTTTGGACGAATACGAAACCGCAAGCGCACAAGAACGCATTCTGTTCAACATGCGGTATTGGCTCAAAGACCAGCCACTGCCCGACTGGATTGCCGACCCGATGGCCAATCGGTTGCCCAAAGAATATCAGCCGCTGACCGATCCTACTATCCTGACACAGATGGAGCTGGAACCGTTCGATATTCAGATGATTCAAGAAGCGCATTGGTTGCGCAGCATCGGACGTTCCATTCTGATCAAGCACGTGGTACCGCCCGATTTAGCCGCCACCATTCAAGCATCTTCGACCAACTTGGACGCAGAAACGGCAACCGATGTTGAATCGGCGTGTCGACTATTCGACTGGGTTGTTCGTCACATTCAAACCGATACACCGGATCGTTACCCCAGCGAATTGAACTTGTTTGTCTGGGAAGTCTTATTGCGAGGTCACGGCACAGTAGATGAAAAGGGCAGGACCTTTCTGTTGTTGGCGCGACAAATGGGTTTGCAAGTGGTCATGTTGGGCATTGATCGCAGCGAAGGCACTGCCGATCCGGAAGCATGGCTCCCTGCGCTGATTTTGAACGACCAACTGTTTCTGTTCGACATGCACTTGGGCGTTCCGTTACCGCACGCCGCGAATGATCCATCCATCGTCACTTGGCAGGAACTTCGTCAGGATCGTTCCATCTTGGAAAATCTGAGCGTGGGCGAAACAGCATACCGACTGAAAGCCGCCGACTTGGATCACGTGGTGGCCATGATCGACGCCACACCTGCCTATCTTTCGCAACGAATGAAGACCATTGAATTGGCCATGACGGGCGATAGTCGTTTGGTCTTGTCCACTCAGCCCACACCGATCGCCAGAAACTTGCAGCAGAACCATCCCGGGTTGCAGCGAATGGAAATCTGGACGTTTCCTTACCGAGCGTTCTTGCAACGCAGCAACTTGGATTTTCAGTCCGAAACGTTTGCGATGTTGACCAACGAACAGAGTTTGTTCGGTTATGACCGTTCGTTCGAATTGCAAGACGGCTTTTCCACGCAAAGCGTGCGGAAGTCTCGAGAAGAAGCGGCGCTGGAAGCAATGGGCGAAAAGAAGATCGACGAAAAGACCAGGACCAAGAACCGAGTCTCTTTGATCCAAGGGCGATTGCTGCAATTTCGCGGCGAATATGAACGAGAGAACGACAAACGTGGAGCGCGAGTTCATTACTTGGGGTGTCGCATGCCACAATCTGAAATCGATGCTTTCGCGCAACACGCTCGCGCGGCCAACCAGCCCGCCAATCGGATTCAATACATTGTGGATTCGTTTGTTCGCACCAAAGAAAACGCCACGTATTGGTTAGGCCTGATGAATTTTGACGAAGGCGACTTCACGATCGCCGCCGAGTATTTCCAGAAACGAGTGCTGGATGGATTTCCCAACGGCTTTTGGAATGCCGGAGCCACCTACAATTTGGCGCGAACCTACGAAGCCATCTCGCGCCGCGACAACAACGCCGAACTCAAATCGCAAGCCATTGAATTGTATCTTTCCGAAAGCAATTCCGCCGGTTCACTGGCATCTCAATGGCGAGCCAAAGTCTTGCAGCAACATTAGTTCAAGACAACACAACAGATTCTCATGCAATCCACCGCCGAACCGGTACACACCGATTTTCCATCGGTCGCCGCTCCGTGCCTTGGTGCCTTCGTGAGATTCCTCTTCCAGATTCCATCGACAAATAGATTCGCAACCGCCGATCGCATAAAGAAGGCAACATGCCTCAATTCGTTGATTCTCACAGAGGCACAGACGCACAAAGCGGAACCGCACTGAAAAGTGTTATCGACCAAAGAATGACTCCCCATTCGCTCGCCCCGACGCGAACCCTCAACTAAAATGCCACCTATCGAAAAAACGCACCACACCGAGACCGCTTGTGGGCGTTCATGACGTGGGCGCCCACGCATTTAGTTCGAATTGAGGTTCATTTTTTTTGTGGTTTCTAGTCCATACCTAGAAGGCGATGGTTTCATGCCAAAGCGATTATCAAACAGCAGGTCGTATCGTCGATTCAGACCTTCACTGTGTCTATGGATAGGGCTGACGACTGGGACCAGCGCCTTCGCGGTCGACTACTTAGTCGAATCGTTCGATGGAACGGGAGATAACGTCTCGACCAACGGGAATTTGGTTGGGCTGGACTTACCGGACTGGAGCATACAAGGTGATCCAACTTTCTCAGACGGTTCACTGATTGTCGTAAACGAAACTGAAGAAGGAGACGAGTTTGGTCGGGAGGAATTCGCACTACGGAGCGTTGGTGACTTCGGTAGCTTTTCGACCGTTCTAGACTTAATAAATCTTGACGTCGGATCGTTCAACACCGAAACCGAGAACATCAACGCGAACAGTGATTTCTTGTTTTTAGTCCGTTTGGTAGGGGCGCGGACAATGCAATTGCTTTCGGCATAACCGAGTACGTTAATACTCCACATTTCGACGATGATAAGGAATGGGCCAGTTATATATTTCACGGTAGACAACAGAACGCAACCATAACTCGCGGCGACCGGATCCAATTCGGTATTGATTTTGACGCAAACACCAACCAAGCGCAGGTGTGGTACGACCGAGACGGCCCGCAAGGTGAGCCTCGCACTTATTTTCGAAGTGGAACACTTCGGCCATCGCCCGAAGGCGACATGACCGTAGAGATGTCGTTTGGTGCGGTGGATGGAGGCATTGCGAACGGAGGACTGGCGGCATGGTCGATTTGGCCGCATTCGGTGACTGGCGACTTCGATGGCGATGGCGTTCTTGGAGTCGGCGACGTCGATCTACTGGTGCGAGGATTCGAATCGTCTAGCTTCCTATTGGACGTCAATTCGAGCGGTCAGGTGGATGACGACGATCTCGACTACTGGATTCATCAATTAGCCAACACCTACATTGGCGATTCCAACGTGGACGGAGAATTCAACAGCGCCCGACTTGGTCAACGTGTTCGTCGCGGGCGAATATGAAGATGCCATTGATGGAAATTCGACTTGGGCCACCGGTGATTGGTCGGGCAATGGCGAATTCGATAGTGCGGATTTGGTTCTGGCGTTTCAGGATGGTGGTTATGAACTGGGGCCTCGCGAAGCGGTTCGCAGCGTGCCCGAACCAAACGGTTTTGTCTTGCCGAGCGTGTGTCTGTTCGCAATCGGTTGGCTGTTGCGTCGTCAGGTCGTGGCACAGCATCACAATTAACGCAGAAGCGTGGAGTTGCGTAGAGGAACGAATCGCAAAAGTCCTCTGCGTTTTATTCTCTGTCCGGTCTTGGCTGACGAAACTGCCGGACAGTCGAGACCCTGTACTGCCTCGCAGCGATGGACGGACAAGTTAATATCGCCTTGCGTCGAAAAAGCGAAACACCGTACCATCCGGTTGCCGAATGGTTCGTGGTTTCATTCAAATCGCCTGGCACAAGAATCAGTTGATCGAATTATCTCGCCGGTCGGCTGTAAAAGCTTGTACTGAATTGAAAACGGTGCGGTTCGTCTTTGCAGGGTGAGCAGCCGATTGTGGTTGATTCGTCGTGGTTAATTCTCGCCGATTGTAATTTTGGGCGTATTCAAGCGTCCGCTTGTGTCGCCCGCTGGGCTGAACAGGGTAGAACAGAACCATGACCGGTGGCTGACACACACCGGCAAAGATGTTTCGCCCGCTGGGCGGAGGAGAGTTGGACAGGTTTGCCACTCTGTGCCAACATACGCGGGACATTCCGCGCGCCTTGGTGCCTTCGCGAGACCCTCTGTGCCAACATACGTGACAAGAGCCGCAGTTTTCCGTGTATCGCGACGGAACCAAAAAGAAAGACGCCTCGGTCAAGATTGACACAAGGCGCCTTCGGTTCACAGTTTCCGCCTGAACGTGAATGACGTGTTAACGACGACGTCGTCCACAGCGAGTTGCTAGAAGTAACAAGCCAAGCATCATGGTCCACGAGGATGGTTCGGGGACGGCGCTGACACCTCCGCCAGCATCGGGACGAGGCCCTAGTTCGAAGCCTCCGTCGGTAAAGGCGGCTACAAAGTCACCGCTGCCAAAGATACCGTCGCCATTCCAATCTCCTTCGGCCCAACCGGCGGCCTGACCCGTTTCAAACTTGCCAGACGTAAAGACGGCCACAAAGTCAGCACTGCTGAATTCGCCATCCAGATTCGCGTCGCCGACCCAAGTATTCTTCAGGTCTTTGACCCACGATAGGTGATCCGCGGTGTTCACCGCCGCATCTCCATTGACGTCGAACTTGCTATCGCCGGCGCCAGTGTTAATGGCGGCTGCCAACGCGTCAATGTCAGCGTCATCCAAGTCGCCGTCAGCATCGAAATCGCCCGCCGCGGCACTCGATCCTTCTAAGGCAACCAGCGGGAACGACGCACTTCGCTGCCAAAGGTCACCGAGGTCAGTTGCCCACATATATTGCGAGTCTCGTCCACCGGCATCATCGTCATCGTTGACGGCGATACCGAAACCAAATTCGCCTCGAGCAATGATGTTCTCCGGCGTTTCCTCTAAAGCTGCCCAAGGAAAGGCAACTTCGGACGTGTAAACGTTACCAATAATTTGTGTGGTACCCACGTCTGCCCCTTGTGGATACCGAGTCGATAGGTCGTCGCCAGCGTAGGAATTGGTGCCGTGTGAAAACGCGGTCTGTTCGCTGAAGGCATTTCCGCAGAACCCGTCGTCAAAGGTATTTCCAGCAATCATCGTAAACTGGTACGCTGGTGCACCGTCTGGAAAATCTGGGTCGTTACCAAACTCATAGTTCTCTAACGCCAGACCCTGAGCATCGATGTAAAACTCGATACTGTCGTCCTCCCAGTCGCAGCTATCATCAGCAACAACTTCATCGTCGGTGACTTCAACGTAGACGTAGAGGTTTTCATCATCCCACAACGCTTTCCACGTAATGTCGATGTCTTCGTCACCGTCTCCGGCTGCATCTCCCACAAGCTCAAAGAATTCATCCTGACCATGTGCCGTGGCGGTCGCCCAAACGGCATCGTCACCCAAGCCGTCAATCACCGGCGGCGATGACGCTCGTTGAATCACGGCATCCTGCGCCATGACTGGCAAGCCAGCCCACGCCACAACCAAACCAAAAGAAATCCACCTCAATGCGCGCATAAAACCTCCAAAAAACTTACGGTGTAGAAATCAACCGAGTACACTAATTTGACAGCGCCAACGTATGGTATTTGGTATCCCGAAATGTTCGTGAGCTCCGAAATTCCCTTGCTGACGCGTCGGGCTAGGATCATTTCCCTTGCTGACGCGTCGGGCTAGGATTTTCGTTGCTTACGTTTCCGGATGCTAAAAGCATAAAATGACGCTGTGCACCTAGGTTCCGCCTATGCGCCTCTCTCCAGTTCCAAGCGGTGCTAAGTGTAGCCGATGAACGCTGGACAAATCAAGAAAAATCAAGTGTCATGCCGTACCAAAGCCGCTCGCCACATTCAACCATTCGATTCGCCGTATTGGCTTCGTGCTGCTGGCTATTAATCGGCTTGGCCTGCGGACTGGGTTGTCGTCAAGATTCGAAAACGCCGGTTACCCCGGTTCGCGCCCAAAAGACAGCCAAAACCACGTCGATTTCACTGCGACCGCTGGATCGAAACCAAGCGAACCATATAAATACCATCGCCAATCTGGCAAATAAACAAGCGGCCCATCATGACAACTGGGATTCTGAAACATTGGCCGAATTGGCGTCTCAACAGCTGAGCGAATTATCTCATTTGCCGTTCGATCAGCCGCAGGACCGAGCGGTCGCGGCCTTCCAAGCGGTTGTCGCCACCAACGCAACCATGGACAACTGGCAGCCGAACGCCTGGCACGTTCATTATTCCGACGCCACCCTACAGGTCACTCGCACCGATCCGTCCGCCACCGCCAACGCGCACCGGTCTGACACTTCCGCGGTGTTAATGGACTTACTGCGTTCGATTCACGATTCCCAGGGCCGCATCAAATTCAAGATTGTCCACATTGACGTATCGGACGCTTCGTTTTCCACTTTGGTTCGAACGGAAATTTATCTACCAAGCGAAAGTAACGTTCGCCAACAAACGACGCACTGGACTTGCACTTGGACCTTACCCAGCGAACGCAAATCTGCTGTGCAGCTACAACGCGTCCAAGTGGAAGACGCAGAACAGGTCACCAGTCGCGCTCCAGACCAACTTCACTTTCAGGACGTCACGGCCAACGTCCTGTCGGGAAACGCATCTTATGAACGACAAATGTTGCCCGGCATACCTGAATGGATGAATGCGGCACCCAAAGAATTCATGAGCCAGTTTGGCTATCACGGTATGGCCGTGGGAGACGTTAACGGCGACGGCTTGGACGACATCTACGTATGTGACGCGGGTGGTTTGCCGAATCGGTTGTATGTGCAGCAACTCGACGGAACTGCCAAGGATATGTCAGCCGCGGCGGGTGTCGACTTCTTGGACGATTCTGTCGGCGCGTTGCTGATTGATCTGGACAATGACGGCGACCAAGATCTGGTGGTCGGTGTTGATCCGGTGCTGCAAATCGCTGAAAGCGACGGGCAGGGTCGTTTTACGCTTCGCAAGTCGCTGGACCTGAACACAGAATCGTTTTCGCTGGCGGCGGCGGACTTTGACCAAGACGGGCTGACTGACATTTACGTTTGCGGCTACAACTTGCGAAAGAAGGACCCTACAGATCGAGGACTCCCGTTTCCGGTTCCCTATTTTGATGCAACCAACGGAGGTCGCAATTTTCTGCTAAAGAACCAAGGTCACTTCGAATTCACCGACGTCACCTCGCAGGTTGGCTTAGACCAAAACAACAACCGCTTCAGCATGGCCGCCGCTTGGCAAGATTTCGACAATGACGGCGACCAAGATTTGTACGTGGCCAATGATTTTGGTCGCAACAACCTGTATCGCAATGACGGCGGTCAGTTTCAAGACATCGCAGGTCCCGCGCAAGTAGAAGACCACGCCTCCGGGATGTCCGTGGCGTGGGCGGACTATGATCGAGACGGCCAGCTGGATCTATACGTAGGCAATATGTTTTCTGCCGCTGGGAATCGAATCACCTATCAACGTCAGTTCGCTCCGCAAGCCCATTCGCAAGCCGTAGGCTGGATGCAACGGATGGCTCGGGGCAATTCGCTATTTCGCAACGTCGGTTCGAACCAAAATTCGCGATTCGAAGATGCCAGTTTGTCGGCCGGAGTCAACATGGGTCGTTGGGCGTGGGGCTGTCTTTTCGTCGACTTCACGAACGACGGCTGGCAAGATTTGGTGGTGGCCAACGGTTATTTGACCAACGAATTTCAGGACGATTTGTGAAGTTTTGTCTGGCGGCAGGTCGTGTCGCATTCGCCCGCAAATTTACAAGATCAAAGCACGCTGCCGGAATATCGAGCGGCTTGGCAGGCGACCATGAAGCTGCTGCGAGAAGGCCGGTCGTTCAGTGGTCGAGAACGCAATTGTGCGTTTTGGAATTGCCAGGACGGAACGTTTGCCAATGTTTCTTCCGTGACCGGACTGGACTTTGCAGATGATGGCCGAGCGGTCTGTGCGTCCGACTGGGACCTGGACGGCGATGTCGATCTGTGGCTTCACAATCGCACGGGGCCTCGATTGCGTCTGCTGCTGAACCCGACTATTTCGCCCAACCGCAGTCACGATTCAAATGACGATACCAGTGCAACAACAACCAGCGCCGCAAATCGTTTTGTCGCCTTTCGCTTGCAAGGCACGGCGTCAAATCGAGACGCCATTGGCGCACGGATTGAGGTTTCTCTAAGCGACAACTCAGCAGAAAAGCAGCCGCCGTTGATTCGGTGCTTATCAGCCGGTGACGGATTCTTGTCACAGTCCAGCAAGTGGGTCCCTTTTGGCGTCGGTCAAAAGGCGAAACAGGCAACCGTTCGAGTGCGCTGGCCCAACGGTCAATTCGAAGACTTTGGTACGGTCAGCTTGAATCAACGCTACGAATTGATTGAAGGGCAGGGGAGTCCGCAGGTTTGGCGGCCAGACCGTTCGATCCCCAAGTTGATTGCCAATGCGGACGCAAATGCCGCTCGGCGCGTCGACGCATCTCGCATCATCTTGCCAACCCCGTTTCCGCTGCCCAAGATTACGTACCAGTCGTTCGCAAACGGAGCACTTTCAAAAGACAACCGTGAAATTCGGGCGAACCAGCCGACGTTGCTGACGCTTTGGGCCAGTTGGTGCGAACCATGTGTTGCCGAATTAAGCGAATTCGCGGAAGCAGGACAACAACTGACGCAACATAACATGCGGGTGATCGCGCTGGCGGTCGATCATTTGGATCAGTCGCACAATTCGCAATCGACCGCTGCGGCCAACATCCTGCAACGGATCGACTTTCCGTTTGATGCGGGAGCGGTGGATCGCGAATCGATCGATAAGCTGGAGCTGGCGCATTCGATTCTATTCAATCGTCAAAAACCGTTGGCCGTGCCGACCAGTTATTTGCTGGATTCGCAAAACCGTATTTGTGCCGTTTATCACGGACCTATGGGCGTCGAACAATTGCTGGCCGACTTGGAACTGCTGCAAAGTGAAACTTCGCGCCGCGACCTGGCCACTCGTTTCCCTGGCCGCTGGCTGGCTCCGCAGCGACAGATCTTGCTGCGAGCCGTCAGTCGCTTGTTCAAGAACAATGGCTACGCCGAAGACGCAGCGGCCTACTTAAAACAAGACGCCGAAGCGTTGCAGCACATTCGAGCGAACTTGACGGACGAAAACGCTCGACAACAATTTGACCAACAAATTGCCGAAGCGTATTTCAATCTTGGTGCCGAATTATTGGCGGCTAACGAATGGAGCGAAGCGGCCGAATACTTTCAGCAAGCGATTGCGGCGAACAACGCGCACGTCGATTCGCTGGTGAACTTGGGCTCGTTGCTGGCCAAAGCGAAACAGCCGCAGCAAGCGATTCGGCTGCTGGAACGTGCGGTTTCGTTGGATAAGAATGCGTTTGAAGCTCGAGTCAACTTGGCGGGTACGTCGTTGTCCGTCGGCCGGTTCGCCGATGCCTTAGAACAGTATCAAGCAGCGCTGAACATTCGGCCCGACGCCACTTGGCTGCACGCACGCATCGCCAGGACTTGTTTAGAGACTAACCAGATCCAGTCTGCCGTTCCACATTTGCAGGCAGCCATCCAAACAGACGAAAACGACTTTGCGTCCACGTTGTGTCTGGCATGGATTCAGGCTACCAATCCGGACAATGCACTTCGCGACGGGACGCACGCCACCGAGTTAGCTCGGCGGTTGGCCGACATGGCAGCCAATGACTCGCAGCGTCTGATGGCCGCCGACGTTCTGGCGGCGGCGCACGCGGAAAATCAGGAATTTGATCAAGCGATCGCAACGCTTCAGGACGCAAAGAGATTGCTTGATAATGCCAAGCGAAATTCGAACCTAGAACCAATGCTGAGGCAACGATTACAGCAGTTTCAGGCGAATGAGCCGATTCGAGACACCGACGGTCGTTACCCGTAAAAAGCACGAGGTTTTCCGGCGCAAATCGGTCACGCACCTACGGCTGGCGGACCTGAAGTAGCGAATCGATGCCCGGTGATTCTACCACCTGTTTGTCACCATCCAGCCAGTGAATGATGATTCGATCTGTCTTGTTGTGAGCACCTAAACCAAAATGCATGCGGCTACCGAAGTGGCTTTGATAAGACCGACCGCAGCGCACTTCGTCTATCAAGCGAAGTTCGCCACATTGGACTTCCACTTTGGTACCAGCCGCAGTGGCGCAACCAGACTTGGCCGTCAAATCCAATTGCAACCAATGGCCTTGCTGTGGCGAATCGTTGCGAAGTAGCGTCGGGGCTGATCGAGAATTCAGCACCACAATGTCCAAGTCGCCGTCGTTGTCCAAATCATCACACGCAACACCTCGACTGCTACTCAGCACATCCAGTCCACTTCCAGCCGTCATCGTCACGTTCACGAACCGTTTGCCGCCTTGGTTTTGAAACAGCAGGTTCTGACTACGATAGGACGCCGAACTGTCAAACTGATCCACGTTGTCATACAAATGGCCGCAGCCGATAAAGATGTCTCGGAATCCATCGTTGTCCAGATCGGCCAAGACGTTTCCCCAAGTGACCGGTGTCACGGTATCCGAAGCGACTTTCCAGGCGTTTGAAACATCATCAAATAGGCCGTTCCCCAAATTGCGATATAGCGAAGCGTGTTCGTTTTGATAAGACGTGGCGTGTAAATCCAAGCGGCCATCGTTGTCCAGATCGGCGCATTCGACGCCCATGCTGCCCTGAATTTTGCCTCGGCCGTCATACGCAAAACCGCTTAGCAAACCGACTTCCACAAAGTGGCCTCGGCCGTCATTGCGGTACACAAAGTTCGCGCCCACGTCATTGCCGACCAGGACGTCCGAGTCGCCATCTTGGTCGTAGTCACTGCAGACAACGCCCATGCCATAGGCGGCTTTGGCTGCAATGCCGGACGACTGACTGACGTCGCGAAACGTGCCATCGCCTTGGTTTTCGAACAGCGTATCGGCGTCGGATTGATAGTCGAGCGGACTGCCGTAGACGGGAAATCCATGCATGGTCCGAGCCTTATGTTGTGCGAATTCGAACTTAATGTAATTCGCGACAAACAGATCCAAATCGCCGTCCGCATCGACATCCACAAAACACGTCCCGGCACCAACTCGATCTCCATTCGCCACACCTGCGGCTGCCGTTACGTTGGTGAATGTACCATCGCCGTTGTTGCGATACAGCACATTCGGCCCGAAGTTATTCAGGTATAAGTCAGCGTCGCCATCATTGTCGTAATCGCCCACCGTCACACCCAAACCATGTCCGGTGTCACCCACTCCGGCTGCAGCCGTGACATCACGAAACCGCCAGTTCCCTTCATTACGATAGAGTCGATTGGTGGCGTGAGTTTCCGTGGAACCAGGCATCGCCATGCCGTTCAGAAAGTAGATATCAATCAACCCGTCATTGTCATAGTCGAACAAGGCGATCCCGGCGCTGACGTATTCCACAATGAAATATTGGCCGCCGGATCCATCGGTGTGAACGAAATCGATCCCGGTTTGCGAAGTGACGTCGGTCAGACGAATCGGACCATTCGCCTCGGCAATGCTTGCCGTCAGATGGTACGAAACCAGCATGAATACCACGGTTCGCAGGAAAGCACGCATCATGGCGAATCTGCTCCGGGCTGCGAAGCAATTGTCTTTCGCACCGACGCCAACAGTTCACGATAGACTTTGTTTTCCGGTTCCATCTGCACGGCCTTTTCTAATGCCGCCAACGCATCCAACAACTGACCGTTTTTGGCCAACGCCCAGCCCCAGACAAATAGACTCTCCGCCGACCGATCCAATTTGGCGGACGCCGCGGCTGTTTGTAACGCCAGCGGCAGCTTTTGATTGGTATTCAGATAGAACTTGGCTAACGCTCGATAACCAATCGCTTCCTTCGGCGCCAGCTTGACAATCTGGCGAAATGAATTTTCCGCATCGACGTACTTTTTCAACCGAGCTTGCAACATGCCCAGCTGATAGTAGTTGGCAGGCGTCGAATCGAGCTGGACCAAGCGCTGCAGCAATGTCAACGCTTCCGGAAACTTCTGTTGTCCCAGATAAAGTTCCGCCGCTTCTTGGATCACTTTGGCATTGGTCGCGTCCATCTCGATGGCTCGCAGCAGCAGTTTCACCGCGGCGTCTGGTCGATCATGTTGGCGGTACAACGTGGCGGCTTCAGCACATGTCACGGCCGCTCGCACCTTGACTTGCGCCAAATCATCATATTGCTGCCGCACTTTTAGATCCGCTTCCTGCGCCGCCGCTTCTAATTCCTGGAACTTGGCAGCGTATTCTGCCGCAGTTTCTGTGTCACCCAAACGAGCGGCCGTGCGGACCATGGCGTACGTGGCCGACGAGTGGTCTGGCTGCTGTAGTAACGCTTGTTGGTAATACTGCTTGGCTTTAGCAAAGTCTTGCAATTCGAAACGAGCGTTCCCCAGTAAATACAGCGTTTCCGCGTCTTCTGGCGTTTGACCAATCTGCGTATCTAACGCTCGAATCGCATCGTCCACCTGTCCCAATACCAACTGCGACGCGGCCAGATTTCGATGCAATAGAGGCACTGTTTTGTCGGCGTCTAGAATCTGCTGCCAGTATTCGACCGCTTGTTGGTGTTGTTCTACCTTGGCCGCCTGCTTGGCTAGCTGGTCCAAGATTTCGGTTGGTTCAGGAGCCAGCGGCAGTGCCTTTTTCCAGCATTCGACCATTCGATCTTGATCGCCGTGACTGCTGTAGACAAACCCCAGAATTCGCCACGCATGAAAGTCCTGCGGAAAATCTTTAGTGACCTGTTTCCCAATGGCCTATTTGCGTCTTGATTGCTCCGCCTGATGTGACACGTTCTTGTCAGCGTTATCTCGTTCCGGCTGTGCGAACAATCCAGCAGCACTGAGCATGATTAGACACACAACCAGGAAAGCATTCCGCGGTGCTGTTCTTGCCTTGCTTTCAGTTTTCACGTTGCTGGATCTCCAGAACTTGGTTGGCTGGAATGTTGGTCTGGCGCTGAACGGTGCCATCGGGCCAGTGGACATCCAACCATTCTATGACAGAATCGGGGCCGAGTCCAAAGTAGAGGCGGTCGCCAAAGTGAGATTGGTAGCCTTGTCCGCTATGCACTTCCTGGCTCAACTGCAGTGACTTGGTCCGCAGGGTGACTCGAGCACCAATCGCAAATCGATTCGCTCCGTTCGCGCGGAGCTTGACCTGTAAATAGTGTGGGGCTGGGTTCGAATCATTTCTCAGAATGGTAGGACGACTGCGCAAATTCGAAATCACGACATCGACATCGCCATCATTGTCCAAATCATCCACCGCGACGCCTCGGCTTACCGCCTCCACTTGCATCCCGCCGCCCGCTTGGGACGAAACATTCGCAAATCGTTTTCCGGTTTCGTTGCGCAGTACCAGATTGGGCAACGCGTAACGGGTGGTCGAATCGATTTCAGCAACGCGGTCATACAGATGTCCGCAGGCGATCACAAGGTCCTCAAAACCGTCCGCATCCAAATCAACAGCAGCGTTGCCCCAGGTGACTGGCGGACGAGTGACCGCGGCGGCGTTCCAACGTACCGAGACATCATCCAGATACTTGCCCTGTAGGTTGCGGTATAGCGACGCGGATTCGCCTTGAAACGACGTCACGTGATAATCAAACCAGCCGTCATGATCAAAGTCCGCCGATGCCACTCCCATGCTGGCGTGCGTCTTCCCCATGGCGTCGTAAGCGAACCCCATCAACAACGCTTGTTCGACAAATCGGCCTTGACCGTCGTTGCGATACAGCGAATTGGTTTGTCCGTCATTCGCCACCAAAATATCAACGTCACCGTCTTGGTCGACGTCCGACGCAATGGCTCCCATGCTGGGCAATCGAATTTGACCAATGCCGCTCTCCGCACTGACATCGGTAAACGTACCATCGCCGTTATTGCGAAACAGCGTATCGGCATCAAACGCATAGTCGGCCGGACTTCCGTAAACCGGCACACCTTGCTTGGTGCGAGCGACATGTTTGCGGGCATCAAATTGAATGTAATTGGCCACGAATAGATCTAGGTCCCCGTCGCCATCGTAGTCCAAGAAACAGACGCCAGCACCGGTTCGATGCCCGTTCGCCACGCCGGCTCGATTCGTCACATCTTCAAACGTCCCATCGCCTCGATTCCGATACAACACATTCGGACCAAAATTATTGACGTAGACGTCCAGCCAGCCGTCGCCGTCATAGTCCGCCACCGCCACTCCCAAGCCATGTCCGGTGTCACCCACACCTGCCTGTTGCGTGACATCTTGGAAGCGAAAATGGCCATCGTTCCGGTATAGGCGATTGGTGGCCAGTGGCGATACCCGATCCGCTTCATCCACCGATTGGCCGTTCAAAAAATAGATATCAACATCGCCATCGTTGTCATAATCCAACAACGCCACCGCTCCGCTCATCGTTTCCACGATGTAATAATTGCCCGAACTCCCGTCATGCTGCTGGAAGTCGATCCCTGATGTTGGCGTCACGTCCGTCAGCCGAATCGGCGCTTGTGCGGTGGCGAATCGCATACCAAAAACAAAAAACGTCAACAGCACGGCAGCGGGCGGGACAATTCGAGTTAGTTTCATGCTTCGCACTTCTGCCTAATCCACGGACTCGTCACGATCGAGCACTACGACGAAACTACCATCGCAAACGAGCTACGAGGCCCTACACATCATCTCCATCGTCTGGATTCCACGCCATTCCGTATTCTTGTTCGACCTTACAAATACGAACTCGATAACTGGAATACCATTTTTCCTTGCCCAACTGTTGAGCCGCTTGGTGCTGCACGTTTTGCTTCCACGCGTGGATCGAATCCAAATCTTGCCAATAGCTGACCGTGATGCCAATGTCCTGTCGCACCGATTCGATTCCCAAATAGCCGGGCTGGAGTGCGGCCAATTCGGTCATTTGCCGAGCCATATCGGAATAGCCGTCGTCCGTTTCGCTGACCGTGCGCAAACTGGTGAAAATCACAGCGTAATAGGGAAGTTCTGGTTTTCGAGCCAATTCCATGACGGGCAGTTGCTCCTGGTCAGATTCGAATAAAAATTTTGCGACGGTACATCCAATTGGCAATCCAAATGGCCAACAACAACCCCAGCACGGCAATCACCAAATCGCCATAATTCCCCATCGCATCGACGACCGGCTGATGGATGACTCGCCGCACTAACGCTCGATAACCACCCACTAAATCGCCCAGCAGATAGATGGTAATCGGGTTCATGCCAATCCAGACAAAAGGTCGAGCCCACCAGCTGAATTTCCAAACGTCAATCACCAGATAGAAGAACGCCAGCAGGAAATAGCTCCAGCCACCAGCGTACAACACAAACGAAGACGTCCACAATTTCTTATTAATCGGAAACGAATGACCCCAAGCCCAGCCGGCACCTAAACAGACCGCGCCCAACAGGACGAACAGGCCCACTTTCTTATATCCGCTGAACGACTTATTGGCGATGATCAATCCGCCGAACAGGCCCAACAACCCGCTGCCGATGGCTGGCAGGTGACTGAGCAAACCTTCGGGATCCCAATCACCGTCCCATTTGTAACCGGGCAAATATTGCGAATCGAAGTAGTTGGTCAGATTCTCACCTTCTGCGAAATTACCGGCGCCGTATTCCGGAACTGGCACAAACGACAACAAGGCCCAATACCCGCCCAACAGCAAGACCAACACAACGAAGATCCCTTTCGCGCGGAAATTCAGAAAGACCAAGCCGCTGAAAAAATAGCAAATGCCAATTCGCTGCAAGACACCGACAAAACGGTATTGTTCCGGCCCGTCGTCTCGTTGCAGTGCCCCGTAGTAGAAGATCCCCAAACCGATCAACAAGGCAGAACGCTTGAAGAGTCGCCAATACGCTTTTCGCACATCGCCTTCTCGTTTGGTTCGCCCCAAAGAAAAAACGGCCGACACGCCCATCAGGAACACGAACAGCGGAAAGATCAGATCGTAAAAATGAAAGCCAGTCCACGGCACGTGCTCTAATTGTTCCGCTACGGTTCCTACGACGGGATGGTCACTTACTTGGCGGAGACCGGCTACCAAGCTATCCGCGCCGACAATCCAAAACATGTCGAAACCTCGCAACGCATCAACCGAAACGATGCGACGAGCCGCCTTGGTAACGGACGAATCGTCCTGCGCGTCTACGTTCATGGTACGTCCTTCTCTTCCAGCCAAATGCCACTTGTTTCATTCGAATCGACAAATCGCAGTTAGTGTATCCCATTCTCAGACACATCACCACGGCAGGAACTTGTCCGGCGACTGAGATGTCTGTGAGTTCGAAACGACAGATTGTTTGTGCTATGATACAGCCCCGTTTTTTATCTCGAACCAACCAAGATACCGAATCTACCAAGGAACCCAGGATGAAGATTGTCTTGATATTGCTCGTGTCACTTTGCTTTGTTGGCCACATGGCGGTTGCGCGTGAACCCAAAGAATCTGACAAAGACGTCAATTACGATGAAGCTCGATTACCTGCCTACGATTTGCCGCCGCTGTTGCTGACGTCGGAAGGCAAAGACTGATTCGGCCGAAGCGTGATGAACATTCGTCGACCGCAGATCACATGTCTCTGTTCGGCACGTTGATCTACGGGACCGGTGCCCACGCCCGAATCACCGATCCAGGTTTCGTTCGAAGTTCTGAAAACCGATCCGAATTTTCTGCAAGGGCAGGGGACTCGCAAAGACGTTGCCATTCGTTTTGAAAACGACAAAGGCAAAGCGGAAATGCGAATTCTGGTCTTTTCGCCCAATAACGCGCAAGGCCCTGTTCCGGCGTTCATGAAGCACAGTTTCAACAGCACGCACGGCCAAGACTTTGATGCGGATCCCGACAAACCTGGAAAATTTCGCAATGGTTGGCCGATTGGCGAGTTCTTTCAACGAGGCTACGGATTCATTGCCGTTTATCAGCAAGATTTGGTAGACCACAACGAAGTCAGTTTTCTGGACGACATCCATCCGCTGTTCTATCGCCAAGGCCAGAGTTTTCCAAAGCGTGGGAATGGGGAGTCCTGTCAACCGTGGCGTGGGGTGGTTCGCGAGCGTTGGATTACTTGGAAACAGACAAACAGATTGATGCGCAGCGAGTTGCCATCATGGGTCACTCCAGATGGGCAAAAGCAGCCTTGTGGACAGCCGCTCAAGACCAACGATTTGCGCTGGCCGTGTCTGCTCAACTGCTGGTTATGCAAGGCTGTGGCGAAGAAAATCGGGTGAAACTCTGGAAAAAATGGTCACTCGGTTTCCCTATTGGCTGTGCCGCAACGCGTGGAAATTCGTCAACAACGAAGATGACTTGCCCGTGGACCAGCACATGCTGTTAGCCTGCATCGCACCTCGACCGGTTTACGTCCACAGCAGTGTGGATGACACCTGGGCAGATCCTAGAGGCGAATATCTATCCGCGTTTCATGCCAGCCAAGTCTATCGTTTGCTGGGCAAAACAGGTTTGAGTAGCGAACAGTCACCGCCGGTAGGAGAACCGATTCTGGATTCGCATGTAGGTTACCATATTCGCGAAGGAGGCCATTCCATCGAAGCATACGACTGGCTCCGCTATCTGGATTTCGCCGACCGACACCTAAAGCCGTAGGAGCACCTACTCGGTTTGTAGTCCCGCCTTGAGGCGGAAAAAGGTACTGACAGGAAGACATCCAATTTCCGGCTAAGGCCGGGATTACGAACGATTCGTGTTGATCAAGAACGTTGGGCAGTTCACAAATTCTCATCGACATACACACCGAATTGAAACGCCCAGACGAGATCGCTGGTGTCGAATTCACCGTCGCCGTTCCAGTCTCCTTCGCTCCAATTGGAATTGCCGGCAGTTCCGTCTTCAAATTCGCCGGCCTGAAAAATGGCAACCAGATCACTGGAATCGAAACGGCCATCCAAATTGGCGTCGCCTATTGATGTGTGCAGCACGTCTTCGACCAAGACACGCACATCGTTTTGGTCCAGCATCGCATCGTCGTTTAGATCCCAAGCTGATTCATAGTCTTGATCGCGAATTCGCTGCTGATAAAAATCGACATCCAGCACACAATCAATACACGTCAATTGCACTCGCCCCAATCCGCCGCCGCCCAAACGAGCTCCATCAATTTTCAAGTCTTGAACCAGCGATTGCCACGAAACTCCATTCGCGAGGATCTTTCCTAGCTGCAGCTCCTGAAACCCAGCTAGGTCGAACCGAAACAAGGTATTCGCTTCAACGACGTCAAACGGCCCGTTCCAATTTTCCAGCGAATCCAAAAGAAAACGCCCCGCATCCGAAGTAAGTTCGAAAGCCGTCAGCGGTGCACCTAGATTGCGCAGGGACACTTCGCCCGTACCGGCGTCGTAGATGATTTGCAAATCGACATCGCCAACAGCGGTATCCAGAGGTTCCGCTTGGTCTTGCCGCGGTAGATCCGTCAGTTCATAAGGTCCGCGTCGATAAATGCCGCTGGCGAACGCCAAGTCTAGATCGCTTTGGTCGAACCGGCCGTCACCAGCAGGTGGCAAATGAATCGAACCGCCTGGCGCGCCATTCCAATCTCCTGCGGCCCAGTCGGCCGCTTGATCGAATCGAGCGGCTTTGGCCACTTGGATCAAGTCGGCTTGATCAAATCGAAAGTCCTGATTCACATCGCCAGCTCGCAGCACTCCGGCCGGCGGCACTTGGTTGACGTGTGGTTCGTAGGTAGCATCGGCACTGCTAACCCACACGGGCGCGCGGTTTTGAATACGTTGCGTGACCAAATCCCATTTGCCGTCTTGGTCCAAGTCAGCCATCAGATCGGTATGATTGACAAATCCATGAAATGTCACGCTAGTGAAACCACCTCGTTCGAACGTGCCGTCACCCAGGTTTCGTGCCCAAAACAGGTAGCCACTCATCAAATCTGAAGACAAGAGGTCCGGATCACCATCTTGATCGACGTCGATCAATCGGTTGGTGCCGTAGTTTGTAACACCGCAGGAAGCTGTCGCTGCAACTTGCCCATCCATGTTGGCATGCCAAACACACGAATTGTACGGAGAGTCAAAAAACTCAAACCAATTTATCACAACATCCGGCGCCTGGTCTGCATTGAGTCGAGCAAACTGTGTCGAAACCAAGGAGGATTCAATCCCCAATTCGTCAACATGATTTTCCGCCAGTCGTTCAGGCGTAAAGGTACCGTCACCCTGATTTCGCCACAAATCAACGGCGTCCGATAGAGTCAGCAAATCGATGTCACCGTCGCCGTCCCAATCATCCGCGTCTGCTAGGTCAGCATGAAACTGTTGTTCCACCTGCTCCATGGCTCCGGCACCATCCGTGTTTTGAAAAACCGTGACGTTGCCCGCGGCAAACAAGGCAATGTCCGTGACGCCATCGTGCCCCAGGTCAATCGCGGTGATTTTCGCGCCTGGTCGGTCAACTCCGGCAAACGCATGCACTGTTTGAAACTTGGCTTCGCCCGGCACGTTCTCGTACCACGCCGGTTCGGATGTCACCAAATCCAAGTCACCATCATGGTCAATATCAACCGCAATGACGTCGGCAATCGGTTCGTCCGAATAGGTGTAAGCTCGGAAATTCCCATGCCCGTCCACGTTCATGTACCAGGCGGAACGATCGTACGCGTCTAAGTCACCGTCGCCGTCCAGATCCGCCAACGCCGTCAACATTCGCCGATCTTCCAGCAATTCTGCAATGCGAATTCGTTTCATCAAGATGCCCCCGGTTTGCCAAACAAGATCACCACGACCTGGCGTGACAGAATGACAAATGCAATCGTATATGGTCGAATGTCGCCTATCGTACCCACGGATTCGGTCCAACGCAAGAAAAATGGATCAAACCACAGAACATGCCGTACGTACAGGTACCATTCTCGTCCACGTCGCGACGGTCAGCGTCTCGGATATATAAAGGATCGAAATGAATTCGCTTCAGCTTTCTTACGCGTTGCAGAGTGCCGTGTTGGCTGGCTTCTTCGCCACGCTGCTGTCCATTTACATCCTGGTCGTCATGTGGACGTACCAAGACGCCAACGCTCGCAATAAACCTGGTACAATCGTGGCTGCGATGGTGGCCATGATTCCCTTCGGTCTATTCGCGTGGCTGGTCATGCGTCCGCCCGCCACTGCTCGTACGCCACCGCTGAAGCTGGCGGCGAGATTTACGATTACTCGGCTGTTCGTGTTCCTGACGCTGTTTGCCGTTTGTCTGACCCTGGTTATCGCAACGTCTACTCGGACAGCGCAGGCGATACTGCATATCCGCGATCCGTTCCCGCCGACGTCGACAACGTCTACTCGGATGCCGTCTGGTTCTCGTTCACCGGTCCCGATAGACCGAGCCGAATATGTTCGCCAGCGACTCTCGCCAGAATTCGTGGCGGCGGCGGTCAAGCGTTGCACCGGAAGCGATGACGCCAGATTCGCTCGAATCGTCTACGACCGACTGAGTGTCGGAGGTTTCGCCCGCGGAGAAGTCGTATTCATTTCGTTACGAATGAACATTCTTCGCGACGACCAACAGCGTACGCTTGATCTTCTGAACGAAATCACAGACTCCTTCGTTACGCAGGAAGCGAACAGTCCCACGGCAGCTGACATGGAGATTCTCCAATCCGCAGTCATTCCCTAGGACAATGTTTGTTTTCGTGCGCGCAGTAGCTCGGCCCAATTCATGCTACAATGAAAGCCCACCCATTGTCCCACCGAAGCTTGAGCGAGGCGATTGATGAACGGTCGCGGTTTATTGTTTCCAAAAATCTCTTGGTTAACACTGTTGATCAGCGGACTGTGTCTGACCAGCGGCGGACTTGCGGCAGATGAAATTCGCTTTAGCCGTCACGTGTTGCCGCTGCTGGCCGACCGCTGTTTTCATTGTCACGGACCGGACGAAAACAATCGTCAAGCGGATCTGCGGTTAGATGAACGAACCGCCGCGATCGATTCGGGCGTAATCATCCCGCACGACGCCGCCTCCAGCGAATTGATGGTTCGCATTCTTTCGGAAGATCCCGACCTGCAAATGCCGCCGGCCGATTCGCATCGCAAAGCTTTTTCGCCCACCGAAGTCAACACTGCCGCGCCGCTGGATCGATCGGCGCGCCATGGGGTCAACATTGGTCGCTGGAAAAGCCTATTCGCCCGGCCGTTCCCGAAACACCTTGGACCACTCGCAACGCCATCGATGCGTTCGTACAAAAGCAACTGCAAGCGAACGAACTGCAACCGACGGCCGAAGCCGACAAGCGAACGTTGATTCGCCGACTCACCTTAGATTTGATCGGTTTGCCACCCACGATAGACGAAGTCCACGCGTTCCTGGCTGACGATTCGCCCGAAGCCTATGAACGATTGGTCGACCGCCTGCTGGCCTCCAAACATTACGGTGAACGCATGGCCTGGCCGTGGCTGGATGCCGCTCGATATGCCGATACCAGCGGCTATCAAGGTGACCCGGAACGAACCATGTGGCCTTGGCGAGACTGGGTGGTAAACGCAATGAACGACAACATGCCGTTTGACCAATTTACCGTGGAACAACTGGCCGGAGACTTGTTGCCGGACGCTACACCCGAACAAATCCTGGCCACGGCGTTCAATCGCAATCACATGCACAATTCGGAAGGCGGCCGCATCAGCGAAGAGACTCGAGTGGAAAATGTGTTCGATCGAACCGAAACTACCGCCACGGTTTGGCTCGGGCTGACAATGCAATGCGCTCGCTGCCACGATCACAAGTTTGATCTGCTTTCCAACGAAGAATACTTTCGCTTCTTCGACTTCTTCAATCAGACAACGGAAAGCGGCAAAGGAGATCGAGGTGCCGCGGCGCCGCCGTCCATGCAGTACGGTCCCGACAAAGTGCCCGTCATGATCATGGATACGTCCGCAGAACGTCGCACCACCAACATCTTGCTGAAAGGGATTTACAACAGCGTCACGGACAAAACGGTCACGGCTGCCGTGCCGCAAGCCATTTTGCCGGCGGTGCCAATTCGTGAAGATCAATCGCTGAACCGCTTGGACTTGGCGCAATGGATCGTGTCGCCGGAAAATCCGCTGATGGCTCGAGTGACCGTGAATCGCTATTGGCAAACGTTCTTCGGAAAAGGCCTTGTCACCACGCCCGACGATTTTGGCGTGCAAGGCAGTCAACCTTCGCACCCGGATTTATTGGATTGGCTGGCAGTCGAATTCGTGGAATCGGGCTGGAACGTCAAACACATCCACAAGCTGATCGTAATGAGTCACACGTATCGGCAGAGCGCCGCAATCACGCCCGAATTAGCCGAAAACGATCCGGAAAACATGTGGCTAGGCCGCATGTCACGCTTTCGCATGCCGTCGTGGATGATTCGCGATCACGCGTTGGCCACCAGCGATCTATTAAACGAAACATTCGGCGGGCCGGCGGTCAAACCGTATCAACCCGACGGCATTTGGGCCGAAGCCACCTTCGGACAGAAAAAATATGAAGCCGACAGCGGCGACAAACTGTATCGCCGTTCACTGTACACGTTTTGGCGCAGAATCGTCGGACCGACCATCTTTTTTGATTCCGCCAAACGACAAACGTGCGAAGTCAAACCCAACCGCACCAACACGCCACTGCACGCTTTAACCACATTGAACGACGTCACGTTTGTGGAAGCCGCTCGCATGCTGGCGCAGCACTTACTGCAACAACCGGCCACACATTCGCAACGCATTGAAATCGCTTTTGAACGACTGACTTCTCGGCCGCCAACCGCCACCGAAGCGACGTTGCTGCAAGAACGACTGGCCGAATACACGGCTCATTTCCAAGCGAACCAAACTGCCGCTGCAGAATTACTGGCCACGGGCGAAGCGCCGCGAGACGATTCGATTTCAACGCCGGAACTGGCCGCTTACACCACACTGATCAATACGCTAATGAATTTGGACGAGGTCTTAGTCAAACCATGAACGACCACACTTTTTCCGCAGGGATGACTCGCCGCCAACTGCTTGGCAACACCGGACTTGGCTTAAAGCGCCGCGCTCGGTTCGTTGCTGAACGGTTCGGTTCGCGCGGATGCGGATTCATTATCGTTGCCTCACTTTGCGGCCAAAGCCAAACGAGTCATCTATCTATTCCAGAACGGCGGGCCAACGCATGTCGATCTGTTCGACTACAAGCCCAAGCTGCGCGAACTCCACAATCAACCGCTTCCCGAGGAATTAGTCGCAGGCAAGCGATTCAGCACCATGACTTCCGGACAAGAGAAATCTTTCTTGCCCGAGATTACTCGGTTTGCCAAAGTCGGCGAATGTGGGCGTCACATAGCCACTAACTTTATGCCGCATACAGCCGGAATTGTGGACGACGTTTGTTTTGTTCATTCCATGCACACCACGCAAGTGAATCACGCGCCGGCTATCACCTATTTTCTGACCGGTTCAGAGATGGCAGGCAAACCCAGCATGGGTGCGTGGCTGACGTATGGACTGGGCAGCGAAACCGAGAACTTGCCCGCGTATGTGGTGATGACCAGCCGAGACCGCGAGGCGTCGTGCGGTCAGATTTTCTATGACTTTTATTGGGGCAGTGGATTTTTGCCCAGCAAATTTCAAGGCGTCAAGTTTCGCGGCAGCGGTGATCCGGTTTTGTATCTTTCCAATCCTCGCGGCATTGATCGGCAAATTCGCCGCAGCCAACTGGACGACTTGGCCACGCTAAATCGTCAGCATTTCGACCGCACCGGTGACGCCGAAATTGAAGCTCGGATCGCTCAATATGAAATGGCCTACCGCATGCAAGCGTCGGTGCCGGAACTGACCGATCTTTCCAACGAACCGCAACATGTTCTGGATTTGTACGGACCGCAAGTGACCGAAAAAGGGAGCTTTGCGTACAACTGCTTGATGGCTCGACGCCTGGCGGAACGAGGTTCACGGTTTATCCAACTGATGCACGCCGGTTGGGACCAGCATTCCAATTTGGACACGCAGCTGAAGATTCAATGCACCGACACGGATGCTCCTTCAGCGGGATTGGTGAAAGACCTCAAGCAACGAGGCCTCTTAGAAGACACGCTGGTGATTTGGGGTGGCGAATTCGGTCGAACTCCGTATCAGCAAAACCGTTCGAATGGGAAACGAGGCCGAGATCATCATCCGTATGCGTTTACCATTTGGTTGGCCGGCGCGGGAATCAAACCGGGATACGCTCATGGCGAATCGGACGAATTCGGTTTCAACGTGGCGACCGATCCCGTGCAAGTTCGCGACTTACAAGCAACCATTCTGCACCAAATGGGCATCGATCATGAACGCTTTTCAGTTCGCTACCAAGGCTTAGACCAACGCCTAACCGGCGTAGAACCCTGCCGAGTGATCTCGGAGATTCTGGCGTAGGTTGATTTGTTCGTAGTACCGCTTTTAGGCGGATAGTTCTACCGTTACCCAGCCGTTTGGGCGCTAGTCCCGGACGTTTTGCCATGCGTGGTCCGGGGCTAGTGCCCAAACGGCTGGAATGTGATTGGTTCGTGTGAATGCTCGCGACGTTCGTAGCGCAAACGCACAAATACGACGGTCAGTCAGACGTTCCATTCCGGCTGAAGCCGGGACTACGAACATGTTCACAGGAACGACGAACATGTTCACAGGGACCACGAACATGTTCACCGGGACTACGAACAGGCGAACAGGGACGACGAACAGGCCACACCACAACCGAAGCAAAATTCGCTAGAATGTATTGTGTCCAATACATCCAAACCCAGTCCACTCTCGCCTCGTTAAGTTCCTACCATGCACCAGCCAAAACTTGTTCGCTGTTTATGTTTTTCGATCTGCATTGCAACTTTCCTGACGATTGGTTTGCACGAATCGTCCGAAACCGTTGCCGCAGATGAAACAAAACCGTTGCGTTACAACCGAGACGTCCTGCCAATTTTGTCGGACCGCTGTTTTCATTGTCACGGTCCGAACGAGGAAGATCGCCAAGCGAATTTACGACTTGATATGTCCGACGGAAACGAAGGCGCGTATCGGAACGAATCGGGCCTTCCGGCCATTTCGCCAGGCAAGCCAGACGAAAGCGAAGTCTGGCTGCGACTCAACACCGACGATCCCGACATGGCCATGCCGCCCGCTGATTCTCACAAAGAGCCTCTATCGGACGAAGAAAAGCAGATCATTCGACAATGGATTGAACAAGGCGCGCAATACGAATCGTTCTGGGCGTTCGTTTCGCCCGAGATGCCCGACATCGCAGCGCCCAACGGCAGCGACACTTCCGCCATCGATGTGCTGGTTCACCGTCAACTGCGTGAAGCCAATTTGTCTCCGTCGCCGCCCGCGGACAAGCGTACGTTGATTCGCCGAGTGACCTTCGATTTAACCGGGCTGCCTCCCTCGCCCGCCGAAATCCAAAACTTCTTGGCGGACGATTCGCCTGATGCGTTCGAAAAAGTGGTCGATCGTTTATTGGAAAGCCCACACTACGGCGAACATGTCGCGCGGTACTGGCTAGACCTGGTTCGCTTTGCCGACACCAACGGGATTCATCACGATCACTATCGCGACTTGTCACCGTACCGAGATTGGGTGATTCGTGCGTTCAATCAAAACTTGCCGTATGACGATTTTGTGCGCTACCAACTGGCCGGTGATTTGTACGAATCGCCAACAACAGATCAGCTGATTGCGTCCGGCTTTCACCGCCTGCATTTGATCATTGACCGCGGCACCATGTTGCCCGAAGAAAGTTTTACTCGGAATGTCTTAGACCGAGTCACTTCCGTGGGTACGGCCTTCATGGGCCTGACCATGCAATGCGCCGTCTGCCATGATCACAAATACGATCCCATTACCATGCAGGACTTTTATTCTCTGTCCGCATTCTTCAACAACATTGATGCCGATCCGGAAACAGGCGGGCGAAGTGGCACCGATTTTGTCCGAGGACTCCAGCCGCCGTACATCAATTTGGCCAGTGCCGAACAAGAAACCAAGCTGGCCGAATTTGACGCAACATTGGAACAGCTTGACCAAGAAATCCAGACGACCAAGGCAAAGCTGCAGGAAGCGCAGAGCCAAGAAAATAGTTCCGACGAACAGAAGGCACCACTGCAAGATGCACTCAAACAACTGGAACAGAACCGTCAGTCACAAGCGAAAGCACGCGACGACTATCTGACCGAAATCCCGGCCGCCATGATCATGAAGGAGCGAACCGAAATTCGCCCGGCGCATGTACTGATTCGCGGTGCTTACGACAACCCTGGCAAAGAAGTCAGTCGGAATTCGCCCGGCTTTCTTCCCGCCATGAAATCCACCGGCGACACCAAGAATCGGCTGGATCTGGCCAACTGGTTTGTGGATCCGCAACATCCACTGACCGCGCGAGTGGCCGTGAATCGGTTCTGGCAACAACTATTTGGCGTGGGCATCGTGCGGACTTCGGAAGATTTTGGAGCCCAAGGAGAATGGCCTTCGCACCCAGAACTGCTGGACTATCTGGCAGTTCGATTCCAAGAAAGTGGTTGGGATGTGAAAGAGTTGTTCAAAGAGATAGTGATGTCTGCCACGTACCAGCAATCTTCGTTCGCTTCGCCAGAGCAATTCAAACGTGATCCGCAAAATCGCTTGTTGGCTCGCGGTTCGCGCTTTCGCATGGATTCTGAAATGATTCGAGATCAGATTTTGGCCACCAGCGGACTCTTAAACACTTCGCTATTTGGCAAAAGCGTCAAACCGCCTCAGCCAGACGGCCTGTGGAAAGCCGTCAGCATGCCCAGCTCTTATCCCAAAGAATTCCAGGCGGACACAGGCGAAAAGATTTATCGGCGCAGCGTTTACACGTTTTGGAAACGAGGTATGCCGCCGCCGCAAATGACCATTTTGAATGCTCCCAGTCGCGAAGAATGTATCGCTCGGCGCGAACGCACCAACACGCCGTTGCAAGCATTATTGCTGCTGAACGAAGCGGAGTACCTGAAGGCCGCTCGGCAATTGGCTGCCAGAGTTTTGGCCGAATCCGATTCGTCCGCTGCCGAATACGTTGACGCGTTGTATGAAATCATTACGTCGCAACAAGCGTCCGAATCGCAGCGACAAGCCTTTGTGCAATTGCAAGCTGACCTGGCTGCCACCTACGCCCAGAATCCCGACTTGGCTCAACAGCTCTGTCCGGACCAAGCGACGCCGCGTGAAATGAACCGCAGTGAATGGGCGGCTTGGACCATGGTGGCCAGCGCGATTTACAACTTGGATGTGACCAAGACTCGTCAGTAATCGTCAGCCGCACATCCACGTCATTCGCCACAACCTACTATTCGCAATCATTAAAGCGAGACTGTTATGAACATGGAATTTTCGAACGCCTGGCCGTTGGCTCGCCGCCAATTTCTGAAAAACACCGGCATGGGCTTAGGAGCGTCGGTGCTAGGTTCGCTGTTGGCAGAACATGCGACTGCGGCGGACGGCAAGAACTTTCTAAATCCTTCGCCGCCCCGTGCCAAACACGTCATTTTTCTGTTCATGGCCGGCGCGCCCAGCCAGATTGATTTGTTCGACTACAAACCCGAACTGGATCAACAGTTCAAAAAACCGTTGCCCGCCAGTATTAGCATGGGGCAACGAGTCACCGCGATGACTCGAGGCCAAGAACAGATCGTGGCGCCGTCCAAATTCAAATTTCACCAGCAGGGCGAAAGTGGCATTTGGGTTTCTGAATTGTTGCCCCACTTGGCGAGCGTGGCGGACGATTTGTGCATCGTGAATTCGCTCAGCACGAATGCCATCAACCATGACCCTGGCAAAACGTTCTTGTGCACCGGTTCGGAAATTCCGGGCCGAGCGAGCATGGGTGCGTGGCTCAGCTATGGCTTGGGTTCCATCAATCAAGACCTGCCCAATTTCATTGTGCTGAATTCCGCGTATTGGACCGGTGGCACTCGGAACGTTCAGGCCCTTTACAGCCGACTATGGGGAAGTGGCCCGCTGCCCAGCAAGCATCAAGGTGTCAAATTCCAGACGTCCGGCGATCCCGTGTTGTTTCTGTCGAATCCCAGCGGAGTAGACGCGGATATTCGGCGACGCATGTTGGACACCGTCGGACAAGTGAACCAACAGCATTTTGCCGAAATTGGTGATCCGGAAATTGAAACCACGATCGCTCAGCAAGAGATGGCGTTTCGCATGCAATCGTCGGTACCCGAATTGACGGACGTTGCCGGCGAACCAGAACACGTTTTGAATTCCTACGGGCCCGAAGTGAACAAACCAGGTTCGTTCGCGCGAAACTGCTTGTTGGCACGACGCATGGTGGAACGAGGTGTACGGTTTATCCAGCTGTTTCATCGAGGTTGGGATCATCATACGATTCTGCCCAAGCAACTTCCGGGGCAGTGCTTTGACGTGGATCAACCCAGCGCGGCGCTGATCAAGGATTTGAAGCAACGTGGCTTGTTGGAAGACACGCTGATTGTGATGGCGGGTGAATTTGGTCGAACCGTCTACTGCCAAGGTCGCTTGGAACGCGACGATTATGGCCGCGACCATCATCCAAGATGCTTTTCCGGTTGGATGGCCGGTGGTGGCATCAAAGGCGGCACGATGTACGGCAAAACCGACGAATTCAGCTACAACGTCGTCGAAAATCCGGTCGCCGTTCGAGACCTCCACGCTACGATGCTGCATCAGCTTGGCATCAATCACGAACGGCTTTCGTTCCGCTTTCAGGGCTTAGATCAACGACTAACCGGCGTCGAACCTGCGCGAGTTGTAACGGAGATTTTGGGTTAGGAGTTCGCTGAGAGTTGCGAGATCGCTGCGCTGCGAGTTCGCTGCGCTGCTAGAATCTAGATTCCAGGTGCGGTCGGTGGCCCCGCCTTTTCTGAGAGGCTGTCTGGCTTGGAAAAATTTGACTTGCGATCATTTTTCGGACCAAGCGCCGAAGAACAATTCCTGTCATTTTTCGGGCCAAGGGCCGATGAACAATTCCTGTCATTTTTCGGGCCAAGCGCCGAAGAACAATTCCTGTCATTTTTCGGGCCAAGGGCCCAGCAGGTTATGTAGCCCAGGACAACGTCCTGGGAAATCTTGCATACATGTTAGGCTCGGCCCAACGGGCCAACAGGTTGCGCCTTTTCGTTGCTTCGCACGCATGCATTCGGTTTCCGCAATCGGTTGGGCCGTTGGCCCGAAATGCTACGACGTGGACACATTCCCAGGACGTTGTCCTGGGCTACATAACGGGCTGGCCCTTTGGGCGACGAACACCGCCAACCCAACGCCAACGCAGCGTTCTAGCAGCGCAGCGCCCTCGAAGCGCAGCGCCCTCGAAGCGCAGCGCCCTCTAAACATCCATCTGGCGTTTGCCGGCCGGAGTGTATCGCACCGAATAGAGATCTTTGCGGCGATCGTGCCAGTTTTGGACCGAGCCTTGTTCGCGGTGATGGCGTAGCAGTTCCAAATCGACATCGTGGATGATCATGGTTTCCACGTTGGGATTGCATTCAGCAGCCACAGCGTCTCGAGCGAATTCGACATCGGCCGGCGTGAAAATGCCCGACTGCGCGTAATGGATATCGGCGTTTTCCACAAACGGTAGATTTCCCGTGCAACCCGAAATAGCCACATACAGATGGTTTTCAATACACCTCGCTTGCGCACAATGACGCACTCGCAAGTAACCATGCCGCATGTCGGTATTGAAGGGTACAAAGATGATTTCCGCGCCCTTGTGCGCCGCCACTCGAGCCAATTCGGGAAATTCAATGTCATAACAAATCAAAATGCCCACTCGACCGCAATCCGTGTCAAACACGTTCACTTCGTCACCCGGATGCACTCCCCACCACTTCCGTTCGCTGGGAGTGATGTGCAATTTGTACTGCTTGTCAATCGAACCATCTCGATGAAACAAATACGAAATGTTGTACAGCGTGTCATTTTCCACAACGAATTGACTGCCACCAATCACGTTGACGTTATACTTGACCGCCAGTTCGGTCATGACTTCCAAGTATTGCGGAGTGAATTCGGCAAGTTGTCGAGCCGCCTGGCCGGGCCGAGTGGCTTCGACGCAGGACAACAGCTGCGCCGTAAACAATTCGGGGAACAGCACAAAGTCGCTCTTATAGTCCGACGCGGTATCGATGAAGAATTCGCACTGCTGGACAAAGTCATCAAACGCTTTGATGGTTCGCATTTCATACTGCACGATACACAGGCGAATCAGTTCGATCACGTGGTTCGTCTTCCGACGCCCTTTGCTGACGTGATCTAAGTTTTTCCATTCCAAGAATGTCGCGTAGCCTCGAGAAGCCTTGTCCGAAGGAAAATAATCGGGAATCAAACCTTGCAACGCAAACCCGTTGGACAGCTGAGCCGTCAGTACTGGGTCATACAGTTCTTTTTCGGTGACGCGATCTACATATTCCCGTGCTGACATTTCGTCCGCGTATTTGTCATAGCCGGGAATACGTCCGCCAATGATGATCCGAGCCAGATTCTTGTGGCGGCACAGTTCTTTCCGAGCGTCATACAAGCGCCGCGACAGCTTCATGCCTCGATATTCTGGATCGACCATGATTTCGATCCCGTACAGCGTATCGCCTTTGGGCCGATGATTGCGAATAAAGCCGCTGTCCGCAATTTTCTGCCAGTTGTGCCATTCCAAGGCGGGATCAAAATTCAAGATCAAACTGCTGGACGAAGCCACAATCTTGCCGTCACACTCAATAGCAATCTGACCTTCCGGGAAGACTTGCAACTGGCTTTCAATTTGATCGAATTGCCAAGGATGCATCCCCGGAAAACATTTTTGTTGCATCTGGACCAGCGCTTCGTAGTCTTCGATCACCAGAGGTCGAATCTTTAGTTTCCACTCGAATTCAGTTAGATCGATTGGTTCCATGCTCGGCGCCTTCTAGAAAAGCTCCACTCTTCGCAACGAATAACACAACTTGATAATCGTAGTCATTCGGCGCGGCGTTCGCATAGGGGGAGCGGTCGAGGTGGCTGGCGGTCGAACGATGCGATACCCAGCTCCCGTGACGCAACGAGCATTCATCTCTGCTGCTGAACCGCCAATTGCTTTCCGTCGAATCGAGCTACCGGTGAAACGAATTCGCCAGAAAGATTGGTCAAACGATTTTTATTCGACCGAACGTTTCGCTTGCACGTGCCTGACGGTGAAGCCGGGACGCAACGGCGCTTTGCACTTCTTGGCGTAGATATCCGAAATCAGGTTTTCGTAACCCTGCACCATCGCGTCTAACGACCAATGATGGGCCACTTCCAAGCGGCCTCCTTCGCCCAACGTGCGGCTCAACTGTGCGTCTTCCAACAGCGCCAAAACGTAGCCTGAGACAGCTTCGCCATTGCCCGGTTCGGCCAGAAAGCCTGTTTTGCCGGGCTGCACCGTCAAGGACACGC
>JAWKTK010000022.1:0-178806 GCA_041399205.1 Pirellulaceae bacterium | reverse complement strand
AACTGGGTGCTTTACAGATCCTTCAAGGCTGCGGCAATTTCCAGGACCGCCTTTTTGCCGTCGGCATACAGCATCAGCGTGTTTTCTGCGGCGAACAGCGGATTCGGAATTCCGGCAAAACCTGGGCTGAGACTTCGTTTGATGACAATCACGGTTCGCGCCTTGTCGACATCAATGATCGGCATGCCGGCAATGGGGCTGTTAGGATCGGTCTTGGCGACAGGATTCACGACGTCATTCGCTCCGATGACAATTGCCACGTCTACCGTTCCCATGGTTGGATTGATCTGATCCATTTCAATCAACTTGTCATACGAAATATCGGCTTCCGCCAGCAAGACGTTCATGTGTCCCGGCATACGACCTGCCACCGGATGAATGGCGTATTCGACCGTGATGCCTTTGGCTTCCAACAGGTTAGCCATGTCGCGAACCGCGTGTTGCGCCTGAGCCACCGCCATGCCGTATCCCGGCACCACGACGACTCGTTGCGCAACATCCAAAATCATCGCGACATCGTCGGCCGAAGTGCTGCGAACCGTGGCGTATACTTCGTCCGCATCCATGGTGGAACTGGAGGCATCCATCACGCCGAACAACACGTTCGTCAACGATCGATTCATTGCCTTGCACATGATCTGAGTCAAAATCACGCCGGAGGCACCCACGAGCGAACCGGTGATGATCAACACCGGTTTGTCGATCACAAAGCCGGTGGCGGCGGCAGCCAAGCCCGAATAAGAATTCAATAGCGCGATGACCACCGGCATATCCGCACCGCCAATCGGATTGACCAGCAAGTAGCCTAATGCTGTGGACACCAAGATGATGGGAATGAAGACCCAATACTGGCCGCCAATCACCATCCACAATGTAAGACTTACCAGGCCAGCGGCCAGGACGCCATTGACGATCTGCTGGCCGGGGATGCGCAGCGGTTTATCAAGCCAAGCAATACCTTGCAGTTTGCCGAAAGCCACAATGCTGCCCCAGAACGTGACGGTACCGATGATGCCAGACAACGCGGTCGCCAGTAGAACATCCGAAGACGCGCCCGATTCCATATGAATCAGCTCGGCGCTGGCCACCAAAGTGGACGCCAAGCCTCCAAAGCCATTGAACAGCGCGACCAGCTGAGGCATTTGGGTCATTTGAATCCGGACCGCTAGGATACCGCCGACAATGGTGCCTACTGCCAGCCCGGCAATGATCAATCCATAGCTTTGAACATTGGTCAGCGTTACAAGAATGGCCAACAGCATGCCACAGCCACCCAGCAGATTTCCTTGCACGGCGGTGCGAGGATGCGTCATGCGTTTGAGTCCTAAAATGAATAGGACAGCGGCAACCAAATAGATCAAGTTACTGATAGAGCTTCCCACGGTATGCTCGACTCTTGCGTTTTGCGTTTGGGTAAGGTGTTGTAACGACGTTGTTAACCGACTACTTCTTCTTGAACATGGCCAACATGCGATGCGTTACTAAAAAGCCGCCGACAACATTCAGAGTGGCCATGATGACCGCCAGCATGCCCAAGAATGCAGCCAAGTCCATTCGCTTGGTGCCGGTGGCCAACAGGGCACCCACGATGGTGATGCCACTGATCGCGTTCGAACCAGACATCAATGGCGTATGCAGAGTGGGTGGCACTTTGGTGATGATTTCGAATCCGACGAAGACGGCCAGGATAAAAATCGTGATACTGGCGATCACCGCCTCATGGCGATTGATGCCCAAGTTCGATTCCTGAGGCAAATCTTCGCTGCCGACGGGAGGTTCCATGGCGTTGACCGTCGGCGCCGGTGCCGTTTCGTTCGACTGAGCCAGTGCTGATGATGCACCGGAGAAAAGGACCCATAGCCCGCACAGTAAGATGACGACGATCGTAATTGACTTGATTCGAACCATTTGGATCATTTTCCTTCGGATGAATGGTTAGCTTCTGCGGACGAATCATCATTTCCGTCGGCGGTATCGGCTGGTTCGATTGGCAACGGCGGAAGGTCCAGTAATTCTCGCAACCGCGAATGCACCACTTCTCCGTCTTTGGTCATCAGCGTGCCGGCGGTGATCTCGTCCTTCAGATCCAACGTCAGCGATCCATCTTTGGCAATCAAGTGCTGCAGAAACGTGGTGACGTTCTTGGCAAACATTTGGCTGGCGTGATACGGAATTTCCGACGGCAAATTGGTGGGCCCCAACAGCAACACTCCATGTTTGACACACCGTTGGTCGGCTTCGGATAGTTCGCAATTGCCGCCTCGTTCCGCAGCTAAGTCTACAATCACGGAGCCAGGTTGCATGCCTGCCACGGCATCTGCTGTGATCAGTAGCGGTGATGGTTTACCGGGAATGGCGGCGGTGGAGATGACCACGTCACTTTCTGCCACCACGCTGGCCATCAGCTGCCGCTGCTTGACGTAAAATTCTTCACCTAACGCTTTGGCATAACCGCCTTTATCTTCCGACTGCCCCGCTTCCAATTCCAGTTCGACAAATTTGGCGCCTAAGCTTTCGCACTGTTCTTTCACTGCGGGGCGCACGTCATAGGCATGCACAACGGCTCCGAGCCGTTTGGCGGTGGCGATGGCTTGTAGTCCTGCTACACCGGCGCCAATCACGAAAACTCGAGCAGGCGAAATCGTCCCGGCCGCGGTCATCAGCAGCGGGAACATTCGCGGCAGTTCGACGGCGGCCAGTAGGACCGCTCGATATCCAGCGATGGTGGCCATGGACGAAAGGATGTCCATGCTCTGGGCTCGAGTAATCCGCGGAATCAATTCCAGGCCAAAGGCCGTGGCGCCAGTATGGGCGACTTCGGCGGCGGCTTGCGGGTTTCCCCAGGGATCACATGCGGCAATATGGATTTGATTCGCTCGATAGTGGCCTAGGTCGGCCGAACCGGCTTGTTGGTTCGCACCGAGGCCTCGGACGCCAAGTACAATGTCTGCGTCAAACAGGGATGTTCGGTCGGTGGAAATCTGAGCGCCTTTTTCCACGTAATCCTGGTCCAGGTAGCCGGCGGCCGCACCAGCGTCTTGCTGTATGGTCACCTGGCAGCCAATTTTCTGGAGCGGCGCGATCGACGCTGGCACCAACGCCACTCGACGCTCGCCTGGAAAGGTCTCTTTCAGGACTGAAATCTTCATAGAAGGAAAAACTTTACAAAAACCGTGCGATGGAGATTGGTTCGAAATGGAACGAACCGGAAAAATGGTGTTTCAGTCTGGAAACAACGTAACATAGCAATGGCTTGGTAAGAAGCGGGGGCGAAGAATTGCCATCAGCCGCGAAGTTGCCGCATTTTGCGTGACGAAACAGCGTAGGTTGAGTAAGTCAAATAAATTGTCGGATTCTGCTTCATCTTGGATTGTTGGGCGAGCCGAATAACGGGGTTTACGGCGGCGGAGATTTTTTGCGGTGCCAGCTAGCAGTGATCAAGAAAATGCTGTTGGCAGCGCCCTTGCCGGTGATTGAGGCAATCGATAAACTGCGAGTTTTGAATCAACAAGATGCTGTTGCCCTAGAAGTTCCCAAGGCGATAGGCCTCGGTCCCAACGGAGGAAGAGGAATTGGCTTCAATTAAGACATACATAGCAAAGCCGGGTGAAGTGCAGCAACAATGGTGGATTGTTGACGCAACCGGAAAATCGGTTGGTCGATTGGCCAGCGACATTGCCGTCATTTTAATGGGCAAGCATCGTCCCACGTACACACCTCACGTCGACACGGGTGACTTTGTGGTGGTGATTAATGCCGAAAAGGTTGAATTTTCTGGCAAGAAGTGGGACCAAAAGGTTTACACTCGCTACACAGGCTATCCTGGTTTGCGAGTCGAACAGGCGGCTCGGATTCGCGAGCGTGCACCGGAGCGAATTCTGCATATGGCAGTTCGCCGCATGTTGCCCAAGAACAAGCTGGCTCGTAAGATGCTGGCCAAGATGAAAATCTACGCTGGTGCGGATCATCCGCATCAAGCTCAGCAGCCAAAGCCAATCGAGCTGGGCAGCAAATAAGTCATACGGAGGAAGGATTTTATTCGCTCCTTCCGCCAAATCCCAAGTTAGTGATAAGGCAAGACCATGGTTGCGGTTCGCAAAGACAAATTGACCAATGACGCACTGGGAACAGGACGACGTAAATCGTCCGTGGCACGAGTTCGAATTCGTCCTGGTAGCGGAAAGATCACAATCAATAAGCGTGAATTGGAAGAATACTTTCCCATCGAACAAGATCGTCACTTCTTGCTAGAGCCGCTGGAAAATTCTGGCAAGCGCAACGAAGTAGACGTGATCATTCGTGTTCATGGCGGTGGAAATACAGGACAGTCTGGTGCCTGTCGCATGGGGATTGCTCGAGCTTTAGTGAGCTTTGATATGGAAACGTTCCAAATCATGCGAGACGAAGGCTTCTTGACTCGAGACGCTCGTATGAAGGAACGCAAGAAGTACGGCCTGCGAGGTGCTCGTCGAGGTACTCAGTTCTCCAAGCGTTAATTTCGTTTGGCTTGTTCGAAGAATACTGGAAGGCTCGCTGCAATGGCGAGCCTTTTTTGTTGAACGCATGGAATTCGCAACGGAAGCGTTTCGGATGCAGGTCTGGTGCGTCGTCGAATGACTTACCAGTGACGAAGAAGCTGAATCTAAAACTGCATGTAGAATACGCTGAACCAGTCCTGTGGATCGCTCCAAACTTGAGCCACGTCCATATCGGCTGCTGCTGCCATCTGCTGTATGTCTGGCAGGCTGTACTTGTGGGATAGCTCGGTACGAATGGTTTCGTCTTTTTCAAAGTGAAACACGTGACCGGCAACCTGGACCTCTTGCGCCAATTGGCTTACCAGATGCATCTCAATGCGTCCCGGTTCGGTGTTGTAGAACGCGTGATGAACGAATTGGTTCAATGCAAAGTTGCCGTCCAATTGTTGATTGATTCGCGATAGCAAATTCAAATTGAACGCGGCCGTGACACCGGTTGCGTCGTTGTAGGCTGCTTCTAAGATATCAGCCGACTTCTTTCGATCGACACCCAGCAGCAATCCGCCACTGGGCTGACCGGCGCGACGGATATGCTGCAGCAAACGGATTGCTTGTGGCGGTTTCAGGTTGCCGATGGTCGAGCCAGGAAAATAGAACGTGCGATGATCCGCTTCATAGACTTCGTCTGGCAATTGCCAGTCCGCTGTGAAATCGGCGCACACGGGAATGATTTTCAATTGGGGATGCCGCTGCTGCAGACGCTTGGTTGATTCGTGCAAGTAAGTCGGAGCTATGTCCAGCGGAACATAAGCCGATAGATTTTCTAGTTCGCTCAACAAGATTTGCGTCTTAATTGAACTGCCGCTACCGAATTCGATCAACGCATTGTTTTCGCCCAAACAAGCAGCCATTTCTTGTCCGTGCAAATCCATGATCGCCAGTTCGGTACGAGTTGGGTAGTATTCCGGGAGTTGACAGATCTGATCGAAAAGCTGGCATCCTTTCTGATCGTAAAAATATTTGCTCGGCAGCGTTTTTCTTGATTCGGATAAGCCTGCAATCACATCTCGCAAAAACGAATGCTGCGTATTGGCCGCCGTCTGTAATCTGATGGACGATGAAGTAGATGGCATGCAATTCAATTTCTAGCGATCGATGATGCGCAATAAGGACGCTGACAAGTAGTAGGCTAGGCATTTACGTCTATTGGGCAAGGCGAATTCCCGAGAATTGCCAGCGAGCGTCGGGCGGAAAGAAGTTGCGATAGGTCTTACGGATGTGAGATGCCGACGTGGCGCACGAACCACCTCGCAACACAAATTGATTGCACATGAACTTGCCATTGTATTCGCCCAATGCACTGGCCGCTGGTTGATATCCCGGATAGGCCGCATAGGCGCTGGAAGTCCATTCCCAAGTATCGCCAAACATTTGGTGGATACCATTCGATGGACTGGCATCCGCCATCGGTTGGAAACGCATCGATTCCGCAAAATTACCGCTGGTTGCTACTTCATCTGCCGCTAGTTCCCATTCAAATTCGGTGGGCAAGCGGTAACCCGCCCAGCGCGCGTATGCGTCGGCTTCAAAGTAGCTGACATGGCAAACAGGTTGATCCCAATCGATGGGCAGCAAGCCATTTAAAGTAAATTCCAACCAATCTTCCGCTTGGCGATGCCAGTACAGCGGATGTTCCCATCGCTGGTCTTGCACGCAATGCCAACCCATGGAAAGCCACAATTCCGGGCGTTGATAACCGCCATCTTGGATGAAATGAAGGTATTCACGATTGGTGGCCAAACGGTGGGCCAGCTGGAAACTTGGGACGAAGTGTTGATGTCTGGGCAGTTCATTATCAAAACAGAAACCATGGCCATCATGCCCCAGCCACGCCAACTGCTCTGTTTGCGAATACCACTTCATGTCGAGCGTATCACGAGTGGCAGCAACATGGTCGGCCCTACTTTGAAATGCGGGGAACAATGGATTGCACGAAAAAAGATGTTTGATGTCCGTCAGCATTAGCTCTTGGTGCTGTTGTTCATGCTGCAGTCCCAATTCCACTACGGCGTCAAATGCTGGATCACCGGACAGGCGATCCAGCAGCGAAATCACCAGCGCATCAATTCGCCGGCGATATTTCCAAACTTCAGCGACCGTGGGACGCGACAATAAACCGCGTTGAGAACGAGGAAACTGTTGGCCAATGGTGTTGTAATACGAGTTGAAAAGTACGGCGTATTCGCTGTGCTTGGGCGAATATTGCGGTTCGAATGGCACCAGCAAGAAGGTTTCAAAAAACCAAGTGGTGTGCGCTAAATGCCAGCGAATCGGACTGGCGTCCGGCATCGACTGGACCACACAATCTTCTGGCTCCAGCGTTTGACATAGTTGCTCGGTAAATTGGCGAACGCGTTGAAATCTGGATGACAAACTTTCAGCCTGAGTGATCGGCTTTGATTCAATGGAAGTTGGTTCAAGCATGAAACTCGAAGGCTCCTGACGGTCTGCGTGGCTCCTGGTAACATACTGTAGCGGTTTCGGCGGGAACCGGCCACCGTTACGTTTTGTTCAAACGTCCGTCCTTGATTTCAGCAGAAAGCACAATGAAGAATCGCACGGGAAGCAAAGCGGTTGATTATTCGCTGGAAGATTCTTCGGGCAAGCAACATGGCTTGCAAGATCTGGCCGGCCGATGGGCGTTGCTGGTGTTTCATCGGCATCTGTCGTGACTGCCGTGTCGAGATCACCTGGCACAGTTGTGTCAGTCTCAAGACGAACTGGATCGACGCGGCATCCAAGTACGGATTGTGACGTTTGAAAAACGTTGGCGAGCGGAAGCGTATCGCCAAGAAACTGGGTGTCCATGGCCCATTCTGTTGGACCCGAACCGCAAACTCTATCAAGCGTATGGAATGGAGCGAGGCAGTTCGTGGCGAGTGCTCGGGCTGCAGAATTGGCTCTACTATTTGAAGCTGATGTGGAAAGGCCAAAAAGTAAAACGGCCCACTGACGACATCTATCAGTTAGGCGGTGACGTTTTAATAGATCCACAAGGCATCGTGCGATTTCATTTTGTCAGCAAGAGTCCGATTGATCGTCCCAGTGTCGCTCGGATTCTGGCCATCATCGATCAGCCTTGACGATTGGGTGCGATGCTTCCGATCGAACGTGCGAATTCGAACCCGACGCCTAATGGCCACATTCGATAAACACACCAAGCGGAACCGGAATGGTTCGGCTTGGTTGCAAATCATATTTCGAACACAGTGCCAACGACGAACTTTGACGAGTCGTTACTTCACGCCATATTCTGGATTGTCTGGACTGAAGTCGGCGTCATCAAAGCCGTTGTTCAGTTGGATTTTGGTGTACGTGTATTGTTCCAGCAGAACAGGTTGATCTTGTTTCTGATCGCTGGGCCAACCGTACGCTTCGTAATGAATCGGTACGTTTAGTTCACGGTCCAAGAAAATTCGAGCCACATGGAATCTGGTGTCCAGCGAGGTTTCCGGATGTGTGACTTCGATCCCCAAACAATTGCGTCCGTTGATCTTGGCGTCTTCAAAGAACTCCACTCGGCAATCTGTCTTCAAGTCCTCTTTGGAGACTTGGATCAAACGCCGCACTAGATTCTCGAAACCGAATTCGGTGATGGGATAGCGATTTCCGGTCATGGCCACATCGCTTTCCGGTTTCAGCCGAGTGGTCACGAAACCGAAGCGAGGTCCACCTTTGCGAACCAGCATTTCACCGTCATTCTGTCCTTCGACATACAAGACTTCGCGACCTGCCACTTCGGTTGGCTTCAGGAACTTCAAATACACGCTGAAGGGCACCACAATCTGGTTGTCTTGTTTGCGGCGATGACGCACTTTGGCAAAGATGTATTCGTGATTTCCGAGTTGACCGTCGGTTCGTTCGCGGCGAACCATGACACAGGAATAGTCGCGGATCTCTTCGCGTATATGTTTGTATTCGTCAATTGCCAAACGAATTGCCGGTAGCAACGGATGAGGTTGTCTGTCGGGAATCCGAGCGGCGGTGATGATTTCGGGAGTTGGTACTTTGAGAACACTGTTCGAACCGCCAGCAGCCGGTTGGCTCCAAGCGATGTTGGTCGTGAACAGAAGAGTGCAACCCAATGACGAAATAAACTTCCAAGACATGTGTTCTCCTCCTTTGGATGAACGTATGCCGTGGAGCGAGACAGCAGTCCCAGCAATTCTTGCTCCTGTAAAACGGGAAAAGGCTGCGGAGTCAATTCCGTCATTCCGTAGCCCGTTCTTTCATCGATATCCGATGGTGACTAGGCGAGTCAACGCCTGATGCCAAACTCGAAGAAAGAACCGGCCGAAAATAGTTTGTTTGATGAGATTTGTGTGACGCAGGAAAAGTATCGCAGTCAACCCTATAGTTTACGTTATGCCTTACGTACGCTCCGTGACGACGGCAACGCCTGCGTTTACTTTTCCGGTTGATGTTAAATCGCATCAACCATTTCCGGAACAGTGCACTCAGCGTGCCAAAAACTTGTCGTACTTTTGCAACGGACCCGGTTGATGAGACGCTAGCAGTAAAAAATAAGGGCTCGATTCGCATTGGTTGCGATCGAGCCCGGTTGATTCGAAAATGCCGTAATCGGTGAACGTTCAGCGGTCTAGATGTCGAGCGATCAGACTCAAGATCAAGTCTCCCATATCGACCGATTCGCGGCGAACCATATCGGGTCGACGGTCGCCATATCGATATTCGTCCGTTCGCCACGAATCAGCGCGTCCCAAATCGTTGCGGCGATAGACGTCGGGATCGGGCACAATCGCGCGACCGGCGCCATGCGAATGAACTCCATGCGGTACCGCTACGGGAGCCGGAACGACGACCCGGTTGTGCATCCGATTCCGAGCGACACCGTGATGCATTTCGCGGCATGCTCGCAATGCGGATTCACGATCGCGAATCAAGCAGCGGTTCTTTTCCGCAAACGCTCGGTTTAAATCGCGTCGCGCCGCATGGTAGTCTCGATCCAAGCACACCAGCTCGTCGTGCAGTCTACGCAGAGTCGCGTGACGGCCCGGATGGCGACACGTTGCTGTGTGGTGAATTTCGTCCAGCACGTGACTTCGGTTCGCATGCCAGTGATCTCGCAAATTGCGACACGCGGCTTCATGGTCGTGCCGAGCGCATTCGATGCGGTGGTTATAGTCACGTCGAAGTTCACGACAGTGTTCACAGCCGCTGGCATACGCGCTAGAAACGCTCAGCATTGCGACCAGGAATGTTCCTACGGCCAGTGGTTTGGTATTCATCTTTAAATCTCCATGGCAAAAATGGTTTTTCCGTCAAGGCACAACCCATATGCCCGTTTCCGTTACCATCCTACGCAGCAGCTATGCCAGCACGGCAATCTTGCATTCTGTGAAAGCACCGTAACTTCTAATGAATACATGAGTTACAATGAAAAAATTGTGGCCGCCGAAAGCGCATCGGCGGATCTGGAGGCATGGCAGTGTGGTGTCAAACTGACGACAGGTGTTGTCGTCGTGAAGACAAGAAAGCGATATGAGTAGAGCTCCGATTCCGTTTCAAGAACTTGGCCCGTATCAGGTGACCGGCGTTTTAGGGCGAGGCGGGATGGGGACAGTGTATTCAGGTGTTGAAACGGGGACGGAGCAAGCGGTAGCTATCAAGGTCCTTTCAGCCGGATTGGCGATGGACGAAAGTTTCCGAGACCGTTTTGAGGCGGAAATTGAATCGCTCAAGAAACTGCGTCATCCGCATATTGTGCAGTTGTACGGTTACGGCGAACAAGCGGGCAACTTGTTTTACGCCATGGAGCGAATTGAAGGTGTCAGCCTGCAGGACGAACTTCGCCGCCAGCGGATTTTTCGATGGCAAGAAGTCATACGCATCGCCATTGATATTTGTGCGGCACTGAAGCACGCCCATGACAGCGGCGTGATTCATCGCGACTTGAAACCGGCAAATCTGCTGCTGGACGACACCGGCCAAATCAAATTGGTTGACTTTGGCATTGCCAAGCTATTTGGTTCAACCAGCGTCACCACCGGCAGTGTACTCGGCACCGCGGATTATATGGCGCCCGAACAAGCGGAAGGGAAACCAGCCAGTGTCCGAGCAGATTTGTACAGTCTGGGTGCGGTGCTTTACTCGCTGTTCGTGGGACGACCTCCGTTTATCGGAAAGACCGTGGCCGAAGTGGTTCACAAACTTCGCTATGAAGATCCGGTGCCAATTCGACGTTTGAATCCCGACGTTCCCGAACCGTTGGCGCGAACCATCGAACAATTGCTGGAAAAGTCGCCACAGGATCGAGTGCCCACGGCGTTGGCGTTGTCGCATCGCTTGAAGGCGATGGAACACGCATTGAATTTGGCCAACGTCCAGCTCGAATCGGCCACCAGCGACGACCAGGACGAAGTGCTGCCCATTAGCGAACGTGACACCGACGAACAACCCGCGTCCCCTGCGCCGAGTCTTGCGGCACAAATTACAGAGAATCCCACGGCGCCAATTGATGCTGTCTCGGCACCTGACCAAGTGGAAATTTTGGCGGACGACAACATGTCCGTTGTGCCTCAGCCTGTTTCTTTTACTCGAGTATCACCGCAGGAGGATTCGCACACCGAGCATTCCAATTGGTTGGTTTCGGGGCTGGCGTCCTTGGCGTTGCTGGTGGTACTGGGCGGATTGGTTGTGTTCGCGCGTACGTGGTTCGGTCCACCGTCTGCAGATGAACTTCACAGTCAGATTATGGATTTGGCCGCCAGCGACGAACCTCGTGCACTGCTAGATGCTACGGCGCCCGTACAGCAGTTTCTGGAGCGATTTCCGGACGATGAACGAGCGGCGGAGGTGGCGGCCGTCCAACAAGAAATCCAATTGGCAAAACGTCGCAAACAACTGGAATTGAAAGCCAAACTACGAAGCAGTATTAGTCAGTCTCCGGTGGAGCAGTTGTACCTGGAAGCACTCCGAGACCCAGATGCATCGTCGCAGTGGCTAAAACTCGACGCGCTGACCAAAGCGTTTAGTGAAGACGACGACCAGGAATGTCAGGAGATCCTGAAATTGGCCCAGTCTGATCTGAATCAGCTACAGCAGCAGATGGACGCACTTCATGAACAACATAAGCAAAAAGTCATGTTTGCCTTGGAGCGAGCCAATTCCATGAAACGCAACGACGATGCAATTCGAATTTTGCAGTCGATTATCCGACTTTACGGTAACAAGCCTTGGGCAGACGAATGGGTCGACGAGGCCCAGAAATGCCTAAAAATTCGGTCCCAAACGCCGTTCGACGAAACGGATTGAAGCCAAAATCGCCTGAGTACGTTAGTATACAAACTGGCGTTATTTCACTGGTTCTGAACTCCGCGTTAACGGAATGTTCATAATGCGACCGAAGCGCTGGTCGATTGGCAAGTAACGGAATAGAACGAGGCAGTTTGAGATGTGTGGCACTGGTAGCAAAGGCTTACGACGTAGACCGCGAAATCGATTTGCTCATTTGGAAAGCTTGGAGGACCGCCGAGTCCTGGCGCCGGTGATTTCCGAATTCATGGCGGTGAATGATTCGACTCTGCAAGACATTGATGGTGACTATTCGGATTGGATTGAAATCCACAATCCGGACGCGACGGCGGTCAATCTGAACGGCTGGTATTTGACCGATTCTGAAAGCGAATTGAATCAATGGGCGTTTCCTGCTGTAACCATTCCCGCCAATGGATATATGGTGGTATTTGCTTCGGGCAAAGATCGCTCGAACCCTGCGTCGCAATTGCACACCAACTTTAAGCTCTCGGGTGATGGCGAATACCTGGGTCTGATTCGCCCGGACGGACAAACGGTCGAATTCGCGTATGCTCCGAATTATCCCGCGCAAACGGACGACGTTTCCTACGGTCTGAGTTTAGATCTGCAGTCGCAAGGCGTGTTGCCCTTCGCGACACCGGGAAATGCGAATTCTACCAATCCCGCGAACGCTCGGGATTCCGTGGTCATCAACGAACTCATGTACAGTCTGCCTCGGGCAGGTCTAACCGACGCCGAAAACATCGACGAAGAATTTATCGAACTTCAAAATCGATCTTCGCAGGCAATCAACTTGGCCGGCTGGCGGTTTACGCGAGGCGTCGATTTTACGTTCCCAGCTGTTTCGATTCCGGCCAACGGTTACTTAGTCGTGGCGGCGAATGTAGCATCGTTTCAGGCCAAGTATCCCGGCGTGAATAACGTGGTGGGCAATTGGACCGGTAAGTTGTCAAACAATGGTGAAACGGTGGAACTGGTGACCGATGAAGGTCTTGTCGCCGATACGGTTTCCTATGCCAGCCAAGGCGATTGGTCGGTTCGTACACCGGGGCCGGATGATCGAGGTTCACGCGGTTGGATTTGGGGCGCGCCGCATGACGGTGGCGGCATGAGTTTGGAACTGATCAATTCGGCCTTCCATAACAACCAAGGTCAGAATTGGGCGGCCAGTTCCAATACGGGTGGCACGCCGGGGCGTAGCAACAGCGTCCAGGCCAGCAATATTGCTCCGATGATCACAGACGTGCTCCATTCGCCCGCTGTCCCAAAATCGACGGACAGCGTTACCGTTACGGCCAAGCTGCTGGACGAAGCAGTTTCTGGTTTTCGCGCAGACTTGCATTGGCGCTTGGATGGCGCGAATAGTTTTCAAACATTGCCCATGGCTGACAACGGTGTGAATGGAGATCAATTCGCGGGTGACGGCATCTTTACGGCGGTGATTCCGGCGCAAGCAGATCAAAGCGTGGTCGAATTCTACGTCCAGGCCACGGATGCTTTGCAAGCAAGTCGAACTTGGCCCGCCGCAACCAGTAGTGGCGCCCAGGCTACGAATGCGTTGTACCAAGTCTTTGATGCGTTTGAATTGCCGCAGCCCGGCGAACCTGTTTCCGTGCCCGCCTACCTGCAAGTGATGACGGCGGCGGAACGAAACGAATTTACGAACATCGATCGGCTGAGCGACGCGCAGTTCAACGCCACGTTTATTTCCGTGGATGGTACGGGAACGGACGTGCGTTACAACGCGGGTATTCGGATCCGAGGAAGCGCCAGCCGTACGGCTCGAGTGGCCAATAACCGCATCAATCTGCCGAATGACAATCCATGGAACGGGATTTCGCAAATCAACGTCAATTCGCAAAACGTGGAAGATCAAGTTTCCGGTGCCGCACTGTTTCAACTAGCCGGTTTGCAACCTGCAGACGCTCGGCCCGTTCGTATGTACAGCAACGGAGTCGATCTGCAAGGCGGTTACTATGCGTCGGTCGAAGTCTACGGGTCGGAATATGCCGCGAACCATTTTCCCAATGACGATAACGGCAATGTCTATCGAGGCCGGCGGTCGAATGAAGCGCCTCCTGGCGGCGGCGATGCCGGTTTGGCCTACATGGGCGAAGATCCCGCTCCATATGTCAGCTACGTCAAGAATACCAACGCCAGCGAAGCGGATTGGACTGACGTCATGGAATTGACTCGGATTCTGTCCAATCCGAATTCGCCCACATACGTGGAAGACGTGGAACGTGTTGTGGATGTGGATCAATGGTTTCGCACCATCGCCATTGTCGGACTGACAGGATACAACGAATACGGGCTGATCACCGGTGATCCTCGAGGTGATGACTACGCCATGTATCGCGGTATTGAAGACGCTCGTTTCAATCTGCTGCCCTATGACATGGATTCTATGTATGAACTAGGAGTGCAACGCACACTGTTTCCGGCTGACGGGAATACGGCCGTGCGGAATCTGGTGCGTCATCCGGAATTCATCGGTCGGTATTACGCGCAGTATGTGGACCTGATTAACAACGTGATTCTGACCGATCAGCCGGAAGAAGTATTGCGAGAATCACTGCGGAACACCGTTAGCGAAAACTTCATTCAAGATACGCTGACGTTTTTAAACAACCGAGCGAATTATGTGCTGGGCGAAATCTCTGGCCAATTGAATGTCTTTGAAAATCTGCCCGATCAAAACGGCTATCCTCGGACAACCAATGGTTCTTTTGTACTGACCGCGAACGCGCCGCTCGCACAGACTCGTTCCGTTCAAGTCAATGGCCTGGAAACGAACCTTGTTGGTTCCACCTATCAATTTGTTCAAGGTGACGCTGGATTCGAAAGCCAAACATTGCTGTCTAGCGGTTCGATTTGGCGCTACAAAGACGATGGTTCGAACCAAGGAACCGCTTGGCGAAGTCCCTCGTTTAACGATCAAGCTTGGGCGTCTGGCCCTTCGCAATTGGGCTACGGCGATGGCGACGAAGCGACTCGAGTCAGCAATGGCGGTGGCGCGACTGACGCTCCAACCACTTACTTCCGCACGACGTTTAACATTGACGACCCGACCAAAGTTTCCGGCATGACCATCAACATGGTCTACGACGACGGTGCGGCGGTTTATATCAACGGAGTGGAAGCGGTCCGAGTTAACTTGGATGCAAACGCGGCATTTGACGACTATTCACAGGACACTCGGTCCAATTCGCAAGAGAACAACTTTGTCGCGTTCACGCCTTCCACGGCGGCACTGAATTCGTTGGTGGCTGGCAACAATGTGATTGCTGTCGAGATTCATCAGTCGGATCCTGCCAGTAGCGACATTTCGTTTGATATGGAGTTGGTCGCTCAATTGCAAGCAGAAAATAACGGCAACGGTGACGACCATCTTTTGTCACCCGGTTTGAATCGTTTGACCGTTCAGGCGTTTGACCAGGCGAAACGGCAGGGCAACATCGTCGGATCAGAAACGCTGGATATCTGGTTTGATGATGGCAGCGTCACTAGTGTCAACAGTGACATTACGGCCAATACGGTTTGGAAAGCGGCCGACGGGCCATTTGTGGTGAACGGGGACGTCACCGTGGCGGCAAATGCGTCACTGACCATCGAACCTGGAACGTCAGTCTTTTTTAATCCGGGAGCTCGTTTGACCATCAACGGTCGAATCGTCGCTATTGGCCAAGCCAACAAGTTGATTCGCTTTGCCGCAGTGCCTTCGTCCAACGGTGCTGCCTGGGGAGGCTTGCAGTTCCGCAGTTCCATGGCGGACAACCAAATTCAATACGCCATTTTGGAACATGGCGTCACTTCAGACGGGATGATTGGATTGGAGAATTCGCGGTTGACGCTGGATCACGTGACGTTGGATAAAACCGATCGCCGTCGTATTCGATCGATTGATTCGTCGCTGGTGGTTCGCAATTCCACGTTCACCACCATTTTCGAACCTGGCCAAGCACCGACGTCGGACAATCAGAGCGAACATATTTGGGGTCGAGGCATCCCGGCAGGTGGCGAATGGATTTTAGAGAACAACTACTTCGGTCATATCACCGGCCACAATGACAGCGTCGACTTTGACGCGCCCAGTTTGCCAAATCCGATTCCCATTATTCGCAATAACGAATTCGCTGGCGGAGGCGACGACGCGCTCGACATGACCGGCGACGTCTTTATCGAAGGCAATCTTTTCCATAATTTCATCAAGGATCAGTTCAACACCGATCCCGGCGAATCAAATACCATTTCTTCATCGACCGGTACGTTCTGGGTGTACGGCAACGTCTTTGACAATGTGCAGCACGCGTCGTTGGTGAAGGAAACGGCGTTTATGTACTTCATCAATAACACGGTATCTTCTTCATCGCATTCGCCGCTGTATTTCGACTTGCCGGGACAGACATCGGGACCGGGACGAGGTGCGTTGGTGGAAGGCAGCATCTTCAACGTTAGCGTGCCAACGTTTGATTATGTGCTGCCCAGCACCGATTTGACGGTTCGCTATTCGTATTTGCCCTCGATGGACCAAAGCGACGTTGTCGGCGTGGGAAATTTGTTCGGCGATCCACACGTTGGTGGCGCAAGCGAAGACTTTCAACTAGGAACCGGGTCGTTGGCGCACCAAGCGGGTGCCAATCGTCGAGACATGGGAGCGGCGAGTGGTGTTGGCGTGTCGTTGTCCGGCGTTCCCGCCGGCACAACTTCCAGTCGATCCGCTACGTTGACTGTTTCCGGAACGGGCTACAGTCAGTATCGATATCGCTTGAACGGAGGCACACTTTCTGCCGCTCGCAACATCGCCACGCCGATCACGCTTTCCAACTTGGCGAACGGTCTGCAGCAAGTGGAAGTGATTGGTTTGCACGAAGCGACCGGAATCTGGCAATCGGAAGCCATGGCGAACTCGTATTCCTGGACGGTGAATGCGGCCAACGGACCTACAATTCGTATTAACGAAGTTTTGGCCAGTAACAAAAATACGCTGGACGTTTTGGGCGAATCACCTGATGCCATCGAATTGGTGAACTACGGTACGTCGCCATTGAATCTGGAAGGCTGGCGACTGACCGACGATTTGAATGATCCTGACAAGTTCGTGTTTTCATCTCAAGTGGTGCAGCCAGGCGGATTGGTTGTCGTTTTTGGCCGTAACAGTTCTGGGCTGGGAATGATCGCCGATTTCCAACTGAACGAAAACGGCGATTCGGTCTATTTGATTCAGCCCAATGGAACCGTGGTTGATTCGGTCACGTTTGGTTTGCAACTTCCCGACTTGTCCATTGGACGGTTCGGACCAGACGCTACGTGGCAATTGAATCAGCCGACTTTGGGCCAAGCCAATCGAGCTCAACCGGTGGGCGACGGTTCGCAATTGGTGATCAACGAATGGTATGCCAGTGGTGATGTGCGAGTGGCTCAAGACTTTATCGAACTGCACAATGCGGATGTTTATCCGGTTGATTTGAGCGGGTATGCACTGTCCGACGCGCCGTTTGAAGTTCCCGACATGTCACCCATTGCGTCGCTTAGCTTCATTGCCGGTGACGGCTATCAAACGTTTATTGCCGATGGAGATCCGGAAGATGGCCATGATCACGTCGCGTTTCGTTTGTCTCCGGTGCAAGAAAAGTTGGGTCTGATCGCTCCGGACGGTTCGCTACAAGACTTTGTCATGTCCTTTCCGCAAACGTCGGAAGTTTCGTATGGTCGTCAGCCGGACGCCGCAGCGGGTTACGGGTTTCTGCCCTTCCCAACGCCTGGAGCGTCCAATGGTCGAGAAGCAGATTTGAATTCGTTCGGATTTGGTTTTGCGGACAATTGGCGTTATGAAGCGTCGGGTACAGATCTGGGAAATTCGTGGCGAACGCTCAGCTACGACGATTCGAATTGGTCGTCTGGCCCCGGCTTATTGGGCCAAGAACTGGAGCAACTACCGGATTCGCTGCGAACCAGTCTTGATCTGAATGGTTCGCCCACATTCTACTTCCGCAAGTCGATCACCTTGACGGACGAAGTGAATTTTGATTCGCTGTCGACGCAGATCAGCACCATCGTAGATGACGGGTTTGTGGTTTATGTGAATGGACAAGAAGTGGTGCGGCGAGGCATGCCGGACGGGAACATCTCGTTTACGACGACGGCCGATCGAAACGTTAATGAAGCCGGTTTGGAAGGCCCCTTTGAAGTGCCCAGCAGTCTGTGGCAATTGGGAACAAACGTCATTGCCGTAGAAGTTCATCAGGCGTCGACACAAAGTGGTGATATGGTCTTTGGGCTGGCGTTGGACGGCAGTTGGACCTCGGAACAAGAAGCAGCCGAACAGGATTTATTGGATTCGTTGCGAATTGTAGAGGTTATGTACAATCCGGCTGGCGATCAGAGCCTGGAGTACATCGAAGTCCAAAACATCGGTGATGTTGCCCTGCCGCTGAAAGGCGTACGACTCGGATCAGGTGTTGAATTTACGTTCCCAAATATCAAGTTGGCTGCCGGGCAACGAGCGGTCATTGCCAACAACGTCGACGCGTTCTTGCAGCACTACGGGCCGAACCGCAATCTAATTGGACAGTATTCGGGCGACTTGAGCGACGGCGGCGAGGAGCTTTCGCTGTTGATGCCCGCTCCGTACGAAACGGCCATCCTGCGTTTCGATTACGCCGACGCCTGGCAACCAACCACGGACGGCGCGGGCCGTTCGCTGCAAGTGGTGGATGCCACGTTGCCCTTTACTTCGTGGGCCGATTCATCCACTTGGACGGCCAGTCCGGCAGACGGCGGTTCGCCCGGAACGGACAACGGCGTCACGCCTAGCAATGCCAGAATTGTCATCAATGAAGTGCTGACGCATACCGATTTGCCGCTGACGGACGCCATTGAATTGCACAATCCCACCAATGCGTCTATCAACATTGGCGGTTGGTACTTGAGCGATTCCGGTGGCAGTCCCAATAAATTCCAGATTCCGGCCAACACGATCATTCCGGCCGGTGGCTACATGGTCTTTGACGAAAGTGATTTCAATGCCAGTGGCGGAGTGGCTGCCAAGGACTTTGCACTCAGCAGTTCCACGGGCGAACGAATCTGGCTTTGGTCGAATTCAACGTTAGGTGCCAGCCAAGTGGTGGATTCGGTTTCGTTTGGCGCGGCGAAGAATGGCGAATCGTTCGGTCGTTACCCCAACGCCACCGGTTCGCTGTATCCCATGTTGCAACGCACGCTGGGTGCCGTCAACAGTGGTCCTCGAATCGGTCCGATTGTCATCAGTGAAATCCATTATCATCCGGCTGATCCCAGTCCGTTGGCCTTGGCCATTGATCCGACCATTACCGACGATGATTTGGAGTTTATTGAAATCTACAACCCAACGGGGCAAACTATTGATTTGACCGAATGGCGAATTCGCCAGGGTGTCGATTTTGATTTTCCGGACGGTGCCACACTAGGCGCCGACCAAACGGTGTTGATTGTGTCGTTCAATCCTGCTTCGCCGAATAACGCTACCAAACTTCTGGCGTTCCGTTCGCAATACGACTTACTTCCATCGGTGCGAATTCTGGGCGGATACAGTGGCAAATTGGACAACGGCGGTGAATCGATTCAGCTGCAGCGTCCCGACGAACCACCGGCCGAAAATCCCTTCTTGATTCCTCGTCTGCTGGAAGATCAAGTCACCTACGACGACGCCAACGGTTGGCCGACGGCAGCGGACGGTGATGGAGCCAGTTTGCAACGAACGGCAGTAAATGCGTTTGGTAGTGCAGCCAGTAGCTGGCGAGCGGCCGAGCCGACGCCGGGTCGCATCAGCAGCGGTTCTCTTCCGGGAGATGTCAATGGCGATGGTGTCGTCAACGCGGCCGATATCGATCGGTTGTGTGTGGCGATTCGCAATGCGGAAACGTCGTTCGACTTGACGGGCGATGGCCAAATCAATTTGGCGGATCAACAGTACTTGGTCTCGTCGATTCTGGGCACGACCCCGGGCGACGCCAATTTGGATGGCATTTTCAATTCGGCCGATTTTGTCGCGGTCTTTACCGCTGGCCAGTATGAAGACTCGCAGCCGCGAAATTCCGGTTGGGCTCAAGGGGATTGGAATTGCGACGGCGACTTCACCACAGCGGATTTGGTGCACGCCTTCCAGAGTGGTTCGTACAGCAACGCGGCCCAACCAGTTTCATTGGCTACAGAAGGTGTTGACTTGCGATTGGCGGCGGCAGTTCGAGCGTCCGAAGTGGCGACGGATCGAGCTTGGAAGCAGCCAGCGGCGACCGCCCGACAAACGGATTCGCCGGCGACTCTGGCCGATTTGGTCTTTGCCGGCACCAAACGTTGGCTTGTGTAGTTGGACTGGAAAAGATTCGTCGTTCCGGACGTTCATAGTAAGGACGTTCATGTGGACGTTCATAAGAGTTCAGTAAGGACGTTCGTAGTAAGGACGTTCGTAGTCCCGGCTTTAGCCGGAATCCAGTCTAGGCAGTGTTGTCAGAACAACGCGATCTTTCCGCCTGAAGGCGGGACTACAACTTTTATTCGCTCCGAGACCTTTTCCGCCTGAAGGCGGGACTACAAACTTTTATTCGCAGCCGAGACCTTTTCCGCCTGAAGGCGGGACTACGAACTTAATTTGGCAGCATTCTAGACAATTCAGGTCGCTCGCTGTTCAGAGAGGCCCAAAATCGAATTGACGAATCGGCCCTGCTGCGGGCTATACTTGGGTGTCAAGATTGTTTGCTCTCAGTAGGAGTTCGCCGTGGCAGTTTCTATTTCCGGTTGGTCGGTTCATTGGAGCCGTTTCGTATTTCTCGCGTTGGCGCTGATTGTTTTCTGTGCCGAGTCGACCGCGACGGCGGATGAAAAACTGCCGATTGATTTGGAAGTATTGATCGAACCAGGTGGACCGATTGATGGTTCGCAGCGTTGGTTGCGAGCGATCCAGGATTTGCCCGTCGAACGATTGCGGTTTCGTTCGTGGCAGATTGGCGACCAGATGAAAGTGGACGAACGAGCCGGACACTTTACCGTATTCGTGATTCTGGCCGTGGACAATTCGATTCGCACTTCAGACAACCAAGTCTTTCGCATGCAAGACAAAGCCGCTCTGCAAACCTGGCTGTCCGAAATCATCGACCCGAAGAAAGACGAACAGGCTGGCGGCGAAGGTTCGTTTGGCTTGACCGACAAAGAATTGGTTCAAGTCTTTGATGATCTGTCAGGCAAGACTCAGGCCAAGACGCAAGGGCAAGCCGTTCAATCGGTACTGAACGCCATTCAGCAAGATCTGCGTTTGACCATTGAAATGTCACCATTTGCCGATCAGTTCATCAAAACTGCTGATGATTTGGAAATGGAATTGCAGGGTGTGGCGCTGGTACGGCACTGGCCGCCGTCTGTAACACCGTCTCGTTGGCCGTAGTGCCACACAAGTCTAACTCCGGTAAATTGGTGCTGCGAATTGTGCCCCTGCGACAGGCCGAAGAATCATGGCCCATCGGCTGGCCTCGTGAAGAACAAAAAGCGGTTGAATTGGTGCCCAAATTGGGCGAACCGCTGCGAGTAGAAATTGCGGATACACCGTTGTCGACGGTGTTATCGGCGTTACAGCCTAAGTTGACAGTGCCCATGATTTTTGATTCGCACAACATGCAACTGGCCAAAATTGACATGTCGGCCAAGATCAAAGTTCCGGCCAAGCGTTCGTCTTACCAGCAAGTGCTGGATCGAGTATTAGCGCAGGGGCTGTTGAAAGGGGATGTTCGATTGGACGAAGCGGGGCAACCCTTCATGTTGATCGAACCCATTCGATCGCCTCGTTAGCCGGTTTACCACGCTTGGTGAATTCGGTCCATCAGCTCCATGGTCTGCAGTGTGTCGCTGAGCGGCATCCACGAACTTTCCGTATTCTTGGCGCGAAGACAATCGTTGACGTGAGCAATTTCAAACTGATAGCCCGCACCTTCGCTGGTCCCGCCCCACGATTCGCCGCCGCTTCCGGGTAAAAGCTTTTTCAGGTTGCGAACGTAGCGGTTGGATTTCAGTTTGCCAACCACCTTTTGCGCCAGCCCGGGCGACGAACCGCTGGTCAAATCTTGCGGCGGCCAAGTAGGTTGATTCGATTTGGGAAGGACACTCACGCAAGGCGGATTGAAGAACGGCGCGTCCATTCGAACGATCCCTTTGGTGCCAGAAATGATCGCTTCGTTGCTGGATTCCACGTCTAATCGGCAGCTGAGAGTGGCGATGGCGCCACTTTCGTATTGCAACAGAATCGCGGACTGGCGATCCACGCCGGTGGCTGCTTTTTCTGCCACCGAAACCACGTTGGCGGGATTTCCCAAAATCGCTTGGGCCAGCGCCAGCGTATAGACGCCTCGATCCAATAACGCTCCGCCACCCAGTTCCGCGTTATAAAATCGACTATCGGGATCATCGGCCACAGGGTAACCAAAATCGGCTGACAGATGACGAACCGGGCCTATTGCGCCTTGCTGAATTCGATCCACCAGTTTTCGAATGGCAGGCAAGCAACGCATCCACATCGCTTCCATGCAGAACAGATTTTTGGATCTGGCCAGTTCGACAATCTGTCTGGCTTGTTCGGTGGTCATGGCAAACGGCTTTTCACACAAGACGGCTTTGCCCGCTTCCAAGGCAGCCAGACAGTTGTCCAAATGAGCGGTATTGGGCGTGGCCACGTAGATGACGTCGGCCGAAGATTGCTGGACCATTTGTTGGAAATCGCCAAAACATTCCTTCGCACCGTAGGTCGCACCAAACGCTTCTGCCTTGGCCGCGTCTCGCGAAGAAACCGCCACAATCTGGCTTTCGGTCACTCGTTGCATATCTCTCGCAAACACATGAGCAATCGCGCCCGTCCCAATCACTCCCCACCGAATCGTCGTCATGGAATCAACTCCCGTAAGTGTTTTTGTTTTTGTGATGCAGCGAGGTAACGCGGCGTTACGAAGTCACCGAGCCCAATCCATGGGCGACAGCGGTTCAAACGTCGTTTCCGGTTTTGTCAATCGACCGTCTGGAAACGAATGATGGATGGCCAGCAAAACTTCATTCACGTGCAGAACAAACTGTGGCGTTAAACGAGGCATTCGGTTTTCGAGTATCGCGTCGCCCAATTCGGCAATTCCCAGTGCGAAGTCAATTTGGTGTGCGTCGCTTTTGTAGCCCAGGTCTTTTCGCGGTTGTCGTGCCATTCGAACTTTTTGAGCCACCGGCATCAAACGACTTCGGCCTCGGAAATTAATCATCTTCTTGCGTTTCACGGGCGAATCAAAATGCCAAACGTCCTTGGTTGACATCACACCTTGGTCACCGATAATTTTTAACGCGTGCGAATAAGGTGCAATGACGCTGCAAGTGATCCGAGCGGTCACGCCGCTTTGAAAACGCAAGGACGCCACAATATGATCCGGCGCTGCTTCTTCCGCCGGAACGTATTTTTGCTTGTCCGTGGCCAGGCACGAACCCTGCGCCAACACTTCTGTAGCCGGTCCAAAGAACGCCAACAGCCACGTCAGCTGATAACCTAAATGCTCCAGGCCACAGCCAACGCGAATTTCATCTTCGGCAGGCCAAATGTCTCCGGCCGGATTCTTCCAACCTTCGTACGGCATGGAATAGAAGAAGCCTTCGCACAATTCGGCATCTACGGCCAGCGGTTTGCCAATCGATTCTTCACGTAGGGCTTTCCAAAACGTCTGAGCGCATTCGCCCAACAGCGTACATGGTGCGGATGAAATCTTCAGTTGCTTTTCTTCGGCTAGCGCTACAATGGCCTTGGCTTCGTCCATGGTCAGTCCCATGGGCTTTTCGGTATAGACGTGCTTGCCAGCATTCAGGCAAGCCGTGGTCGTGTCAAAATGAGCGTGCGGATTGGTCAAATTGGTGACAATCTGAATGTCATCATCCAACATTTCTTGGAACGAAGCGTACGCCTTAATGTTGTGACGCTGGCCGAAATTTTGGCAGCGTTTGGCATCCAAATCAAACGCACCACGAAGTTTGATCCTGGCATGATGCGGCATGGTCAGCGCATAAAATTCCGCAACATAACCGCAGCCCAAAAAGGCTACGTTCAATGGTGTTGAACGGTCAGACATGAATTGCTCTTCTGATGATATTTACAAAGTATGGCAACCTCACGTTCGTTGGCAGCATGAGCTGGCTCATTCCGCCTGAAGGCGGGACTACGAACCAAAAGCGATACGAACCAAGACGCTACGCACCAAGAAGCTGTGCCAAATCAAACACATTCAGAATAACGACCTGGGAACGAATTGACGAGCGGGCATGGGATGTGTCCAATTCGCGTCAGACGTCTTCCGCCGTCACGTATTCTCGGCGCTGAATCACAATATTCGCCACGAATAGAACACCCGCCGCCGCGCCTAGAATGACAGAAATATGAAACGCATTGGAACGAATGGGGCCGTACACCAGCTCCATTCCCTGGATCACTTCTTCGGGCAACACGTCAAACCACTTTACCGCCAGATATTGCAGATGATAGCGCATCGTGATCCGATTGATCACGGCTGGGACGAACCCCAGAATCAGCTCGACCAACAGAGCGTATCCCGCCGCAAACACCATGCCTCGTTTCTGAAACAGCACGCCTATCAGCGAAAAGATGGCTCCGTAGACGATACACGCCAAACCAAAAATCCCGTTCAACGAAAGCCAAAACGACGTCGACTTGGCATATCCGTCCAGCCAGTAGGCCACCAGCGTGCACAGCGATGCGGACAGCAAACAAACCACATACGAATAAACCACTGCGGCAATATATTTGCCTAACAGCAGTGACGTACGACCTTTTGGTCGACACGCGATAAAGGCCCAGCCTTTGCTTTCCATTTCCGAATAGACGTTAGGTGTCGCCCATAACAGGAGCGACAAAATGCAAGAAATGCCTAACAAGAAGACGGTGGGAAATTCTGGAAATAATTCTCGCGAAGGTTCTTCACCAAACGCGCGAGGCCCCAAGACCATCAACGCCAGCATCAGCGGCGGAAACAAGATCAACACGATGGTGGTGGCCATGCGTTGCAACGTGACCGCTCGACGCAATTCAAACGCCAGCATCGCTTGGACGCCTTGGATGGAAATCATGACCGCTCCTGCTTCCTACGATTCGCCTCGATGAATGCGCATCAACGTTGCGAACAGACTTTGTAACGATTCGTTTTCCGAAGTCAGTTGATCTACCACAATGCCATGTTGCTGACAAATGCCTGGCAGCTGGTCAAACAACTTGGCCGCCGATGGCGTGACAATTCGAATTTGCTGGTCCGCAAGGATGTTTAGCTTTTGCACCAAATTTCGTTCGCACAAAACGCTGGCCAAACGCGCTGCCTGATTGCAGTGGACCACCACTTCGCTGGGCGAATCGGCCAAAATCTGTCGCACCTCTTGCGGCGTTCCCGACGCTAACAATCGGCCGCCACTGATTAGTAGGAAGGCCGGATGGACCGCTTCTACTTCGTGCAAGATATGGCTGGCCAGGATCAAACTTTTTCCTTCGTGTACCCAGTTTCGCAAGAATTCGGTCATTTCAAAACGACCCACGGGATCCAGCCCATTGAACGGTTCGTCCAAAATCAACAGATCCGGATTGTGGGCAATGGCCTGCGCCAATTTCGCTCGCTGCCGCATTCCCAAAGAATACGTTCCAATCGGCCGGTCCATCGCATGATCTAATTTGACCAACTCTAACGCTCGGCAAGCCGCTTGTCTGGCCGCTGGCAACGCAAAGCCATGCATCTGTACCAAGAACGTGACCCATTCCTTGGCGCTGACGTTGGGATAAGCAATTTCTACTGTGGGACACAAGCCAATGCGCCGAGTCAACCGGTCGTTTTTCCACGGCGATTTGCCGAACAAGCGAACTGTGCCGAGCGTGGGTTTAATCTGTCCCAATATCAAATTGATCAACGTGGTTTTTCCCGAACCATTCGGGCCCAACAAGCCGAATGCGCCGGAATGCAACTGCAGCGAAATATCGTTCACACCCAATACGGTGCGGTACAACTTGGTGACGCCTGCCAGTTCGATCATCGGTTCCATTGCTGCGTCTCCTTAGGTCTGCACCGCTTGGCGAATGCGACGGTTCAGCACCAGTAGTGACAGAATGGTGACACCCAACAGAACCACGGCGGACGTTAGAACGGTGCGATTCGATACTTCGGCACCAAACACCCAACGCTGAACGCCACCCAAGCATTCGTACAAAGAAAGAAAGGCCCAGCGGTCCTCGCTGGGCAAGATCGGCCCGTCTAGCATCCCGCGAGAACCCAGCATCCGCGTCAAAAAATTGCCTTGCATGGCCAAATGAGCTCCAGCGCCCATGCCCCACACGGCAAACCAAGCAAAGCTGGCAAACCGGCTCTCTTGCGTCAACGACGATAACGCCAATGCCAACAACGATGTCGGGATAATCACCACCACCGACGCCAACACAATGCGCAGCGGCAAGTCCCATGTGACGGCCACCACGGACACATTCGGCGAAAGCATGACTCCGAAAACATACAGTAACAACGCTGGCAACGTGATGGTCCAAATTAAGAACGCGGCCAAAATTCCGAGCTTGCCCAGGATGTAGTCGCTGGTTCGAATGGGCCGAGAAAAATACAGCAGGAACGCGCGCGAGCGCATGTCGTTGGCAATCAGGCTGGGCGCAATAAACCCGATCAGAAAGACCATCATGGCGGCTTGCGGATAGCGAAAAAACGTGAGTGTCATCAGCGTCCAGAAGACGCGGCGCGAATGGGCTCGATCATCATCTGCCAATACCACGGCCAATTGTTGAGCTTCGCTGGAACGAAGCAACGGAATTTGTTGTTCTAAGCGTCGAGCCAAAATGCGTTCTACTTCGTCTTCGGCTACCATGCCCATCGGCGTTCCTTCCAATTCGTTCATTGCCGCCATGGCTGCTTGGCCGGGGATTCCTTGACGAACCGTTTCAATGAAGTTTTCGAACAGAAAGAACGACACCGCCCAGTAGATGACGCTGGCCCAGGCGAACAGCAACATCCGCCGAATCCACTTGGACTTAAGGACCAACGCGACACCTCGCGCCGAGATGGTCCACCATCGCCACGAACTGGCAATCCGCTGTCCATTCCAAGCTCGATAGCCAACATCATGCACTGGCATCTGCCGCCTCCTTCACCGCCGTCATGAAAATCTCTTCTAAGGAATTCCGCGATGGCGTTAGTGACTGAATGGCCACCTGCCGTTCCGCTGCCGCTTGCCAAATGCGTTCCAGCAGCTCGGGGCCGCCAGTGGAAATCTGTAGCAAACCATTCGGTTGCGTTGTTACGTGAATTTGTTGTTCTTGGAGCCAACTGGTGAGTCGGTCTTGCCCTGACAAGACCGAAATGTTCAACCGAGACTCGGTGGGGCGTTCTAAATCTCTTAACGAACCCGACAAGCGAATTTGACCTTGGGCCATAATCAACACATGATCACACGTGGCTTGCACGTCTGGTAAAATGTGCGTCGACAGAATGACCGACTTGTGCGAACGATCAGCCAGCGAACGAATTCGATTCAGCAACGCGACTCGCTCTTCCGGATCGAGCCCTGTGGTGGGTTCGTCCAAGATCAACAAATCGGGATCATGAACAATGGCGGCCGCAAATTTGATCTTTTGCCGCATGCCCGTGGAATACGTCTCAATCGCTCGATACCGTTGGTCTTGCATGCCGCAAAAGTCCAAGATTTCGTGCGAACGCCGCAATGCTTCCGTGTTGGGAATGCCGGACATGCTGGCGGCAAACTGGACCACTTCAATGCCCGTCAATCCGGGAATGTAGCAATCATCTTCCGGCATATAGCCGACCACTTCTCGGATGTTGCGCGCGTTCACGCCGAGCGTCCGTCCCAAGACATGACCGGTTCCCGCTGTCATACGCACGAGTCCCAGTAGAATCTTGATCAGCGTCGATTTGCCCGCCCCATTCGGTCCCAAGACCCCCGTGATTCCCGGACGGATGGTGGTGGAAACTCCGTCTAACGCACGCACACCTCGGAACTCTTTCACAACGTCTTGCAGCAATACTAGTTCGTCCGTCGCCACTAACTTTCCTTTATTTTGTGTCTGATTCGCAACGACATCGTAGCCCGAAACGTCACGATCCCCGCGGCCTCATCGTAGCCCGAAACGTCATGTACCCCGCAGCGTCATCCTAGCCCGAAGCGTCAGCGAGGGGACTTCAGAAACGTTCAATTTCCCCTCACTTACGTTTCGGGCTAGGAAAAAGCGCAACTTCAAAGCCAACGCAGCCGGCTATAAAAAACACAACTTCAAATCTCGTGCAACGGACTATTTCGCTTCGCGCAACGGGCAAACATTGGCCCTGGGCCTATCTTCGTTTTTTCGCATTTTCGTTTCTACGGGAGTTCGACGCGAAAGGTGACCTATTTCTAGAAAAAAATGCGATTCTGGCCCCTTTGATCCGTTCACGTTCGATCCATCGGCTCACGTTCGTCACGCCGCAAACGCTGATTCCAGCTAACAACGCCAAATAAAGTCCGCTCGGTTCGGGAACGGCGGATACGGACAACTTGGTGACTCCCACTTGCCATTGGTTCGCTCCAGATACAAACAACTGAAACGTCCAAAACGAATGGGGATCTTGCGGATCAAGTACCGTCGAACTGTAGTCTCCCCAACGATTACGGCCGCTGCTGTCAAATCGTTCATACGTCGCGTTACCTGCAAACAAGGGTATCGGCGTTTGAAACGAAGTGATTCCGGCCATGGTGGTTCCGCTGACCGCGTAAGCACTGGCAAATTCGATCGGACTGGACCCTGTAAACCCGATGACTACGTCACCGTTGGCGTTCACCGCAATCGAAGGATAGTAATAAGAGCGAATCGGATCGGCAATGATGCCAGTCTGCACGACTTGTCCCGACGCTGCATCCAATTCGAACCACCGCACGGCCGCTCGATTATTCTGCCGAACCGACTGTGCCGCCCAAATCGAATTTCCTTGCTGGATGACGCTGGCCGAAAAGCGTTCGTCTCGAGTATCCAGCTGCGCGGCGCCGTTAGGCTGAGGTGCGTCGGGGACGCTGCCCGAGCTGGGAACGGCAATGGGCAGCGAAGTTGTATCCAGCGAAACGGGAAACGTATCGGTGCCAGTCAGTTCCGTCCATTTCAGTTGTGTGGCCGAATAGGCAGACAACAGCCGAGCGACATTGTCAGGCGACGAATGGATCACGCTCTGCAACGAAAAGCCCGTGTCAATTGGCATCACGTTTTCAAAATAGACCGCGTTCTGGATAGTTGGAACACTGGCCAGCAAATCATCTTTAGGAACCGCCAAGATGGAAACATTGCCAAATCCGCTGGCAATGGGAAACATATTGGCAGCCACATACACGCCGTGCGCGTCATAGCCAAGCGTTGGGAAATCGGCCCAAACATCGTCCGGACCTGTGGTGTCGGCATCCACCTGAAAGGCAGACCATGCATCGGTCGGATTGGACGAACGGGAAACGCCCAGCAAAATGTTGTTCGGGCCGGACTTGTTGTCGACGGCAACGGCGTACCAACGTTGCGAATTCGCGTCAAAGACAATTCGAGGATCAAACGCGTAATCTCCCTCCGGTTCCGCTCCGGCCGACGTCCAAAAATCGTTTAACGACGTGCGCCGAATCAGACTTCCATTCGATTTGTCATAAATCGCCAAACTGCCATTCAAAATTTCCACAATATGCTGTTGCCCGACGGCTCCCATAGTATCAGGCGGAGCAAATTCGTTGAGAATGGAACCGCCGCTGCCATCCGGATTGGTGCCATAGCGAGTGCCCAGGAACTGCAGGTCAATTGTCAGATCCGCGTTCGCTGCAGACGCGCTGATCAGCAACGCGGTGATTAGCAAAAATCGGTAGTGGTTTTCCAGCATGGTGTCACAATTCGTCGCAAGGAGAATTCACGCCCAGCGTGTCGATTTTGGAGTTGCGCATTTGCAGTTGTCGGCGGAAGTTCCTAGCCCGACGGGTCAGCGAGGGACTGTCCGTTTTTTCCCTCACTTACGTTTCGGGCTATCAACTTTCTTCACTTACGTTTCGGGCTATCAACTTCCCTCACTTACGTTTCGGGCTATCAAAAGACGCACCTTCAAGGCGTTTCGGATAGGCTGACATTCGTTAGTGTTGTGGCGAACAAGACCGAATTCGCATGGTTCGCGCCAATTCATTTCAACGCAAACCGTCGAACATCACGCTCCGTATTGTACTCGGTCACAACTAGCGCCTATCATATGTTTGAGCGTTGTTTCAAGAATTGATCATCTGTTATTCGAGTAGAAAATAATGCCGTACCGAAATTGCGTTCTGTTTTTTGTGATCGCTGTTGTCGCCTTGGCTGGATGCACTCCGTCCGAAGATCCTGCCACCGTGGATGCTCGTGCCAAACTGCTGTTAGCGGCCGAACCAGATGGCGGTGTCGGCGTGCTGGAGGCTCGAGAAAAACTGGCCGAATCCAATCAGCTGGTCGTGGTAGGAACGATTGGTTCATCGGACGCCACATGGGATCCCGGTAAAGCGGTTTTCACCATGACAGATCCCGAGATTGCGTCACACGGTCCCGGACACGATCCTGACAATTGCCCGTTCTGTAAAGCTCGCAAAGAAAAAGCTCCGGACGCCACGGCCATCGTGCAGGTTTTGGACGAACAAGGCGAAATTCTGGACGTTGATGCGCGTCAAGTGCTGCAAGCAGAACCGGGGCAAACGGTGGTGGTCGTCGGCACGGGCGAAATCAATCCGTTGGGTAGTTTGGTGGTTTCGGCGGACAAGATCTTTGTGCGTCGGTAGATTCTGCGCCGGATAATTTCATGCAAGAACAACGTCTGTTGGACAGGCAAAGCCTAGAGGCGTCGCCGGTTGTAGCCAACTGCGCGATGAACCGGGAACGTGACTTAACCGGCACTAACGGATACGGAATAGAGTTAGGTGTCGAACCGCTGGAATGGTTGCGACAACGGCTTTCGCGACAACGCGTTGTGCGTTGGTTGGATTTGTGTTGCGGATCGGGCAAGGCACTGATTCAAGCGGCCGCAGGCTGCGAATCAGCTACGGATGCGGTCCTAAGAAACGGAGCGGTTCAGATCACGGGCGTTGATCTGGTCGGGATGTTCCTTCCGAACCATTCCGCTTCGCTTCGGCTGATTGTCAGTTCGGTCTTTGACTTTACGCCAGTCGATCGGTTCGATCTGATCACTTGCGTCCACGGACTGCATTACTTGGGCGATAAGCTGCATGCAATTGCATTGGCAAGTTCTTGGCTTGTGCCGGACGGCTTGTTGATTGCCAGTCTGGACGTCAAAAACATGCGACTTGGCGAATCGCAGCGAGGCGATCAAATCATTGCGCGATCACTGCGCGAGGCCGGCTTTCAATACGATGCGCGTCGACATCGGCTACAGCGAATCGGGCACGCCAACTGGGAGCCGCCGTTTCATTATGTCGGGGCGGACGATACAGTGGGTCCAAACTACACGAGACAGCCGGCGGTGGAATCGGTCTATTCCAAGCTTCGTCCGGCGTAGCCGGTGTGACGGCTTTTCTTGTCTGCGTTTCCCGAATGCACCACGGTGGACCCTGGCCATGAGGTGAATTCGCCACAAAGGAAAACCGTGACGCGGCGGCGGAATGGTCATTTCGCATGGTATTTGGTGGATTTGGCGAAATCGGGCCGGATGGCATCCGCTTTGCGAAAAGGCGTAAGACCGACTGTTTGTTAGTCGTATCAAACGTCGTATCAAGCAACGGCATGGATGCTCAATCCAGAACCACCTCCCTTTGTGGGATCTTTCCTATCATGCACGCCGGTCAGCTTGTTGAACTCGCCGCCAGTCTGGCATCCCATTCCGGGGCGATTGTTTTGGGCACGCAACGCATTTCAGACGCCGTGTTGCAGCACTATTGGATCAATTCGAAATGCAGGCTTCAAAAATGGCAGTCGCGTCTTCACTCGTTCGAAGCGGCTTTGCGAGATTCGCCGGAATGTGCGAATCGGCTTTGGACCGACGAATCGCCCGTGATTGGAGAAATCTTGGCGTCGGAAATTTTGGCTCGCGTCTGGACAGCACTCCTTTCCGCGCTCGATCAAACTCGCTTGATCAATGACACGAGTCCCATTGCCAAGAGTGTTTTTCTGGGACATTTGGAAGCGAGACATCGAGTTTTACGGTTGTTACTGCAAGGCAAACAGACTCAGTTGATCCAGCCATCCGTCTTGAATCAGTTTCGCATGCAATCAGAACGTTGGACTGACATTTTGCTGGCCATGATCCAGGAGTTTGGCGACGTCAGCGGGTTGGCGTTCGAACAAGATCGGATGTTGGAATTGGCCGACGAAATGAAATGGCATCGGGGTCGCAAGACGGTAGAGCCTTACGTTTCTTTAGTTGCGGCATCGATCCAGCAGAGTTATTCGGTGCAGCGGTCGTACTGCCACGACAACCTGCACCTAAATCATGAAATCAGCGTCGCCATCCTAAATGCACTCGGTCCCGAACTGTTCCACCATTCGGGCGAAATGTGTTCGCTGTGGCAAATTCGCTTGCTGCGAGGCACCGAAGAGACGTCCTTGCTGATCCACGATACACTTCTCCGCGAATTCGAACCACCTTCTTCCCCGTCGCAGTTGCCGCCATCAACGCGTCTAAACCCCGGTTCGAACCATTAGGAAGCTTGTCAATTTCTTGCAGCCGTTTCCGGCCGGGCGCTGCCAAACCGACGAGTTTTACTTGCTTGAGCCTCCATTATGGCATCCTAACTTCTTTGCTGGGAACAAGTTGAGTTGTTTGGCGATGGTTAGTTACCTTTGCAACGCCAAGGACATTTCGTATTCTTAGTGATTGGCTTCCGATTGTTCTGGGAATCGTATGTTTGCCCCGATTTGGCTGGGCGTTGTCACAGAAAAGGGCAGACTTGGCCCGTGTTTTGACACGGATGTTGCTGAGCGACGATGAGCGAGTATCTCTACCACTATCACCCGGTTGAACCTTCCACGTGGATGTATTTGTCTTCGTTGTTGATGATTGGGCTGTTCTTCAAGTTTGGACGTTTTTGGAGCGTTCGGAACTTGGACTTAATGCTGCTGATTGCCATTGGGCCCGGTTTGCTGTTTGTCCATTACGGGCATCAGTTGGCAGGCGAATCTGCCCAAGTGGTGGCCGAGGCGAACCAGAGCCAAGCGGAGCTGGACGAACCAACGGAATTGGATAAAACTGGCGAAGAAGCGGAAATGACCAGTGATCCAGCCGTGACGTTGTCGCTGGACGATGTCAAAGAACGATTGACCGAAGGCCTGGACGCGGAATGGTTTGGCTTTTTCTGGCTGTTCTGCGTGGGCGTGTTGATCTTGGCAAGATTGCTGGCCGATCCCACTATGGTTCGCCGTCCCTTGCTGGAGCCCAACCTTTCAGCCGGCGGACTGATCTTCATTGGATGTTCTTTGTTTGTGTTCCTGACCGCCAATGTCATGAGCAAGGACACGGCTAATTCGACTCCAACGGACCAATCCGATCAACCAGACGCAACGCCGGTGGTGGAACAAGAAGTGGTTCGCAGCGAAGGACCTGGATATGCTTACGTCGAACGATTGCCATCGTCCGCTCGGAAGATTGTCGCCATCTTGTCACATTTGGCGGTTGTGGTGGGCATGGTCAGTATTGGGTACCGACATTTCGGCAATATTGTCATGGGTGTTGGAGCCGCTACGCTGTATTTGATGTTACCGTACACGTCATTGATGACGCACTTGGTTTCGCACGCGCTGCCAGCCGCGCTGTTGGTGTGGGCCATCTTGTGGTACCGACAACCGCTTGTTGCCGGCATGTTTCTGGGATTAGCTAGCGGCTTGACGTACTACGCGCTTTTTCTATTGCCACTTTGGTTCAGTTTCTACTGGCCTCGAGGGCTCATGCGATTCTTTGCCGGGCTGGGCATCATGTTGGCGACGTTGGTAGGCCTGTTGCTGGTCTTTTCCGACGAACCGCTGAATGATGTGATTCGGATGTTTGGGCTCATGCGCCCCGCCATGAAAGGCCTGGACGGGTTATGGGATATTGGCCCGAACGGCGGCTGGAGCCCGTTTTATCGAATTCCCGTTTTGGCGTCCTTCGTAGCATTGTCCATCAGCATGGCGCTTTGGCCCGCTCAGAAGAATCTGGGAACGTTGCTCAGTTGTTCGGCGGCCATCATGGTTGCTTCGCAGTTTTGGCACGGGCATGGTGGCGGCATCTACGTCGCTTGGTACCTTCCCTTGTTACTGCTGACCATTTTTCGCCCGAACCTGGAAGATCGAGTTGCAATTTCCGTGCTGAGCGAACGCTGGTTGCCGCGAAAGCTGTCGTTAGGCCTGCTGGGGAAGGCGGCGTAGCACGAATTGTTTGTCTTTACAGGCGACGATACTTCTTGGCCCCCCGGCCTCCTCGTCCAAGTGAAGCGACCGTATCGCGTTTTCGCTCTTGTTCCTTGGATATTTCTTGTGGCGCTTCTTCCACCTTCTTGGGTGCCGTGGCCTCAAACCCTTCCAGCGAATCTTCTTGCAGTAGACGGTCGATTCGCATTTCAATCCGAGTTAACTCTTCGCCTTCTTCTTGCGTGACAAAGGTGTAAGCGACGCCTTCGCGACCCATGCGTCCCGTTCGACCGACTCGATGGACATAGTCGTCGCAAAATTTCGGAATGTCAAAGTTGATGATGTGCGAAAGAGTTGTCACGTCGATGCCTCGGCCCATCACGTCCGTAGCCACGATCATGCGAATTTCTTCTTTGCGGAAGCGAGCCATAATCCGATCTCGCTCTCGCTGATTCATTTCACCGTGCATGCAGCCAACGTCTTTGTGGCGTTTGCTTAGGCGTTCGAATAAACGCTGAGCACCTCGCCGAGTGCGGCAGAAAACGATGGCTTGCCGAGGTTTTTCGCGATCCAGCAGGCGTTCCAGCAGATCGTATTTGCGGTTTTCATCAACCGTGAAATAGAACTGTTCAATGGTTTCGGCCGCTAGGTTTTCCGTCGAGCAATTAATGGTGGTTGGCTGGTCCATGTATTTTTCGGCTAAACGCAAAATCGGCGGCGGCAACGTGGCACTCAGCAATAGTGTCTGCCGTTCCTTCGGGCAGTTTCGCAGTATTTTTTCAATATCCTGACGAAAGCCAATGTCCAGCATTCGATCCGCTTCGTCCAAGACAACACATTCCACACCTCGCAGTTCCAGCGTTCGGCGCGAAATATGGTCCAGGATTCGGCCGGGCGTACCAACGATGATTTCGGCGCCTTGTCGCAATTGATTCATCTGTTTGCGAATGGGAATTCCGCCGTACAGGGCAGCGCAGCGAACGTTCAGGCCAACGGCCAGCATGGAAACGACTTCCGACACTTGAACGGCCAGTTCCCTAGTTGGTACGACAACAATTGCCTGAGGCTTTCCAGAACGATCATCTACGTCCAGTAGTTCTAGAATCGGAATCACAAACGCCGCCGTCTTGCCGGTACCGGTTCTGGCTTGGCCAATTACGTCTTGCTCTTCCAAAGCCAACGGAATCAGAGCGGCCTGAATAGGCGTAGGATATTCGAATTCAGCAGCGTTCAGTGCTTTCAGCATCTGCCGAGAGAGGTCGAGATCTTGAAAACGAATAGGAGTCGTCGCGTCAGACAAGTTCAATGCAATTCAGTTGAAGGAAAGAATAAAGATCTTTCTCGCAACTTTAGGTGCTGCAGCACGTTACGTCAATAACAGCGCAAATAATAGGCCGGCTCAATGGCCGGCCTTTCTCGTTGTAGCTTTAGAAGCGGTATTTAACGCCTACTTCTTTGTCTTCTTGGCGGTCTTCTTCTTAGCAGGAGCCTTTTTGGCTACCTTCTTCTTAGGAGACTTCTTGGCTGCCGTCTTCTTCTTGGCAGGTGCCTTCTTAGCAACTTTCTTGGCCGTTGCCTTCTTCTTAGGAGACTTCTTGGCTGCCGTCTTCTTCTTGGCAGGTGCCTTCTTGGCAGCTTTCTTTGCCGTTGCTTTCTTCTTTGGCGACTTCTTAGCAGCGGTCTTCTTTACAGATGTCTTCTTAGTTGCCATTCCAATGGCTCCTCTAAATAAGGTACCCGGCGTTCTTCGCGATACCTTCCCCTCGGGTACCCACACAGGGGAAGCCGCTTCTTAAAGCCAGTCTCTGATGGAATGCCATCGTTGTTTGCGATGCATCCAAAATGTTTCGAGTATGGCGGGCAACTACTGTTGCCGAAGCTACTGCGTCAACTCGCGCTGAACAACAGCGTGATTGAGCGACAACTTATTGTACGTTAGGTTTCAACTTTGTGTAAATGACTTAGTAGCAAATTACTTCCAAGTCACATTGAATAACGAGCTTCACCTAAGTTCGCGCATTGAAGCAAGTTTGCCTCTCTTTCGTCAAGATGAATTTGTCTTCTTGAGAGAAAAATCATCAAGTTGTTTCGTTCGTTCGAAATTATGCGTTTGCCTTGGGGATGTCTTCTCCAAGATGTGCGAAGTGCAACGCGTTTAGTCCATACCAAGTTTGATTTCAGATCGAGGTGTTCCATCCATGTCGGACCATGAGTTACTTGACCTACTGATTCGTTTTCGTCACCAAGAAACGATGTCGGCGTCCGAGTTCGCCGATCAATTGTCGTTTCTAAAACAGGCGAACCAGGACCAATTTGAATTCGCGCTAGACCAGTTGGATTCGTTTGTGCAAGACGCAAAAAATACGGAAAACATAGGCCGAAATCAACTCGCCACGGCCATTGCCACTCGTCAACTTTGCTTCGCTCCTCACGTTCAAACGTATCTGCAGGCCCACGAAAATTCGGATCGCATCAGCCGACTCTATCGCTTTGTCGCAGACACGCAACACCATGCGCCACAAGTCGATGGCAGCCACTTGCTGGCCATGTTGGCAACCACCAATACTCGATCCAGTTTAGCTAACTTCGCAAATTTGATTTCCGAATAGTTTCCGCGGAAGACGAACGCAAAGCAGTCGAATGCTTCGTTCCTTTTTCCGTCAGACCGACCCTGTTCCCGAATTTCTTTTTCCCTAAAATTTTGGACGCTTTCGTCCATTCCAATGCGAAACACAGGGCATCCTTTTAGACCTAGCAAACTTCTGGTTCCGGCAAGGAAAAGTGCAGACGCATCCTGTGACGGATTCTGCTCGACCAGAACTAGTTGAGAACTTAATTCGATTACTCGGACAGTTAGCAGAACGCTTGGGTGTCTTAGAGGAATTGGCACCTCAGGAAGCCGGGAATCCAGACAAGGCCAAGCAAGCCGGGGACGCGATCAACTTGGCTATTTCGCTGTGCGATACCATGGGACTGATTCGTGCCGAAGCAGCCATTCCTAAATTAAACCAGTTGTTATCGCTAAGTCACCGACGGCTGCGAGTGGAAGCGGCGGCGGCTTTGGCCCGGCTTCGCGACGAACACGGGCTGACGTCACTGGTGGAAATGGCCAGCGAACCATTGGTGCGGCTGCGCGTTGTTGCGTACGCGGCCGAATTGGGCGTCCTGGATCAAGTGGCGGAACAATATCGTTCGGCCGAATCCAAAGCACAAGCGGAAATGGTCGTCTGTTTGGCGGATGCCAGCTATTTTGGCATGCCACCCAAATTGTGCGAATTGGTCGAACATCGCTTGCTGTACTGGCCCGGTTATGACAATCAGGTTGATTGCTATCTGTTTCGCTTTGAATACCAGTTTGCGGACGGCGAATATACCGGTTTTGGGATCGTGGGTCCGCTAACACACTGCTTGTCCGTTGACATGTCCGGACTGTCCGTCGACGACATTTTCGCGCTTTTCGCGGGTTGGCAGGCACAGCATGAAGAAATCTCCATTCGTGCCATCGACCCCGCTAACCCGGATCAAGCCACGCTGGTTGCTCGATTTCAGAGACGACTGTCAGATGCAGGTTACCACAACATTTCGCCCGAATTGATGGGCATTTTTTTTGGCGAACGCTGTTTGGTTGCCACTGCCGATCACGATGAACCGGGAATCGTGGTGGTTGAACCGAACGAAATCCACTGGTTTCCTCGCAACGCCGCTGGAAACTTACTTAGCCCCGAAGACGCCTTTTCCATCTTCCAAGGTCGCAAGATGCTGGATACGTTTAATTCAGATTAAACGTCGAATCTTGCTCAGCTGTCCGCAATCAGCAAAGCGAAGAAGTCGGAAGACGAAGCCCCATGAGCACAAATCCGTACGAATCACCCAGCTCGCCGGCACAGCAACGGCCGTTGCAGAACGAACCGCGTAGCGCCGCCAGACGCAGCGTGCGTATCGCATTGCTGATGCTGCTTATGCCCGCTCTGTACAATTTCGCTTGCTTCAACTTTCCGCCTACCGCGACCCTGCCGATCCATCGACTGTACCAAGCGGTCAATTCGCTGGGTCTGATTTCGATTGTGGCGTTCGTTTGGTTCTTTGGACTAACCTGTTTGGAAGGTGTCACGGGCGGAATCCATGCGATGGTTGCTCGAACGTCAAGCTTGGCTGCATGGAAGAATGAACTGTACGCAATCCTGAGTCGTTTGCCCTGGTTCGCGATCCCGGGAGCGGTCTTGTGGACGATTTGGGTTGCGGCGGTGTATCAGCTTCGCATCGGCTTCTACGCCGTGTCCGTACCCGTGGGAATTGCCGCACACGTCTTGGCCGCCTGCTTGTACGTTCCGCTAGCTTACCGATGGTACAAATTAGAACAGCAACGACTGTCAAATTCGAATTCATAGCACTCGCCATAGCTAACGCCCAGCTGGTACCGCGAGCGTTCGTTTGCTTGACGAAACAGGCAGCTGTAGACAAATGGCAGCTGTTTGACGAATCTCGCTTGCTTACCGGCGAGGTTGCACGTTGGGTCGGTTGGCGCGTGAAGCGGCAGGTTGTGCAGGACGTGGTCCAGCATTGGCACTGGTCGTATTCCGTCGAGTGGCAGTTCGCGGCGCGGATTGGTCCGAACCGTCAAAGCTCTCCTTTTTCAGCGTCCAGCCCTTGGGAATTTCCGGCTTCACAAAGTCTCCTCGCCAAGCCGCCAATCGGTCCATGGTCGAATTGATTTGACGGTCTTTGAATTTGTAGTGGTGATAATTGTGGCCCTGCTGGTCCAAACGCTTGGTGACTCGCATTTCACGAGGCATCAATTGGCCCTTTTTAGGCTGGTCCATCACAACAATGATGCGTTGGAAGTTTGCCAGGTCGGCTTGGTTTCTGGGAATCGCTTCCAGCCAATATTCTCCTTTGGCTCCCGCTTCCTTGGGAGTTGCTTCGCGAATCCAGTATTTCTTGAGCATCGATTCGGCCTTGGCACCAAAAATAAAAGGCAGTGGACCTTCAGAAATCGCTTTGCCCTTTAATTCGGACGGCAGATCTTGCTCAATCATGACCTTGTCCGCTGGATTGGCAAAATACACGCTGTCACCATCGCACAGCCAGTATTCATGATCCACCTTGTCCAAGTCCTTGTAATCACTTTCGCCCGGCTTTTCCGACGGCTGGTAAGCGACAATTCGTTTGTCTCGGGAAAGACCTTTATCCGGCGTGGCGAACTTGATTTCACCCACGGCAATGCGAGCTGGTTTGGTTTTGTCCTTCGGTCCCCAAACCGGATCGTATTCCCAGCGTTCGAATTCACATTCAAACGTCTTGATGCTTTCGCTGAAGCTTTCCCAAAACTTGAGAATCTTGAAGACTCGCTGCTGTTGCTCCAGCGTCAGGTCGAAACCACGAGGGACCGCGTTGGTTTGCCGAGCCGTCGGATGGGTGCCGCGAGGTGCCGGACCGAGCGGTTGCGAAGCTGACGCTGGTTGCCGCGAGGCTTGCGTTGCTCGACCGCGATTGGGCGAATCAGCCGTGGTGCCGCGAGCCGTCGGATTGGAATTAACACTGGTGCGACGCGGAGGAGCGGCGGTGCGATTCGTTTGAGCCAGCGTTGACTGAGAAAGCATCGTCACAACCGAAACGACAACCAATGTGTTCGCCAAATATTTCATTCGCTTGCGTCCTGCGGTATGCGGTTTCTTCTAAGGGAGCCGTTCCGTTGGAACAGAGTGAAAACGTCCAGTTTGCTCGATCGAGATCGAACGGGAGGCGAAGTCTAGCAAAGTCACAAAAATTGCCCTAGGGCGATTTGCCGCAACACTTGTGACGCTCGCTAGCACCGCTGCTTTCGATAGCAACTGCACCCGATCCACAGAATATCCTAGCCCGAAGCGTCAGCGAGGGACTTCAGAAGTGCTCCGTTTCCCCTCACTTACGTTTCGGGCTAGGAAAAAACGCAGTTTCAAAATTCCGGTTTCCAGATGCCTACGGCCGGTCTTCCTGCACCAGCCGATGCCGTTGGCCAGTGGTTTTAGAGCCAAACGATTGTTCCGTCAAATTCGGCCAGATGACTGTGACGTCGGTGACGGTTTCGCCTGGCTCTAGGCCGAAGTGGACTTCGGGTTCATTGCTAGCCAGATAACTATACGTTCGCTGAACACTACGAAAATAGGTTCGCTTGTTTGTGGTCAATCGAACTCGAGCACCCACGGCGTCGTGGCCACTGGTATTGAGAATTCGGAAGCGAATCCAATCTCCCTGCGATCCGGCATCGTTGCGGAACAAGCGGACCGTACCGCCACTGTTGACCACCATGATATCGACATCACCATCCAGATCGTAATCAGCAAACGCCGCCGCGCGGCTCGTTTCCAGCAGCTCGTGGCCAAGTCCTCCGCGAGGCATCACTTCTTGAAACGTTCCGTCCGCTTGAGACGAAAACAGTTGATTCGGTTCGGCAAAGGTGTCGTCGTCCGATAGCGGATTCAACGCATGGGTAACTCGACCATTCGCCACGAATAAATCCAATCGGCCATCGTGATTGAAATCGTGGAAACCCATGCCAAAACCAGTGAACTGCAGGCTGGGTGCTGCCAAGCCGCTGGCGGCTGATGCGTCATCAAACACGCCGTTCTGATTCATGTACAGTGTGTTTGATTCATCCATCAGGTGTGTCATGAATAAGTCGCAGTCGCCATCGTGGTCCAGATCGACCGGCGCTACGCCCATACCCGCTTCGGCCGCGCCGCTGCGATTCACCGCACAACCACTCAGTAACGCCTGATCCGTAAACTGATGGTCTTCATTTTGAATCCACAGCTGATTCGGATTGCCATCGTTGGCCACGTAAAAATCGAGCCGACCGTCCAGATTGAAGTCGGCCGCTGCCACGCCTAGGCCATTGCCGAAGGCGGCGGACAATCCGGCCGATTCAGTCACGTCCGTAAACGAACCATCGGCTTCATTGCGAAACAGCCGATCGACTGTTGGCGAATTGTATCCGGTAGGAGCACAATAGTCCGGTTCTTTGCGACCGTTGAAGCACGCAACTTCGCTGGCCGGAGACCAACGAATGTAGTTGGCTACAAACAAATCCAAGTCGCCATCGTCGTCGTAGTCGACAAACATGGCACTGGAACTCCACGCCGGCACGTCCACTTTTGCTGCAGCCGTAACGTCCGTAAACGTACCGTCTCCATTATTGCGGTACAGCACATTCGGCCCGACGTTGGTGACGTACAAATCCTCCCAGCCATCGCCGTTGTAGTCGCCGACGGCCAATCCCATGCCGTAACCGCGGTCACCCACGTCGGCGTGATCCGTCACATCTTGAAACGTGCCATTTCCCAGATTTTCCCATAGCTGATTGGCGTGCGGATTCGGTTTGGCGGGATCCAATTCCCCACTTTGGACCAAGTACAAATCGTAATCACCGTCGTTGTCAAAATCAATCCAGCCACCGCCGCCACCGGTGATTTCTGGCAACCAAAATTTCACGTTTGTATTGCGCACATGCGAAAAATTGAGCTGCGAATCCTGCGTCACATCCGTAAACCAGGGTGTTGTCGAAGACGGTGTAACGGTTGCTGGTGTCGATTCGTTCGAACCAGGTTCGCGGTTACATCCACCGGCCAGCGTGATGGCGATCAGCGTTAGGCCCACGAGCGTGAGAAGCCGTTTTTTTCGAAGGTAATTCATAATTGCCACGTTGGTGACCTAGTTGGAACGAAGGCGATCGAGCCGATCACTTAGAATTTTAATGGCCGGATGTTGCGGTGCCAGCTGCTGAGCGTTGGCAAGTGTTTGTTTGGCTTCTGCGAATTGGCCGGCCGTCATATTCACTTGCGTCAGTCCAATCCACGCAATGGGCCGACGAGAATCGATACGGAGAGCTCGATTATAATACGTCCGCGCGTCTCCCAGCTTCCGAAGTCGATACGCCAAATCGCCGCATTGTTCCAAGGCTTGCGGATCATTCGGGATTAGTTCTACAGCTCGCAGGGCGTCGTCGTAGGCGGGTTCCAACCGCTCCATTTGCAGCAAAATATTCGCTCGCACTCGATACGGCAACTCGGCGTTACTCCCCAGCTCGACACCTCGATCCGCCCACTCCAGGGCCTTCTGCAAGTCGCCTTCCAGTGCCGCAAGGTTGGCCAAATTGACGTAGGTGGCGTGTTTGGTGCTATCGATCTCCAGCGATTTATTCAGCAGTTGACGCGCTTCGGCCAAACGATTTTGTTGCACAAAGACGCCGGCCAAATTGCTGAGCGCCGTCACGTTGTCGGGTTCGGCTTGTAGTACTTTTTGAAATTCGGTGGCGGCTTGAGCCGCTTGGCGATCGACCATGAACTGGATGCCTCGAGCCAACCGAGCTTTCGTGCTGACGTCGTATTGGTCGGCGCGAATTCGCAGCGAATCCTTGACGAATCGAGTTCTAGCGCCGGCTCCCAGTTTCAAATGAGGCAGCGCTTTGTTCGTCATGCCCAAGCGTTGATAAGCGGAACCCAGCAAGAAATGAGCTCCTTGATATTTGGGATCCAGTTCTATGGCCTTTTCCAGTAAATTCACGGCAACCTGGTAGTCACCTTGGCGAATCCTGACGTCGGCCAATCCGACGTAACCTTCCGGCATTTGCGGACCGTGTTGGATCACCGCTTGAAACGCTTGTTCTGCGGCAGGTAATTTTCCTTCTTCTAATAACAGAACGCCCAACCGCTGTTGCGCCGCGGCTAAATCGGGGTGATCCGCCGCCAGTTGCTGAAGCAGTTGCCGTTCCAAGGTGAATTCGCCCACTTCGTGAGCAGTGATGGCCAAATGGAGTTGGATATCAGGATCTTCCGAATCCAAGCGACCGGCAGACTGAAGGCGTCGAAGGCTTCGTTCCATAGTCCGTTGACTTCGTAGACCAAGCCCAGATCTACCAGCGATTCTGCCGACACGTTTTGGCGAACTTGATCCATCTTGGCATGGATCAACGCTGCAACTTCCGGATCCAGTTGCTCCAGGTTGATCGGCGGTTCGGGCAATATATTCTCAGCCGAATAGATTGATGGCCGAACTGATAGGTAATAGGCCCCGCCCAAACACGCGGCGATTGCCAGCAAAGAAATCGTCCATGCGAGACGCAGTCGTGTGCGAACCGGACGCAAATCCGCCGAGGGCTTTTTCCGCCGAGACTTAGACTTCATGGAACCAGAACGCCAACGCAAGGATTCGAACAAACGCCCAATATAGCACGGATGATGCGAATTTCGAAACTCGAAACGCAATGAATAACAGCGCAGGTTAGTCCTGTCGCCGTCCAAGCAACATCTGCCTGATAACACAGCGTGAAAACCAGGCAGTACGACGATCGAACATGCTGACCAACCAAGTGGTGTTGGCGTTATTCGTCCGCTACGGTGATCCGAATATTGCGATACGCCACAGGGCCGTGATCGCCTTGAAACATTAGCGGACCGTTGCCTTCCGGTTGGCCCAGATTGCCAGGCGTGGGACCGGTTACTTCGACATCTTTTTGCACAACCACGCCGTTCAATCGCACTTCATTGAATTTGGCGTTGGCCACTTTCTTGTCACCGTCAAACTTGGCCGCTGTGAAATCAATGTAAAACGATTGCCATTCGCCGGGCGCTTTGCACGAATTGGTCAACGCCGCCGACGCTCCGTAAATACTGCCGATATCCACCGGCTCCATCTTTTCTTTGCCCCAGCTGTCAAAGACCTGGATTTCGTAATTGCCTTGGACGTAAATGCCCGAATTCGAACCTTCCGGTAACATCAGTTCTAATTCGATCACGCAGTCGCCAAATTCTTCGGCCGTGAAAATGTCGACTCCTTGACCGGCGCGATTCACCAGTTCGCCTTCACTTCGTTCGAATACCAATTCCTTCTTGCGATCCGGATTCATTTTGGCCGAGCCAACCGCCCAGTTGCTGCCTGCCGCATGCTTCAGCTTCCATCCGTCCATATTCTTGCCGTTAAACGGCTGAATCACTTTGGTGTTGGCTGACTTGGTTTCCGCAGCCGCGCCGCTGGGCGAAGCATCGGCTTCCAGGTCACCCAGCACGAATTGCATGCCAGCCAAATAATGCTTCAACACCGTAGGATTGAAAAAGATGAAATCATTGTGGCCTAACACCGAATAGAAGACTCGTCCACCGTCAAATTTTCGGCACCAACTGATCGCATAGTCCGAATCATTTCTCGCTCCGGCCGAAACATCAAACTTAGACGTATTCAAACTCAACAACACCTTCAATTTGTCTCGATGGTAAGGCTGATAGCCATCGAACGACGCCTGGCCTCGAGGAGCAAACTGGTAGATTTCATCTTTGATGTCAAAACCATTTTCCGCGTCAAACATTTGCGTTAACGGATGATGCGGAGCATCGACTTTCAGCGGCACGTCCGTATGCCAAGGATGCCCCGTGAACCAACCGCCCATCATGTCACCATACGTTTTCCAACTGTAAAAAGCGTCCGTGGCCGAATGCACTCCCAAGATTCCTTTGCCCGATTTGACGAAGTTTTCCAAATTGGCCTTTCGCGTTTCCAGCGTCGCCTTTTCTTCTTCGGACAATTCGCCACTCTTCGGCGCCAAGCAATCACCGGTGACGTTTAGCATGACAATCGCGTCGAATTGATCTAGCTTGTCTTGATCAAACATCGCCGGGTCTTCACTGTGTACCGCCGTGAACGCTCGAGTCCTTTCGCCCATCATCTGAAACGCTTTGACACCCGTGGGAATCGAACTGTGTCGAAAACCCAGCGTCTTGGAATAGATCAGCACATGACGAGCCTTCTGCGGGTCGACATAGGTCTTGTCCGGCAGCGCGTCTGAAATCTTTGCAATCACGTCGGCACTGACGTCTTGTGCATGCAACGTGCCGCCCGTTTGCAACGCAAACAACATCCAAAGGGTCAATAGCGTAACCGTTATTCGTCTCATCAAAAGACCTTCCGCTTGCAAGAATGTGAGTGGGACCATTCGTGGACAACGCCCGTTTGGTTCGTAGTCCCGCTTTAGGCGGAAATACTTGCTTACCAGGTCTGTTCCGCCTAAAGGCGGGACTACGAACAAGCAATCAACATGAAGTGGTGTTGTCTAATCTGGGTTGGCGACAAAAATTCGCCGGTGGGATCCGAACCAAATTCGGACGCCTGATTATACGGCAAGTCATGGCCGGTGCGAAGCGTCGCGAATTCGCCCAGGGAAGCCGATTTTCACGCGTTTTTTCGTGTCGCCAACATTCGATACACCGCTTCCAATTGCTGAGTCCGAACGGCGTACGTTAGATGCTGTTGGACGTGCGTTCGAGCGGCCTGGGTGCGGCGTTGTGTCAGATCTGGCTGGTCGATCGTTTGTCGAATCGCGTCGGCCAGCGCCACCGGATCGCGTTTGGGCACAATCAAGCCCTGCGTTTCATGCTGCAGCAGCTGAGCGGTCCCGCCCGCGTCAGTCGCAACCACAGGAACTTGCAGCGCCATTGCTTCCACCACTACCGTCGGCGTTCCTTCATAATCAGACGACTGCACCAACAGGTCGAACGCCTGATACAAGTCTTTGATGTCACTGCGGTGCCCAAGTAACTGACAACGACTTGTCAGTCCCAGCCGTTCCATCTGGTGTTGCAGTTTGGCTTTCAAGCTTCCTTCGCCAGCGATCACTAAACGTAAATTCGGCCGATGCGATAAGTGCTGGGCGAACGTGTCAATCAAGATGTCAAAGCGTTTCTGTCGTTCCAAACGTCCGACGGCGCCCAGCAAGATCGTATCGTCGTCCACGTTCAGTTGCGTTCGCATCTTGGTGCGAACGGATTGGCTGGCGACATATTCATTCTGGATCAATCGCGTTCAAAATGACCTGCACTTTGTCGGGGCAACTTGCCAGCGTAGTAATTGCGTTTCGAATCGATCGGACACCGCCAAAACATGATCAAACGATCTGAGGATCCATTTGTCGGCGGGGTAGTAGAAATAGCGTTCGCGAATCGATTCACCGGTCCAACCGTGCGACGTGGCCAGCGTGGCGAACCGCAGTCGTTGACTCAACCGCCAATTCAAATAGTTGACTTTGTATTCGTGCGAGATGCACCACGTGCAGCTGAAAGGTCTGCATCACGTCCGACAGTTTGCTCAGCACCTGCGTATCAAATGGCCCGCGATGCAATATCTGAGTATAGTCCAAACCCAATTCGTTCGCTCGCGCATCAAAATCAAATTCGGCATCGTCTTGATGCCGCAGAAAACATAGTCGCATTTGAATCTGCGACGACACATACATGGCATTTCGCAAAATAATCTGATCCGCTCCACCTCAGTACCGTCCACCGCGCGCAACACTAGCACTCCGGATTGGCTCGGCTGTTTTCCGTTCGAGCTTCCTGGTCTGAGGTCGAGTTCATGTCGTGTCGTTCCACATAGATTAAGCGGCAACAAATGTCATTCTCGCCGCCGCTATCTTTCGCGGCGAGGTGTCGGTTCAATTCGATTCTGGTTTGGCCATCACGCCTTTGATGGCGACGACGATCAAACGCAGCACCACAAGCGGTGCTTCTAGTAAGTATGTCATACGTTTGCGATTCAACCCCAGCATTGCGATGCCGCACCACAGATACCGAGCTTGCAGGGCCGTCATTGCGACGGCGGCCAGTAACATGCTGGGCCATGTTGCGATTTGGCTTACACTGCAAAACATGGCAGCCAGAACGGCCAGGCCGGCGTGCAACAGTACCAACGGACGACTCAGCAACAGCAGTGTGACGCCCAGATCGGCCAGCAGTAAATTGCCCTGCCGCAAGCCCGAACCAATCAAGCGAACCGCCTGCAGCCGACTTAAGCGTAGATTGCCATCGGCCCAGCGAGTGCGTTGGACTCGCAGTTCTTCGACCGTTTCGGCACTGGTCCACTGCACGTACGAATTGGCTACAAACCGGACGGGAATTCGGTGCTTGGCCAGTTCCATGGTGTATTCGGTATCTTCGACAATCCCCTGAGCGTTCCACGGAATGCGTTCCAAAACGGTTCGCCGCAAAACCATTCCCGTGCCAACCAACAATACCGCCAACCGCCAAATGGTCTTGGGCGCAAAGAACAGATCGTATTCCAATATTCGCCCGACACTGGCCGCATACGCAATTGGACTGGCGTCCGCATTGGCCACTCGATGATTGGCCTGCAGCACGTCATGACCGTCGGCCAGCGCCGAGTCTAACTTACGCAGCGTGTCCAGTTCTAACGGGCAATCGGCATCCAACACCAAAACCGCGTCCCAAGCGAAATCCGCGAGATGCAACAGCTGATCAAACGCCGCTTGTAACGCGTATCCCTTGCCAGCATGTTGCGGATCGTGACGCTGCAAAACGTCAAAGCCCAGGTCAGTGGCAATGCGAACCGTGTTGTCCGAACAGTTGTCGGCAACAACCAAGACGCGAAGCAGGTTCTTTGGATAGTCGACCGTTTGGCAAGATTGCAGAGTTCGCGGCAGAGTAGCCTGTTCATTGTGAGCAGGAATGACGATGACGATCCTGTGCGACGCGACCGATCGATCTGACACTCGGTAGGTTCGACCCAACTGCCGCAAAGTGACGAAGAGGCCGTAATACAGCGAAACCATCAGCGCCGGAATCAACAAGACAACCCAGACAATGATGGCAATCCACGGCATGTATCAATCACAGTCGAAAGTTCATGTGTTCGTCACGCGGTGCGAATTCGGCGTTTGTCACACCGTACGCGTTAAGGACTACGGGCTAGGGACTCGTCACCTCGTCCACTACGGTTTCTGGGACTCGTCACTTCGTCCACTACGGTTTCTGGGACTCGTCACTTCGTCCACTACGGTTTCTGGGACTCGTCACTTCGTCCACTACGGTTTCTTAGGACTCGTCACCTCGTCCACTACGGTTTCTAGGGACTCGTCACCTCGTCCACTACGTTTCTTAGGACTCGTCACCTCGTCCACTACGGTTTCTAGGGACTCGTCACCTCGTCCATTACGGTTTCTGGGACTCGTCACCTCATCCACTACGGCTTTTTAGGACTCGTCACCTCGTCCATTACGGTTTCTGGGACTCGTCACCTCGTCCATTACAGTTTTTAGGACTCGTCACCTCGTCCATTACAGTTTGCTTCGAACGTTGTTGTTTGTTTAGGTTCGCAACGGATTGGACGACGCGGCTGCCCACGGTATCAGAATCATCAGTGGATACCAAACCGCTTGTGCCGGTCCAATCAAATAGCTGTTACCAAACGTCTGAAACGTCATCACCACGACAAAGAATACCGTTACCACCAACAGGCACGAGCCGATGGCAATGAAGACGTTCCGAGTCTCTTTGGACAAGACCACGGGCATGCCCAGAAAGAACAGTGTGATGTCCAGCACTGGTTGGATGATTCGCGAATGGATGGTCACGGAGACGTCGGCACCGAGGTCCAGACTGGGGTTTCGGACGGCTTTGATCAAAGCCGGAGTCGAAGCGAATTGACGCCAACTTCGCCCATCGGATAGTTGCGACACCGCAACGTCACTCACGATAAAGCACTGGTTCGCTTCCAGCCAAGCATGGTCGTGCGCCGTCAAGATGGTTGGTTTGCCGTCCATGGTAATGGAAGGAGTAGCGGCCAACGTTTGCGGGTCGGGAGATTTTACGTTGGAAACCAAATAGCCTGCGGGATGTTGTTGATTCTTGGCCAATCGGACGGCTTTGTCGCCCGTAATTTTTCTGGCCACATCGGTCAATTCCAGCGGCAAAGCAAAATCGGGTTCCACGATGGCTTGTTCTTTCAGGATGATCCCCTTGCCCTTGATCAAGATATTGGTGGTTTGATCATAACGAGGCTGGATGTCGGCGGACGCGTTGCCGACCAGGTCTTGTGCGGACTGGGATAGTTTGTTCTTCAGCTGCGGCAGAACGAATTCGCGGTTGGCGGCGCCCAACCCGCTGATCAGCGCCACGCCAACAAGAAGCGGAGTGATGATGCGCCACCGAGACAACCCGGCGGCCATCAGCGCGGTCATTTCGTTGTGTCGCTGGAGCCAGGTGACGGCAAAAATGGCGGCAATCAACGCCACCACTCGGCCAAACACTTCAAAACACATCGGCATTCGGGCTCCGTAATAGTTCCACAGAGCTTTGTGCATGCCGCCTTGCGCGTTGGCGATGTCGATGAATTCGTTCAAGTTATTGACAAAGTCGCCCACAATGTAGACACCCGTTAAGCAGACGAACGAAATCATGAAGACTCGCGCGAAAAGCATGAAGACGTAGCGATCAATCAACTTCATGGCGACAACTTCTGGGGACCAATGAATTGGCTCGAGCGAATGAAACGCATGCACTCGAACCGGAGCATTCGCGGAAGCGTAGTCGGTTTTGCGTCCCAGATCGATATCGTTTACTCGTAAACTCGTAGATGCTATCAAGCCATCACAGCAATCTGTCATAGCAGGCAAACTCTCGAGCGTGCCTGCTGCCTAAAGCAGACGACGCAATCAAGAGACTCGTGTCTACCGGCGGACCGATTCCGCGAGATCTTCCATGCGAGCCGCAGAAGAGCACTGCGGCATTTGAGCTGCTGGATATTGGTCCGCTACGCCAGAGCGGGTTCGTTTTCCAGAGCTTGTTTTACGCCCACGTATGCGCGATGAGATTTTTCGCAAATGCTCAAGAAGGCTTCAGGACGAGAAACGCCCTCCAGCAAGAATTTTTCGATGTTGCCACTAAAGAAGACTAAATCGCCTGAATTGAACCATTCTTGGCCGCCGCGAACTCGAATTTCAATCCGATCGAACTTATCCAGTTCAATTGCGGTCAACTCCTTGTTGCTGATGCCTCCTTCAATGATCACTCGCTTGTTGGTCAAACGATACCGTCTGGCCACAAACGGCCCGATTCGCTTGAAATACAACACCAAAGCTAAAGGAATGCTGAGCAGGCAGAAAAGATTACCTAGCGTCAAGACCGAGATGCCAATTTCGTTCGCGTACAAACCGCCAAGCATTCTGCCTAGTGGGAACGGTCCCAACGACATGGCTGAAATCGATGGCCACACGGTCATTACCGTGGTTTCCTTGGAAGTGGGGGGAGAAACGCCTGCGATTGCCTGTTTCATTGACCAAACGTCCGATAAAATGAGGCCAGAAATTTGCTTAAATTCGTAACCCAAAAATTACCAAAGACGCTGGAAACAAACTAGCCCCAGGCGGCGTGTTCGCCTCCCGGTATTCCGAATAGCCCGCGTAACCGGATGCCAACGTTCGATCCCCACTACCGAAGTACGGAAACAGGCGTTCCGTTCTTGACTTCCCGTGGGCATAGTCGACATTTGGACAAGAGGAATTCTTGTGATGCAGCAAAATAGCCTATCCATTGTCTTGCAAAAAATCCCCGCAATTCTTGTGTTTTGCGTCGTCTGGGGGTTATCTGGACCGGCCTTGGCCCAGCTTTCGTCTGACGTCGCTTCGCTGCAGGGGCATGAACGAATCTTTGTGGCGGTCAGCACCCCCAACACCGACGTGGCCACGCAGGACTTGGGACTTCGCAAAGAATCGCTAGAAAAATACATTCTCAAACGGCTCGAAAAAGCGGGCGTCGATGCTTCCACCACCTTCACGGACCAAACGCTGATCTTAGAGGTCAACGTCGACCTTATTAAGGTTGTCGAATCGGACGAAGTTCGCATCCACGCGTTTGTCTCCAACTTTGAAGCGGTTCAGGCCACCGTTCTAGCGAAATCGCGCCGCACATCTCTAGCCACCACCTGGAAATCTCACAAGTTTGGCGCCATCACCAAAGAGCAGTCCAAATTACTACGAGAATCCGTGGTGAAAAACCTAGACAACTTCATTAAAGCCTGGGAAGAAGCCCAAGCCGATTCGGGTGAAAAATAGACTTCGCGATAGAGGTGGCTGGGTGTCGCGCGAATCTAGCTCCACTTGAATCCGGTTCGCTTTCGTCCTACCCTGGCGTATTCTTCGAACGCTTTTTTTGCTTGAAAAGCAATCGATCTTATTTACTCGAAAAGGCATCAGAGGCGGATGGACAAGCGTTCGGATCTAGCAGACGACGAAGGTAACGAATTGCCAGCAGACGCGTCGTTCGCACCAGAATTGCCACACGCACATGACATCGCCGGCAGCACCATTTCAGACGATTCGTTCGAATCCTATGAATCGTATCCCGAACTTTCCGAATTGCATCTCCGCAGTCGTCGGCGTCGTTATTACTGGCCGCTGACGTTGTTCGTCCTCACTTGTCTTTCTACCTTTGGGCGGGGATCACGGACTGGCAACTGCGTACGCACACGGCCGCCATCACTTCGCCCATATTGCTAAAAAGCTTAATCTACGGCACGGCCTGCAAGGTTTGATCTACATGGGCTGCGTTTTGGCGATCCTAGGCGCGCACGAACTGGGGCACTATGTGGCAACGCTTCGGCATCGAGTGCCGGCGAGCCTGCCGTTTTTTATTCCGTTTCCGTTGGCTCCCATCGGGACCATGGGCGCCGTGATTGGGATGGACGGAAGATTGGCCAACCGCAAACAGATTTTTGATATTGGAATTGCGGGCCCGCTGGCGGGTCTGGTGGTGGCGATTCCCATTATGGCCTACGGTGTATCGCAGTTGACGCTGGGGACTGAACCGCTGCGAAACTTCCGTGGAGAAATCTATGACTGTCCACTGCTGGTCCGGTGGATGATTGAATATTTTCATCCTGACGCCGCCCCGGTTCGAAACGTAACCAACAAGGTCTTGAACCCCTATTTCATGGCGGGCTGGGTTGGCTTCCTGATCACCGGTTTGAATATGCTGCCCGTCAGCCAACTGGATGGCGGACATGTGATTTATTCGCTGTTTGGACGCCGAGCTCACTGGGTGGCGCGAGCCTTCATTCTGTTCGCCATCACGTTCATTGTGTTTGCGGACGCCACCATCTGGATCCCAATGACATTGTTGGTCATCTTGATGGGAACGGACCATCCGCCCACGGCTGACGATCGAGTCCGGTTGGGGACGTTTCGCACTGTTTTGGGACTCGGATCGCTGGTGATTCCTTGGCTCTGCTTTCCGATTCACGGCCTGATCATTCGCTAAACGCAAGCTGGTTTGTCTCCCATGCTGATCTACAAAATTGTTTCTCGTGCCTTGTGGCGAACCGCAGAAGCGACCGGCCAATTTCGCGGAGCACCGGTCGACTTGGCCGACGGGTTCATCCACTTTTCTAATTTGGACCAAGTGGCCGAAACGGCCGCCAAGCATTTCGCTGAACAAGACGATCTGCTGTTGATTGAAGTGGAAGCCGACGATTTGGGCGATCAACTCAAATGGGAACCATCTCGGAACAACCAGCTGTTTCCGCATTTGTATGACTCGCTGGACTTGAAGCTGGTCTTAGCTGTCTACGATTTTCCGCGAACCACCGACGGCGTACATCAGATTCCTCGTCGTATTTTGCAATCCGAACCATCGGGCGTCGGTGCCGCGTTGCACCAGCGAATCACGCAATTGGAAGAACTGTTTAGTCATCACCAAAATACGGTAGATCAGTTGAACGCCATTGTGATTCAGCTCCGCACTTCTGTGGAGCGTCACCAATCGACCATCCTGCGTCAGCAAAATGAAATCGAAACGCTGCACGACAATTTGTCCGAGCCTCCGGCCAACGAACGGCCACCGCACTATTAAAACATTCGTCCAATTCGCGCACCCGCAAGTTCCGCAATCAGGCCGTGCGAGACTTGCAATCGATTAACCGAACGTGAACCAGAACGTTGCGAGCAGATTCGGACACACATCATGTTGCATTGCGTCAAAATTCGAAAGCGAACGTTGGCCGGGCTGGTTGCGATTTCATGTCTAGTGGCGTTGTTTATGACGTCGCCGGCGACCGGGCAGCTTCGCATTGTCAGCTACAATACCACGCCGACGATTCAGCCCGAACTGCAAACGGTTTTGTCCGCCATCGGTAATGAAACGGTCAACGGAATTCGTCGACCGATAGACATTCTGGCCGTGCAAGAACAAGAAACGCCAGCTGATACTCAGCAAATTGTTGACATGCTGAATGCGTTGTACGGGCCAGGAGCGTACGCCCGCAATTCTGTTCGAGGTGCCGGGTTCTTGTCACAGGCAGTGATTTACAATACCGGCACAGTAGAATTGGTCGAAGAAAAAACGGTTGGTAATATTTCGTCCAACGGGAACGCTCGACAAACATTGCGGTTTCAGTTTCAGCCGATCGGCTACGATAGCGACGAGGCGTCGTTGTATCTGTACAACAGCCATTTCAAGGCAAACAATAACGAAACCGACGCCGCTCGGCGCGCCGTAGAAGCGGCGGCAAATCGTCGAGACGCGGATTTGCTGGGTCCGAACGCCAATGTTATTTTCTTGGGTGACATGAACGTCTATGATGCGGCCGAACCGGCTTTTCAGACGCTGCTGGAACCAGGGACGGCGCAAGCCTTTGATCCGGTAGACCAGTTGGGCCGTTGGAATTTTAATTCGACGTTTCGGCAGTGGCATACGCAATCGACCACTCGATCTGGCGGAGACAACCGCGCAGGCGGCGGAGTGAATGATCGGTTCGATTTTCAATTGGTGACGGCATCGTTACTGGATGGCGAAGGACTCAGTTATATCGGTCCACACGTGGTGGACCTGCCGCAAATTCCGGTGCGCGAATCGTATCGTTCGTTCGGGAACAATGGTTCGCATGGCATGAGTCAAAACATTAATTCAGGTACGGGCGCACCCAGCCAAGTGTTGGCGGCGTTGGAATTAGCCAGTGATCATTTGCCAGTGGTGGTTGACTATCAACTGCCCGCCATGATGGACGCTTGGCTGGACGTTCCCAGTCGGATTGTACAACGGGCAACGGTGACAGGCACATTGCATGTCGCCAATGTGGCGCCCGCCACGACCGTGCTGGGCGCCGACGAATTGGATTATACGGCGGCCAGCTTTGGGAACCCCCAGCTTAGCGTGCAAGACAACGCGATGGCCACCGAACCGGCCAATCGGCATGCGTTTGTAATGAATACCGCAACCGTCGGTCGGAAAACGAGTTCCCTGGTGGTGCACAGCACCAGTTCGGGTGCCGCGAACGCCGTGGCGAATTTGGAAGTCGACTACACCGTGGTGGCGAAATCCAACGCTTCGTTTTCTATAGACGAAGACGTGAACCAATGGTCGTTGGATCTGGGCACGTTTGCGTTAAACGAAGAAGATGGCATGGTCGTTCGCAACGTGCCTGTGTTCAATCTGGGCGAAACGGTTGATTTGACTGCCGAATTGGAACTGTTGCCAACTGCGGCGGATTCGTCCGACTTCCGCTTGGCGCTACCTGAAGGATTGATTTCGCCTGGTTCGTTTGCGGATTTGGTCGTTGCAATGCCAACGTCAATGGCCGGTTCGTTTCAAACCACCTGGAACATTCCTACACTGGACAATTCCAGCCTGCCCGGCGCTAGTTTGGGCTCGCCGTTAACGCTGACGGTTTTTGGAACCGTCGTCGATTATTTGCCTGGCGACTTTGACCAGGACGGTCAACGCAGCGTCCATGATCTGGATCTGTTGGATGCGGCTGTTCTGGCCAGAAGTGAATTACTGACGTTTGATCTGGATCAAGACGGCCAGGTTGATGCGAACGACCGCAAAATTTGGATCCACACACTGAAACGAACTTACTTTGGCGACGCGAATCTAGACGGCGAATTCGATTCGACCGATTTCGTCTTGGTTTTCCAGGGCGGATTGTACGAAGCCGCCGTGGATCATGACGTTTCGTGGCAAGACGGAGATTGGAACGGCGACGGTCGATTTGATTCGGCCGACTTTGTACTGGCGTTTCAGGACGGCGGCTACGAACAAGGGCCTCGTGCTAAGTTTGTTCCAGAATCAACGGGATACTTCATTTGGACAATGATTGCGACATTTTGTCTGCGACGGTACCATTTAGATTTGACGGGGCCGAAATTGCAGCGAGTGCCGAGGGATTCGTAACCTCATCCACTACTAGGAGGCAGTGCCCCGCCTCTAGCGTTAGATGAGTCTTGGTCAGCGGATGACAACATTTCGTCACACAGCTGCCAGCAGATCAGTTGCATGCGAGGCAAATGGAATGGACCTTTCCAGAGATTGCCCTTCAATGACGAACTGCGCGAACCATCTCGCCGCAAGTAACCAAACCATTCGCCCTGATCGGGATCAGGAAAGTGGTCGTACGCCCATTGATGGGCCAGTGCGTGGCGTTCGGCATACTTGGCGTCGCCAGTGAGTTGATATGCCAACAACGTGGCGATGATCAGTTCATTATGCGGCCACCAAAACTTCATTTCGTGCCAATATTCTTGCACGGGACGTCCGTCCACCGACACAAAATACAGCAGCCCGCCGTGTTCTTGGTCCCAGCCTTTTTTCCACATCCAATCCAGCATCTGCAGGCCCAAATCAATCAGGCTCGCGTCTTGCCGATACTTGCCTTCGGCCAGTATAAACCACGCTCCTTCAATGGCGTGGCCGGGATTCAGCGTGCGGCCATCAAAATGATTTAGGATCGAACCGTCTTCCGCCACGGTTTCCATGACGCATTGCAATTCTGGCTTCACAAAATACTGACGAATCATCCGAATGCTACGGTCAATCCAGGCATCGGCGTCCAGCATCCCGATGGACGAACGCAATTCTTGCGCAGTGGCAATGGTGATCATCGGAAAACCAATGCCGCGAGTCGGACGCACCGACGTGAACTTGGCCAATCCGGCCGGCGGATGCTGATTGTGTTGCACAAACTGTTGGAAACAGTGACGAGCATTCCGAGCGAACGCTGGGTCACCTGTAAATCGAGCGGCTTCGCCCCAAGCAATCCCGGCAAAGCTTTCTGAAAAGGCGTATCTTCGCTTGCGAATCGGCCGCCCGTCTCGAGCGACATGGAACCACATGCGACCGTCCGTGGTGTCGGTGCCATACTTCCGCAGAAAATCTAATGTCTGCAACGCAATCGTTCGCCACGTTTCGTTCGGTTCTACGTGGTTGATCAATTCGCCCAACAGCCACGCAAAACGACCTTGCTGCCATATTCCTTTATCCGTGTCGACATTCGAACCATCGGCATCAACACTCGTCATGATTCCGCCGAATTCATGATCCACGGCGTGACGCAGCCAGAACGGTAGGATGTCCTGCAACAGGCCACTTCGATAGGTGTCACGCAGTTCACACAGGCGTTCCGGCGTCATGCGATTCACCTACTTCAACGAATTGGAAGGAATCGAAATACGCCACACTTGATCCGTGCGCACTCGAGGCCGCACTTCACCGCTGGGCACAATCACCGCATCATCGAAGAGCACAGCATTGGTGGTAACTTGATTCATCGGCGTTTCACCCGCATCCGACCAACGGTCTGCCCGAGTGTCATACTGGAACGCTCGTTTTGGAAAACCGGGATGACGATCTTGCAGTTCATCTGTCTGGTGAAACAAACTACCGTCTGCGCCGCTGGTGACAAAGATGTGTCGTTGTGCAACTGGAAACGCCACGCCCGCCATGCGGCACGCCGGAGCATCCGCTTTGCGAATCCACTTTCCGCTGTGCGGTTGATACGGCCACGTGTCCGTCAGAAATACCACTTCTTCATCCGCTTGACGACGTCCACTGATCACGTACACGCCAGTGGTTTCATCACTTTGTTGCGCCACCATCAACTGGAACGCTCGTGCACCACCAGGACAATTCGGCAGCACTTCCCATTCGCCCAAGCTTCCTCCGGCCAGGAAATCGGAAAGGCTGGTTCGATAAAGTGCGGCGGACGCGGATTCCAATGTGGTATCTCGTTGACCGGGCATCCAATACAGAAAATCATCGGCAATCACCGCGTTTCCGTGCGCTGCGGGAAACGGCAATTCGCCGATGTGGTTGGTGGTGACTTGCTGTTCATGAGCTGTCAACAACCAGATGTCGGCATATAGTTGGTTGGCGTCGCTACCGCCAAGTGTCAGCACGCCGCGTGAAGTGGAAACGTTCGCACCGTAAGCGCGAACCGCCGGCAACGTTCCTCCGTCGCTCCACCGCCACTGGTCGCCGACTTTTCGAAGTAAATGAATTCGGTTCAGCCATTGCTTTTTCGTTTGCCAGACGGGCAACGGAAAGTTCGCTCCGCCTGCGACAATGACCGTGTCGCGGTGCGAACCAACGATCGGTCCGGCCACACCGACGGCATCCGGCAGCGGAGCAATGGGTTGCCATGTCCATTCTTCGGCCGTGGCGATCGAAGTGACGCACCAGGCCCAAATTGCAACCAAAACAAACGTGAAATCGAATTTTCGAATGATTGCAACCAACATGTTTCTGGCGTCAAGATCTTCTGCGCTATGCATCAATTGCGTCTTACGGACCCGGTGGGTAGCGAATGCGGACGCGGCACAGATTCTTCGGCGGTGTGTCGCCCTTCAATACGCTGGCCGGTAGAATCAAGTTTGTTTTTTTTATCCGATCCCTTGAACACTCGTCCCAACGGGCTGGCTAACAGCGCCGGCAAGAAAATCAAATCGCCCACCAATGCGGCTGCTAACAGGGAAAGCATCAACATGCCAAACCGCTGAGTGGGAGTGAACGTGCTGAAGGCAAAAATGGACAAGCCTAGACCGCCAATCGCGGTAGTTTGTGTCATCGACATCGCCACTCGACGATAAGCCAGCTTGATTGATTCGATTCGATCCAAGCCTTTGTCCAACCCTCGACGAAACCACGTCAAGAAGTGAATCGTATCGTCCACGGCCACGCCCATGGCCACGCCGGCGGTCATCATGCTGCCAATGTCCACCAGAGTGCCAGACCAACCCATGGTTCCAAAAATACAGATCACGGGAAACACATTGGGAATCATGGAAATCAAACCGGCTCGGATGCTTCGCAACAAAAACATCATGACCACGGCAATCATGACAAACGCCCAGCCGGTGCTTTCGATCAAGCTTTGCAACAAGGTTCGCTGGGCTTTGTAGACAATGGGCACCAGACCAGTGTACACCGTCGACACATCGGCACCTCGCTGATTGGCCGTTTGGTTACCCGGTGTAAAATGATGAGCCCGTGAATCCAAGACCAATGGATTTAGTTTGATTAAGTCTTCTGCGGCCGTCTGTTGCACGTCAGAAATTAAGACTACGCCATCGGCTACACCAAGCTTCTCTTGCCATTCTTGAATGGGGCGAGCTTGCTGGCCCATCCGAGCCACATTCAGGCCGGCGTTCCGCAATAATTCGAAAAGCGTCTGGGCAAACAGTCGAGTTTGTTCGTTTTGCAATCCTGCCGAATCCACTGACACATCGGTTGATTCATTTCCGCCGTCTTCAGGCGGAGCAGGATAGCCCACCAGCCAAATACGTTGACCTCGAAATGAACCGCCGTGCCGTTCCGCTAATTTATGCAACAGATCGCTGCGAACCTGGTAGGCCGACATGATTGGTTCGACCGTTTCTTTTAGGTCGTTCACGAACGTGCCATAATCAATGTCGTTCAACGCACCCAGTCGCAAGCTGATTCGCCAAAGCTCGGAACCTTGGCTCGCTTCCGACTTATCGGTGCGAAGATAATCGGACGATTCCAATTCGGTTCGACTCTTTTCCAACGATTTGGACCAACCGCTGCGATAGGTCATCGCGCGAGTGCCGCCGCCGGCATCGGGCAAGACCGGCGCGAATGTGTTGGCCAACATCGCTTGCCCAATGATGTCTCGTCCATCCGGTCCGAATTTCTTGTCCAACGCGTCTTGGACATACGAACCAATCTCCATCCGTTCCAAAAAGTTCAAGCCAAACGGATCAGTGCCAACTGGTGTGTTGGTGGTAGTTGGATCTGTGGTCGAAGATTCTGTGCCTGTTGATGTTTCGGTCGGTTCATCAGCGGACGCCAACATGGCATCCGGACGCACTCGAACCACTAGCTCCATTGGCACCAAATGTCCCAAGTTGTCTTCCAGCCAGCGATAGTCGTTGATGATTTTAGAATCACCGTCAAACATCTTCAGTAGCTGGACGTCCGTACGAATCAGGTTGATGCCGTATCCCACCAAGCCCATGATCAGCAAGCAGCAAACCGCGACGATTCGATAGTTGGATGTGATGAATTCGCCCACGTGCAGCCAGAATAGTTCAATGTACTGTTCGACCTTGGTCTTGGAAGTCGCGTCGCCTCGTTTAAATCGAGTCGGCGGCCAGAGCTGCATCGCGGCGGGTAGGTAGGTGAACAACAAGACCAACGTGGCCATGACGCCTAGCGCGGAAAAGAGTCCAAAGCGTTTGATGGGATAGATTTCGCTGCTGTACAAAGAAATCAGTCCCAGCGCCGTGGTAAACGCGGCCAAGGTACACGGTTTCCAGCCCAGCTTGATCGCTCGCTCCGTGGCTCCCTTCATGCCCTGTTCTTCCACGGTTTCGCGATAATAGTTGACAATATGAACCGCACCAGAAAGCCCCAAAACGTAGACCAGCGATGGCATGGACATCATCACCGCATCAATGGAACTGTGGCTCCAGTAGATCAAGGAAACGCTGGTCACGGCGCTCAGACCACCAACAAAGAAGACCATGATGGTGACCTTGACACTGCGGAACGAAAGCCACGAAAGTCCAAGGCCCACCAACACCGATAGTCCGACCAAGCGAACGAGCGTGATTTGGCCCTCTTCATCAATGGCGACGTTATCCACCGATGGTCCGCCCATCTTAATGACCGGCGGATCGGGAACGGGTTTGTCCGGTAGGAAGCGGTCAATAAACGGCGGAACCAAAGAGGGCTTGGCGGGTCCGCGAATTCCGGACTCTTCGGCCAGGGTTACCAATACGCCTCGAGGCTTTCCCAACATGCCTCGGCCTAATGTTCGCCGCAAATCGGCTTTGGCCGCTTCCGTTAACGTGACGACGACACATGTCTGTTTGCCGTTTGGTCCAAACAAATATCCCGATAGGCGTTTCTTGGCGGTTTCAATGTCGCCTTCCAGTGATCCACCTGCTGCCGTCAGATTGCTCAAGATGCCCGGGCCGGTGACCACGCTTTTGAACAAACGCGCGTTCAAGCGATCTGGATTGGCATAATACCACGGTCCATCCACAGGACCTAAATCCTTGACCAGCGTGCCGGGAATGTCGCGTTTGTTCTGGATCTTGTCCTTCAAGCTGAAAATCGGCTGCAAGATGGAATTGCCGCCGGACCATTCGTACAATTTGCCATCGGGCGTGATGAAATACCATTTGTCTTCAAAGCCCATCAACCATTTTTCGTCATGCTCGGCCCAATTATGATGGTCGTCTTCCGGATGAAACAAACCATACTGATTGCCGATAAATGCTTCTTCCGGCGGCAGGTCGCTGGGATGAAGTTGTCGAGCATACAGGCCGGTGACGGGCGAAATGAAGTCACTGCGAACAACATTGGTTTGCCAGCGAGGATACAGTTCGGCCGGCAGTCCTGGCGGTGACAACTCTGTGTCATTCGCTTCATCCGACATCAATTCCGCAAAGTAGTCTCGCTTGTTCTGCAGCGACGGCGGAATTTCCGGAAAAAATTTGTCGACGAAAGTCTTGAAAATCTCGTCATCTGCCGTTCCTTCGCATCCTTCCCAGCTGACGGCAACAAATTGCTCGCCCAGGAAGTGCTCGCGGAACCAATCCAGTTCTGCCGTTTCTTGAAAGTCTGATGGCAACCAATCTTTAACGTCGTTCTTGATTCCCTGTACTGCCAAACGAGCTCCGCGCAGGGCGAAAGGCGTCAGAAAAAAGACGATCATCAAGATCCGAAGTGCGTTACGAGCGAAGAAGGTGTTCTTCATGCGATACCGCAGTTGAATGTCGCGACAAGTGTTGATGTAAATCAGGGCCTGCGAACGCTGGGAAGCGACATCTTCCAAGCTCGCTGCAAATCCGCTACGCCATAACCATTTACAGCGAATTTTGCCAACACGCTAGGATAGTGAAGTTATTGTGACACGTCTATGGTCAGCATCGCTTCCGGCCTGCCACGCCCTGAATTATGGCGTTTTACTGTTAAGATAATTCGACTAGGAAAGATTGAAGTGCAAGCAGCTTGTCGTTCTTGTGAATGTGCGTCGAGTTTATGAACAAGAAATTGGTTGCACAATTCAGGTTGCAGCTTTGTAACCTCCCGAGAAAGGGGTTAGGCTTGGGAATTCCGAACCACGTAATCGCCGTCGGCAAATCGAGCGCGGTTAAACATTTTCACTGGTTCCTGCGGATCGAATGAGCATCATGAATGTACCTTTCGTGACGTTTGTGACACGGCGTGATGAGCAGACGCTGGATCCTGATTCGTTTCCCGGTTGTCTTCCATTTGCGAGTGACTTGCATTTGGAATTTGATTCGCCGGTAACGTTTTTCGTCGGAGAAAATGGGTCTGGAAAATCGACCTTACTGGAAGCCATGGCCGTGCTGGCTCGATTGCCCATTTCCGGAGGCAGCCAGAACGAACTGGACGCGAAGTTTGCCTTCGAAGAACAAAGTGAATTGGCCAATGCGTTGCGAATGGCATTCATTCGACAACCGAAAGACCGGTTTTTCTTTCGAGCGGAAACGCAAGCTCAGTTCGCGTCGCACCTTGACGATGTCGGCGCTTTGCGCTATGGCACCAAGTCGTTGCACCACATGTCGCATGGTGAGGCATTTTTGGCAATCATGAACCATCGCTTCGAACACGGTTTGTTCCTAATGGACGAACCAGAATCGGCATTGTCTCCGCAACGGCAACTTACGCTTTTAGCTCTTATGCACAAACTGGTTCGCAGCGGCCAATCACAATTCTTTGTTGCCACGCATTCGCCGATTCTTCTGACCTACCCCGGCGCAACGATCATCTCGTTCGACTTTGGCCCCTTGGAACGAATGAAGCTGGAAGAGACAAGCCATTACCAGATTACTCGAGATCTACTGAACAATCCGGAAATGTATTGGCGTCACCTTGCTGCAGAATAACTATACCAAGGACCGATGTTCTTGTAGGGTTTGCGGGATTTCTTGTCGAACCGTGAACAACGTGATGCAGACGACGGCCCGTATTCGGTTAACGCAAATCGAAGTCTACGATTTACCGCCGAGATTTACTTCTGCACCACTTTCAAGAAGACTTCTTCGAATCGATCGGCCTGCCGGTCCATGTGATAGTGCGACACAATATGCTGTTGACCTCGTTGTCCCATCGCCTTGGCTTCGTCCGGATTCGCCTTTAAATGTCGAACTGCATCGGCCAACGATTGTTCATTGCTGGGCTGCACAAAGATGCCGGCATTGGCCTCGTCCACTACCTTGCGAATCGCGCCGTCGATTCCCAGCAACACGGGTTTGCCGGCCGTCATGTAATCAAAGACCTTGTTGGGAAACGGCGTTTTGAATTGAGGAATGTCCAGCAACGTGGCCACGCACGCATCCGACGCGGCCAATACGTTTTTCATTTGGTCTTTGGGAAAGAATCCGCCAAACGTGATGTTCGTCAGATTCAAGGCTTTGGCTTCCGCTTCCAATTTGGTTCGCTCCTTGCCATCGCCGGCCAGCAAGAAGTGGATGTCCGGATCGTCCTGCACCAAATTCGCGGCGCGAACAATGGTGCTTAGGTCGTTGGCCATGCCCAACGCGCCGGAATAGGTAACCACGAATTTTCCGTCCAGCTGGAAACGCCGCCGAATTTCATTCGCTCCTTCGTCTGGTTCGAACATCTCTGGATCGACTCCGTTGACAATCGTTGTCACGTCGTCCGCTTGGCGACCATGGTCAATCAAGTAATCCTTGTAGGCGGGCGAATTAACAACCAAGTGTTTGGCCGCGTGATTAAAGAATTGTTCCACCGTCCGAGCAATCCAGATCAACACCGGGTTCTTCAACACGCCCATGCCAATGGCAAATTCGGGCCACAGATCCAAGACCTCCAGCACAAAAGGAGCTCGACGCATCTTGGCAATCAGCCACGTTGGCGGCAGTTGAAAAACGGGCGGCGTGGTACCAAACACCACATCGGCCGGACCGCTACGCAACGCCGTCCACCAAGCGGCCGGCAAATAGCTGACATACGAGATCGCTCGCCAAGCAATGCTCTTTTGCACTGTCGGCAACGCCCACGCTCGTTTAATGACCACGCCTTTGTAGGTTTCTTGACGAGGTGCTTTGATCTGAGTCCCGGTCAGATAGTCAACCGTGCTGGCCACCACGGTGACTTCATGCCCTTTGGCCACCAACCGAGTTGCCACGTCCAGATGCCGAGTGCCGCCGGGATGGCGATGGTCCACAAAGTTTTGGTGAATGATCAGAATTCGCATGCCGCGCCGTGTCTTTGGAACAAGGATTCAATTCGAAGGGAAACCGGCTATCATGGCGCGAGCGTCACGGGTTCGACAAGTCCTCTGCTTTCCATATACCCGGAATTCGCTCGAATCCGCCGCACAAAATCATACAGATGCAGCACGCCGGCCGTTCGATAAGGAGGCTGAAGTGCTATCGTTGGCAACGAACGACGCGAATTTCGATTTGTGCCATTTCGTAGCGAATTTGCCAAATCGGCAAATGTGAGAAGGACAGGTTCGCCCTTGTTTACAAACGACTCACCATTAATCACGTCTCTCGCTGCGTGTGTACGTCTGCTCTCAAGATATAACTCCGACCTGTATTGTGGAGATCGCGAAAGATCATTTAGGAACTCGATTCTTCCCGACGTACTGATGGTAAGTCCAAAGACGTTGATCTGCTGCCCGTCGACAATGTCGCATTGCACCATCAGCATTTGTTCATTGTTCAAGAACCGCCGTTTGACGGCAATTGCGCGTTTTGAAGTTGCGCTCTTTCATAGCCCGAAACGTAAGTGAGGCGAAATTGAGTGCTTCTGCAGTCCCTTGCTGACGCTTCGGGCTAGGAAATCCCGCCGGAAAACACAAATGCGCAACTTCAAAACTTGCGACCGAAGCGGGACGTGTCACCTGGTCCACTAATTTTTTGAAGTAAGCGATCCCAACTACGCAGCCATGCGTGGTTTCTTCGATAGCGAATGACGGCTATAGTGTCGAAAGCGGAACGACTGATGAAAATAGAAGTGTTTGCACAAGGACAAGACCGATGGTGAAGACCAACAGTACCATGCTTTCGTTGGGGACAACGGCTCCGGATTTTTCGCTGACCAATGTGGATGGGACGGCGGTGTCGCTAAGCGATCTGCAAGGCGCGCCAGCGCTGTTGGTCATCTTCATGTGCAATCATTGTCCGTACGTGATTCATGTCGCTCCGGCTTTGGCTCAGCTGGCTGCGGAATACCAAGCCAAGGGAGTGGCGGTGGTGGGGATTAGCTCCAATGACGTTTCAAAATATCCGCAAGATTCGCCCGAACAAATGGTGCATGAAGCGGAAAGCCGAGGTTACACGTTTCCGTATTTATTCGACGAAGATCAATCGGTGGCCAAGGCGTATCGGGCCGCTTGTACTCCAGACTTTTTTGTTTTTGACAAAGATCAGAAGCTGGTTTATCGAGGCCAGATGGATGGTAGTCGCCCCGGTTCGGACATTCCAGTGACGGGAACGGATTTGCGTGCGGCCTTGGATGCAGTGCTGGCCGGCCAGGCGGTTTCAGAAAATCAGCGACCCAGTTTGGGCTGCAATATTAAATGGGCCGAAGGGCAGGAACCAGAATACTTCAATCCGGACGGTGTGCAGGCGTAGCGTCAACGTCATTTGCCCTCGGGAATCATTCGCCATTTGGTTCCTTCGCTAGCCGTGCGAACTGCGGTCTTTGCTATCACGGCATGACCGTTTCTAAATTTGACTGACCGGATGACCCTGCGTCAGCCGAATTACCAGTAGGACCGGAAAGGTCTATCGGCAAGTAGTATCTAAGCCTGGGGGGGCCAATGACACTTCGACACTGGAATGGTGGTTCTGTGATTGCGCATCGACAGCGGCTTGTGGCTATCGTCGTCGCAGTTCTTAGCGTGGGCGTCGCGGGACCAATCCAAGCGGAAGCGATTGTGGCCAAGGCGGATACCAGTCGAGCGGCCAAGGAGGCAGCGATTCAGGACATTCCGTTCGCGTCGCTCACGCCGGAAGCTCGGCAAAAAATTCAAGCCGTCGTTTCCAAGCCCAGCATGTTTCGTCGCATGCCGGTAAACGTCATTGATTGTGATCCAGAACTTTATCGCTTCTTGATTCGCAACCCGGAAGTTGTGGTCAACATCTGGCAGTTGATGGGCATCACCAAAGTATCTACGGTTCGAACTGGTCCATATACGCTGGACGCCAGTGACGGCGTAGGGACGGACAGTAAAGTGGGTGGTCTTTGGTAACAATGACACGCATCTGATCTACTGCGACGGCATGTACGAAGGACCGTTGTTTCGTAAGCCCTTGCATGGCAAATGCGTGTTGCTGCTGAAGTCTGGATATGTCCAACGCGAAGATGGACGATGGCATGTCACCAGTCGCCTGGACGTGTTTGTCGAAGTGGAAAACGTAGCCGTCGATGTGCTCACCAAAACATTGCATCCGCTGCTGGGCAAATCGGCGGATACCAACTTTCAAGAGTCCATCAAATTCTTAGAACGAATTTCACGAACGGCCGAAGCCAATGACGACGGCATGGACCACTTGGCAGGACGGCTAGACGTCCAACCCGACATCAAGAACCAATTCAGCCAGATTACGCAAAAGGTCTTTGACCAAGGCCAAGAACGACTCGCTCGGCAAACCGTGCCAGTCGACGCGACCGTGCCGACCGTGGTCCAGCAACGGTAGAACGAAATTGCGAGACGTTTCTGCAGACCTGATTGCGAAGTTTTGAAGTTGCGCATTCGCGTTTTCCGGCGGAATTTCCTAGCCCGAAACGTAAGTGAGGGGACTTCAGAATCGATCAATTTCCCCTCACTTACGTTTCGGGCTAGGAAAAAGCGCAACTTCAAAACCGGTGTCTCGATCCAGTCGCCACGTATCCTGTCGATGGTCTTGCGACTACGGACGATGTCGCAAGTAGTCGCGGAAAACCAGCGGTAACTGCCGACCGTAATTCTTCCAGTCTTCGGCTTCTGGATGTTTTTGCAGTCCGGCAATCCAGTGGCAATTGAATTCGTGTACCGTGGCGTCGATTCCGAACCGTTCTAGCCAACCGTCTCCCAGCGTTCCTGAATTGCGAAACGACGCTTCGGTGGCCCCTTCCGTGAACCATGTGTAACGACGCAGCAGTGATTCCAGCAAACGCATTCGCTGGACGTGTTGTTCCAGGTTCGGCACAGGTGGACGGCTAATATGGAGCTTGCCGCTGCCGTCATTGTGCAGTTCCATTGCTAGGTCGGGCTTGCGGCCGGCAGCGATTTCTTGTTCCAGCCAGCGTTCCAGCGCGGCGTTTTCTGGGCACAAGGCTGCATCGGTCGGCTTGTCCCAATTTCGATTCAGATCTTTACCCAACGAATTAAATCGCGTGCGACCTCGCGCAACCCCGTCCTTGTTGGCCATGGGCAAGATGGAAACGCAGCATTGTTCAAGAAAATCGACTGACACCGCATCGTCACTCAGCAATCGTTCTACCAATCCTTCCACTACCCAGTTGCCGCCTGCCTCCCAGGGATGCGCGCGAGCTCGTAAGAAAACATGATTCGCCGCGTTCGGCTTTCCAATGCGAACCATCTCGATCGAGCGGTTTTCGACGGTTCGGCCAATTTCTTGGATGGATACGCGATCGTCTGATCGAATTCGCTGCAGCATTTGGTCCAGATCGCTCAGCCGGTAAGGCTGGATTCTGGCGACGAACACCGAATCACTTTCCAGTGTCACTTCCAAACCTGCTCGGCCGTCATCCGTGGCAAACATGCCGATCGTTTTCCAAGTTTGGCCGTCGCGAGAAATGGCGGCGGCTTTTAATTCTTTGGCCACGGACGCTTTTTTGCCATTCCAAACATTTTCAAGATTGTTGAATTCGATGCGAATAACCGACCCGGGCGTTCCGTGGACGCGAAAATGAAAATGCCCGGCAGCGCGATTCGGCGAATGGCGTTCGTGATCGTACAGCAAATGGACTTGCACGGTGCCGTTTGAATCAAATTCGTACCACACGGGCGATGCGTTTGCGAAACTGGTATCGATATAATCTACGGTTCGTATCGGCTCTGTTGGCTGAGACGGAGTCTGACCGTTCGCATTCCAAAATAGACTCAAGCTAACACAAATGCTTGGCCACAAATGTCGAATATTCATAGGACGGCTCGAACAAAGGTGATGGCTGACGAAACGTTCCTAGCCCGAAGCGTCAGCGAGGGACTTCGGAATCGCTCAATTTCCCCTCGCTGACGCTTCGGGCTAGGAAAAAGCACGCTTCAAAGCCGAAGTGCTTCCGGGCTAGGAAAAAGCGCAACTTCAAAACTGACGCTTCAGGCTAGGATTTTTCGCTAGGATTTCCATGAGTTTAGTATACGAGAAGCGGCGACTTCCGCTTTCCCCTTTGCCACATCTGAATTTGCGTCGCCGTTTGTGAGATCACTCGGGAAGAACAACGAATCTGGCCCTTGTGCAGTTGGAAGCCATTTTGCCTGAATTGTCAGATGCCAATGTCGTGGTGCAGTTTGTAGGTGAAAAAGGTTACGGCAAGACCACACACTTGCTGGCCATTCACGCGGCCATTCCCGGTGCTACGTACACGCATATTCCGGAAGGTCAAACGGTCAAGATTACCACGGGCCGCGTCACGTTGATTGATGAAGCGCAACGCATGACGTGGTGGCAACGCTGGTATTTTTTTCGTCGTCCAGCGCCATTGGTGTTGGGCACGCATTTTGATTACCAGCGAACGCTAACGAGGCTGGGGCGGCGAGTGATCACGGTGCAAGTTGGTCAAGAAACGACGGTCGAACATGTCCACCATCTCTTGAATCAGCGTATCGAATGGGTTCGGCGCGAACCTGGTGCGGTACCGCAAATTCGCCTGGAAACAGTTCAGCGTTTAATGCAACAATTTGGTCCTGATATTCGTTCGATCCAACAAGCCTTGTACGAACAGTTTCAAGCTCTGCAGGAGATCCGCCATGTCTAAGTGCGATGTTCGAATTGTGTTCGATAAGCCAGACCGCACCTATCGCGGCGGAGAAACGGTTTCCGGGAAAGTCTTGGTGTCCGTCAATCAGAACGTGAACGCCAAGGGGATTCGACTGACGTATCAGTGGCGAACGCATGGGCGAGGCAATCGGGCGACGGGTGACAAGCAAGTCTTCATGCTGAGCGAAGCGAGCCAACTGACCACGGGTGACGATTTGGTATTGCCATTTCAATTTACCGCCGATGAATTTCCGTTTACGTATCGAGGCCACTATCTGAATGTGGACCATTACGTCAAAGCAGATGTCGATGTCGCGTGGGCGCTGAATCCCAAGTCGGAACAAGAATTCATTGTGGTGCCGGGCAAACGCCCAGCGGTTTTTCCTACGTCGCGAACCGAAGTACGCCTGAACGAGAAATCGGCCAAATCGACCAGTGGCGGCGCGATTGGGCTCACGATTGTTGGCATACTGCTACTGATCTTTTCGTTTGTGTTTATCTTTCTGTTGCCGTTTGTGTTGCTGGGCTACGCAGTCTACTTTATTCGCAAGCAGATGCTGGCTGCCAAAATTCGCGAAGCAAAATTCACGATTCCGCATTTGGTGGTGGCGCCCAGCGAACCGTGGTCGTTTGAATTTGAATTCGTACCAAAATCGTCTTTTTCCGTAAACGAAATCACCATGACGTTGATAGGTCAAGAACGAGTGATCTCGGGAAGCGGAACCGACCGCACAACCCATCGCCACAAAATCCACGAATCAGTCGTTCAATTGCATCCAGCGGGGCAAGTTGCGGCCAAGCCGTTTCGAGTTTCCAAAAAGATTCCGTTTCCGGAAACGACGGCGTACAGCTTTGAAGCGTCGGACAATTATTTGGAGTGGGAAGCTCGTATTCGAATTGACATCCCCATGTCACCCGATTGGAAAGAAGCCAAAAAACTGCAGGTGATTCCGCTTCCATTTGCAGCGGATTTGTCGGACAACGTTCCCGCGTTAGTACACGATTCGGCGGAAACAACCGAAATCAGAAAAACTTCGGTGGCCGAACCAGTGGAGCCGATAGATGCCGTCGATTTGCCAGCAACGTCCGCGTGGCAAGCGAATCGAGCTGGATCGGTTGGTGACGACGCAGGTCATGAAAATTCGCCAGTGACAAGCGAACCGGCAAATCCGTTCGCTGCGAATCAGAACACTTCGTCCGCAAGCACCGAATTTGGTTCTCTAGCGGCCATCATTCAGCGACTGGCGGACCGCAGCACATTTGGCAGCGATCAACGCCGGATTGTAGACGAAGCTTCTCAACAGTCGTTTCCAGCCGAGGTCGAAGTTGAACGCATTGTCACAACGCTCAGCTACTTTGATGATGACCGCTACAACACGGGCAAGACATTGTCCGGCAAACTACTCGGAACGGAATCCGAAGTTCGCATCTTCTTTCCGGAACAGATGAACAAAACGCTCGATTCGCTGGAACCGGGCCACATCTGGAAAGGGTCGGTACGAATTCACAAATGGGATTCGCTGTACCGCCGGTTAGAATTGTTCGCAGAATGACGAAGGGGCTTGGATTGGTCTTTGGAATCCGCATGTCGTCATACGCTGACGGGAGCGGTCTTGCGTCGACCGGAAATCATCCAAGACACCAACGTGCCGACGGTTAGATCCGCAATTAGTGTCACTGGACCGATCCACTGAAAGCTGATGGGATCTTGGCAGGCGGATTGGCCGTTTGCCAGCAATTCTACTCCAAGGTTTCCAGCGGTACGTTCCAGCGTATGTGCAGCCAATAAACGATGGGCCCGGAAAGGCGATGGATACTGCCACGGCAAAGCAAACCAGTGATCAATCCAGACTCCCAGCGGCTTGGCTTTGGGAATGAACAACGCAAACACGAAGAGACAAAAAATGGGAACCGCTAACAAGTTCTGATCTTTATTGGTGATGGCCATGATGTTGCCTTGGACGTAATCGACCAACGAAACACGACACGACAACGCCGCCGATCAACAACGCCAGTAGTCAGCAGAAATCCAAATGTGAGTTCGTTCTGACGTGGGACGAAATCCCCAAGCGATCCAAGAAATCGGTTTGCACCACCGCCGTAATTGAATTCACTCCCGAATCAACACTAGACATGGCGGCCGCAAACATCGCGGCTGCGACTAAGCCGGAGATGCCGACGGGCAGATGAAAGGCGATATACCTTGGAAACAGTTGATCGGCGTTCGCTTTGATATCGATGTCGCTGGGCAAAAACTGCGGATTCGTGCGGAAATAGCTGAGCAAGGCAAAGCCGGTCAAGAACAGCAAAATGTGGACGCCCACGGTAATGGCCAATTGGATTCGCACCGCTTTTCGCGCAGCTGCCAAATTGGTTGTCGCCATGAAACGCTGAACCGACGTCTGGTCGCCGCCCATGGTGGCCACATACCAGATCAACACTGAAAGGACGCTGCCGACGGCGGTCGTGCGAGTCTTCGGGTCCCAGCTAAAAATGGGTTGCGTGTCCCAGGTTGGTTGCCAAGTCGTGGGAAACCATTGAAAACCACCCAGCGCGAACGAAATGGTTGCCACCACCAAAACCGCTCCGCCCGCCAGCAGCACCGTTTGCAGGAAGTCGGTAATGATGACCGCTTGCAGCCCGCCCAGCGAAGTATACGTAATGGCAACTGCACCAATGACGCCGGCTACCAGCGGAGTCCATTTGGGATCGATTCCCATCATCACGATCATGGCGTCCGACGCAGCGTTGACTAGCAACGTCATCCATACCAAACGCAGCACAAGAAACATGGTGGCACCCAGCAAACGGACGCTCAGCCCCAAACGGCTCTCTAAAAGTTCATACGCACTGGTCACTCGATGCTGCATGTAGACCGGTAACAGTAGATGAGCTATTACCCAATAGATCACGGGGTAGGCCAGCATGGAAACCAAGAAGACCGGCCCCTTACCGGCTCCTTCCCCGGGCATGGACAAGTATGAAATCGTGCTCAGCAGCGTGGCAAATAGTGACACGCCCACCAAGACGGGATGCACACTTCGTTTAGCCACAAAATATTCTTCGGTCGATTCTTGTTTTCGACCATAGAATAACCCCAATGCCAAAGTGCCGATGGCGTACAGGCCAATCAGCATCCAATCGACGAATTGCAATCCAGGCATGGTGTGATGAAATCGAAAAAAGCTGCGGCGAACGAAACAGTACCTGCCGTAGCCTAAGTCAATGCCTGGCGCGAAACAAGACTTGGCGATGGTGAAATCTCGCTGCCAATGCCAAACCTTTCGCTCGCGAATTAATCTTCCAAGTCACCCATCGAGTCACGCAGCGCTTGGCGATCATGATCAATCAGCGCGTCGGTGACCGGTTGCATGGCTCCTGCAATGACTTGATCCAGCTTGTACAACGTGAAATTGATCCGATGATCGGTCACTCGGTTTTCAGGGAAGTTGTAGGTTCGGATGCGTTGGCTGCGGTCTCCGGAACCGACTAATGACTTGCGTTCGCTGGAGCGTTTTTCGTTTTCTTCGCGCAGCTTGTGTTCGTACAAACGAGACTTAAGGACGCGAAGTGCTTTGGCGTAATTCTTGTGTTGGCTTTTTTCGTCTTGGATGGTGACAACGATGCCGGTTTCATAATGCGTAAGTCGCACCGCCGAATCGGTCTTGTTCACCTTCTGACCACCGGGACCGCTGGCGCGGCAGGTATCCTTGCGGTAGTCATCGGGTTTCAGATTGACTTCCACATCTTCCGGTTCTGGTAGCACGGCCACGGTTGCCGCCGACGTGTGAACTCGTCCCTTAGTTTCCGTTTCTGGAACTCGTTGCACGCGATGGCCGCCACTTTCATACTGCAGTTCGCGATAAACGCCTTCACCTTCAAACGCCAGGATGATTTCTTTGAAACCGCCGAGTTCGGTTTCGCTGACGTCCATGACTTCGACCTTCCAGCCTTTGGTTTCAGCATGCTTCTTGTACATTTGGTACAGGTTGCCGGCAAACAAGGCTGCTTCGTCACCGCCGGTTCCGGCGCGGATTTCCATCACGCAGCGACTGCGGTTGGCTTCTTCGCCGCCGATGGTCATGTCCAGCAGTTCTCGCCACACTTTTTCTCGTTTCTTTTTCAGATCCGGAAGTTCGGCAAGCGCCAGTTCGCTCATGTCTTCGTCTTCGCTGTCGGCCAGTTCTTTGGCTTCCGAAATTTCGTCGGAAAGCTGTTTGAACGTTTTGTATTTTTTGGCCAAACGGCCTAGCGATCCGTGTTCTCGCGCCACCGCAGCCATGCGGTTGGAGTCGGACAGCACGGTGGGATCGGAAAGCTGCTTTTCCAGCGTTTCAAAACGTTTGAGTTTTCCTTCAAGCATGTCTCGCATGGGAGTTTCCTTCCGAACAATTTCGTCGGAGCATTTTCAGTTGAGTTTCAATACCGATACTTGTGATTCGGCGACGTGGTTCGAATCAGGGACGTTCAACGGGGGCAAAGATGGTGTCGCGTTAGAGATTCGCGCAAAGAAAAACGATCTCGACACCGTGTAACGCACGGCGCCGAGATCGTTTGGATTGGCAGTTAAGACTTGCCCTTCTTTTTCTTCGTCTGCAAGCTGGCATAGTTGCCGCTAGCAAATTTAGTTTTGAATTTTTCAATCCGACCGGCGGTGTCCACATATTTTAGCTTGCCGGTGTAAAACGGATGGCAAGCGCTGCAAATATCGACGACCAATTCGGGGCGAGTCCCCCCGGTGACAAACGTGTTACCGCATCCACACGTGACTTTCGTCTGGTAGTAAGCGGGATGTCCTTCTTTTTTCATTTTCTTCCAGCCCCCGATGATAGGGTTAGCCATGACATGTTCATTGAACGAATCGCGTATTTTATCTTCGGCGTTCATTTGCCACAAGTACGAACTAATCATCGACAGACAGGAAATCTCGGGCATGGTCTTGTCGTTGGACGAACAGTTCCGTGACCAAGTCGGAGTGCATGACCCACCTGGGCGACTGCGATGCCGAACGGACCAGAGGCTGACCAGAGGCTGCTCGCATTTTTTCGCCTAAAGGTGGTGCTCGACAGCGTCCGAGCGTGCCAATCGCATGAAACATTACTTTTGGTTCTGGTCGATTCGGCAGGATAATTCGATTACAACAACTTTGACATTGTGCGGTTTCTGAATCAGAATGATTTGCGAGTAGATATCCAGTCGCCGTGATTCGCTTCTTTTGTTGGCAAGGAGGAGTGAAGTGGCTTGGTGTATTGAAGCGAACAGAGGACGGCAAATCGTTCGGCAGTGAGTATTTCGACGTTTCAGATGCGAAGGTCAATTTGGCCAGAGGGGTCTCAATTGGAAGAACGTCGGATGTCATCGCCAATTTAGTTTCTTGTTTTTAGGAAATGCAGTGCGGCGAACCGGTGATGCGTTTCCAGGTGCGTAGTTGAATTGCAATCCGCGCCGATTTGGCAGCAAATGAATATCGAGGGTGAGGAGTTCGAATATGTCGCGTAAGTCACGCAAGGGAATTGGATCACGGCGAACGAATGCAGTCCGCAGGACGCTCGATCGCACTCGGATGCTGGAAACGCTCGAGCCCAAACAGATGCTCGCCGGCGATCCGATTATTAGCGAATTCCAGGCAACCAATGCCAGTACCATTCAAGATGGCAACGGTGACTATTCTGATTGGATTGAAATCACCAATCGGTCTTCTGATCCCATGAACTTGGTCGGTTGGTACCTGACGGACGACGCGAATGATTTGACGCAATGGCAGTTTCCTGACCTACAACTTCCCGGCAATGATCAAGTCTTAGTCTTTGCTTCGGGCGACGATGCTCCGGACGCGGCTGGTAACGTCCACACCAATTTCCGGCTCTCGGGAGGCGGTGAATATTTGGCGTTGGTCAAGCCAGACGGAACGATTGCGCAGGAGTTTGCGCCCGAATATCCCGAACAATTTGAAGATCAGTCGTACGGGATTGCCGTAGGTCGAGACAACGCCGTCTTGATTCCAGACGATGCACCCATCAAGGCATTTGTACCGACGAACGATTCGCTGGGCACGACGTGGACTTCGACCACATTTAATGACGCGTCCTGGTCATCCGGCAACGGCGCCGTAGGGTATGAAGTATTGCAATCCGGCTTCAATGTTCGCGACGAATTCAATTCGCTAGGCGGTGATTGGACGGTTGATATTCCGGCTGGCGGCACCAGCACCGCAGCAGTGGAAAGCGGGCGACTTCGCCTGACCGTGCCTGCGGATCAGCCGCTGGTAGGCGACGAATCTCGCGGCCTCGGGCCTGTCGTCTATCGTAGCGTGCCAAATAATCCTTCGGACTTTAGCGTGATCACGCACGTGGAAACCGGCGCCAGTCGAGGTGGTGCGGGGATTGCGTTGTATGATGCGACTACCGGTCGAGTTGCTTTGCAGCTTCAATATAGTTCTCGGCTCTACTTCCGCTTGATCAATGGCGACAACGAAGTTTTGGGCCAGCGAGTGAGCGTGGGTCGAGACAGCTATTTCTTGCGACTGGAACGAGATTCTGCGAACCAAGCGTGGAATGCCTATTTCAAAATTAACGAAGCAGACGAATGGACTTTGATCGACACCGTGGTGGATGGCACCGAGAATTTTCCGGGCGTGACGGATCTGCGAGTCGGCCCGTCCGGCAATACGGAAAGTGATGACGTCACGGCGTACTTTCTTGATTTCTTCGAAAAAACGCTGATTCGCCTGACGAATCACCGGTGGCCGGTCCCGAGATTGGTGTGAATGAAAGGCGGCCATGCGGAATGTATCGTCGTCCGTTTACATGCGAATTCCGTTCAGCGTTACCGGCGATCCTGCTCGCTTTGACGAGCTATCCTTGGTCACTCGCTTTGACGACGGTTTTGTCGCCTACTTGAACGGTCAACAAGTTCTGGCTGAAAACGTGCCGATTGACTTCACTTGGAATTCGAACGCAGAAGGTGAGTTTGGAGCGGTATTCGGTTCCATTCCCGTTCGTCAATTCAATCTTAGCCAACACATTGACAAACTGCGGCAAGGTCAAAACGTACTTTCGATTGCTGGCTACAACGTGGCGGCCAATGACGATGACTTCTTTTTTGATGCCACCATGACCGTCAGCGAAGTCTTGGACAGTACTTTGCGGTACTTTGCCGTGCCGACTCCGGGCGAAGCAAATGCCACCGCGGCCGCGCCTGTACCACAAATTACTGGCGATGACGGCATCTTCTTTGGTTCCCAGACCATCGAATTGAATATTCCCAACCCAGCGCCAAACTTGGAAATTCGCTACACCATTGACGGTAGCGTTCCAACCGAAACTTCAACGCTGTACACCGGTCCGTTCGAATTAACGACTTCGGCTATGTTCCAAGCCAAGACGTTTGACAATTCGGTCCAAAACCCCTTGGATCCCAGTGCCACGGTCAATGCCACCTACATTGCCGTGGACGAAGAATTGCGAGACCGTTCTTCTAACGTGCCCATCATCATTTTGGATTCGCTGGGGCAACGCATCCAAGGTGATACGTCCCGAACTCTGACTTCCACCAACGTCATCATCTTTGACCGAGACGAAGCCACGGGTCGCGCTACGCTGGACGAAAACTACGTGAACTACCTGGGACGAGGTGGTATTCAACGCCGTGGTTCCAGTACCGCGGGACAGGCCAAGCCCAATATGTCGTTCGAAATTTGGGGCCAAGACGGCATCACGCAAGACGATGACGATGATTCGCGTCTGCTAGGACTGGCCAACGCCAGCGACTGGGTGTTGCACGCACCGTATGATTTTGATCGAGCAATGATGCGAAACCAACTGGCGTTTGACATGAGCAATGCCGTCGACCAATGGGCGCCGCATTATCGCAACGTGGAAGTCTATTACAACTTTGGCGACGGCACCGTTTCCGAAGCCGACTACCACGGCATGTACGTCTTGATGGACAAGATTGAACGGAATCCGGACCGAGTAGACGTGCAAAGGATCACGCCGGATGTGACGGCACTTCCCACCGAAGGCGCTGGCACCATTGATCCGGTAAACGGTGATCCTGACGAAAATATTTCGGGCGGATACATCTGGAAAATTGACCGTTCTGATCCCGATGCCGGTGGCTTCAGCGCGGGCGGGCAGACGATTAACTGGGTCGAACCGAAGAGCCCCAACAGCCGGACCGCTCGAGATGATCAGAAGGCAACGCCCGAACAGGAAGACTGGGTTCAAGACTACTTCGGCAAGTTCCGAGCGACGCTTAACAATCCGGATATCAACGATCCCGAAGGCTACAGTAAATACATTGACGTCGATTCGTGGGTCGACACTCACTTGGTGAACGTGTTGATGATGAACGTCGACGCGTTGCGATTGAGTGCCTACTTCCACAAAGATGTCAACGACAAAATTGCGTACGGCCCGATTTGGGACTTCGATCGGTCAGCCGAATCCACCGACGGACGAGACGATAATCCGTACGTGTGGCGATCGGAAGTGCCGGACTTTGGAACCGATTTCTTTGGCAACGGCACTCAGCAGTGGTGGGGCAATTTGTTTGACGATCCTGGCTTCTGGCAAGTCTATGTGGATCACTGGCAGGAATATCGTCGTACGGTCTTCAGTGACGAAGGTATTGACGCCATGATCGATAAACTGGCGGACGAAATTGAAGAATCCGCCGACCGCAATTTCACTCGCTGGACCGCCGTACGACCTCGTTTTGGCGGATGGCGAGGCGAAGTGGAAAACATGCGAGAGTGGCTACATGAACGCGCTGGTTTCATGGATTCCAATTTCGCTGGTCCTGCATTGCCATTCGTCAATGGCGCTTATGTCTTTGATGATGTAGAAGGCATTCAAGTGGCAGCCGGTTCGCAAATTGAATTGCTGCCGGAACCGATCGACGTCTTCAATGATACGCCGTTGGTCAGCCCAGAAAAGGGCGCAGCCACAGCTAGCTATTTTGTGCCATCCAATAATGATCTGGGCACCACGTGGACTCAGCCCAACTTCAACGATAACGCTTGGAATTCCGGCCCTATGGGAATTGGCTTTTCCGATGGCACGTTCGATGACCTGATTGCCACTCGCGTCAATCCGGACGAAGTGGTGGACGGAGGCACAACCATCCTGATTCGAACCAAGTTCAATATCGATTCGTTAGACGATATCGATCGACTTGTGTTGCGAATGAAGTATGACGACGGGTTCGTTGCTTACATCAATGGCGTGGAAGTGGCGCAGAGCAACATTCGCGAAGAATTGGCGTGGGATTCACGAGCTTCCAGTCGACGTAACAGCGACAATGACAACTTTGAAGACTTTGATGTGTCCGCCGGAGTGGAACACTTGGTGATAGGTGAAAACGTGTTGGCGTTGCGAGCGATCAACTCCAGTTCCAGCAGTAATGATCAAGTGGTCTTGGCCGGCCTGGTCAGTCGAAGCGTCTCCTTTGAGCCCAATCCTAACGGCGTGGTTTACTACACCACCGACGGCACGGATCCCAGAATGCCCGATGGCACGGTGAATCCAGCGGCCAGTCAAGTGACGGTGGGCCAGAAGATTACGATTGGTCAGAATACCCACGTGATCGCTCGGAATTTTGACACCACGGACCGAGGTCCCGAGGCAGCCAAGGTGGGCGTGGCGACCGATTGGAGCGGGCCGTCGGAATACTACTTTGTGACCAGTCAGCCTTCGCTGGCCATCACCGAAGTCAACTACAACCCCATTGCGGATACGGATCCGAATTCGCCGTACGGAAACGATGCTTACGAATTCATTGAAATTCGTAACACTGGTTCCACTACCGCCAGTTTGGTCGGCGTGCGATTGAATGATGCCGTCGAATTTGACTTTTCGCATTCGGCCATCACCAGCATTGCACCTGGCGGTTACGTCTTGGTTGTTGCCAATCAACAAGCGTTCCAGCAACGCTATGGAGCAGGATTGCCGGTGGCCGGAGAATACTCTGGCAATCTGAACAACGGTGGTGAAGACATTGATGTGTTGGATGGCTTGGGCAACGTCATCACTTCCGTCAACTACAGTGATTCGGATGTTTGGCCGATTGCTGCAGACGGCACTGGTTCGACATTGGAATTGATTGATTCTGCCACTCCGGTTGCGCGTCAGTCGAAGTACTATAGTTGGCGAGCAAGCACGGCGGTGAATGGCACTCCAGGTGCCGCTCCGATTGCTCCAGTTGGCGTGGTGATCAATGAAGTCTTGGCCAATCCCAACCAGTCGGTCGATTCGATCGAACTGTACAATACGACTTCGCAGACCATTAATATCGGTGGTTGGTATCTGAGCGATTCAGCGAATGACTTGCTGGACTATCGGATTCCGAATGGAACGCAAATTGGCCCGAATCAGTACTTGGTGTTGAACGAACGCGATTTCGGTTTCGGTCTGAGTTCCAACGGAGACCAAGTGTGGCTGTCGACAACCAACACCAGCGGTACTCTGAATCGCATTGTGGATGCGGTTGACTTTGGTGCGACCAAATTAGGCCAATCGCTGGGACGTACTCCCAACGGTTCAGGCCGATTGGCACCGATGTCCAGCTTGACGCTGGGCGCTGCCAATGCCGCTCCGCAAATCAATTCGTTGATCATTAGCGAATTGAACTACAATCCGGGAGCACCTTCCGCGGCGGCACAGGCCATTGATTTGTCACTGACCGATAACGATCTGGAATATGTGGAAGTTCACAATCCCACGGCGTTGGCGGTTAACCTGACGAATTGGAATATTCGCGGCGGCGTCGATTATTCGTTTGATGACGGCGTATCGATCCCGGCCGGTGGCACACTGATTGTGGTGCCGTTCAATCCGGATCGCGTCACGAATCAAGCCAAATTGACGGCGTTCCGCACGCACTACGGGCTATCAGACAGCGTGGTGATTGTTGGCGGATACCAAGGCAATTTGAGCAACGGTGATGATCGAGTGCGACTGATGCAGCCGGAAGCCAACCCCGCCGACGCCAGCAATGTGACTCGTTACATGGTGGACGAAGTCATCTACGACGGACTAACTCCGTGGCCCACGGCCGCTGACGGAACGGGTAATTCGCTGCAACGCTTGGGTGCGAATTTGTACGGCAATGCTGCGGCCAGTTGGTATGCCGGTTCGCCCACGCCTGGTGCTCCCGTTTTTGACGGTGGAATCACAGGCGATTTTAATGGCAACGGCACGCTGGATGTGGCCGATATCGATTTGCTGTCGACGCAGGTTCGCACTAACACCGGAAACTTGACGTACGACGTCAATGGAGATGGCGTGCTGAACGGCGCGGATCGCACCGCGTGGTTGGCGCTGGGTGGTTTCCCGATAGGCGATTCCAACTTAGACGGCATCTTCAATTCTGGTGATTTGGTCGCGATTTTTGTCGCGGGAGAATATGAAGACGGAGTCGCGTTGAATTCTGGTTGGGGTGAAGGTGACTGGAACGGCGATGGCGATTTCACCACGCTGGATCTGGTAACGGCATTCCAAGAAGGGACTTACGTTGCGGCGGCAACCGCCTTTCAGCAGACCGCTCCTTCAGTAGACAGCGTGTTTGCTGAGTTGAGTTCGTTGCGACAGGCCAAAGCCAATCAGATTGCAGACGAATTGTTGGCATCGCTGGACGACGACGGAACGTTCTTGGCATAAGTGCGAACGCGACGCTTCGCACCAGTGACCTACAGAAACGGCCGATTCGAACGATTCGAATCGGCCGTTTTGCTTTTGTTGTTGCTCAACAGCTATTTTGCCGTGGTCTGGTTGGTTCGCGCCGTTTGTATGGGAGCGGCCGGCTGTTCCGCCGGTTGCGACTTGGCTTGGGCTTGCTGCAGCAGATGGACGTAGCGGTCAGGACTGGATTTGAATCTTTCCAGATGTTCGGGTGAAGCGAACATCCAGATACGGTCGTTGTACATCACACCTAAATTGACTTTTCCCGCCGTCATGTGCTGTTGATCAAAATAACTGACAACACATTGTCCGTCGGCAACCGGCCAGAACTTGGCGGGATTCTGTTGGAATTTCTGACGACAGTCGTCATTGGCAAATTGCAGCTGGTAACCTCGAAACGACATCGAAACATCTTGATTACCAGCGATAAACTTGCCGGTTTCCATGGGAGTTACCGGGCAAAGATTTCCAAAGACGGACGCTTGCAACAGCGGCACATCGTTGGTGGATTCGTGCGAACGATCACAGACGGTGGAAAGATCTTGGCTCAGCTGTTCCGGAGTTCGATAGCCGGTGATTTTGGCCAACACTTGCATGTCCGAACCCAAGATCACCGTGGTCGGATAGGAACGAATGCCGATGCGTTTAACAAAGTCGCGTTGTTGCTCACCGTCCACTTTGACAGGTACAAAGCATTCGGAAATGTGATCCACAATGCGTCGATCGGAAAACGTTTCCTTCTCCATTTTCTTGCAGTAGCCACACCAAGTTGTGGAAACTTCAACCAGCATCGGCTTGCGAACTTCGCTCGATTCCTGCAACGCCTGCCGCAAGCTGTCTCGCCAAACAATCTGAGCGGTCCCTTTTGCCTGCAGTGCCGTCGCCGGCGTTGCCAGTATACCGAGGACTAAGCAGCCAACGTGAATCCAAGGTTGACAAAGAGTTGTAGAAATTCGTTGCATCGTTAGAGTCCTTCCAGGCTACCGGGTCATCCTTTTCCGCAGTTCTTATCGTCCGTCCGATCGCTCAGGAATGCGAACTTTAGGCAATCGACAACGGAATTGTTCAAAAATAGCACTGCTATTGATGGCAATGCTTCGCTTTTTGGCCGATATCGCCAAACGAATATCTGCCGCTTGAACGAACCGCAACCGCATTACTATTCGAACGTTGTCTCTGGATAATTCTTACGCAAAAAATGCTGGATCGTTTGCTGCTTTTCACAAGCCGCGTCAGGCCTTACGATAATGTCGTGAATACTACTTCCAAAAAATCGTCGTTCGCATCCGCCACCCGAGAAACTCGCGTTATCTTGATCGGGTTTGTCGTCTTTTGTTTATGGGTTGTGGTGGCATCTATATGGTTGGGGCGAAGTGAAGCACCAGCCACGAATTTAATCTTCGGCCTCCCAACTTGGGTGTTTTGGGGCGTGGCCGCACCTTGGCTGTTGGCGAATGTCTTCACTGTTTGGTTTTGCTTCGGCTATATGAAGGACGAACCGTTGTCCGGGCCCGAAGAAAACGATTGCTCGGCGCCTGATGCCGACACGGAGACGCAGCGTGACTGAGTGCCTGTTGTTTCCCAGCGTATTGATAGCGCAAGCAACCAACACCAACGTGGCATTGATCAGCTTTGTGATCTACTTAGTTGCCGTGATGGCGTTGGCGTGGCTGTCTGGATTTTTTGAATCCAAAGAAGGTTTTGCCAGCGAATATTTCTTGGGCGGGCGTAATTTGGGCGTCTGGGCATTTGCATTGACGTTTGCTGCCACTAGTGCATCCGGCGGAAGTTTCGTTGGTTTCCCGGCATTGATTTATGAACATGGCTGGAGCTTAGCTCTGTGGATTGCCGGCTACATGTTGGTTCCGCTGGTCGCCATGGGATTGCTCGGCAAACGCCTGAACGATGTCGGTCGACGCGCCGGCGCACTGACCATACCGGAGGTGTTTCGTGAACGCTTTGGAAGTCGAATACTAGGCGCGGTGGCGTCGCTGGTCATTCTGATCTTCATGTTTTTCTATCTTTTGGCCCAGTTCAAAGCTGGCAGCGAAATTCTGGCCAGCCTGCTTCATGGCATTCCGGGATTTGAAGTTTGTGTCCAAGCCATGGGGCGGATGACGCACGCATCGTCGATTGATTACATCGCGAATTCGGACCCACACTATTTATTCTTTTTGTTGGTCTTTTCGGTAGCCGTGGTGGGCTACGTGGTGTACGGCGGGTTCCGAGCGGTCGTGTGGACGGACGTGATGCAGGGCATTGTCATGTTCTTTGGCGTATTGATTTTGCTGTATCTGACCGTGTCACAAGCCGGCGGACTTTCGCAAGCCAACGCGGAATTGGCCCAACACACACCGCCTCGTTTTGGTTCGGTCCAACTGCTTTGCGATACCGATACGACGGTGGAAAAAGGAACCTGGATCTTGGCCGACGGGCATTTGCTGCGAACCAAAAATCGGATCAAAGTCATCGCGCAGCAGCCTAGCGAAGATGTGGAAGTGATCGAATTGACCACTGCGTCTCAGATCCAAAAAATCCCAGAATCATCGATTCGCCAGGACGTTCGCTTGGCTCAAAGTGGTCCGCCAGAACTGCTGTCCTACGCCGCCGGCGCTGACGAGCCAGGCACCTATCTTTCTGCCACAGGACCGGATGCCAAAAAAACGACCGGTTTTATCGGGCTAGGTGTGGCGTTCAGTTTCTTTATGTATTGGACCTTTTCCGGTGCTGGACAGCCCAGCAACATGGTTCGCTTGATGGCGTTCAAAGACACGAAAACGTTGCGGCTTTCCATCGTGAGTGTTTCGTTCTATTTTTCGTTCATCTATTTTTCGCTGGTCGTGATTTTTTGTTGTGCTCGAGTCATCCTGCCGGGGCTGGAATTTTCTCCGGACAGAGCGATGCCGGAATTGGCTGTGCACACTACCAGCGTGGCTGGAGTGCCGTGGTTGGCCGGTTTGTTATTGGCCGCGCCCTTTGCGGCGGTGATGTCCAGCGTTGACAGTTTCTTGCTACTGGTTTCTTCGTCCTTGGTGCGAGATATCTATCAGGGTTTACTGGCGCCGCATGCGTCTGAGCGACAACTAAAACGGGTCACTTATTCCGGCACGGTGGCCATGGGCGTGTTGGCCACGATCTTTGCCGTACGTCCGCCCGATTATCTGCAAGACTTGATTGTGTTTGCGGGCGGAGGACTTTCGGCGACGTTCCTGGTGCCCATGGCGTTTTGTTTGTATTGGCGCAGGATGAATCTGTCCGGTGCGTTTTTGGGGATGTTGGCCGGCTTTGCCACGCACTTGTTTTTCACCAATCTGCAAATCGGTATCCAACTAGTGCAAGAAACTGGAATCGAACCGTTTATCTGGGATTTAGTCGGTTCGACTTTGGGTGTGCTAATCGGTACGTTGTGTGGCGGCCAATTCGAATCGCCTGACAAGCATCAAAAGCTGGTAGAACGCTTTTTCTGATGGGTTCGAACTCATTTGGCTTGGTGACAGCTTGCGATTCGAACCAGCCAAATTGCACCGTCCTGGGTTTGCGATAGAATACCCGACTGAACAAAGTTTGGCTCGGGCGTTTTTTTCGCCTTCGAGCTTACAGAGACGGAATCATACTAGGTGGAACGAATCGTGCATGCTTTTGAATATCAAGCACCAACTAAATTGGCGGACGCTTTGGCTCTGTTGGCTCAGCATCACGGTGCCGCCAAACCGTTGGCAGGCGGAACCGACTTAATTGATCAGATGCGAACAGGTCGTTATTCACCCAGCCTGATCGTCGACATCAAGAAGCTGGACGAACTGAACGTCTTGGCAGTGGCCGACTCCGGCTTGCGAATCGGAGCCGCCGTGCCGTGTCATCGGATCAAGTCCAACGTCCAGATCCAACAAGACTATGCCGCGTTGTATGACAGCAGCCAAATCATTGGCGGTTGGCAGATTCAAAGCCGCGCGTCTCTTGGCGGGAATCTCTGTAATTCAGGGCCGGCCGGCGATTCCATTCCCAGCATGATGGTCTTGGGCGGAGCTTGTGTGATTGCCGGCTCAAACGGACAACGCGAAATTCCGGTCGAACAGTTTTGCACCGGTCCCGGAAAGAACGTGTTGCAACCCGGCGAGCTGTTAGTTGAGATCCGGTTTCCTCGCCCAGTCGCTCGAACCGGTTCGCACTATCGCCGCATGATTCCTCGGAACGAAATGGACATTGCCGTCGTCGGCGTGGCGGCTTGCGTTACCTTGAACGAATCGGGCGATCAATTTGCCGACGCCAAGATTGGTTTAGCCGCAGTTGCGCCGACTCCGCTGCTGGCTACAAAAGTTAGCGAAGCCATCGTGGGCCAGCCGGTCAATGACACAACCATGCAAAATGCTGCTGAAGTCGCCAAGTCGATAGTGAAGCCGATTACGGATATGCGAGGCACTGCGGAATATCGTTCGCACGTGACCGGAGTGCTGGTGAAGCGAGTGCTCCAGGCGGCCGTGGTTCGTGCCAAAGGCGAAATTCTAGATTACGTTCCGGGTCACTAGGGTAACGACGCAATTCGAATCACTCGCTGGTTCGTTCAAGAATAACGAAGGAAAACGGATGAGCAAGAAACACGTTGTTAGCGCCACGATTAACGGCGATGAAGTTGAGTTTTTGTGTGAAGCTCGAGACACACTGCTGGACGCGCTGCGTAATTCACTGGGCATGACTGGCACCAAAGAAGGTTGCAGCAATGGCAATTGCGGCGCGTGTACTGTGATCATGAACGGACAACCTGTTGTCAGTTGCCTGGTCTTGGCCATGGAGGCAGAAGGCGCCAACCTGGAAACCATCGAAGGCGTGGCTTGCGGATCGGAATTGAACGAAATCCAATCGGCGTTTTTGGAAGGAGCCGCACTGCAATGCGGCATTTGTACGCCCGGCATCATCATGCAGGCCAAGTCACTCTTGGCTGCGAATCCAGATCCGTCCGAACAGGAAATTCGCTTCTGTCTGTCTGGAAATCTTTGTCGCTGCACGGGGTATGACAAAATTGTTCGCGCCGTTCAAGCCGCCGCAGCCAAGAAACGTTCGGTCGCTTCGTAGCAATCCGTGGCACGCGATTTCTGGTCAAGCCGATGGTTTATCGTTCAAAAATTAGGTTTAGGAGTATTTCAGATGGCCACAGTAGACAAGCCCAAATACAAAGTCATTGGCACTCGGCCCATTCGACATGATGGAGTCGATAAGGTGACGGGCCGAGCGAAATACGGCGCGGACATTCGCTTGACGGGTATGTTGTTCGCCGCCACACTCCGCAGTCCTCATTCGCACGCCAAAATTCTTTCTATCGATACGTCCAAGGCAGAAGCGTTGCCGGGTGTGCGAGCGGTCGTGACCAGCCAAGATTTTCCCGAACAAGGCGATCGCGTGGTCGAACTGGGCGAAGGCGCGGCCAATATGCGTCATCTGAGTGCCAACGTGATGGCTCGAGACAAAGTGCTTTACAAAGGTCACGTGGTGGCGGCCGTGGCGGCGGACAGCATGCACATTGCCGAAGAAGCCGCGCAGCTAATTGACGTCCAGTACGAACCGCTTCCGCCGGTGCTGGATGTGTTGCAGGCCATGCAGCCCGATTCGCCCATCTTGAACGAAGATATTCGCACCGAATCATTAGGTGCCTCTGGCGATGATAATTCCCAGCCAACCAATATTGCCATGCATTATCTGTTTGAAAAAGGCAATTTGGACGAAGGCTTCTCGCAGGCGGACGTCATTGTGGAACGCGAATATGACACCACGATGGTGCACCAAGGTTATATCGAACCGCACAACGCTACGGCATTGTGGAATGCCGACGGCAAAGTCACCGTGTGGATGAGCACGCAAGGTTCGTTTACCGCTCGTCAACAAACGGCCGAACTACTACGCATTCCAGTTTCACACGTGAAAGTGGTGCCCATGGAAATTGGCGGCGGCTTTGGTGGCAAGATTTCAGTTTATCTTCCGCCGGTGGCAGCCATGCTTTCGAAGAAAAGTGGTCGGCCCGTCCAGTTGGTCATGAGCCGCACGCAAGTCTTTGAAGCGACCGGACCGACACCTGGTTCGCACATCAAGATCAAAATTGGCGCCAAGAAGGACGGCACGCTGGTGGCGGGTGACGCGTGGTTGGCGTTTGAAGCCGGCGCATATACCGGTTCGCCTGTCGGCATGGCGTGCATGTGTGTCTTCGCCTGCTACGACTTGCCGCACGGTCGAGTGGAAGGGTTTGACGTGTGCGTCAACAAGCCTCGAACAAATGCCTATCGAGCTCCGGGATCGACGCACGTGGCGTTTGCGGTAGAAACGGCCATCGACGAATTGTGTGAAAAACTAGGCGTCAACCCATTGGACTTCCGACTCAAAAACGCCGCCAAAGAGGGCACTCGGCGAGTAGACGGGCCGGTGTTTCCCAGGATTGGCATGTGGGAAACGGTCGACGCGATCAAGCAAAGCGCACACTATCAAACCAAGCTGGACGGGAAGTTTCGCGGTCGAGGTGTCGCGTCGGGATTTTGGTTTAACGCCGGCATGAAATCGTCGGTGACGGCCACCGTGAACTTGGACGGTACGGTTTCACTGGTGGAAGGTTCGACCGATATCGGCGGTTCGCGCACAGGCATTGCCATGCAGCTGGCTGAAACGCTGGGCATCGCTGCGGAAGCGGTCATGCCTACCATTGCCGATACCGATAGCGTCGGTTACACCGACGTGACGGGTGGTAGCCGAGTCACTTTTGCCACAGGCATTGCCGCCTATGAAGCCGCGAAAGACATTCAGCGACAGTTAGTGCAGCGAGCGGCCATTTTATGGGAAGTGGATGCGGCGCAAGTGAAATACGAAGACGGCGGAGTGGTTGGACCGGCGAATCAGAAGATTTCTTTTGCCGAACTGGCGGCTCAACTGCACGAGACTGGTGGAGCGGTGATTGGCAACGGAACGTCCAGCGCAGCGAATCAAGGCGGCGCGTTCGGTACGCATTGTGTCGATGTGGAAGTCGATCCGGAACTGGGCAAGGTGCAAGTTCTTCGCTACACCATCGCCCAAGACGCAGGCACGGCCATTCATCCCAGTTATGTCGAAGGACAAATGCAAGGTGGCGTAGTGCAAGGAATTGGCTGGGCGCTGAACGAAGAATATTGTTATGACGCCGATGGACGTATGGCCAATCCGACGTTTTTGGACTATCGCATGCCCACGTGTTTTGACGTTCCCATGATTGACACCATCATTGTCGAAGTTCCCGATCCACAGCATCCGTATGGTGTCCGAGGCGTGGGTGAGGTGCCCATCTGTCCTCCGCCAGCTGCCATTGCCAACGCCATTTATGATGCGGTGGGCGTGCGGATGCAAACGTTGCCCATGTCTCCGCCCAAGTTGTGCAAGGCGATTCTTGCGCAGGGGAATTAGAATTGTGAATCGTTCGCTGGATTGGATTGCCGATAGCTTGAAGGCGTTGGAGCAAGCCAATTTGCGTCGTTTTCGTACCATTCGGCAAGGGGCGCAACAAGCGTCCATCGAGTTTCAAGCCGATCAAACTACAGCACCGTTGATCAACTTCGCTTCCAACGATTACTTGGGAATCGCAGCGGACCAACGGCTGGTGTCGGCAGTCCAAGAACAGATACTTCGCGAAGGCTGGGGCAGCGGCGCAAGTCCATTGATCACGGGGCGCAGCCAATGGCACGCGGAACTGGAACGACGACTGGCCGAATTTGAATCAAGCGAAGATGCGATTCTGTTTTCTACTGGTTACGCCGCCAATGTCGGAGCGATTTCGGCGCTAGTTGGCTCGGGTGATACCATTTTCAGCGATGCAAAAAACCATGCCAGCATTATTGATGGATGTCGGTTGAGTCGCGCGAACGTGCAAGTCTACCGGCATAATGATGTCGCACATCTCGCCGAATTGCTGGCCGCAGGGCAGGGCGGTGGACGCCGGCTGGTTGTCACCGACAGCCTGTTCAGCATGGATGGCGACATGGCACCGCTGGCCGAAATCGCCGAACTGGCCGAACAGTCTAATTCGATGCTATTGGTCGATGAAGCTCATGCCACGGGCGTCTTTGGTTCGAACGGGACGGGCTTGTGCGAAGTGCATGGCATACACAGTTCGAATATGATTCGCATCGGAACGCTCAGCAAGGCGTTCGGATCGTGTGGTGGATTTGCAAGTGGTTCGCTGGCGTTGGTAGAGTGGCTTTACAATCGAGCTCGTTCTTACGTCTTCTCGACGGCCATGCCGGCGGTGACCTGTGTGGCGTCGCTGGCGGCTTTGGAGATTGTGCAAGGCGAACCACAACGACGGCAACGGTTAGTAGAAAACGCAACCTATTTGCGAGAACGGCTGCAAAGTGACGGCTGGAACACAGGTCACAGTGCGAGCCAAATCGTGCCCATCTTTTTGGGCGAACCCGAGCGAGCCGTGGCGTTGGCGGCAAAACTGCGCGAGGCCGGTTGTTTGGTGCCGGCGATTCGACCACCCAGTGTGCCCGAAGGAGAATCCTTGCTACGCATCAGCTTGACATCAGAGCATACTCGATCGCAGTTGGATCAGCTGATAGAAACACTCAAGGCCATGCGACGCTAGGTTCGCATGGCCTTTTTTGGATGGGGATTCGTCACCTCATCCATTACCGGTGTTTTTGGATGGGATTCGTCACCTCATCCATTACCGGTGATTTTTTGGATGGGGATTCGTCACCTCATCCATTACCGGTGTTTTTTGGGTGGGGATTCGTCACCTCATCCATTACCGGTGATTTTTGGATGGGGATTCGTCACCTCATCCATTACCGGTGATTTTTGGGTGGGGATTCGTCACCTCATCCATTACCGGTGATTTTTGGGTGGGGATTCGTCACCTCATCCATTACCGGTGTTTTTTTGGATGGGGATTCGTCACCTCATCCATTACCGGTGATTTTTTGATGGGGATTCGTCACCTCATCCATTACCGGGTCCATTACCGATCGTCCGCTACGGTTGTTGTTTGAGGGAACGCTATTTATTCATCGCCGGGAACATTTCTCGCATCATCGTAATGGCGGCGGGGCCGACAAGGACGACAAAGATACCGGGGAAGATGAAGATCACCAGCGGGAAAATCAATTGGACAGCCGTCTTGGCTGCGCGTTCTTCTGCCAGTTGTCGGCGGCGAGTTCGCATGGAATCACTCTGAACTCGCAAGGCGCGTCCAACGCTGGAACCAAACTTTTCGGCCTGAATCAGAACGGATGCCAGCGAGCGTAGATCGTCCACGCCGGTTCGCGAACCGAGTTCCTGCAGAACTTCTCGGCGAGTCTTCCCCATTTGCAATTGGAAGTTACAGATGGCGAATTCTTCCGCAAGGACTCGGTGAGACTTCTTCATTTCTTCAGCCACTTTACGCATGGCCTGGTCCAAGCCAAGGCCTGCTTCCACGCAGACCACCATCAGATCTAGCGTATCGGGAAGTCCCAAGAAGATAGATTCTTGCGCTGCTTGCCGATAAACCAAACGACGATATCGGGCAGAAACAATCCTAGAAATGCCATGCCCAGGTATCGATAATCAAACGTTTGCGAGAGGGCCATGGTTCCGCCGGCCATGATGAAACCAATGACAAAACCGACCACTTTTAGTGACAGGAACATACCCGGAGCAGCTTCGCTGCGGAATCCGGCGTGAACCAGTCGTTCCTTTAACTTGCCCGTTTCCTTTTCGTTCTTTGGGCTGCAATGGTTTCGCTAAAGCAGGCGAAGCTTTTGCCAAGACCTTGGTGAAGTTGTCTTTTTTGGCCAAGTCCTTGGACGATCGTTTGGTAGGATCTTTGAATTCGCTAAGTCGCTCTTCGGCTCGCGTATTCTTGCTGGCCATCATGTCCAAGACCCACCATGCGCCGGCCGCAAACGCTCCGAACACGCCGCAGTAGATGAATATGGAAGTCGTGGTAATTGCAATAAACATGGTTATGAATTCTTATTCTTGGTTTTGAATTAGCGTGAGTGATCCGAACGGTTATACCTTGATATTCACGATCTTCTTAATCACGATCGCACCTAGAATTTGCATGATGATCCCGAAGACCAGCATTTGCTTACCCAGTTCATCTTGGAACAACATCATGATGTAATCGTAGTTCAGCTTCAGCATGACGCCGAACAAAGCGGGCGGCAGTGCAAGTAACACGATACCGGACAACCGACCTTCGCCCGTTAAGGCCGCCACTTGTCCAAAGATTTTGAAGCGTTCGCGAATCAGGTTTCCGATTTTGTCCAAAATTTCGGCCAAGTCGCCACCTGTCTGACGCTGCAGAATGACGGCGGTGGCAAAGAATCGCAGGTCCAAGTTGGGCACTCGGTTGGCGAGCGAATCCAGGGCTTCTTCCATCGGAATACCCAGGTTCTGTTCTTCGTAGCAGCGGCCAAATTCGGATGCGATCGGTTCGTTCATTTCGGACGCAACCAAATGGAACCCGGAGCCCAAACTATGTCCAGCTCGCAAAGCCGCGCGATTAGTTCCGCCGCTTCGGGCAGCTGAGCTCCAAATTGTTTCTTGCGACGCTTACGTTTGAAGATGGCAAACATCAATGGAAACGAACCCAAAAATGCACCGCCCAACGGCGCAAACCAAAACGAGACTGGGGCCAGGAACATGGCCAGCGTCCCAACAACACCCAAAACAATGGTGATGAGGACGAATTTTCCCGGCGACAACTGAATAGCCGCTTGCTCCAGTAGCAAACTCAGATTTAGAAATCGCGAGGCAAACTCTTCCAAGATGCCGGGCATGTCGTCCAGCGGCTTTGAAATGACAGACGATTCCTTTTCGGCTGCCTTTTTCGCCTTGGCACCAGTGCCGGTCAGCATGCCCAAGCGATCTTCCACGGCAGAATCCGTGGTACCTCGAAGCATGATCGCGACACCGCCAATCAAAGCGGCAACTCCGACAAACGCGGCGATTGGAATTAGTAGTTCAAGTCCCATGTTGATTGGTCCTGTTAAGTCTTCGCGAACTCAGTCCAGCGGAAACCGACGATGCAAGTTCAGTTCGATTCGATTAATGATCTACCAACATCACACGTTCTCGGAACGCACTTCCTGGCAGTCGCACGCCGACGGCTTCTAAGCGGTCCATGAAGTTCGGTCGAATACCGGTGGCGACAAAACGACCAATGGCGCAACCGTTTTCGTCAATGCCGTCTTTCACGTAGCGATAGATGTCTTGCATGATCACCGTTTCTTGCTCCATGCCTACCACCTCGGTAATGTGCGTGATGCGTCGTTTTCCACCTTGCAAACGACTTGCCTGGATGATGATATCCACGGCACTAGAGATTTGTTGACGCATAGCCTTAATGGGCAACTCAAAACCAGACATCATGATCATGGTTTCCATACGGCTGACAGCGTCACGCGGCGTGTTGGCGTGCAGCGTGGTCATCGATCCATCATGACCGGTATTCATGGCCTGCAGCATGTCCAGTGTCTCGGGACCTCGACATTCACCAATGATGATTCGTTCCGGACGCATACGCAGGGCGTTTTTCACCAAGTCCGTCGCCGTCACGGCACCCTTGCCTTCGATATTGGGTGGTCGCGTTTCCAGACGTACCACGTGATCTTGTTGCAGCTGAATTTCTGCCGCATCTTCAATGGTGATGATTCGGTCCGAATTGGAAATGAAGCTGGACAGCGTATTGAGCATGGTAGTTTTACCAGAACCCGTACCGCCCGAAATAATGACATTTAGTCGAGCTTTAATCGAACCTTCCAGCAGCATCACCATTTCTGGTGTGAACGCTTTGTAGTTCAACAAGTCTTCCAACTTCAACGGATTGGAACCAAAACGTCGAATGGAAACGGCGGCGCCGTCCAACGCCAACGGGCGAATGATGGCATTCACACGAGAACCGTCTTGCAGTCGGGCATCCACCATGGGTTGCGTTTCGTCGACACGTCGACCGACTTTGGACACAATGCGGTCAATGATTTGCATCAGGTGCCCGTCGTCGCGGAATTCGACGTTGGTCTTTTCCATCTTGCCTTGTCGTTCGACATAGATGTTCTTCGGACCGTTGATCAGAATGTCACAAACCTTGGGGTCTTTCAGTAACAGTTCCAGTGGTCCTAAACCAAAGGTTTCGTCAAGTACTTCGTCAATCAGACGTTCGCGTTCTTGACGGTTTAGCAGCGTGTCTTCCGTGTCGCAGAGATGTTCGACCACCAAGCGAATTTCTCGGCGAAGGGTGTCGCCTTGGAGTTCGCCGACTTTATTCAGATCAAGCTTGTCCACCAGCTTGCCATGAATTCGACGCTTCAAAAGATCGAATTCATCGTTCTTTGATTTCTCAGCGTTTCGAAGATTTGCCGGTCCTGCCATCGTCTTCCCCGTATACCAGTTTGGCTACAATAGATCACACTGCAAAAATGCTTCTAAAGAGCGGAAAATACCGCACCACGAAACAATAGCTTACAACTAGTTATGTGCATTCCGTCGACCGGCAATTTCCACGCAAAAGCGATGCGTGATGCAAAAAAGAAACGCCACGGTCATGGAAACCGTGGCGTTGTAAAGATCTGTATTGAAAAGACGGAGGTTTACTTCTTGGCCGGCGTCTTTCGGTTTAGAAAGTTCAGCCAACCAGCATTACCAGCGGCATTTTTTTCTACTGGAGCTTCCGGGGCTCCTTTTCCGCTGAGCGATGCTGCCAGCGACAAAACGGCTTGCGTGATGCCAGCCTTGGGCGCTTGTTCGAACAGTGGCACGCCGTTGTTTCGTACTTCCACCATGACTCGATAGTCGTTTGGTATCTGGCAGAAAATTTCTCGACCAATGGTTTCTTGCGCTTTCTTCAAGCCAATCTGGCCGGCGTCCAAACCGACTCGATTCACTACAATCTTGGTCTTTTCTTTCAGTCCATCCACTTCGTCAAACGACATCATCAACCGCACCACATTTCGCAAGCACGGCAGGTCCAACTGAGTGACCAACAGCACATGGTTGGCTTCTTCCAGGGCCACCATGTCCAATTTAGTATAGGCCTTGGAAAGGTCTAAGATGACGTGGCTAAAGCTGGCTTTAAGCAGTCCAATGACTCGGCGCAAGTCTTCCGGGCTCACTAATGGAGCATCTTGCAACTGAACGGGTCTAGGCAATAGGTACAGCCCAGACGAATGTTTGGTCAGCGACTTTTTCAGAAGCGAAAAGTCCATGCGTGACACATTTTGCGCAACGTCCGCCAGTGTATAGTCGGATATCTTGTCCAAGAAAACGTCGGCATCGCCTAATGACATATCTAAGTCAATCAGCGTGACCGAATTCGCTTCATCGGCGGCCAAGGCACAGCCCAGGTTGACGGCCAAGCTGGTGGAACCAACTCCGCCGCTGGCACCAGCCACGGCGATGCAGGTGCAGCTGCGGCTCTTTGATTCGCCACCGGCCGAACTATCCTGTCCCAGACGTTCTAAGGCGCTCAGGAATTCGTCGGGCGAAACAGGCTTGGTCAAGAACTCCTTCGCACCGGCGCGCATGGTCCGAATAATCAGACTGCCGTCATTAGACGAACTAACAACGGCGATGCTGCATGCCTGCGATTCTCGCAGCTTTTCAATTAACGCCAAGGCTCTTTCGGGATCATCGTCAATGCCAATAATGCCGATGTCGGGGTTGCTCTGTTCCACGATTCCGGTGAAGAAATCGTATCGAGAACACTCCGCTTCCAGCCAAACAGAATCAATCGACAAAAGCATCGACTTGATTTCGTCGCGGCTTGCGTCATCCGGATCAACAATCGCGATTCGAAGCACGTTACCCATTGTGAAGCCTGTCAGTGAGATTTTCCAAAATCAGTACGCTGCCCTTACTGAGAATCTAGTCCCTATAATTTAGGACGTCGTATCCGACTCGGCCGAACAATCCAGGGGAACTTTCCGAATTTGATCGCTGGGCGTTGGTCGAGCGGTGCCGGTTTTGCGAATTCTGCTCAACAGTTTGGCGGCCCACGGTGGGGCTTTGATACGAAGTCTGCTTCACGCCGGTCGGGTTGTAGCGGTTCGGGCGGTTTGCTGACGGAGGCAGAGGTGACGCATCTGGCACTTCCACTGGCGGAGCCGAATATTCTGGTTGGCCTGAATAAGGAGCCGAATATTCTGGTTGGCCTGAATAAGGAGCCGAATATTGGTTGGAATGATTCGGGTACTCTGACACTGTTTGGCCGGCTTGGCAGCTAGGGCACGAACCATCATCACAGCAATTGGGAACTTCCAGGTATCCGCGGAAATGCAGTTCCACGTCGCTGGGACTGGTTGTTCGTTCGCCGGGGCCACAGGCGGGCACTTCGTGTGGATCGAGTGCGTCGACTAGCTCTGGGCGAACCAAGACGACCAATTCAATTTCGTTACGGATTTCTCGAGTTCGCCGAAACGCCGCTCCAGCCCACGGTAGATCCGAAAGCCAGGGCAAGCCCAAGTTCTGAGCTTCCGTTTTGGTTTGAATTAAACCGGCCAAAGCCAATGTTTGCCCGGCTCGCATCTCGACGGCGGTGTCGACCCAGCGAGTCCGCAAGGCGGGAATGACCGTACCGTTGATAGTGACACCGTTGGCGGCGTCCAATTCGCTGACCTGCGGTCGAACTTCCAGACGAATATGGCCATTGCCCAGCACGATCGGCACAAAGTCAACTCGAGTTCCAAATTCCTTGAATTCGATCGCCGTGGTTCCTAAGCTTTGTGGAACCAAGATCGGAAACTCACCACCGGCATTGAAGCTGGCAGGACGGCCGCTAACCGTGGTCAAAGTTGGCTCGGCCAAAACCTTGGCCAAGTTGTGTTCTCGCAAGGCTTCCATGAAGGCGAAAAACGAATTGTTTGATCCGACCAATCCCAGCGAGAGAGTTTCATTGCCGCTGGTAACCACGGAGCGTGCTGGGATATTGGTTTGAGCAATCACGCCGGAAACGCTTTGCGCAATCGAATCGCTGGAACCAAAGTTCGCCCAGTCGATCCCCATCGTGCGCAGTTTGCTACGCGACACCTCCATGACTTTGACGTGCAAATTGACTTGCTGTACGCCACCCACAGAAATATTGTTGATCACTTTGGGGTAGTAATCTTCGGCGATTCGGACAATTCGATTAACCACTTCCGGCTTGTCGACTCGTCCCGTCAAAATCACACTATTTGCCAACGGACGAACTCGTAATGATGCCTGCGGAAATTCCGACTTCAGTAGCAATTCCAGTTCGCGAGAATCGCCGACGACCACCACGTCTAGCGTGTAGATGTCTCCGTCGGAATCGTACAGCGTAACTTGGGTGACACCTGTCTTGGCGGCCGAAAGGCGAACCTTGCTGGCCGAAAGCGGAGTCACGCGAACCACATCTTGGTTGTCCACGAACGCTCGCGGAATTTCCTTATTCAAGCGAACAATGCGACTGGAATTCACCACCATGTCAAGCTGTTGGTGGGATTCCTCCAGAAGCATTTCAGTTTGTCCACTGCCTCCTTGGCACAAACCGACGTTGGCAAGCGATGCCAATACACCCAAAACTAGAAGAAACGTCCTTATCATTTCTTGCATCCTTGCGTTGTTTCAACGCCGTTTGAAACAATCGTTAGGCCGACTTGAAATCCGTGCTTTCAAGTCGGCGCTGGTTGAATACTCGTTACGCACTCGTTTACAGCGAGTTGGCACCCGCTGTAGGCGGTTCAGCCCAATCAGGCAGATCCGTGCTTACTGCATCTGCTTCCGCGTCTGTTCCAGAACCAGGTGCAGAAACGGGAACTGTATCCTTATCCTGAGCACCTTCCTTCAACTCGCGAGGCAGGCTTTCCGGGTCATCAAAGGTGTAAACCTGAACTTGACCGTCGTTACTCATGATCTGCATTTCCCAGATCGGTCCGACACTACTCGAGGTATCGGAAGGCACTGGTGCTGACGCTTGCATTCCTTGCAAAAAACTGTTTATACCGCCCAGCCCTGCGGGTTGTAGTGACTGTTTGGAACCTGACGAGGCATACGAGGGCGTATCAGCTTCGTCATTGAATAAATCGTCAATCGTCAGTTCTTCGCTTGTGTCAGATACCGCATCATCACCGCGACGCAGCGATAGTTTAATGCTGCCTAGTTCGCTTGCCAGCATGATTTTCTGAACTTGGTGTGGTTCTAATAGCAGCGAAACGTTCTTCGCGTGAATAACTTCGCCTTCGGCATTTGGCTCTCGTTGATAATTCGAATTTACTGCAAAAACCTTGATTGCCTGCAAGATGGTCTTGGTTCGAGTTGTCATGTTGTTGCCACGACCACCCTTTAAGAAGACCAGCACGTCAACCGAGTCACCCGGTTTTACCAGGTTGGCAACACTGCTTTCCGAAGTCACGCTAATCGCCACCACTCGGTAACCAGCCGGAATTTGCTGAGTTGCGTCGTTGTATTTATCTTTGTCAATCAGCTTGCCGTTCAGCAGCGGTTCGCCTGCGAAAAGACGCGTCAGGGTGCGTTTGTTTTCCGTTTCTTCCAAGGTCCGAACGGCACCTTCGGGCACTTTGTCCACTGGCCATTCTTCCACTTTGACCATTTGGGCATTGATTTCTTCGCCCAAATCGACGTCCACTGTCGTGATGTAGATCTTTTCGGTGCGAACTTTTTCTGCATCTTGAGATTTGCCCGACTCCATTACCTGGCTAATCCCAATCGACGCCACTAGCCCACAGGCCAGAGCAATGAAAATCAGTATCATTGATTTGGGACGCATGGTTCAATTTTCCTTTCCTGTTGAGGACAGGTAACCTCGTTTTTCTGATGTAAGACTGGGTGCTAATGACTTCCCGATGGCCCATGGCGCGAACAGATCACGTCCCTTGGCGAATTATTCGGAACGATCAGCACATTTTATTCAAACGGCATGTTTCTCTCGTTAAGGTCGACCAAGTCTGCGCTTGTTGCCAAGTTGCAGCTTGCTATGCCAGCATTCCGTTCCAAGCGAAATAAGCGATCGTTCCCATGGCGATGGGGATCCCATAGGGCAGCAACAACATCGAACTTTTTCGTTCGGCGGCGATTTCCGAAAGTTTGTTCGGGTCTTTCACGGTCATGATTTCGTTCAAAATCATCCAGAATTGGCTGGAATGCTTCGACCAAGCTCGTCGATACAGCACCATCAAAACCGCCAGCACGGCTCCGGCGATGACCGATACCGCAAAGGCATAGGCTGTATGAGTACTATGAATCCAAGCTCCCACACCTGCCAATAGCTTGACGTCTCCGGCTCCCATGCCGCCAATCGCGTACGCAGGCAACAGCAAAGCCAATCCGACGACCGTTCCGACCAGCGACCATCCGAGTCCTTCGTACCAGACCATGCCCCAGGAATGAGCAAAGCAGGCGCTATAGATCCATCCGGAAATGATCATTGGAAACGTAATCCAATTTGGAACTTTCAATTCGAAGCCATCGATGACAGCGGCCACAATCAACGTGATGGTAACAACCCAAATAGGCCAGTTGGTTGTGATCGCTTCTACAATTCCTGAAAAATAATCCATCCCATCAACCCTTTGTATTTTCTCGACTAACCTCTCCCGTGCTGTGCGTTCACACTTAACGCAGCGTGAACAAATAGCTGAAGAGTGCAGCACCAACTGTGAAAACGTAGCACAGCATTTCTATCGCTGACGCCATAATGTCAGAAGAAAGCTCGCCATACATGTCTGACCCCTTAATTTCGCGTGAATACCAATCATTCTGTTGGAATCAAAAAACACCCCCTCGGAATCATTTCAATGCCGAGGGGGTTTGATCGTTTCAACAATTGCAAACCGAAAACGATTTGCGATCATATGGCATGCTATGCAAGCTGATCAGCTACGCTCTGGAAGGTCGAATTGGCGTTGTCACCAATTGCCGTGATTGCGGTCAAACAAACGATCACAATCAGTGCCAACATAACGGCATATTCTACCGCTGTAGGGCCGTCTTCCGAAACCAAGAAACGTTGTACTTTCTTTGCGAGACTCTTCATCGAGTTCCTCCGATTTCTCCGACTTCGATCAACGACCGTACGCTGCCCGAAGCCTTTGATAAGAAAAAATGACGTGTGAGTCTGTGGCGCCAAACGAATTGGCGAGACCTGCCACCACAAAATCTCGAAACAGTTAACTACCTCTCCAACGGCCGGAGGAGTCACACTGCTGTCATCGAAGGACAGTCGCGTCATCCTTTCGGCAGCTAGGCTATTGTGCAAAACAACAAGCTCACACAACCCTCAGCTTTGCGTATCAACCGTGTTTGCGGTTGACTTGCCTTTTCGAGGACGAGAGGTATTCAGGTCCGCGATCAATACGCATCAGCGTCTTGATACTTGAAACCTATGTCACGAAATCACCAAGTCAAACCGTCTGCTTGAGGAAATCTTCTGACTTCTCTCAGGCTTCCCTAGACGACACACTTGTTGACCAACTCAATCATCTTCTTCGCTAAAACCGTTGCCATGCTGATGATATTTTGATTCCAACGGTTGCGTTCCGGCAGCATTCGGTTCTTCGTCTTTTGCATTTGTGTCGTCTGAAAATTCGTTCCGTCAATAACTTCGACCTATGATTAGAGAAGCACCCGCGAGTCGTGGATCTCCCTTGCCCTACTCATCCTGCCAAGCGTTCTCGCGGGTGCCTCTTTACCGAACGACCCTGACCGACCGAGTTTCAAATCCGTGACACCCGACGGTTCGAATCGTCCGGTACCATGATCAGTGCGGTTGTCGATTTCCGGGTAGCCGCCTAAAATCGTCCATAGAGCGAAGTTGCTTCGTTCCTCCCACCCCACAAGCCGCAGGTAATGCGAAATCGCGCGAATCGTGTGATCCTTTTGCATTTCGTGCGACCCACCATTGGCAAATGGCGAATTCAAATTCGCTACACCCCGCCTCACGTCAAGAATCGTTTGAATTGGAGTTCCGCATGAGTAGCGTCACGGAGATGCCGCCGCAACGCGAGCGATCCAAGCCGGCTGAGATTGCATCCGATAGGCCAAGTACACCTAACCAGACCGCTTTAGCTTCGCGACGTCCAACGCCACATTCGCGCCGACGCCGCTGGTTAGTGGCGAGCCTTGGTTGTCTGGCTGTCGCAGTACTGGGAGTCTTTTCGTACCAGTCGCTGTTTGCGAAAGCCAAATTTGACCAAATGCTGATCTATCACACGGTTCAACGAGGTGATTTGGAGATCGAAGTCACAGAACGAGGCAACCTGGAAAGCCAGGATGAAGTTCGCGTTGTGTGTGAAGTAGATGACGTACGAGGCGACGGAATCAACGGCACGCCCATTTTGTGGATTATCGAAAACGGTGCGTCCGTCAAAGAAGGTGATTTGATTGTGGAACTCGATTCCGCTCCGCATCAAGATCGCCTGGACGATCAAACGCTGGACGTCGAACAAGCTCGTGCCGAAGCCATTCAAGCGCGAGTTGCCTACGAAAATCGCAAGACACAGAACGAGACCAATCTGGCGGAAGCAAAACTGCAGGTCGAATTGGCTGAACTGGCACTAAAACAATTTGGTGATGAAGATGGTGGAACGTTTCAAATTGAATTGCAGGACGTCAAGCTTCAAGTCCAAGAAGCAGAAGCAGGGCTGCTGATTGAAAAGAACAATTTACGAGGCGTAGAGCAACTGTACAAACTCGGTTACCGTAGTGGCGCCGAAGTGGCGCAAGCCAGATTGAATACGCTGCGTTCGGAACGCCAGTTGGCCACGTCTATTTCGCGACACAAAGAACTGATCGAATATCAATACAAGAAGATGTCGATGGAGTTGGAAGGCAAGCTCGCTTCGGCACGTAGGTCGCTGGAACAGATTGCTCGAGACAACGAAGCGGAACTGGAACAAGCCCGCGCACGAATGGAATCGGCCGAAGAACGATTTCGCAAAGAACAAGAACTGTTCGAGCGGTTTGCTGGCGATGTGGAAAATTGCAAAATCTACGCACCGCAAGACGGGATGATTGCATATGCGACAGGTGAAAGTCGTTGGCATCGAGAAGAAATTCGAGCTGGTGCGCCGGTTCGTCCGCAGCAAGCCATCTTGACGATTCCTAATTTGCGTCGCATGCAAGTGAAGACGCTAATCCATGAATCGGTACTGGACAAAATCCAGAAGGGACAGCCCGCAACCATTACGGTCGATGCGTTTCCTGACAAACGATACGTCGGTAGCGTGCAATCAGTTGCGGTTTTGCCAGATCAAGGAGGCTGGCTTAGTTCTGACACTAAGGTCTATGAAACGGTGGTCCAGATTGATGAAGATGTCCAAATGCTCAAGCCGGGCATGACGGCCGTGGTTCAAATACATGTGGATCATCTGCAAAACGTGTTGACCGTGCCCATCCAGTCGATTGTGCAGGTGCAAGGTGATTCGTGGTGCTTTGCCCAGTCCGGAAACGGTATTGAACGCCGAGCCGTCACACTGGCAGACACGGATGACAAATTCGTTGTGGTCGATTCGGGTCTGCAAGAACACGAAGTCGTTGTCTTGAATCCTAAGGCGATTCAAAGTGGTTTCGCGTCCGATTCCAACGAATCGAACGGTGTGGAAAACGCCGACGCCGATAGGCCGTCTGCAACATAGTGAAAGCAAATTCATGTGGACCACACTTCGTCTTGGAATTCGCAATCTCCTACTGCACAAACTGCGCAGCTTTCTAACTATGCTGGGCACGATTCTGGGTGTTAGTTCCGTGATTGCCATGCTGGCTATTGGCGAAGGCTCCAAACGACATGCGGTGGAACAAATTCGCAAGCTAGGCGCAACGAACGTGATCGTTCGCAGCGTCAAGCCCGATCAAGATAATGACGCACCTGCGTCGTCAACCAATGGTAATTCCAATCGGGTCAGCCGCGTCTTGGAATATGGTTTGCGCTATGATGATTATGATCGTCTGTTGGCTGCGGTTCCAGGAATCAAGGTGGCGGTCCCGATCGCAATGGTTCGCAAGAACGTCCAGTTTGGTCGACATCGCGTTCCCAACGCGCGCATCTTAGGGACCACGCCCGACTATATTCGCGTCAAAAAGTTGGCAATTGACCGAGGCCGTTTTCTGTCGGACGCAGATAATTCGACGACCGCCAATGTTGTTGTACTGGGAGCCGGCGCGGCTGCTCGCTTGTTCGGCTATCAAGATCCGCTGGACAAGCCACTGTTGATTGGCGACGGAGCGTATACCGTGGTGGGCGTTTTGGACACGCAAGATCCCGGCAACGCATCCACCGCGGCGATCGACTTGCAAGATTTCAACAATGACATTTATGTACCCATCAGTTCCGCTCGCCGTCGGTTTGGCGAAATGCAGCGAATTGTCCGAGCTGGCAGTGAAGAGTTTGAAAAGACGCAGCTGAGCGAAATCACACTGTGCATGGAGCATGAAGATCTGGTTTCGCCAACGGCCGCCATGGCGCAAACCTTGCTGAAAGTTGGACACCCGCTAGGTACCGACTTTGAAATTCAGGTTCCCTTGGAACTGCTTAATCAAGCCAAACGTGAAAAGCGTCTGTGGAATATTGTGCTTGGTTCGATCGCCGGAATTTCGCTGCTGGTAGGCGGAATAGGCATCATGAACATCATGTTGGCCACCGTCACAGAACGAACTCGCGAAATCGGAATTCGGCGAGCCATCGGAGCGAAGCGAAGTGACATTGTCACTCAGTTTCTGATGGAGACAATGGTTCTATCTACAACGGGAGGAATTCTGTGGATATTTGTGGGGATTGCCATTCCGTTGGTGGTCACCAGTTATTCCGAAATCGAGACTGCGTTAAGCGTTTGGCCTATTGTGCTGGCCTTCGGCATATCTCTGCTGGCCGGTGTGGTCTTTGGTGTTTATCCGGCTAGACGCGCCGCCATGTTGGACCCGATCGAAGCACTTCGTCACGAATAGCGTCAAACGGATTGTCAAGGATTTCACCAGCCAGACTAAATTATAGTGGTATTCGGCCGCGTTAACACTTGATTACTCGTCAACGGCGACACGAAGCGAAGCCCCGTGCCACGTTCTCTAATCCGCGCCAACTGCTTGTGTTTACCACTTGTTGTGGTTACACTCCGAAACAGGTGCGAAGAATAGTCTATGGCTTTGCGTGGCGGCGAGGGTGCCTGCGGTTTGGAAGCGACTTTCCGTTTTCTTGAAGGGCAATCTGCCGGCAAGGTTGGATACACCGCTGGTTTATTGTTTTTGTAACGCGACGTTTGGTCTTGGCGAGTAAACTCACGTAGCTCTTTGCCAAGTTGATCAAGCATTCAGATCTGGAGGTTACGGCTACAAATGAAATCCAAGAAGAAACAGTCCACCGCTTCGCAAACGCGATACAAAGTCGAATCACTAGAAGATAGACGAGTGCTGGCAGTAACGTATCTGGAGAGCGTTGCATTTGAAGGTGACATGAGTCGGTCTCAAGAGATCGAATTGGCTGATTTCGATGGCGATGGCGACTTGGACGCGGTTGCGCTCAGCGGCGCCGGTGCCGTCATGTTTGCTAATAATGGCGACGGGACTTTCGCTAGTCCTGTAAGCGTCGCCAGTTTGGTTGGTGACGGCCGTTCGCTTGAAGTCGCCGACTTCGACAAAGATGGCGATGCCGATTTTGCCATTGGTTCCATTGGCGGTGATACGCTGACGTGGCATCGAAATGATGGCAGCGGTAATTTCAGCCAGGCTCAAGCGTTAGAGCAAACGGAAACCTTCGGTTTTGTCGACGCGTTGGAAGTCGCGGATATCGATGGCGATGGTGACTTTGATATTTTGGCCGTTTCAAGAGTGCTATACGGCGATTCGATCTATCAAATCGCAAAGTTTGAAAACATCGACGGTGCCGGAACCTTCGGTCCAGCGGTTACCATCACAGCTGATTTTAAAGATCCTCGTGCAGTGCATGCGGTAGACATGGATGGCGATGGCGACTTGGATTTGGTAGGTGCTTCGTCCTACATATCCGAAGATGAAACGGTTCAAGAGCACCGGATTTTTTGGTTCAACAATACGGACGGCCAAGGCAATTACAGTTTGGTCGAATCGATTACATCGGGCCTGGAACCTCGGTTCATGGACAGCGCCGATTTCGATGGTGACGGTGACCTGGACTTGATCATTCCGCAGCAAGGCGAAGACACCATTATCATGGTGGAGAATGCTGGCGGAGCGTTTGGAACCGTGACGATATTAGAGTCCGAATTTACCGAGCCTGAACGAGTGAAAGCCACGGACTTTGACAATGACGGCGACGCCGACTTCTTGGCAACTAACGATAATTCGGGCGTTGTTGCGTTGTACATCAATGACGGCACCGGTGACTTTACTCGAACAATCGTCAGCGATACCACGGAACAAGCCAGCGGTTTGGATGTGGCCGATTTCGATGAAGATGGCGATTTGGACGTCTTTTCCACGTCTCAGCATGCGGCGGCCGCCACGCTACATGAAAACAACGGTGACGGCACGTTTACGGACATACTACTAACTGGCGCGAATGCCATTGTTCCTCAGCGAGCTGTCATGGCGGATATCGACGGCGATGGTGACCAAGATTTTATTGGTCAGTCAAGCTGGGACCTGGAAATCGCTTGGTATGAAAACGACGGCAGCGGTAACTACGGAGCCCAAACGATTATCGCCAATTCGTCCTTGCCGCCAAACACGTTGCTTTGGTTCGATATCGATGCAGGCGACATGGACGGCGATGGAGACATTGATGTCATTACGTCGGAACCTTCCCGTGACCAAATTGTTTGGTATGAAAACGACGGATCTGGTGGAACTTGGACGCCGCACATTGAAGGTGAGGCTGGCGCGGGAACATTGGAAATTGTTCTGGCAGATATGGAAGGTGACGGAGACCTAGATGTTCTTACGTCGCATTACTTTTTTGGAAACGTTGCCTGGTATGTAAATGACGGGACTGGCAGCTTAACCGAATTGAATGTCGGAGAATTTGAAGCCTTTCGCCGTATCCGCGTGGACGCAGCTGATATTGATGGCGATGGTGATCAGGACGTGATTGCGGGAAGCTACATGTATTATTCTTCGTCTGTTGTGACGTGGTTTGAGAATGTCAACGGTGTGTTTGACGAAGTTCAAGCCCTATGGACCCCTTCCAACCCTGTGGAAAGCGGTGTTAGCGAAATCATATCGGCCGACTTCGATGGTGACGGAGATATCGACGTGGCCACCGCGTTGTTCGAACAAAACGGATACGACGTAGTTAGCTGGTACGAAAACACGGACGGTGCTGGAACCTTTGCGGCGACGTCCACCTTCGTTACTGACGAATATTTTTTGCATGTCAATCTGTATGCCGTCGATATGGATGGCGATGGCGACCTGGACCTTCTGACTGAAGGCTACGCGGGAAAGCATTCAGTGGTTTGTTAACGATGGTAGCGGTAATTTCACAGAGAAAGTACAAGTTGCCACGGATGTTCCTGGTATTGGCGACCTGATTGCGGTGGGCGATGTCGACGGTAATAACCTGCCGGACATCATTGCTCCGTTTGGCAATAACACATTCGGTTTGTACAAGGCCGTTTCCGATGGAGCCGTTGTCGGTGACTTCAACGGTGATGGGGAACTGGATATCTTGGACTTGGACCAACTTTGTGGCGAAGTTGCAGCTGGAACGAACAGCGACACGTTTGATCTGAATGCGGATGGCGTAGTAAATTCCGACGACGTGCTTGTCTGGGTGGTTGACATCAAGGGCTCCACGATTGGAGATTCCAATTTAGACGGCGTCTTCAATTCAACTGACTTCATCGTGGTCTTTACGGTAGGTGAATACGAAGACAGTGTTGCCAACAATTCGACGTGGCCGAAGGTGACTGGAACTGTGATGGCGAATTTAATACCGCCGATTTGGTCTTTGCCTTCACGATTGGCGGCTTCAGTGCTACTGCCGTTCCCGGAGCAGTATCGGATCAAGTTAGCGCAGCAATCGCCGTGACTGAAAACGTTGTGGACGAAGCGGCCAACGTGGTGGAACAGCCTGAACTGGTTGCCAATTTCGACACTACTCGCGAACGTGTGCTACAGGCAGTTGCAATCGACGAAATCTTTGCGAATGCAGATGATCGTCAGCATGGCAAAGCAAAGCAGGACTTTGAATTGCTGAGCGATTTCAGCTAGATTCCTGAGCCGAGAAAAATCAGGGTCGTCCGTCTGATTGACGGATGACCCTTTTTCTTGCGCGTTTCAAGAGAGGATTTTGATATGGTAAGTGGAGACGGTAATTTGCTGATTCGACGTAATCGGCATGATCGTCAACAAGACTAGAGGACTCGTTGTGGTGTTCGCAAACGAAAGTAGCGTTGTTTTATGAAGCAACTTCATTTGTCCAAGAAGTCTCGAACGCTGGTTGCCGAGCCACTGGAGTCGCGGCATGTCCTGGACGCCATAGGGCTCCTCATCACGGAACTATCCGCCGCCAATGACACACTTTTGCTGGATTCAGACGGAGACGCGTCTGACTGGTTGGAAATTCATAATCCAACCGATTCGCCTGTTTCGTTGTCGGGTTGGCATCTGACGGACGACGCAGACGATTTGACCAAATGGACGTTTTCGGATGTCACGCTTCAACCAGCAGAACATCGTATCGTTTTTGCGTCAGATAAAGATCGAACCGCCGGCGAACTACACACCAATTTCAAGCTTAGCGCTGACGGAGAATACTTGGCGTTGGTGCAGCCTGATCAAACAATCGAAGCAGAATATTCGCCGCAGTTTCCGGAACAGACATCCGACGTTTCTTATGGTCTGGCGGTCAGTCAATTCCCGTTCTTGCAATCGGGAAACACCAAGGCATTTCACATTCCCAGCAGCGCTGACGCGGCGCTAAACAGCGACTGGACTCGGTTGGACTTTGATGATTCCGCGTGGAATACGACAACGGGTGCCATCGGTTTTGACGTTCGGCCTTCTCTGGTCAATGCTGGATTTGGCCAGGCAGATTTTTCGTCCTGGGAAGTCAACGGTACGACATCCATTGTGGACACCGATTTTGGAGTATCACCCACCGAAGGTTCGTTGCACGCATTGGTATCGACGACCAATTCCAATTCGACTCGGTTGGGCATCGAAAGGTTCTTAGATCTAGAGCGCTTTGCGTTAGACAACACGGGCAACGGTTCGGTGACTCGGGCATCCGCGATATCACGAGAAGTCACCGTCACCGCGGGCGGCAAGATATCATTCGATTGGAATTTTCTCACAAATGATTCGTTCAATTTGGACTTCGCGTTTGTGACTATTGAAGGAGTGGATGGGGTTCAGGTTCTGGCGAATTCAGATTCAAAATTGAAGCCATCTACATCACGCGAATTTGCTGGCGAAACGGGCTATCAATCATTTCAACACGTCTTTGAAACTGCTGGGACGTATAAGCTAGGTATCGGCGTCGCTCAGCAGGACGCTGCTGTTGATGATTCGGCGGTTCTAATTGACAATCTCCACGTGGACGGAACACGAGATGCCGTTTACACCAGCCTGATTACACAAGACGTGACGGACCTGATGCACCAGGTCAATTCGTCTATTTGGATCCGCCAGGAATTCTTGGTCAACACACTCGATCAGATTCGCGATCTTCAACTTTCGTACCGATCGGAAGACGGGTTTGTAGTGTACGTCAACGGTCAGCACGTTTTCAGCAAGAACGCGCCGGAAGATTTGCTGTGGAGTTCGGCGGCGACCGGTAGTGCCGGTTCTGCGCGGACGTGGCAGCAAGCAATAATTGCCGACGTACCGCTGCAGTCGGGACTGAATGTTATTGCCGTCCAAGGACTAAATCAGGCTGTCGACGACCCGTCTTTTCTGTTTGATTTGGAGCTGGTGGGAATTGGGGAATACGCAACGGAGCTTGGATTTCTTCCTATTGCCACACCGGGCCAACTAAATCTGACAGACTCATTTCAATACACACAACCTGTCCAATTCAGTCACCGCAACGGCTTTTATGATGGTTCGTTCCAGTTGCAGTTGGAATCATCAACGCCAGACAGTCACATTCGCTTCACCACAGATGGAAGCGTGCCTTCGCTGACCAACGGCCAAGACTATTCCACTGCCATCACCATCGAGCGAACGACGGTGGTGCGCGCGGCGGCATTTCGTAGTGGTTTTGTCACCATTCAGCCAGATACTCGATCCTATCTTTTTGCGAATGACGTCCTGGACCAATCCAACGCCTCAGCACAAGACGCTGACTTTCCAGCTGTTTGGGGTAACTTTGCGGCGGATTATGGCATGGACCCGGCCATCATCTCGGGAAATGATCAACTGCTGCTGGACAGCCTTAACAGCGTGCCATCACTGTCCATTGTGATGGATCAAAACGATCTGTTTGGAGATCGAGGCATCTATTCTAATCCGCTGGGACGAGGTGATTTGTGGGAACGTCCCATGTCGTTAGAGGTGATCTATCCGGACGGGACGGAAGGAACGCAGATTGATGGCGGCATTCGCATTCAAGGCGGGATTTCTCGCCAAGCGGACTTTGTGCGAAGCACCAAGAAATCGCTCCGTTTGGTTTTTCGCGAGGAGTACGGAGAATCCAAATTCGAATTTCCACTCTTTGGTCCGAATGCCGCCACCACGTTTGATTCCATTTCGCTGCGATCCAGCACGGGCGAAAACATCGCGTTGACGGGCGCTGGCTTCTTAGGTGTGCATTACATTCGCGACGAATTTGCCAGGCGCTTGACACTCTCGACGGATAACGTTGCATCACACGGCAATTTCATGCACCTCTACATCAACGGACTGTACTGGGGGCTGTACAATCCGGCCGAACGGATTGATGCACAATTTGCCGCCAACTATCTGGGCGGAGACAAAGACGAATGGGATGTCTTTAGCGCAGGAGACTTAGGGCGAGAAGCGGTGACACCCATCAACGGCACGATTGATGCGTGGAACGAATTGCTGGCTTTGGCCGAACAAGTCAACAACGCTACGACACAAGACGACAAGACCGCGGCGTACCTGCGATTGCAGGGCAAGCATTCCGACGGCAGCGACAACCCCGCCTGGGAAAGCTACCTGGATACGCAGAACTACATCGACTACCTGATCACCAACGTCTACCTGAAGAACTACGATTGGCCCAATCGCAATTATCATATGGCTCGGCGTCATGGCCCTGATTCGGAAGGATTTCAGTTCTTTATGTGGGACGCCGAATTCACGTTGGACGGTGGTTCGAATCGAACGCTTGACGAAGTTCCAGCCGAAGGTCCGGTCACGCTCCTGCCGTGGCTGAAGACCAGCGATGCCTTCCGAGTTGAATTTGCGGATCGCGTCTATCAACTTTTTCGACCCGGTGGACCGCTGTATGTGAATCCGGATCAGCGAGTTTGGGATCCTGATTCGCCAGAAAACAACGTGCCTGCGTCGCTATATGATTCGCTGGTCCAATCTGCTCGTTCGCCTCTGTTCGCCGAATCGGCTCGATGGGGTGATTCGTGGGGCGGACCCACCTTCACCGTGGATGAAACTTGGCAAAACAAAGTCAATGACAATTTCCGGGCCTTCTTTCCTACTCGATCACTGCAAGTGCAAAGTCAATTTGAGGATGAAGGTTACTATCTTGCGCCGCCCGAATTCAGCGTGAACGGCGGCCGAATTTCGGACGGAACGGAACTGACGCTGACTTCAGACTCTGGTTCGATCTATTACACTTTGGACGGCTCTGATCCACGACTTTCCGACGGTTCGCCTTCTCCCAACGCGATCCTCTTCGAAGAACAAGCGATCGTTTTGACCAATGGCATGACGGTGACGGCGCGGAGCCTACAATCTAATCGTTGGTCGGCTGTGCGAAGTGAAACGTATTTGATAGGAGCGGATTTCGCCAGCGCCGATGATCTGCGTCTGACGGAAATCAACTATCATCCGCACGATGCGTTGGTTCGATTCGGCGAACCAGCCATCGATGCCGACGAATTTGAATTTATTGAACTTCAGAACGTCAGCGAAATGCAGATAGAATTGGCCGGCGTTCAACTGATCACTACGTTGGACGGTCAAGGAATCGAATTTACGTTCGGCCATCAACAGCTCGCGCCCGGACAACATGTTGTCATTCCCAAAAATCGAGACGCGTTCTTCGCGCGATACGGACAAGACGACATTACGTTGGCCGTGGGCGATGCCGTGGACTCGCAGGATTGGACGTTCCGGGGTTCGCTCAGTAACAGCGGCGAGACCATTACGCTGCAAACCGCCGGCAAGCAGCAGATTCAACAGATAACCTATCGTGATGGCGGTGCGTGGCCGGGGCGAGCAGACGGTGGTGCCAGTTCTTTGGAAATCAAATCGGTTCAGTTTGAATACGCTGATCCCCAATCTTGGCAAAGCAGCAGCGAATTCGGTGGTTCGCCCGGTCGCACAGGAGATGGTCCGGACAATCGAATTGTCATCAACGAAGTACTCTCGAATTCTAACTTGCCAGCCGTAGATCAAATTGAATTGGCCAACCGTTCCAATCGCGTGATAGATGTGAGTGGTTGGTATCTGAGCGATTCCAGCAACAACTACTTTAAGTATCAATTCCCGCTGGGCGTTCATTTGCCCGGAAACGGGTACCTCGCCGTGGATGAAGCGGAATTCCAGTTTGGACTGAATAGCACTGAAGACGATCTGTATTTGATTCAAGCAGATGTGAATGGCCGACCGATTCGGTTTGTGGATCGAGTTTCCTTTGGTGCAACGCAAGCGGGAGTCACATTGGGACGTTGGCCAAATCGTGATGGTTCGCTGTATCCCATGGCAGCGCCAACGATGGGATTTCGCAATAGTGGCCCCAAGATTGCCGACGTGGTGATTACAGAAATTCATGCCTCACCCGCTCCGCTGGAAAATGGCATCCAGGCCACAAAAGCGGACGTCAAGTTTGTGGAATTGCTGAACCATAGCCAACAGTCCGTTGATCTTTCCGAATGGAAAATTCAAGGCGAGATTGAATTCGAATTCGCAACGAATACAGTGCTCCCGGCAGGCGAAACGTTGACCATCGTACCATTCGACCCGCAAACCGACATACTCGCGGCATCGACATTCCGGTTGTTATACGCTATCCCGACCAACGTGCGACTCGCTGGACCGTTCAGCGGAACATTGACCGACAACGCGGGAAAATTGGAACTGGTGCAACCCAGAAATGAAGCCCCAGAGGATTCGGCGTATGTCCTCATGGACGCCGTCGAGTACTCGAGCGTCGCGTCTTGGCCAAACGACGTTATCGATTCGTTTCAATCTCTGAATCGCACGAGCCCGCTGGCGTTTGGTGGGTTCGCATCCAGTTTTGTTTCGCGTCGAGCGAACCCAGGAAGCTTTATCGAATCGAATGTCAGCGGAGACGTCAACCAAGATCAAGTCACCAACGCGACCGACATTGATTTGCTCTGTGCAGCGGTCCGAACTCAGATGGCGCCAAATCACTATGACTTGGATGGCGACGGTCAGATTTCGTCCACGGATGTCGAGACCTTGTTGTATGACATTTTGCGGATTGTACCGGGAGACGTGAATCTAGACGGAGTTTTTAATTCGACGGATCTGACTGCCATTTTTACAAAAGGCGAATATGACGATTCGATTCCGCTGAATTCCACTTGGAGTTCCGGCGATTGGAATTGTGACGGCGAATTCGATTCGTCCGATTTGGTCGTGGTCTTTCAACTAGGTGACTACGAAGCGAACAACGCTACCGTACGTTCAACGTCGTCTTCCAATTCCGTCGACGTAGCCGCGGCGATGTCTGCCATTGCCACCGCCGAAGCGCGAAAGCTCCGCAACAAGGCCGCAAGCGACCGGCTCGATTCGGCGTAAATCAGACGGTCTATCCCAAGGGTTAAGCGCAGCGGTTTTGCTTTCGTTCGAATCGAAGCAAAAGCCATAACGTTTGCACTGTTTAAGATGGACGCCAACATGTCAGGTCGAAGTCATCTGCGAGTGCGTGAAGACGCTTAGAATACCGGACGCGGAGACGTCAGCTGTGTAAATCCGATTCGTCGTTGGACGGAAGGATATGTCCCATCCGGTCTCGTTTTGTGGACAAGTACTGAGCGTTATATTTGTTAATGGGCGGCGTGATGGGGACTTGGTCGACGACCTGCAGTTCGAACCCACCGTAGATAAAGGCGTCGGTCTTTTTGGGATTGTTGGTTAGCAGTCGAACTTGACTTAGTCCCAGGTCTTTGAGGATTTGGATGCCAATGCCGTAGTCACGAGGATCGGCCTTGAAGCCTAAGGCCAGATTGGCGTCGACGGTGTCGAGCCCTGTGTCTTGCAAGTTGTAGGCTTTGATTTTTTCCACCAACCCGATGCCTCGACCTTCTTGTGGCAAATAGACCAAGGCACCGGCGCCTTCCTTGCCGATCATTTCCAAGGCAATGCGCAGTTGATCTCCGCAATCGCACCGCAGTGAATCCAACAAGTCACCGGTAAAGCAGGACGAATGGAGTCGGACAAGCGGATTAGGAACGGACGTCAAGTCACCCATGGTCAGCACTATGGGTTGTTGCGATTCGTACCGCACGCCGTAAGCGATGATTTGAAATTCGCCGTACTTTGTGGGAAGCTTGGCTTCGGCAATGCGATACACCAAACGTTCTCGTTGCCGTCGGTAGCGAATCAGTTGCTCAATGGTAATGATGACCAGTTCTTCTCGTTTTGCCATTGCAATCAAGTCTTCTCGACTGGCACGATCACCATCATCGTTCAGGATTTCGCAGACGATCCCGGCGGGTTGCAGTCCTGCCATACGCGCCAGATCGACGGCGGCTTCGGTGTGTCCTGCTCGCCGCAAGACGCCGCCTTCTTTGGCAACCAGTGGCAGCACGTGGCCGGGGCGAACGAAGTCGGCAGGTTCGCTGCGAGGGTTTACCAATTCTTGGATGGTGGTACAACGTTCAGCAGCGGTGATGCCGGTTCTGGCTGATTCGTGATCCACGGTGATGGTGTACGCGGTTCGATACGAATCAGGACGAGTCGTGGTCATGGGCGGAAGGTCCAGGCGCTGGGCAACTTCCGGCAACAGAGCACAACACAGCAGCCCTTTTCCTTTGGAGATGCAAAAGTTGACAACTTGGGGCGTTACTTTTTCTGCGGCACAGACAAAATCCCCTTCGTTTTCACGGTCCTCCGCGTCCAGAACAATGACAATCTTGCCGTCGCGGATGGCAGAAATGGCGTCTTCGATGGAAGAAAAAACGTCGGACATGGTTTGCCTCGTGGAAACGCGGACAAAAATGAAGCACTTGCCGGACAAGCGTAGCTGATAGACTTAAGTATAGCCGCAGATTGGTTTTCGCGAATCGGGGACAATGCGCCAAGAATAGGAAGCACGTGATGGACGTCGAGCCATTCGAATGGCAGAAAGCGCTAATATTGAGTGCCACATGGCTATTTGCTTGCCAAGTGACAGCGGCCGTTGAATCACCAGCGGTGACAGTGCAACGGAATATCGAATATGCTTCAGTAGACAACGTTTCACTGATGGCGGATGTGTATCAAACTCCGTCCAACGATACGGATCGGCCGGCGATTTTGATGGTTCATGGTGGAGCCTGGATGTCCGGTGACAAGGTCCACGTGGCGCGACACGCGCGCGAGATGGCTGGGCGAGGTTACGTGGTGGTGGCCATCAACTACCGCTTGGCACCTCGGCATCCCTTTCCCAGTCAACTGGAAGATTGTCACGCGGCGCTCCAGTGGATGCATCAGCAACGGGAAAAGCTGGGAATCGATTCAGCGAGGATTGCTGGCTACGGATATTCGGCTGGTGGACATTTGGTGTGCTTGTTGGCTACGCAGGACAATTCCGCATTGGACGATTCCAGCGATAATGATTCGTTCGTGCCTAGACTATGTGCCGTGGTGGCTGGAGGCGCGCCGTGCGAATTTCGAAAGATGGAAACGAATGATGAAACGTTAGCGTTTTGGCTCGGCGGAACTCGGCAGACCCATGCAGACGTTTACGAACAAGCATCGCCGGTGGCATTTGCGTCTGCCGATGATCCGCCGGTGTTCTTTTTTCATGGCGAATTGGATCGAGTAGTGCCGAAGTCGAGTGCTTGGGCGTTGCATCAAGCGTTGTCGCAAGCGGGCGTCGTGACGTCGTTTCGAGTTGTCAAGCAGGCTGGCCATTTGAAGGCGTATTTGGCGTCGGAAATTTTTGCCGAAGTGGCGGAGTTCTTGGATTCGCACACAGCCGTTCGACCGTAAGTCATCCGCATTGTATTGGTCTTGAAAACGGAAAGCGTAAATGATGTCTCAGGCATTGGACCGTGACGAGCATGTAGAGCAGGCTCATTTTTTTCGAACGCTGACCGAACGCAGCGGTGACGGAATTCCGCTGCAAGAGTTGCTGGAAAACGTCAAGCACGAAATCCTAGTAACAACCAAGCTGCCGCTGGCCATCGAATATATGGCCAGCGAATTGCGTTTGACCGGCTGTGTTTCTCCGGCTATGAGTAAGCTGGGGCATTATTTCACTGCGTTTCAGACATTCTTGATGCAGCAAGCGGAAAGTGACAAAGGCCGATTTGATTTTAGAACGGCGATACAAATCTTGCAAAAGGAAGCGGAATTCCGCAGCAGTGACGGGTTCTCTCGGCAAGGACTGTTCCTGTATCGATTTGAAGTCTTGTGTCGGAATCGACTTTCATACGATCAAGGACTCGCTGCGGCGGCGAACGATCCCGCTTTTGACGAACGATGGCAAAGCTGGATTGGGATTGTTCGCCGACAGATTGGAATCGTGGAACTTGCCGACATGGTGTTTGTTCGCAGCGAATTCTATGAGAAGAAGACTCGCAAATCGCTCCCCGCCGACGATTCGCTGGGCGTCTTGTTTGGTGAACGAGAAGGTCGCATCGCGTGGGCTAACCGGCGGCGAGACCCGTTGTTGCTGTTCGGATCTCTACAGAGGCATCTCGGCTATCCACCAGCACCTCGTCCCGATCCTCCAGATTCCTTGCCCGAACTATTGCCTCAGCTAGCACGCCGAGTTGAACGCATGGAGCAGCGAATGAAACTGTTAGAAGAAGAACAAAAGGGCGGAATTGATATTACCAAGTTTTATCGACCGTCATGACGGATACCTCTGGGATGGCATACGCGAGGCGGTAGAAAATGGGCGGGCAAAAAAAACTATCGCAAAATCAATCCGATTGGCGGCAATTTGTCCTTCAAACAAATTGGGGCGCGTGGTACATTTTGGTGAAATGGCGGGCGTGGCAACGGTTGATGTGCTTCGTTTCAGGTAGCGAGCGGCCGGTAGATTGCTGAAATCTTTTATATTTTTTGCCGCTAGAAGTAAGGTCTCGTTCGGTGGTCTTCGAACTGCATTTAAAGACAGAGACAGTTGAGCAAGCTTGTTCAAAACTGGTGCTCTGTTGTCAGCGTGATTCAATCGTCAGTGAAATTGTCGAACAAATGCGTCTGGAAAAAAAAGGCAGCGCGCTCATTTGTGACGGCGAACGTTTGGCTGGGATTTTTACGGAGCGAGATGTCCTGAAGCTACTTGCCAAACGAAGTAGCATGGACGTAACGGTCGAATCTGTCATGACTGCCAATCCGCAAGTCGTGGGAGTGTCTGATTCAATCGAGAAAGCGATTAGCTTAATGTCGCAAGGGGGTTATCGCCGCCTGCCCGTAGTGGACGCACAGCATCGCCCTGTTGGCATGTTGAAAGTGTCCGGGATTTTGCATTATTTGGTGCAACACTTCCCGAATTACGTCTACAATCTCCCGCCCGTTCCTGGTCAGACCCCTATTCATCGCGAAGGGGCTTGATCGTTCTTTCAAGCGAAATAAATTATTTTCTTCAGTTGCCATCTTGTAACATTTGTAAAGAACTTTAATTGAATTATGTCAACTATCGAGCAGCCTAGTTCCAAGGGGATCATTCAAATCGAGTCCGCAACTGTCCGTTTCGCCGGCGATTCTGGCGACGGTATGCAGTTGGCCGGTACGCAGTTGACCAACACTTCGGCGTTGGCAGGCAACGACGTGGCAACGTTCCTCGATTTTCCGGCCGAAATCCGTGCTCCGCGCGGAACTTTGGCCGGTGTTAGTGGATTCCAGATTCATTTTGCGTCTTCGGACATTTTTACCCCTGGTGACGAACTGGACGCCCTGGTCGTCATGAATCCTGCGGCCTTAAAGACAAACCTGGCCGACTTACAGCCAGGCGGGATTTTGGTGGCAAACGAAGACGCGTTCGACAAGAAGTCACTAGAACAAGCGGGATATGAAACAAATCCGTTAGAAGACGGAAGTTTGGATTCGTATCAATTGTTCAAGGTGGCCATGACCACGATTACTCGTAATTCGGTCGAGGGGCTGGGATTGAGCGTCAAAGAAGCGGACCGATGTCGCAACTTTTTCGCCATGGGTTTGGTCTATTGGCTATATGGCCGCAGTTTGGAGCCGACGGAACGGTTTATTCAAGCCAAATTCGGTAATAAAGCTGATGTCGCCGAAGCCAACATGAAAGCTCTGCGCGCGGGCAGGAATTACGGCGAAACAACCGACGCTTTTGTGAGCAGCTATCGGGTTGATCGAGCGAAATTGGAGCCGGGCCGTTACAAGAATATGACAGGCAACCAAGCGTTGGCTTTGGGGATGGTGGCTGCCTCAAAAACAAGTAACACACCTTTGTTCTTGGGATCGTATCCAATTACGCCTGCCAGCGATATTCTGCACGATTTAAGCAAATACAAGAACTTTGGCGTTCGTACGTTTCAGGCAGAAGACGAAATTGCTGCCATCACGTCCACGGTCGGCGCCGCGTTTGCCGGTGCCATGGCAATCACCACATCCAGCGGCCCCGGCATTGCGCTCAAGGGCGAAGCATTGGGGCTGGGGGTGATCCTGGAATTACCGATGATTATCGTTAACATCCAGCGAGGTGGGCCGAGTACCGGGTTGCCCACCAAGACAGAACAGTCAGATCTTTGGCAGGCAATGTATGGACGTAATGGTGAATGCCCCATGCCGATTATTGCCGCAAAGAGCCCGGCAGACTGCTTTGACGTGGCACAAGAAGCTTGGCGTATTGCGACGCGGTTCATGGCGCCGGTCATGCTGCTTTCCGATGGCTATATTGCGAATGGGTCCGAACCATGGCGTATTCCCAATGCCGCCGATTTATTAAAGATCGAAGTAACTCATCCTGGGCCTCGCGCAGAAGATGATCCGCCCTTCATGCCTTATGCTCGCAACGAACGACTGGCTCGTCCGTGGGCCGTGCCCGGTACACCCGGTCTGGAACATCGGATTGGTGGTTTGGAGAAAAAAGATGTCACGGGCAACGTGAGCTACGATCCTGACAACCATCAGCACATGGTCAAGACTCGAGCGAAAAAAGTGGCTTTGGTGGCTGACGATATTCCGGAACAGTCGGTAAACGGCAAGCAAGAAGGAGACGTCCTGCTGGTCAGCTGGGGCGGCACGTTCGGGGCGTGCACGACGGCAACACAACAGTTGAACAATGCCGGAATGTCAGTAGGACATGCGCACCTACGTTATCTGAATCCGTTCCCCAGGAACTTGGGGGATATACTCAAGCGATTCAAGAAAGTAATTGTCCCTGAACTGAATATGGGTCAGTTACGCATGATGCTTCGCGCCGAGTATTTGGTGGATGCCGTTGGGTATAACAAGGTAAAGGGGAAACCGTTTACCGTTGTTGAATTGGTCGAATTCGTTCGATCACAGCTCAAGTAGTTTGCCGGTTACGGTGTTTTAGCGGTTATCATTGTTTCTAAACATTCAAAGAATTCGTCACGAAAAATCAGGTTGCGTAAATGAGTACCGAACTGCCCGTTTTGACAGCGTCAGACTTTGCCAGTGATCAAGACGTACGTTGGTGTCCAGGATGCGGCGATTATTCCATCTTGGCTCAAATGAAGAAGGTACTTCCAGGGCTGGGGATTCCTCGAGAGAAGCTGGTGTTTGTTTCCGGACTTGGCTGTTCTAGTCGATTTCCCTATTACATGAACACGTACGGAATGCACTCGATTCACGGTCGTGCACCGGCGGTGGCCACCGGCGTTAAATCCGTTCGCCCTGACTTGACGGTCTTCGTCATTACGGGTGACGGTGATGGATTAAGCATTGGTGGTAATCACCTAATGCATGCGATTCGCAGAAATTTGGACATCAATATTATCCTCTTCAACAACCGGATTTACGGGCTGACCAAGGGCCAATATTCGCCGACTTCGCCCTTGGGCAAAGTGACAAAGAGTTCGCCGATGGGAGCTATTGACAACCCATTGCACCCTCTTTCCATTGCCATTGGCTGTGAAGCGACGTTTGTCGCCAGGTCGATTGACGTGAACATTAAGCACCTGGGCATGGTGTTGCAGCGAGCTGCCGAGCACAAAGGCACCGCGTTCGTAGAAGTGTATCAAAACTGCAACGTTTTCAATGATGGTGCCTACAGTTATGCTACCGACAAGCAATCGAAAGCCGATACGACCGTCGAATTGGAGCACGGAAAGCCGTTGATTTTTGGTGCCAACCGAGACAAGGGGATTCGGCTGAACGGCATGGAGCCAGAAGTTGTCGAACTAGGAAAAGGCATTTCCGAAGACGACCTTTTGTTTCATGATGAAAGAGCCGTCGAACCTAGCTTGGCGTATCTATTGAGCCGCATGCGGCATCCGGAGTTCCCTGAACCGATTGGGGTGTTCCGAGCAGTAGATGCTCCAAAGTACGATGACGAATTGAACAAGCAGGTGGAAAAAGCCATTGCCGATAAGGGCGAAGGAAACTTGGACAAACTCTTTAATTCTGGTGATACTTGGGTGGTGGAATGATACATTGTCCGGTATGTGATGCGGAAAATATCGAAGGTGACGACCACTGTCGTGAATGCGGCGTTTCACTGTCAGACAGTCATCTTTATGAAGCTCGGAATCCAGTCGAGCGAGGTCTCTTGAAAGACCGAATCTCGTTGCTGACGCCCAAAGTTCCCATCACGGTCAAGGACAGTTCGACAATCGGCGAAGTTTTGTCATTGATGGTCGAACGCGGCATTGGCTGTGTGTTTGTCGTTGCGGACGATGGTTCGCTGGTCGGTGTTTTTTCAGAACGAGACGCCTTGTTGAGACTCAATCCTGCCGATCCTGCCTACGGTTCGCCAATTGCAACGGTCATGACCAAGGGCCCTCAAGGGCTGTCCAATAATTCTAAGATTGCCTACGCCGTCCATCAGATGGACTTGGGAAGCTTTCGGCACGTCCCTATTGTGGATGGCTCAGAAAATATTGAAGGGGTTATTTCCGTCCGTGACATCTTGTGGTATCTTAATGCAAAGATGATTGAGCCAGAGGTTGCTTAATCTCTGGCTCCTTAACGAGCCCCCTGGATGCGTCCCCGGCATGTCTCTTGAATCTTCTCCGCCGGGGACGCTTTTTTTGTTTCTCGACAATGCTTGTCGGTGATGAACTTTCCCAGTTGCTCCGGGGCTTTGTTCTTGGATGGCTCGCTTGTACAATCTGAGCTGATCTTGAAGTAGTTTTTCTTTACATTCCAAAGAGGAATTCGATGAAGGTGTCGGATTGGTTGAACAGCCGCATGTTCAACATGGTTCACGGTAATAACTTGGTCTACAACACCTGCTGGGAAGATCCAAGATTGGATCGAGTGGCTTTGGAGCTGGGGCCGCATGATTCCGTGTTGGTGATCACTTCGGCCGGTTGCAATGCCTTGGACTATGCGCTGGAAGGCCCTCAAAGCGTCCATGCGGTGGACATGAATCCTCGACAGAATGCGCTGCTTGAACTCAAGCAGGAAGCGATTCGAAAACTAGAGTACGAAGATTTCTTTGCCATGTTCGGCACGGGCACCTTGCCAAATGCGGAATCGATATACCGCCAGAAACTTCGCGGCGGATTATCGAATTGGACGCAAGCTTATTGGGATCGTTGGATCAAATTTTTTGATCATCCCAGGCGACCGTTTTACTTTCGCGGAACTTCGGGTGCGTTTGCGCGAGCGATGAATTTGTACGTGGATCGCGTGATTCGCTGCCGACGTTGGCTGAACGAATTGCTCAATGCCAAGGATGTTTCGGAACAGCGTGAAATCTACGACAAACATTTGCGAGATCGTTTTTGGAGCAACATGATTAAATTCGCGTTGGGACGTGACGCCACGCTATCCATGGTGGGCGTTCCCAAAGCACAACGCCAGCAGGTGGATCGAGATTACGAAGGCGGTATCGTCAAGTTTATGGAAGATTGCGTCGAAGCGGTCTTTGCCAAATTGCCGATCATGGACAACTATTTTTGGCGAGTTTACTTGGCGGGTTCGTATTCGGCCGACTGCTGCCCTGAATATCTCAAGCCCGACAATTTTCAACGCCTGAAAGATGGCCTGGTTGATCGAATCACCACACACACACAGACCGTGCAAGGCTTCCTAGAAGCAACCGACACCAAGATTTCTCGGTTTGTCCTGCTGGACCATATGGACTGGCTGTCCAGCTATCGGTTCCCGTTGCTGGAATCGGAATGGCAGGCCATTCTGGATAATGCCACTCCGGACGCGCGATTCCTGTGGCGCAGCGGTGGTTTGCGAACCGATTTTGTGGACCGAGTTGCCGTGAATTACAAGGGCCAGAAAACAGAGCTGGTCGATTTGCTTTCCTACAACACGGACTTGGCCAACGAATTGCACGAAAAGGATCGAGTTCACACGTATGGCAGTTTCTACATCGCGGGAATCGCAGCCTAGCAGCGGTGATGGGTTCGTCGGAAATGGAGTGCCATGAGTTTCTTGGCTGATCTAAAGGTCCTATATCACTTGGCTTTTAAGCGAGTCAAGGGAGATGACCACGCGGCGCGTTTGGACAGCTTTTATTCAGGCCAAGCGGGTGCCTACGATGATTTTCGCAAGCGATTGCTGAAGGGCCGTCAGGAAATGGTGGCTTCGATTCCCTTCCCCGACAATGCCGTGTGGGTGGACATGGGTGGCGGCACGGGCGCGAACGTGGAATTCGCCGGCACCGAAACACTGGCTCGTCTACAGCACGTGCATCTGGTTGATTTGTCCAAGTCGTTATTGGATGTCGCTCAACAGCGAATTCAAGAAAACGCGTGGACCAATGTTTCGACCAGCGAAGCAGACGCCACCACATTCACTCCGCCCGCAGGCAGTGCGGACGTGGTGACGTTTTCCTATTCGCTAACCATGATTCCCGATTGGTTTGCCGCCATGGACAATGCTCGGCGAATCCTGAAACCGGGTGGACTGATCGGCGTGGTTGATTTTTATATCGCTCGGAAATATCCAGCGAAAAATCGAGTTTCCCATAATTGGTTTACTCGCAGCTTCTGGCCCAGTTGGTTTTCCAATGACAACGTTTTTCCGTCGGCGGATCATTTGCCCTACTTGGATCGTCACTTTGAATGTTTGCAGCTGACAGAGAATCGAGCGAAAGTGCCGTATTTGCCGATTGTCCGAGTGCCCTACTACACGTATTTGGGGCGGTTGCCACACGTTGATTCGTAGAATCGAGTTTCCATTTATGTCGTCCGCCACGCCACTGATCACGCCCGCGTTTCTGTTCAACGTTTCTGCAAACTGCCACCGGTTCGATGGTTCGTGGAGCAGGCAAGGTGCAGAATTGGACGTGCGGCATGGCATTCCTAGCTTTCGCGCGGAACTGGATAATGGCCCGTTGTTTGGCGACTTTCGATTGGCTTGGTCCGCGACTGGGCTGTGGATTGACCTGCGAGTATCCGGAAAAAAGCAGACGCCATGGTGCCGTGAAACTCGGTTAGAGGACAGTGACGGACTATCTATCTGGTTGGACACGCGAAATACTCAGGGCGTACACCGAGCTAACCGGTTTTGCCATCGGTTTGCGTTCTTGCCCCAAGGCGCTGGTAGACTGTTGGACGAACCTTGCGCCAAGTTGGTTTCAATTGCTCGAGCGAAAGAGCATCCCAAGCCGGTTGCTGATGGAGAGCTGAAAGTCTATTCGGAAAAGCGAATCGACGGGTACTTGTTGCGAGCGTTCATTCCGGGCGAAGCGATTACAGGCTATGATCCCGTCGAGCATTCGCGAATCGGCTTCAGCTACGCGGTGATCGACCGAGAACTTGGATGGCAAAGCTACACGCTGGGGCCCGAATATCCGTTCACTTCAGATCCCACGTTGTGGGGAAGCTTGGCGCTGGTGGACTAGGTGCCGGCTAGTTCGCTCGCTGAAACCGGGACGCCCAAAGAGAAAAAGCCGAGCAGGATTGCTCGGCTCTTCGATTGGATTGATTGAGACGGACAAACGTTACTTGTCGTCTTCTTTCTTGACCTTCTTTTTCTTCTTCAAGCTCACCTTCTGGACCCGAACTTTGGGAAGACCCAAAATGGTGCTGTCATCCGTCCAGCGATCAGTTTCAATGAGTTTGGCAAGTCGCTCAACTCGAGTCAGCACGTTACGATTGCTGATCGCGCCGCGGCGAACTTTTAGGCTTTTATCAATTGTCATTTCGAACCTCCGGATAGCCGGTATATTTCTTTCTTCACCAAGGGGCTAAGGGTACCACATGCACGTTGTAGCACGCAAGGCAACCCTGATTCACTAAACTGATTTTTTATCGTCATTACAGCAGGACCACTGTCCGATAAATCCCTATTTTGAAAGGACTTGTTTTGACTCCTGAGATTACGGATCGACTGGAACTGGCCATCCGGATTGCCCAAGGGGCGGGCCAAATTGTGGAAGACCTGCGCAAGCAATTTCAAGTCGAAAAAAAAGCTGACAGCACGCCCGTGACCGATGCCGATAAAGCCGCGGAGGTCTATTTACGAGCTGAAATTGAAGCCCAATTTAGCTCGGATGCCGTCATTGGCGAAGAATTCGGCCAGTCCGCAGGAACGTCCGGCTTTACCTGGGTGGTGGATCCGATTGATGGCACCAAATCTTTTATCACTGGCGTTCCACTCTATGGCACATTGGTAGGGGTTCTCTGCGAAGGCAAGCCGGTGATTGGCGTCATTGAACTACCTGCGCTGGATTGCCGAGTCTTTGCAGCTTCTGGATCCGGCGCTTTTCAGCAAAACGGCCAGGGTGCACGAATTCCAGCCCGAGTGTCGAACGCAAAGTCTTTATCAGAAGGCGTTTACGTTACCAGCGAAGTCAAGACATTCCAGGCCAGAAACGCGCTGGATGTCCACTTGCAGTTGGAGGAAAAGGCTTGGTACGGCCGAACTTGGGGAGATTGCTACGGATATTACTTGGTGGCGACGGGCCGAGCTTTAGCGATGGTGGATCCGGTGATGAGCATCTGGGATGCGGCGGCCATTTTGCCCGTGATGGAAGAGGCAGGCGGTGCGTTCACCGATTGGAACGGAAATCCAACGGTGGATTCTGGCGAGGGGATTGGTGCCACGAAAGAAGTGTTGGGCGAAGTGCTGGCGGTAACTCGGCCGTTCGCGGCCAAGAAATAGCTGGCTTCGAACCAGGAAAAATGGCGAAGAAACCACCTGCGGTTGCCAGTCAATGTGGAATCGATATACTTTCGCTTTACGAAATTCGGACAAAGACAGTGGGAGATCATCAGTCATGAGTGCTGAATGCCAAGTTTGCGGTAAGAAAGCACAAGTCGGCAATTCCGTGGAAATCCGCGGTAAGGCCAAGTACTTGGGTGGCGTTGGTACAAAAGTTACCGGGATTACTCGTCGAAAATTCAAGCCCAACTTGCAGCGAGTCAAAGTGGCGTTGCCTCAAGGTGGCACGAAGGCGATGCGAGTCTGCACGCAATGTATTCGCAGTGGTTCTGTTCGCAAAGCAGTGAAACGTGCCCCTTTCAAGTTGAATCCAGCTGATGAAAAGTTGGTTTCCGGCAAGAAATAGGTCGCTCCAGATTCCGCCACTTTGTCCGAGGCGTAAATTGTGAGTTTAAATCGATCTGACGTAGAGAAAGTCGCCTTGCTCGCGCGACTTCAACTGTCCGAGGTGGAAGTTGACGCCATGACCAAGCAATTGGGCAAAATCGTGGCGTACGTAGAAATGCTGAGCGAACTCGATACGAACGACGTTCAGCCCATGGCTCATGCCGTCGAGCTGGAAAATGTCTTTGCGGATGATGTGGTGCGGCCCAGTCTAGATCGAATGGACGCGTTGAAGAACGCTCCCAAGGCAGACGAAGAATGTTTTCGAGTTCCGGCTGTTTTGGGTGATTAAGTTTTCATGGCTGCTTGGTAATCGTTGGCTGCTTGGTAATCGTAAAGAGAAATCATGTCGATCTGCGCGCATTCCGCAACGGAGTTGAAGAACAAGATCGATTCCGGTGAATTGAGTTCCGCTCAGGTTTGCCGTGCCTTCTTGGATCAAATTGAACGCCTGGATGAAAAAATCGGCGCGTTCATCCAAGTAGATCCAGACCAAGTTCTGCGCGATGCCGAAGCGATTGACCAAAAACGTCTGCGCGGTGAAACGGTTGGCCCGCTAAGCGGTCTGCCCGTCGCCATCAAAGATAATCTCTGCACCCAGGGCCAAGTAACCTCGTGTGCGTCCAAGATGCTGGCGAATTTTCGACCGCCGTATGACGCCACTGTGATTGCCAAGCTGCGAGCTGCCGATGCGGTTCTGATTGGCAAGACCAATTTGGACGAATTTGCCATGGGCGGGTCGACGGAAAATTCGGCCGTGAAGCAAACCGCCAATCCTTGGGATGTGAATCGAGTTCCCGGAGGATCCAGCGGCGGTGCGGCGGCGTGTGTGGCTGCCAAGATGGCGCCGCTGTCCTTGGGCACCGATACCGGCGGTTCGATTCGCCAGCCCGCTGCTTTTTGCGGTGTGACTGGATTGAAGCCGACGTATGGTCGAGTCAGTCGATATGGATTGGTGGCCTTCGCCAGTAGTTTAGATCAAATTGGTCCAATCGCGGCCAACGCTGGCGACGCGGCACTGTTGTTATCTGCGATCGCTGGCCATGATGCGTTGGATTCCACGTCTTCGCCGGAAGCCGTGCCTGATTATGTAGATGTGGTTTCGCAACCGCTGACGGGACTCAAGATTGGCTTGGTCAGCGAACATCACGGAGCGGGTGTCGATAGCGAAGTCCTTTCAGCCGTGGATCAAGCGGTGAAGGTTTTTCACTCGCTGGGAGCCGAAGTTCACGAAGTTTCTTTCCCGCACAGCAAATATGGCATTGCCGCTTATTACATCATCGCGCCCAGTGAAGCGTCCAGCAATCTAGCTCGATTCGATAGTGCTCACTACGGTTATCGAACGGACGAAGCAACCATGATGGCGGAACTGGCGGCCGAGAAATCCGCCAACCCCAAAGGCGAAGCGGAAAGTCCGTTGATTCGCATGTACCGGAAGTCTCGAGCGGAAGGTTTTGGAACAGAAGTCAAACGCCGCATCATGCTGGGTACGTACGCGTTGAGTGCCGGATACTATGACGCGTATTATTTGAAGGCGCTCAAAGTCAGACGCCTGATTCGACAAGACTATGATCAAGCGTTCCAACAAGTCGATTTGGTCTTAGGGCCATCCACGCCCGGTTTGCCCTTCTGCTTGGGCGAAATGGCGGACGACCCGCTGTCCATGTATTTGCAAGATCTTTGTACCGTCGGCGCGAATTTGGCGGGTGTCCCGAGTATTTCCATCCCGTGCGGTTTTTCGAAGAGTGGTTTGCCCATCGGCCTGCAGTTACAGGGACCTGCGTTTGCCGAAGCCAAGTTGCTGCAAGCGGCACACATGTTCCAGTCTCAGACCGATTGGCATCAACGTCACCCGGAATTGCCATGAGCGTTTCTACCGAAGTCAGTGATCGACCCTACGATATTGTGATTGGACTGGAAGTCCATGTGCAATTGGCGACCAAGACCAAATTGTTCTGTCGCTGCAGCACGCAATTCGGCGCCGCGCCCAATACGCAAACATGTCCTGTCTGTTTGGGATTACCCGGTTCGCTGCCTGTGATGAATCTTAAAGCGTTTCATTTGGGCATGCAGACGGCCATTGCGTTGAACTGTGAAATTCCTAAGTTCACCAAATGGGATCGCAAACAATATTACTATCCCGATCTGCCCAAGGGATATCAGATCAGCCAGTATGACCTGCCCATGTCACAAAACGGTTGGTTAGAAATTCAAGATGACAAAGGACGGTTTGAACCGAAACGAGTCGGCATTATTCGCGCGCATTTGGAAGAAGATGCAGGGAAGAGCATGCACGATGAAGTTTCGGGAACGGCGGACAGTCGAATCGATTTGAATCGCACGGGCACTCCGCTTTTAGAAATTGTCAGCGAACCCGACATGCGTTCGCCAGCGGAAGCGAAGGCCTATCTGACCGAATTGAAATTGCTGCTGACCTATTTGGGCGTTTCGGATTGCAACATGCAAGAAGGAAGTTTGCGAGTAGACGCGAATATCAACTTACATGTGCATGATGGTGACGAGCGCATTGCCACGCCCATTGTTGAAATCAAGAACATGAATAGCTTTCGCGCAGTGGAACGAGCGCTCGCGTTTGAAGCAGAACGCCAGTACGACGTCTTCTTGGAAGAAGGCAAACGCTTGGGCGATGTCCCCAAGCAGACTCGTGGCTGGGATGATTCGCTGCAAGTGACTAAGGGGCAGCGGAGCAAAGAAGAATCGAGTGACTACCGCTATTTTCCCGACCCGGACCTGCTGCCTGTCACCGTGACGGATGAACAGATTCAAGCGGTTCGTAGCGAACTAGGCAAGTTGCCTCAGCAAATTCGCAGTGATCTGGTCCAGGAATACGGCATTTCGGATTACGACGCAGATGTCATCGTCAATCAAGGCCCCGATGTCTTGGCTTACTTTGTGGCGTTGGCAGATAAGAGCGGTGCTGGGAAGCGAGCCAGCAATTGGTTGCAACAAGATATCTTGCGAACCCTGAAGGAACAATCGATTTCGATCGAACAGTTTCCCGTGTCAGTTGACGCGATGGCTGAATTGTTACAGCTGTTAGAAGCCGGTAAAGTCGATAACGCTCGTTCGAAAGATGTCTTTGCGGAAATGCTGTCCCACGGTTTATCGGCGCCCGCGGCAATGGAAAAACTGGGAATTCAAGAAGTCGATGAAAACGAAATCGTCGACCTGTGTCGCCAACTGTTGGAAAAGAATCCGCAGATTGTAGCCGACGTGCAGAATGGCAAACAGCAAGCGGTGGGAGCCATGATTGGCATGGCCAAGAAGGTCAATCCGAATGTCAATCCAGCCGTGGTGCGAGAAACGTGTCTGAAGCTGATTGCGGAAATGTAGTCTGGCCCCTTGATTCTGCGTGGCCGGTTGGAAAACCATGAGTCATGTCCGTTTGCCGCTGATTACATTGACTACCGACTTTGGTGCTGACAGTCCCTATGTGGCGCAAATGAAGGGCGTCATTTATACTCGTCTGGCCGACTGTCGCATTGTGGATGTCACGCATTCCATCGCTCCGCAATCGATCTGGGAAGCCGCGTTCTTGTTGCCGACCAGCGTTCCGTTTTTTCCGCCGGGTACGGTGCATGTCGTGGTGGTGGATCCCGGAGTCGGCACGGAACGCAATATCTTGTGTGTGAGGTCGAGCAGTCAATATCTGATTGGTCCCGACAACGGCCTGTTTTCGATGTTCTTCGACAAGCCGGATTGCCACGTTCGTCGGCTGGAAGATCGTTCTTTCTGGCGGTCGGAAGTTTCTGATACGTTTCATGGCCGAGACATCATGGCGCCGGTGGCGGCGGCTTTGGCAGCCGATGCGAATCAATTCGAAAAGATCGGATCCACGGTGCCATTGGACCATGTGGTGCGCATCGAATTCCCGTCGGTCGTTATCGAAGGGAATGTGATACAGGGCCAGATTGCGTATGTCGATTCGTTTGGAAATTTGATTTCGAATCTGAGTCGCCAGCAAGTGGAATCGGTTCTGGCAAAACCCGATCTGTGCATTCGCTTTGGAAAGCAGGTGATCCACGGGATAACTCGAACCTACGGCGACGCAGCAGATGGTTCGGTGGTGGCGCTGCTCGGTTCCAGCGGATACTTGGAAATTGCTGTGGTCGGTGGCAATGCTGCGACTGCACTGTCAGCAGGTGCTGGAACAGTAGTTCGGCTCGAATGAAACGGCTTTCCATGTTAAAAAGTTGCAAATGTTTTGATTTTGAGCTTTAATCTCCAACTTAAGCTTGGCCCTCTAACGAGGGTTTCGTAGACTACGGGCTCGTATTTAGCCCAGCATGTCAACGGAGAACTACCGTGGCCGGAACTATCACTGGTAAGATCGTATCAATTTCTCCAGAAGGAAATGCGGTATCGGATATCGCCAATGATCGACTTCGAGTTGTTCCGACGGAAAGCGCCAACGTGGCGTGTGATGGACATGTCACCAGTAAGATATTTCCGGCTGATCACGATCAACCGGAAATGACGTTCATGGCCTTGATGGGACACAGCGGTTTTCTGGAACTCACGCTGGTGGGCGACAATATCTCGAAATTCTTGGGCATTCAGCCTGGTGTCGACGTTACCGTTTCTTGGTAGTCCAACACAATTCAGCAGGCTGGACATCCTATCTGACGAACACCCGTTTGGCTGCAAAGCCAACGTCGGCGGAAGTTTTTCACGTGGCGCGAATTGGCTAAACTTTGCCAGTTGTCAGGCCGATAAGCATTGGTGTTGGGACAAGTGCAATGCACTTGAATACCCAGGGGGGAATTGGCCCGAATTTTCGCTACCCGCGATTTCGGGCCTTATTTTTGCGCCAACCTTTTTCGACTCGGTTAGTCGCTTCTTCCTAGTTGCCCCTATTGGCGGTTTTGTTTCTTCTTGTACGCCGCAGGTTCATTCAGCCAACGTTGTCGGCAATATAGCTGGCGTAACAGCTGCGAGTTTCCCACAGGTCAACTCGAGTGACCGGATATCCTTGTCCATTCGCAAAGTCAAAGATCAACTTGGCAATGTTTTCTGCGGTCGGATTCTGGTCGACCAGATAAAGTGGTTCGCCCAAATCGGCAAGAAAAGGGACGGCGGGGTCGTCACGGTGCAAAATCATGCGATGATCCAGATGATCGTCAATCCATTTACTGACGGTTTTCTTGATGTCAGAAAAATCGAGCACCATTCCTAGCGCATCTAATTCGCTTGACGCGATCGAAATCACCGCGCGGCCGTTATGCCCGTGTAAATTTTTGCATTTGCCATCGTAGTTTAACAGTCGATGGCCGTAGCAGAAGTCGATTTGCCGAGTGACACAAAACATGAATTTAGATCCTGGTTTGAAAATCAAGTCAACTGTTTTTTACCATGACCGGGATTCGACGCTAAGGGGAACCATGGCAACTGTACCGCGAAGTAGGAGGATTCCTTCAAATCGGTACATTTGGAAGTGTTCGTAACCCATTCCAGCGATTGGATTTCGGTAAAGAACTACTTGAATCAGAAGTCCGCTGTTTTACAATAAGAGTTGAAAAAGTCGCGACATTTGTCTCGCGTTCGATTCGTTTATGGAGGAGTGATTCATGCGTGGGACCATGTTGGCGATCGCTATGGCGTCCTGTTTGGGAACGGTAGCTGTAATGTCGCTTCGCACCGCTGAAACGACATTGCAAGCCCAAGTTCATCAACCGGCGTCGCCAGCGGATGGGTTATTGGCAATGAATGCAATGACACCCACGGGCGATCAACTGATTACGGTGATCGACCGTCAGCAGCAAGTGATGAGTGTTTATTTGGTTGAATCCAAAACGGGTGAAATCAATTTAAAAAGCGTTCGCAACTTGCGCTGGGATTTTATGATGGATGAATTCAACGGAACAAAGCCTCTACCAGAAGAGATTCGCGCCCTAGTCCATCCCCGCTAGAAGTTTTCTTTGGGGTTAGTTTATGGCTAGGGCAATGTGCCCCTTGGAGTTGCCGATGGCCAAACTGATCCAATTGCAAGAAGCCGCCCAGCTATTGGGGATTAGCCCCGACGAACTAACGGAAATGCGTAGCCGAAACGAAATCTTCGGCTATCGCGATGGTTCGACCTGGAAATTCAAGGAACAAGAGCTGGAGCGAATTGCGGCGGAACGAGGTATCACGCTGGGTGCCGCACCGTCAATACCGACTGCCGATTCGATGGGAGATGTCGATGCCGTCAGTTTGGACGAAGAACTCACGTTGGACCTTGATGATTTAGATCTAGGTGGTGACGCGGAAGAATCGGTATCGCTTGGTGAAGCCGAATTGGCCAAGACGGACGATGGGACGGGCAGCACCGTCATTGGCGAACCTGATTTGAGTCTCGGCAGTGAAAGCGATATCCAGCCAATCGAAGAAGGCGGTTCGGAACTACGCTTGGCCTCCGGTTCAGGTGTCGTATCTCCTTCCGACAGCGAACTCGGTTTAGCCGGTTCGGACGTCTTGAACATGGATGCTTCGCCGGTCGAATCCGGTTCGGCCGAATTGGCCATGGCGGCTGACGAATTAGGAGATGACCTGTCGTTGGAATCAAGCGACGACGATATCGATTTGTCCTTGGATGACGACGAACTAAAGCTGGAAGATAGTGGCAGCTTGGATTTGGACGAGCCTCACGAAAAGGCCAGTAAATCGCCAAATGCCAGTGCCAGTGCCAGCGGATTTGGTTCGGCCATCGATTTGGACTTGGGTGACGATGACTTTGTCCTAGGCGGTTCCGGTAGCGACGTGACTGGTGGCGCTGGTGACAGCGGAATCAATCTGACTTCGCCATCTGACAGCGGACTTTCTTTGGAAGAACCGTTGGATCTGGCCGGTGGTTCGTCCATCGAATCGCTGGAATTAGGTGAAGATGACATGATCGTCGTAGATGATGCTGTGGATCTGGACGCCGGTACCGATGTGCAGTCTGACGACGACTTCTTGCTCACTCCCATGGGCGGCGATTTGGACGAAGAATCGGACAGCGGTTCCCAAGTGATTGCTTTGGATTCCGAGGAATTTGACGAATCGGCGGCAACCATCTTAGGTGACGCTGGCGGACTGGGCGTGGACGATTTTGCCGAAGTAGACGGCGGTGGATTCGGCGATGATGCGGTTGATTTTGAATCGGTCGGCGGATTCGAAGAAGAGGCTACCGTGGTAGCCGGTGGCTCGGCGGCTGCCGGAGCCGCTTTGGCGTCGACGTCGGTTCGACAATCGACCGAAGCGGAATACTCCATTTGGAATGTACTAGGTCTGTTCACCATCGTCTTGGTCTTAGGTATCACCGGTACCATGATGATGGACCTGATCAACAACATTTGGAGCTGGAATCAAGATCTCAGCTATCGTAGTCCTCTGATGGATACCATCATTAGCATGATGGGCATTAGCAAATAAGACAGTGATTACCTGGGCGGATCATTCTTAACCGGTCCGTCCGGCAATGTTTGGAAAACAGGCGGTGTCTGACATAACCGCCTGTACTATCTTCCGGTTGGGGCCCTATAATCTGGCAGAGTCGGCGCTATTCAAGCGTAGACTTGATTGAACTTATTTCCCGCCTAGTATCGCAACCCTCTATTTTGTTGCGGAAAAAGTGTCCCATTTTTTCTGGTATTTCGTATTCATGAATCGCCTTATTTGTTGGGTGTTGTTGTTTGGTCTGGCGCTGGAAGTCGGTTGTTCACGGCCCGCACAGATTGAACGCTATCAAGTGGAATCAGAACAGCGAGTGGTTTCGGCTGAGATGCCGTTGGGTGTTCCGCCCAATAGTGCGGCGACTGCATCGTCGCAAAAGATGCTGGCATCGCTGACCGTCAAGGACCGTGCTGCTTGGTTCTTTAAATTGCAGGGCGAACCGACGGAGGTGTCGAATCTGACGGATGATTTTTCGGCCATTCTGGATTCCGTAACGTTTGATGGTGATCAGCCGAACTGGACGTTACCAGATGGTTGGGAGAATCGTCCGGGCGGAGGATTTCGTTTCGCGACACTCGCAAAAGACGGCCAAGAAATCTCCGTCAGTAGTTTGCCGGTACCCGACCGAGACCTCAATGAATATGTTCTGGAAAACGTAAACCGTTGGTTAGGTCAGTTGCAGCTGCCGCCTTGGTCTACCGAGGATTTGCAAAAGAACGCCCAGAAACGCGACGTCGGCGGATTTGAAACTTGGTTGATCGACATTGAAGGCCAGGGCAGCGGCAACGCCATGGCTGCCATGACACCGAAACCGGCACCGACGACATCGCCGCCGTCATCTGCTGGCAATCAAGAGCTTCCCATCAAGTTTGTTGTGCCCGAAGGTTGGCAGGAAGTTGCTCCGACAACCATGAGCGTGGCCAATCTGCAGGTCCAAGCCGATGGTCAGGAAGTGGTGCTGACCATCACTCCGTTAGGCGGCGACGGTGGCGGGCGATTGCCGAATGTGAATCGTTGGCGAGGTCAACTGCAACTGCCGCCGATGTCCGAAGCTGAACTGTCCGAAAGCGTGCAGTCTGTCGACTTAAAATCCGGAACGGCCGACGTCGTTTTCTTGGAAAATCCGGAAGTGGGCAAGGCGACCTACGCCGCGCTGATCTTTCAGCCGAATCGGTCGTGGTTCATTAAATTCGCCGGCGACGTAGAACTCGCGAAACAGCATCAAGCTGCGTTCACGGAATTCGTTCAGTCTATTTCGTTTGCCGAATGATCCTGTTCGTGAAATTCGAACCATTAACGCAAGTATGGAATAAGCATGAGTGTCGAAACTAACTCGGTTACGCCATCACGTTCGCTCACCGATATCGTCCGAACCATCCTCAAGCCGTTGGCTTCGTTGAAGCTGACCGTGACTTTGTTCGGCTTTGCAATTGCCATCATCTTGATTGGCACATTCGCCCAAGTGGATAACGATATTTGGCTGGTGATGGAGGAGTATTTCAAGCCATTTTGGATTGCTCACGTACCAGCCAAAGTCTTGTTTCCGCGAACGTGGATGCCCGATCTGTCCGAAGAAATGGCCGGTCAACGACTCGCTGGCATCATTGCCGCACTCGGTTTTCTTTCAGCCGGCTTGGTGGGTGCCAACGGAAAAACGCGAACCGGTACCATTTTTCTTCCCGGCGTGATCCTAGGTTACAGCGGTTGGTTGGCCGTTTCCAATTGGCTGACCAACGGTTTCACTTTTCCCGGCGGCGCGCTGATCGGCATGTTGATGTTTGCCAATCTAGCGGCGGCGCACGCGTTGCGCTATCGCATTCAAGCACAGGGAACTCGTTTGTGGACAGGGCTAGGCATTGTCGCGACTGGCTTGCTGTTGACTTATTTCATTATTACTGCCGGACACGATCAAGAAGGGCTGCAAGGAGAACCACCAATTCCGCTGGAACAACTTTGGTCGTTCGTCAAAGCCGGCCTTTCGGCACTCGCCTGCGCAGAAATCCTGTATGCATTTGCGGCCAAGCCGGGTCAGCGAGCGTCAAGTACGTTACGTGTCTGTTCAGGCGCGGCAGGAATCATTCTGGCCGTGGTTTCTGGTTGGCTGTGGGTCACAGGTGACCGCACCTACATTGGTCCATCCGCCATGCGCATTGTCTGGCAGTTGATCCAAGGCGCCGCCGCAGGGGTTGTGTTGATGGTCGGCGCAGTTCTACTGTACCGCCGCAAAGCAGGTGTGGTCGTGCTGCATTTGGGCATTGGCCTGATGATGTTCGGCCAGTGGTTTGTCAGTCAATATGACGTGGAACAACAAATCACCATCACGGAAGGCGAAACTCGCGCCTACGCTCAGGACATTCGCAGCCTGGAACTGGCGGTGATTGATTCGAACAATTCGGAATACCCCGGCAAAGACGACATACGCGCGATCCCGCTGACCAGAAACGCCAAGACAACCGAATTTGCTAACGGCGCTACGGTAGAACTGGACGGTCTGCCTTTTCGAATCGAAGTGGTTGAATTCTTGCGGAACTCGCGAATCGAACAAGGATCGAGCGAAAAATTTGCGGACCAAATACAAGGCAATGGCCAGCGGTGGCACGCAGATGAAATGAAGGCTGCGTCTGGCGTCAAGAGTGATTCCGTCGACTTGGCTGCGGTCTACGTTCGCATCAAAGACGATCAAGACAAAGACTTGGGTGTCTATCTGTTGTCACAGAGCCAGTTGTTTGTTCGAGGTGGCGCTGAACTGAATTTTGACGCTCAACGTTTTGACGTGGCGGGCCAAACGTATGACATTCAGCTGCGATTCAAGCGGTTGTACAAACCGTATGAAATCAAGCTGATTGATGTCGCCAAGAAAGACTATTTGGGAACGACGATGGCTAGGGCCTACGAGTCCACCATTTCCATCAACGGTGAAACGGACGTTCGTAAGATCTGGATGAACAACCCGCTGCGTTTTAGTGGTGAAACGTTCTATCAGACCAACTATTTTATGGATCCGTTTACCGGCCAAGAAACATCTACGCTGCAAGTGGTCAAGAATCACGGTTGGATGATTCCGTATGTGTCGTGCATGATTTCGATCATCGGCATGACGTACCATTTCATCTTGACTTTAGCCAACTACAAGCCGGTTAGCACCGTGTCCGACGTCCAATTGACTTCGACCCAAAAGTGGATTGTGCCGGCGGTATTTGCGTTGCTGGCCGCTGGCATGTATTACAAGGTTGCGTCTCCGAAAAAGCTGGAACCAGCTGCCATGGACTTGGCTGCGGCCGGACGTTTGCCTGTGATCTATCAAGGGCGAATCAAACCGTGGGACACGTTGGCCAGGAACAATCTGCGAGTGTTGAGTGAACGAGAAACGTTTTCTGGCCAGCTAACCGATGCGCAATTGATGGCCGAGTGGCCCGAAATCAAAAAGCAGATTTCGCAGAAATGGCCGGCCGTTTCGGAAGCAGATTTAGACGGCGCGGTGCAGCAACCGGCCACCGGCGAAAAGTATGTCGATGTGGCGAAGCTAGTCGAACTGGTCACGCAAAAAGTGGACAAGCCAATATTGGAAGTCGAATCGGCCGTTCACAAGCTGACGCACGATCGCCAACCTGCAATTCGCTGGCTGTTGGACATGATCAACGATGCCAATCAATGGCAGCAGCATCGAGTGATCCGAATTACCGACTTGGAAGTGCTGGAGCTATTGGGCATGGAGCGTCGCAAAGGCTATCGCTATTCCATCAGCGAAATTGCACCACAGTTGGAAGCCTTTGACGCAGCGGTGAAGGAAGCTCGAGCCAAAGATACGGCCGAACTGAGTCACTACGAAAAGAAGCTAATGGACCTAGCACAGAAACTGCAGCAAATCCAAAAGCTAAAGATTGCATTTCAGCCGCAAGTCTTTCCGCCGCAGATTACTTCGCCTGATCAGATGAAGACGCCGGAAGGCATGGCTCAACTGAACGCGTTTCGACAACAATTGGCACAGCAGGAACAGGAATTCAAACAACTGCAACCACCGTTAGTCGTGGCACCTGCGGAAAACCCGCTGTTGCCTACCGGAAACCAGTGGCAAGCGTATTCGTTGGCGTGGCCGATGCAACGTTTGCTGAGTGATTTTGGGATGGAATTGAATCCGTCGTTCGCATCGGTCAATTCGATCTTGGTGTATTACGCTCAGAACAAACCTGAAGAATTCAACCAAAGTGTTCGCGACTATCAGACGTTTCTTGACGGTTCGAATGTGGAAGAACTTCAGGCGTCACCTTCGGCAATGAGCCGATTTGTAGCCAAGAATTTTGGTGGATTCCTATCGTTCGAAACGTTCTTCAATCGGTCGGCTCCGTTCTTGTGGTCCATGTGGCTTGATCTGTTTGCCTTTGTTGTGATTGCCACCGGTTTATTGGTGGGATTGGGCTCGGCTGGCTGGGGACAATCGCTCCGACGAAGCGGCTATGCTGTCTTAGTAGTAACAGCCGTTGTTCATACGTTGGCATTGATTGCCAGAATTTACATTTCGGGACGACCTCCGGTGACCAACCTCTATTCGTCCGCAGTATTCATTGGTTGGGCCATTGTTTTGGGTGGCCTGATATTCGAATACTTCTATCCCACATGGCCTAGCATTCTGGCTTCCATTTCTGGGTTCTGCACGTTGATGATTGCGCACTTCTTAGCTGGAGACGGAGACACGTTTGAAGTACTGGTCGCCGTTTTGGATACGCAGTTTTGGTTGGCCACGCACGTGGTTTGTATCACCTTAGGCTACGCCACCACGTTCTTGGCCGGTGCCGTGGGAATCCTGTTTATTCTGATGGGAATCTTTAGTCCTAAACTGAATCAGAAGACAGCCAAGTGTCTGTACCAAATGATGTATGGCATCACATGTTTTTCCATTCTGTTCAGCTTCTTTGGTACGGTGCTGGGTGGACTGTGGGCCGATGATTCGTGGGGACGATTCTGGGGTTGGGATCCCAAAGAAAACGGCGCCTTGATCATTGTGTTATGGAATGCCATCTTGCTGCACGCTCGTTGGGGCGGGATGGTTCGAGATCGCGGGTTTGCGATTCTGGCCGTAGGTGGCAATATTGTGACCGCGTGGTCTTGGTTTGGCGTCAACGAATTGGGCGCCGGACTCCATTCCTATGGCTTTACGGAAGGCGTGCTTCGCTGGCTGATGTATGCCGCCGGGACATTCTTGACCATCATGATTGTTGGCAGCATTCCGACCGAATTCTGGTGGAGCTACCGACGCCGCAGCGCAGAAAGCGAATCTTCGACAACCAGTTGATTGATATGCGGTTCGAACCCGCGTCCTAGCCGGACAGCGACGCATTATCGTTTCTGGCAGCGTAAGTCGTTCGTAGTCCCGCCTTTAGGCGGAATGTTTTTACAGCCGTTTTCCGCCTGAAGGCGGGACTACGAACCGCCCCACCAACTAGTCTCGCAACCGATCGCCATCGCCGCCGAACAACGCGTCATCGCCTCGGTTTCCGTACAAACGATCCGCATCGTCATCATCGGATGTAGCGCCCAATTCGGCCAACGCGGCCGCGATATCATCATTGACGGTCCATTCGATCAAGGCCTGCTCTAACGCCAACGCGTGCAATTCATTTTCGACATAGTCGGACAACAACAAGTCATCACCATCGTCTCCATAAATCCGATCCCGACCGTCACCGCCCAGCAGCAAATCGTGGCCGTCGCCGCCCCAGATGCGATCATCACCTGCCAATCCGGAAACGATGTCATTGCCTCGTCCCGAGTTTACTCGATCATCACCCGCTCCGGCAAACACCACATCATTTCCATCGCCCGTATCAATCGCGTCATTTCCGGATCCGGCGAACACGGTATCTAACGATCCTTCCGTCGAAATCTGATTGTGACCATCACCAGCATCAATATAGACGGCGCGTCCCTGGTGGTCGCGAATTTGAATATGATCGTGTCCATCAAACGTATAGAACTCCATTCGATCAATCGCGTCCGTTGGAACATGATCTACTCGAGCTGCACTGCCGGCAACGTTCCATTGGACTCGTGAATTTCCGCCCGATTCTCGCACGCTAATGAAGTCTCGGCCTTCGGTCCCCACAAAGAACAAAGTGTGGCCGACCAGTCCCATTCCCGCGACCACCGCCGTCGTTCGCTGTTCCACAACATCACCGCCGTTGTCCGCAATCCGTACGGAAATATCAAAAACACCGCCCGAACCATACGTATGCGTTGCCGCGAACTGTCGATTGGTAATTTCGCTGGATGACAATTCGGAAACCGTTCCGTCACCCCAGTCGATGGTCACGACGTGCGAATCGAACGAACCAGGATCATCAAATTCGCCGGCAATCGTCACCACACCGTCGTCCGATCGATGATCCACATCCGGATGGCTCGAAGTTAACGACAGAAACTGCGGTGCAACATTCGTCACGTTCAGTTGAAATGAAACGCTGGACGAAACAAAACCGTCGGCCACCGTGATCGTCACCAATTGACTATCGACCGGCCCATCTTGGGTGTCCCAACTCCACGCCCAGCGTCCGTCGCCCGTATCCCGAACCACTCCCTCAGACGCAGACAGAATCAGCGTATCACTGCCATCAACGTCGCCAAACGAACCAATATTTTCTGCCGTTTGACCTTCGTCCACCGTCACTGTCGCATCGTCAACAGAAATGGTCGGACCGTCATTGGCTCCTTCCACCACAATCGCTGCCGTCGCGGAGCTCGTTTCGCCGCTGGGGTCTGCAATCGTGTAAACCAATTCTTGGGTATCCGATTCACCGAACGCCAATGCTTCGAATTCACCGTTCGGATCAAAGACCACTCGCCCGTCGACCAACTGGATCGAACCTCGCGAAATCTGCGAATCGTCAATTGAGATAATGACCACGTCATCGCCATCGGGATCGGAATCATTGCCAAGCAGGCCGAATTCGGCATCCCCCAACACACCTGTCAGATCAACCGAGCCGTCGTCTTCGTTTACCGCCAACGTATCGTCGTTAGCCACGGGCGGTTGGTTCAGAATCACGGATACGGCAAACGAATCAGTAACGAAATCGGAATCATCGTCCTTCAGGCGAACCGTCACGGTAAAGGTGCCTTCGGTGGTATACGTGTGCGACAGGTCAAAGGTCTTGCCATCCGAATCTACCGTCAGCGCTTGATCGCCAGTGCCGTCGCCGTAGTCTACCGTGCCAGTCCATTCGTCAGTGCCAGGATCCGTAAACGCGATCCCGGTTCGAACGAAAACACCTTCGTCGGCTGGAACCAATGCCGCATCTTCGCCAGCTTCAAAGGCAACCGGTACGTTGTTCACAACCAGCGGAAATTCGGTCGTCGACAACACATCGCCATCTGTCACACCAATGACCACCGTCTGTGTTTCGTCTGGGCCATCGGTCGGCGTGTAGAACCAGCTCCACGTTCCATCACCGTTGTCTTGGATGTCACCAATGGACGCAGACAATTCAAACAGTTCGCCCGGATCAATATCGCCAAACAGACCTGTCGCCGTTGCCTGCTGCCCCTCAGACTTGGTGGCATCCGTCGTAGAAATTTGAATGGTCGGAGCATCATTCACCGGCAGCACCGTCACGTAGACAGCCGCAGTTCCGGAAAAGCCATTTGCATCCGTGACCGAGTAGGTAAACGCATCATTGCCAAAGAAGTTTTCGTTCGGCTGATACAAAACGGTCCCGTCCACATTGATCGACGTCGTCCCGTGTGCTGCTTCACCGACCGAATCAATCGTGATGGGATTCGACAGCACATCGTTCGCGGTTGGATCGATCGACAGCGGCTGATCTTCGGCAGTGGTGACAAAGTCGTCACCCATCCCAGGGGCCAACGCCAAACCAACGGGATCGACAATCTGGCCGTTCGCCAGTCCATCCGCGTCGCCTGCACCGCCATCCACGAGATGCAATTCGACAAAACTGTTGCCGAATTCGTCGATGCCAAAATCGATCTCGTCAAACAGATAGTAGCCCGAATCGCCACCACCAATCGGTCCATACTTGTAGATCGCATTGACCGGTTCAGACGAATCGTAATACAAACGAACGTCGGCCGCGGCTCCTTCGTCCACTATCACCGTGAACTGCAACAAACCAATCGGCAACTGAACGTCAGCAGGAGGTTGTTCGTCCAGCAACTGCGGATCCGACGCGATCACATTGACCAGATTCAAACCACTTGCGGCGGCCAAAGTCACGGTCGTCGTGGTGACCGCATTCGGCAGCGAAGCCACATTATCTTGTTCGCTGTCCGGTACACCGTCCGCATTTCCATCGCCGATCGTGTCCTCAATCGCATCGTCCACGCCATCTGTATCCGCATCCGCTCCGCCAATGATCGTAATCTCGATGGTCTGCGTGGCGCTGCCGTCCAGCGATTGGACTGCAAAGCTGTCGATGGGCGAATCACCATCGTCCAACGAGTTCGTCAGAACGTTATCCAGGTCGTAGCTCCACGCGCCATTCGCATCCACCGAGAAACTTCCATACGCACCCGAGACAGACGTTTGAGGCACGAAGAACGCTTGATTTAGATCCGGATCGATAATGCTCAGTTGTACAACGATGGTGACATCTTCACCGGTAGGTTGGCTTTGGCCCGAAATCACCGCGGGGTCATTGACACCGTCAATCGTGATGGTCGCGGTGCCTTGGGCGCTGCAAGACCAACACTGTCGGTCACGGTGGCCGTGAACGAATCCGTGGCCGTTTCCCCGATCGCCAGCGATTCGAACTGCCCGTTCGGATTGTAGGTGAAACTGCCGTCCGGTGTGACCACCGATGGCGGCAGATCAGGCATCAAACCCGTCTTGTGCGGTAGTTCCTTCCAGCACGAAACGGGCTTTCCAGATGGATGTTGCCTGGCTGACAGGGAAGTATTCCGGGATGCTAAGTCGGGCGTAAAGATAGTCATTATGCGTGAGGAGCGGGTCGTTATTGAGCTGAACTACAGTGCTTCCCGTCGATCCGAACTTACCCGTGCCAAACATCAGTGCGTACCAACCGGGTTGCAATTCGATATCCAGATCGCCGCGTTTATCTCCTCGTTCTGGGGAGCCAATGGCACAACGGTTGTCGCAAGCACGTCTGGGGTCGACAGATCGACCGAGTCTGGTAAGTCGTTCTGGCTATCGAGTTGAACGATGGCTGCGAAAGGTCCAGTACCAGAGAAATACTGAAAGTTGCCGCCTACGCGATCGACGTCAAGCGGTTCAGTCAATTCAAATCGAACGCCAAAAAAGTGGTTTCATTAATGCTTCCGTATTCGCTGGAAGCGTCGGGTCAAGTGCCGCGGAGGCGAATTCAAAGGGCTGATCGGCCAGGATACTCTGCCCATCAACTGCTGATATGAAGAGGTTTGCTGCCGTCGCGGCATATCGTTGACGAGAAGACCGCTCTCACTACCAACCCATAGCGTGTCGTCCTCGGACGTGGCGAAGACATCGTTCACGGCGATCGGGGGTAACACGGGGTGGACGTAAGGCAAGGGAACCGTTTCGGCGATGCCTGTGCCGACGTTTGCGGTCCACGTGTCGAGGTCGGTTTGAAAACCGCCGTTGCCAAGTGAGATGGGAGATATCTCGATGTTGTCGATCAACACGGAAGCTCCCTGCGGACCGACGAGCGTCAACTGCATCGGCCCAAAACCGCTGCCCGGCAGAATGTCCAAGTCAATTCTTTCGCTGACAAAATCAGTTCCTGATGACGCAGAGAACCGTCCCACCTCAAAGCCAGCAACGGTGACAACGAGTTCGCCGGGCGGACCCTCGAGTCGGTAATCGAGATCGATCGAGAACGCGGGTGCGTAAAAGATCGTTTTCTCAATGGAAGCCGGTCCGTCACCAACTTCCAATCGCGCAGCACGCGGATCGTCGTACGCCGCCAACAACGGAGGACTGACCGCCAGCAGGCGGGCGCTGTCGTTATCGCACTGTAGAGTCGGTCCTATCAACCAGTTGGTACTATTCGCACTTCCCGCAAAGGTAATGCTTTCCCCTGTCAGGTCCCAGTTTCCACACGTCGCCGAGTAATTGGTGCCACCCGTGCTGTTGCCCGACCACATCGCATCCCGGCCAGCGGGAATCGGACTACCAAATTCATCGAATCCAATCGGGTTTAACAGCTGGCCGTCAAAGAAGTCTGCCGCGCCGACCGCCAATAACTCGTCCTGCATGTTGTACAGCGGTCCTTGGACGTTGGTGTGATCGATCGCATTCGCCGTCCCGTCGGAGAGGGCCGCGCGATAAACAACATCCGAACCGTTCCAATCCTTCAAGACCCCAGCTCTGAAAGCGAAGTAGGTAACAACCCAGCTTGCCGCTTCAATGCCCCCAAAACTGGGAAGGCTTGGTGGGACCCTTCGGCTCGTTGTAAGTCTTGTCTGGATATTTGTGGCAAAGACCCGGTGATAGGTGTCCAGCGGTGCGAGGCCTGGGACGGCGGAGGCGGAATCGGCGACATCAATGGTGATCGTTGCGATGTCACTCTGGCCGATCGCGTCGGTGGCTTGCACCTCGATGACGTAGCTGTTGTCTCCGTCGGCATCGGAGGGCGCTTCATAGTCGGGGGCGGTCAAGAATGACAAGCGTGCCCCGGGCCTGATCGTGAACAGCGCATCATCCGGGCCGGCGCCCGTCAGGGTGTACGTGAGAGTGTCAGAGGGTTGCTCATTGTCAATGGCCGCCAGAATACCAGCGAGAAAAGTATTCTCCTCGATGGGCAAGGTCGCGTCGCTGAATTGTGGCGCTTGATTCGGCAGGATATCGACCGTTTCGATCACACCGTCAGCTTCGTTCGTCGTCCAGCCAACCAAATCGAGTTGGAAGTCGCCGTTAGGAACGAGCCGGCCACTAATCCGCACATTGTCGATCTCGACCGAGGTACCCGGATCGCCAGAAATGCGGAATCGCAGCGTGGCATCACTGCTGCCTGGAAACGAAGATAGCGGTAAGGAAACCGTTTGGTAGTCACCACCAAGCGGCCCATTGCTGGGGTTGCTGCCATTGACAGTGGAGCCATCAAGATCGACAAGAATGTAACCCGGTTCGCCGGTGAAACGATAGTCGAATGAAACCGTATCGGTGGACGAATAACTGACCTGTTGGCTCATGGTGATCTGCGCATCCGACGGCCCGATTTCCAATCGCGCAGCACGCGGATCGTCGTACGCCGCTTCCGCGATCACAACCGCAAAGCTACCTTGCACACTTTCGCCCGCATCGTCGGTAACCGTCAATGTGCCGTTGTAGGTGCCGGAAGCGGAATAGGTGTGCGTGGGTGAAACGAGATTCACTCCACTCTGCGGATCGCCTTGGCCAAAATCCCAGCTGTAGGTCAGAGAATCGTTGACGCCCGGATCACTGGCGCTGACCGAGAACGTCACCGCTTGGCCGGCTTTCCCCGTCGCGTCAGGCAGTGACAGAATCACGGGTGGGGCGTTCTGCACGGTCAAAGTGGTAACGGCGAGATCGCTCAACCCGCCGGGGTCGGTGACGCGCAAGGCGATATTGCGAGTGGCGAAGTCATCCTCGAAGTTGACGGTCGGCTGAACGCCTGTTGTGTCGACTTGAAACGTCGAGCCGTCGTAGTCGAGGTCCCATTCGTAAATTAGCGACGCGGCAGGCGTTTCCGCATCAGCAGATCCAGTGCCGTCTAACGTGATGCCTGCGCCTTCCGTGCCCGTATAAGGACCGCCGGCGTTGGCTGACGGAGGAGTGGCTTCGGATAGTACGTAGAGTTCATTCCCCGTTGCCACATCGCTGAACGCCAAATAGATCGCTGATCCAAGCGTCGTGACGGATCCTTCGTCTAGGCTCACGTGGTTATGAATCTGAGGGGCAGCATGCAGTTGCTCCGTGGTCCCTGTAACGGGATCGTAGGTCCAGAGCCCGCCCTGACCATAGCTTCCGCCGTCTCGGAACAAGAGTTTGTCTCCAAGGGCCTGTAGGTCACCGCCAAGACCGACGTCGAACAGCGGTGAGTCAGTCGGTGACGTCCGCTCGCCGACCACGAACTCATGCGAGTTATTGCTGGGATCCAGCTCCACAATGCCACGGTACTCGTAGCTGCCCGAAATGTAGTAGTGCTGGATAACGAAAGGGTGATTGGGGTCCAGTGGAAAACCGCTGCTGTCTACCGGGACGGTTTCTCCGTTGTCGTCGATGCCTTCGAATGTGGGAATGGTCCGCGACGCCGTGAAATACATTTGCCCCCGAGCTCAACCAGATCAAACGGATCGCTCGATGAGTAGCCGAACGAGCCGTCGTTCTGATAGCCGAGATTGTCCAATTCCACGTCGAATTCGTTGATGTTCAGATAGTTGGAATCGCCGAAACCTAGTTCATTGTCGGCGAAAGAAAACTCGAATTGATTCAAGTCCAGGAAGGGATAGTAAACTTGACCTCCAACGACCGCGGTATCTGCCACCATGTTCAGCGGTGGTTCCCCGTCGAAGAGGTGATCCGTCGAAAATACGTGGGTCAGCACGTTCGTCGCCACGTCGACACGGTAAAGATTATTGACTCCCAGCGTGGCATCGGTCGTGTTGTATTGAGCCCAGAAATAGAGATTGTTCGTTCCGGGAATCAACCGGTCCATGTTGCTAGACGTGGGACTCGCGTCGAGATCTGACACGAGCGAAACCGTGCCGCCCGCATCGTACCGCCACAGTTCTTCGCCCACGTTGCCATCGTCAGCTCGAAAGAAGACGCTGTCACCAACGACCGTTGCCTCTGCCGAGTAGATGGTGGATAGCTGCGATAGCGAATGAGTCCCGGGATCGTAGCTGTATAACCCTTCCGATCCTGTGACGCCACCAAACACGAGCTGATCTTGGTAGGCACGGAGATCGACGCCCATGAGGGGCTGCGACGTGCCGGGGTCAAGCAACTGTTCAGTGAGACCGGTCGAGGGCGCGTGCTGCCAAATCGAATTTCCTGTCCCGTCGTCAGCCGTAAAGAAGAGATTGTCACCGACAAGTGTCAGGTCGGCTATTCCAGAACTGCTGGCGCCGATGTTGATGTCCGCCACTAGCTGAAGATCCGCCGCCAACAGCCTCCGATCCTCTAACCGTTCGCCCATGTACTGGCGTTTGGCGTTGCGTTGTCGTCGAGTGCGTCGGGGTTTGCGGTTGTTGGTTCGTCGAGTCATGGAGAGAGTGTCCTGAAGTTGGTTAGAACTGTGGATTGATGGATGACTAATTTCGAATGCCGAAATGGCGGTGGATTGTGCGGTTGGTTGTCGCGATGCGCGCGAGTGGGTCGAAGATAGTGGGAACGCTTGTTCGACAACAGGAACGGAGTAGGAACGCTGTCGATTTTTGCGAAATCTTCTTGGTGGAATTGCGATCGGTGACAACCCGCTGCGCTGCCGAGGGACGAATTCGAAAGCGAACCCATTGGCAAAGAGCAGTGCATTTGGGTAGTACAGATCGCTCGATAGATCCGGAACGCAACCGGCACGAATTGAGCGAATTTGCGAAACGCACGACGGCAGCGAAGCGTATTTTCTGATGTTGCGATTTTTGGTAGCCCGACACGTAAGTGAGGGAAATTGAGTGCTTCTGAAGTCCCTCGCTGACGCTTCGGGCTAGGAAATGCCGCCGAACGCAATACGTAAGTGAGGCGAAACGGAAAGTTTCGCTGGTCCCTCGCTGACGCTTTTTGAAGTTGCGTTTCTTCATAGCCCGACACGTAAGTGAGGCGAAATTGAGTGCTTCTGAAGTCCCTCGCTGACGCTTCGGGCTAGGAAATGCCGCCGAAAGACGTGAATGCGCTTTATTCTGCACGGCAAAACATACGTAGGCGGCGAAACGTATGTAGGTGGCGACGCATGCAGGCGGAGAAACGTATGTAGGTGGCGACGCGTGCGAAGATCGTGGTGAAGACATTTACGGAATACGAGCGATTCGCTGCGAAGGATCTGTTTGGTGCTGGGATGTGTGTCATTCGGCCGCGCCTTGTTTCAAACGACTTGCGGCGGCGTGCGTGTCGAACAAGTGTTCGTAGCGAACCAATTTGCCGTGATGGAAATCAAAACGGATCGCCATTTGAATTCGCATCGAATCTGAATGATGGCCGTGGGTGACAGGCAGATTGCCCCAGGCAATGGCCGTGACCGGTGGCGTGCAACTGAAAATGTTCGGTGGCGGATAGGCGAGGAAGCTGGAAATGCCGCGAAAATGCTTCGAACGCTCGACAGGCTGCGGCGGTGCCGTGATGCTGCCCGGAAAACGCAAAAACACTGGGATTTCCGGCAAATTCAAACGTTGCATCCGCGTCAATGAAGTCGGCCGATCGCGAAATGACAAGGCTTCCAGCTGCAAGCAACTGCTTCAAAAACTGGCCGGCCAGCGACACGGGGTTTTGCAACAATTCATCCAGCGTGATTTTTTGTCCGGCTTGGCGAAAGGCGTCTCGGAGCCCACAAATGGTTCGCTGGGCAATCGGTTTGCCCGCTTCGGCCTTGCACCAGCCGTTCGGAATAGCCGGCATTCGCCGCCAAATCAAATTGGGTCCAACCGAGCTTCTGTCGCAAGCTGATCAGCATCGAGCTGTTACATACAACGGAATTCGATCGATGTGTATTCAAGACCTGGAACCTGCGTTTTCGACGTCTGTTTGTGTACCCGCATGGGGATACCCAAGCAGATGCGAAGCAGGGCGAGTTCGTGTCGGAAGAAATCCAAATTTTCTGATTCGGTCACGAAACGCAGCCCCAGAACACGCGTGGATTGCGTTTTGGCTGAGCAGAAAACCGGTGATCGAACCACGTTCTTAGTGTTTCGAAACAAACCTGCGTTTCCACGAATATGGCTCGCTTCGTCATTGCCTCTTGTGGATGTGGAGCGATGGTCAAAATAACGAAATCCCTGTTTCTGCCGGGATTGACATTGCATCGGCTCGATCAAGAGATACAATATTTGTAGGTTATGAATTTGTATCTGATATGGTTATGTGAACAAACTCTCGAGGTGACGAATGGCAAAGATACTTGTAACGCGAGCCAGCTTCTTGGAAGATCGCCAAGGAATGAAGTTTGCCGACGTCCTGAACGATCCGAAGCAGCCCTTCGACGCCGTACTGGAATTTTTTAACGATTATGATCGCCAGCGGCGAATGGAGGAAGCAGAGCTGCACCATGACCGATCTCCATTGGCGGGCGTCGTTAGAGAACTTGAATCTCTGCCAGCCATTGACGGATTCCTTTCGGAATTACACGCCAGGCGCAGCATGCGATTGCGGCAGGCAATTGGCGTATTGGTTCGCATCATCATGGAACGTCGTGGGTGGCAAAAGACTGGCAAGAAAGGCTCTCTGGGTGTACGTGCGTCAACGGCTAAGGGCAAGGCCGCCCATAACACCGGAGGACTGGCGTTCTGGTTTGTCCGCGCCGAGCGATATGAACGAGCCGATGGAATGCCGTTCCGTTCCGTTCGAGAACGTTGCAAAGAATACGGTTGCGAGCTGCCTCAACATCCAGACAACGGAAGAGTTGTCGAATCACAAGGTCTCTCACAATGAATATGATCCATTGGTTGACGAGTCGCTTTTCAGGTCACGGAAAAGCCATTTCTCTATATAAGCGAGGAATGGCAAGGGCCAAGAAACATGATCATCAGGGGGCGTTAAGGGATTACACGACGGCGATTGAGGTACCGGGCGCGCCAACCGGATTGCTGGCAATGGTTCTCTACAATCGCGCTCTTGTCTACGTTGCAACCGGCAATGAACGGAAGGGCGCTGCAGATCTTGATGCAGTGCTGGCAATGAACGAAGCATTGGTGAACGTAAAAACGATGGCCCGACAGAAGCTTGCCAAAATAGAATCCCGCGCAAGCAAGAGAAACGGCTAAGGAAACCGGGACGAATCCCAATTTATAGTCAGGGCAACATTCTCGTCCGATGTCGATGGAGCGAATCCAGCAAATTCGAAAAAACGTCAGCAGGTTGTCCGTTAGAGTTGAGATGCTCACGGGCTTGGCTGCCCATTGTTCGCCAGCGGTTTGCGACGGCTGAAAGAGGCCACTTGAGCGAACACGACCTGAATCGTGACAAATTTTATAGCTTGCCGGGCACCGAGGCCAAGCAGCGCGTAAGCCAAACACAGTATCCTAATGCCGGGAATTGCCGCATTTCCCGACCAAGTATGACGAACCTCCGGGAGAACAGCTATCGCTAAGAACCAAAACACCTACGCCAAACGACAACGCGAAATGAATAAAAGAATGAAGGCTGATGAGAAACGCGCGCGTCGAAATCAGCGGAAGCAAGAGACAGAATCAGCCGCGAATCACCCCGAAGACATTCAGGACGTTGAAGGGGACGCCCCGATAGCTGAATCAATCAAATCGGAAGACTTCAGGTAGCGCGCAGCAATCAAAGATCGCATTGCGACACTCACAAACAGCTGGAGACCGGGTAACCGCCACGGAGTCAATGACGGAGAAAGGATTCGGCGTCCTTGAAGAAGGAACAGGAAAAGGCACGTTTATTCACAGTTCGCAGAACACGAATGACCCTTTAGTGTACTGCACGGCGGGCAACAATTACCTTCGCACTTCCGACAAGAAAATCGTTGCGTAAGGGATACGTAAGAGTTGTGCGACGACCGCCAGCCTCTACCGACCGCAAGACAAGTGGGAACTTACTTCGCGCATCCAACACCAACATACTAACCCTGAAAGCATTCCGCCGATGTCCGAAAAAAAGCCAACACCGCTCATCCCTTCCACCGCTCATTGTCGCTGCCCCGTCTGTGGCGAACTCAGTTATTCTCGCGCTGGAATTCATCCACAATGCTCAATGCGGCAGGCAGACGAGAAACGCAAGAACACAATCAAACGCGACAAGCAGATGGCGGTCGCGGACAATACCGCCACGACCTCAAACGGAATCACGTCCTGGCAAAAGCGATGTCCGATATGCAGCGCAAAACAACACGCTCGGAAAACAGTTTGCGGCTGCGGCCATGCTTTCCATCTCAGAGCTCGTCCGCCGACTCGCGGAGGCCAACCAACATGACCACAATCTGCATCCATGGCATCGCAGCAGCGGCGGTTCTATCTGGACTGGCCATCCTTACCGCCGGCTATTGTCCGCTTTGGCCACAGGCACTTTTCACTGGGACGCGCATTCGCCTTTTCGACCTGGTGCCAATGTCCTTGAGGAAATCTCGCTCGAATTCGATCGTCCAGTGCAAGGACATGGCTGTTCAATCTAGCCAGGCAGCCCTCGTGACCAGCGCCATCGCAGCCCGAAACTTGGCGGCTAGGAACAGCTATCGCGTATTCGATTATCGTACTCAACTTCAATCGCAAGAAGGAAATACACATGAATAACGCCAGCCTCTTGGTTGTATCAATGGCAGAACGCTGCAGACGCGTGATCCAGGAATGGGATGAATATGATTCGCGACTGCCGATGGCCCTTCAGCAAAAGCACCTCCTATGGATGTGCGATAAGATCGAGGAGAACGCGAAAGTCGGCCATGCCATCAAGCTACATCGGTGGATTGGATTCGTTCAAGGCGCGATGCTGGCAAACCGGATGCTTGATCTTGACGAATTGAAGGCAATGTTCGACGAAGCGAAACGCGCTCATGGAAAAGGCAGCGAAGAATTGGAAGATTTGTTAGATCACCTTGATCCGACCAATTCGTTTGAATTTGATATTGGCGGTCAAGGGTAGGTCTTACTTTCACACGGTCAGGAACCGAGGGTAGGACGAACAAACTTCACTTACCGACGTCAGCCAAGCAGCTTGGCTTGGCAATAAAAAAACGGCACATGAGAAGTTGCCTGCATACGTTTCGGACCCAATATGACTCAGAGACGCAAGACAATGCTGAAACCAAAAAAACGAGAGACCGAACAGACTCAGCTTCAAGTTGTAATGAATTATGCCGCCGAGCTTGAACTTGAAGTGGACCGGCTACGCCGCCGCGATCAATTCCTGCAGCAGGAGACGCGTGATCACATTCGCCAGACCGTGAGTCTATGCCAGCAGGCTGGACAATCGCAACATGACGGGAAGGCAATTCAGACAGTCATGGAGGAGTGTGACGCATTCGACCAACTTCTGCGGGATCTGCACGAGCCACCCGGATACCATCCTTCGTTCGACCAAGTCATCGCGATTGCGTTGCGGCCGCTTGCCGAACAGGTATTTCGCTGGCAACAACGTTTGAGCGGCGCAACCAATGCGGTTCTACGACTGGACCTCCAACCTGATTCCATCCAATGGTTTCCCGCCCGATTGCGTCATATCCTGGACAACCTCATTTCCAACGCCCTGCGTTATCGCGACCCTGAGAAAGGAGAAATCCGAGTCGGCCTTCAACTACGCATTGTCAACCACCACTACGAATTGCGATTCACCGACAATGGGCTCGGAATTCCGGACGACAAAGTAGCAGGCATGTTGGAACTGTTTTATCGAGCCGCGCCGACTCGCACTGCCGGACTTGGTGTCGGACTGGCCGTCGTCAAGTTGCTGGTAGAGCACAGTTGCGGAACGCTTTCGGTCTCCAGCCGCGAAGGACAAGGAACGAGCATAATAGTGGTACTCCCTCGCTATGACCTGGACGATCATATCGATTGACCCGTAGAACTGACACCAATGCAAATAAATGGCAACTTATGGAATCTGTAACGGAAGAAATCCAAATTTTCTGATTCGGTCACGAAACGCAGCCCCGGAGCACGCGTTGGTTGCGTCTTGCTTTGGCAGAAAGCCGGTGTTCGAACCACGTTTTTAATGCTTCGAAACAAACCGCAGCATGAACAAGTCGTCTAGTTCGAATGACGAAGAATCTTCGCGGAATTCCAGTTCGCGTTGAAAGACATAACCGAATTCAATGGTGCCAATTTCGCCGTCGTCTTCGCGATAGTCCATGCCGACCGTGATTTGATAGTCGGTATAGGTGAAGACGTCGTTGGATTCGTCGGGACGTTCAATATCCCAACTTCCGCCGCCCAAGCGTCCGGCAAAAAACAAACTGCGATCTTCCGCCATGGCAATCTCTAGACGCGGACGAGGAAACACCAGTTCCGCTCGAACACGATTCGCTGGATCTCGCCACACCAATCCCGCCACCGGCAGCAATTTGATGTCTTGCCGATCCAAGTATTCCACTCCCAACGCGATGTCCGTACTGCCAGACGCATGCCAGAACGCCACGGCGTGACTGGGAAAACGCACGCCGTCTCGAGCACTATCTTCAAAATCACTGAACACGCCAACGCTGGTGGCCAGGTCATAGCTAAGGTTCGGACTGACCGATTCGCGGAGTTGATAACCGATAGAAAAATCGTACAACCTGGGCGGCAGCGGCGTCACAATCGGGCCTCGCAACAGATGCCACGCCACGCCCAGCGTGATGCCGCTGGATTCGTTCGCACCCAAGTAGGGCGTCGCTTCAAAACTCAGCCAGCCCAGTTCCGACGGGTTGGCAAACAAGAACGAAGTGCTTCCCGCATGAGCTCGATAAACGCGAGCTGGCTCCGATATCTTGGCGAAAAACGACGTCGGTGCGGCAGTGGGCAATGCGGCGGAATCTGGGTCCGTGGCTGGTTGCATTTGATTTGTCGAACCAATCGCGGAACCAAACGACGGTGGCGAAGGAGACGTTTGATGCATCTCTGGCAGCATTGCGGGCGCTGCGTTTCGAATGACTGCATTGCTTGTGCCGGAGAAGCGACCGGCGGCGTTGGAGCTGCAAGAAAAGTGGGCGGCGTCTGAGCGATTAGACTCGTTTCCGCAAGCGTCAGTAGCAGGCACAACGTACTGGCAACGAGCGGTAGAGAATTTGATTCGAACTTGCGCATCAGCTAAACTCCATGGTCATCCGTTGTCGCGTTTCGCAACTCTTGGGTACTCGACGATCGGCAACGCCGTCAAGGGCGAATCAGATTCGTGGGCCGAACGTTAAAGCGGTGTCCGCAGCCAAGCGACTATTGTGCTAGCGCGGTACGAACAACGGCATGGCCGAATCGGGCGTGCGGCCGCCGGTGAACAGTGCCAGCACTGCCGGCGCCCAGCGATTTAGCAGCATGGCGATTGCAAAGCACAAGACGACCACGGCAGGAAAGGTAAACCAGAACTGAATGGGCGTGGGCAAGACGCGGTCGGCCAGTTTGATCAGGATCGCTCGTAAGGGGAATTCGTGCACCAAGTAGACAAAGAACGCCGCGCCGGACCATTGAGATACCCAGACGCTGTGGATTTGCGACGCCATCGCAAAGAAGGCCACACACCCGACAGTGATGGACAGTTTCTGCAGCCAAAGACTTGTCCACGAATATTGCGAAACGTACCAGAGATCAAAATTCGGTTGCATCAGCGTTCGTCCCAACGCCAAGCCCATCCAGGCAACGAATAGACCTAATTTCACACTGACAGGAAGTTGGCATATTCGATCCAGCAGATCGGTTTGCTTGGTGGCTGCAGCCCAGGGCGAAGAAGAACAGCGTTTCATTGTTCAGCAAATACCAACCGGCTACTTGCGGAAAAGGCTGAATTTCGCCGAACCAAAGCAACGCCACTACAACAAGTCCCACTCGACGGATGCGATTTACCATGAGCGAAACGAACGGCGCGATAAGCACCAACACCATGAGGTCTCGTAAGAACCAAAGCTGCTCGACGGGAGGCCGTAACCACCACATAGACAACAGTTGCGGAACAGAAAGATGGACGGCTTCACCTTCCCACTTTCTCACCGACAGCCAAAAAATGATGGCGACGGACGCGATTATGAAATAGGGAAACGCCACGCTGCGAATTCGCTGCTGCAGTTTTTTTCGATAGCAAGACCAGGTACCGTCAAAACTTTGGAAATAGAACAGCCCGGCGGCGAACGCAAACATCGGCACGGCCACTCGAGCAATCCCGCCCAGCAGAAACTCTTGTGACAACTGATTGGCAGTCGCTTGACTGAGTAGGTCCGAATCACAAGTCACCGAGCGATAATGAATGCCCACTACCATGACGGTAGCGAGTAGCGAAACGGTTTGAAACGTCTGTTTGGCGCGAGGCGAAAGGGAAGCGGACACGGCAGATGCAACTCGATGAATTCAGGTGCGACAAAAGCGAATATGAGACTATTGCAAGCTTAGCCCGCTACACTGCGTGATTTGGTCGGGAGACGCGTAAGTTTTTGAGTTGCGATTTTTGGTAGCCCGACACGTAAGTGAGGCGGAATTGAGCGATTTTGCAGTCGCCTCGCTGACGCTTCGGGCTAGGAAAGTCGACTCGCTGACGCTTCGGGCTAGGAAATTTCCCTCGCTGACGCTTCGGGCTAGGAAAGTCGCCTCGCTGACGCTTCGGGCTAGGATTTGACGCGTGTAAATTGCGAAAAACCGTTATGACGATTTTGATCGTTTCCAGCGGACTAAGCTGGTCAGCAGAACGGGGAGTGCGACGGAGATGCCGAGTGCGGCGGGTAAAAGTTCGTTGTCGGCGGCGGCCTTGCCGAGCCACGAGTAGGCGATGGCGATTCCAAGGTTGCTGAACGCAACGGGCCAGAAGAAACGTCGGCGAGCCAGTCCGTGGATGCCCATCAGCAGGACGGTGGCTTCGGCAAAGACGGGGATCGCTCGAGTGACCACCAGCAGCAGTGAACCGTATCGTTCGCTCCAAGCCGCCATTTGTCGCAAGTCTTCTGGTTTGGCCAGGCGTTCTGCCAACTTAGGACCACACGCTTTCGCGAATTCGAAACCAATCACCGCGCCCAATGTGAGGCCCAGCCAAGAACTGGCGGTTGCCAACCAGAAACCGAGTCGACTGCCGGCCAACGTGCTGAGCACACTGCTGGGAATGGGCAGAAAGACATCGGTGCTGAGCAACCCGACAACCAGCCCGGCCACGTGCCATTGACTAACGTCGGCGGTCAGCCACGGCTGAATCAGTTGCTCGATCTGTTCATGCATTAGCACAAACGGTATGATCGGAACGGCGAGAACAACCGCGAAAAGCAGCAGCGTTTTTGTGTGGCTCATGGACGGTGTCAAAGGGCGGTTGGAGCGAAATGAAGGAAAGCTTGGTTTGGCCGGTCCGTTATTGTTCGAATGAAACGCCAACAGATCAAGCGGCCGAATGGAACCGGTCGGGTGGTGGTTCGGTCGATTTTCTGTTCGAACCGTAGAAATTCTTTCGAATCACGATGTTTTTCTTGGGATACGTTGTGGTTGCGTTAGTATGGAATAAACAGGAGCAGTGGATTCACGGAAGCAAAACGGATTGATTCGAACGGTTTGGTAGGAAGCTCGGTTTCATTCCGGACGTCACAAATCGCATGTCAAATTTGAATCGCTTGTTACTTTGCGTGGCTTTCGTAGGCACTTTATCGTCGGCCGCGTTCGCTCAAAATCCCTTTCCTGACAACTCGGATCTTTCCGATCAAACACCTGCTTCCAACTTGGCGATTGACGCCAACGCATCTGACGCCAACGCATCTGACGCCAACGCTGACGCCGCAACAGCTGATTCGTCGGTGGCGGCTGCCAAGGGAATTCGTTTGGGCCAGCAGCAGAAGCATGTGATTAAAGTCGGATTCAAGATCCGCGCGGGTGGACCGTGCCAAGGTGTGTTTGCCACAGTCCCAGTGCCGATGGAGTGGCCCGAACAGAAGGTGCGAATCATTGACGAGAACGTATCGGCATCGGTTTCCAATTTCGAGTATCGTACACTGGACGATGGTGTGCGGCAGTTGGTGGTCCAGATTCCTCGGCTTCGTCAAAACGAATCAGCCGAAGCCATCATCACGTTTGAACTGGAACGTAACGTGATTGAAGGGCCAACCGACACTTCGATTTATGTGATTCCCAAAAAGTTAGATCGTTCCATGAAACTGTTTTTGGCGGCCAGTCCGTACATTGAAAGTCGTAGCGGAGTGATTCGACGAGCGGTTCGAGACGTTGTGGCGGAAAAGGAGACGGCTTGGGAACAAGTGCAAGCGATCTATGATTTTGTTCGAGAAAAAGTCACGTACAAAGAATCAGAACTCAAGGGCGCGGTGGACACGCTACGCGATGGCGAAGGAGATTGCGAAGCGATGACGTCCTTGTTCATCGCCATGTGTCGAGCTCACAACGTGCCGGCTCGCATGGTCTGGGTGACCGATCATTCCTATCCCGAATTCTATCTGGAAGATGATGAAGGCCACGGTCATTGGTTTCCTTGCCAAGTTTCTGGCAGTCAAGCATTTGGCAGCATGCCGGAAACTCGTCCCATTCTGCAAAAGGGCGACAGCATTCGAATTCCGGAGAAGCGCAAACGCGAACGTTACGCCAGCATGTATTTGAATATTCGCGGATTACGAGGCGCTTCACCCAAGATCGACGAAGTCTTGGAATATGGCGCCACGGAAAACGCGGCGCCGTAGGCGTTACGACCGCAAGCCATCGCCAAAACCAAAGACGCGTCGGATTTCTTGGGGTGAAGTCCTTCCTTGTCGAACGGCGTCGATGGCCTGTTGTGACAAAGTGTTGACATTCGATTCGGAAATCACTTCTTGTAATTGGCTACGGTCAGCACGATTCGCAATGGCTTGTCCCATCGTCGAAGCGGACAGATCGACCAGTTCGGCCAGCAGCATTCGGCCTGCATATCCAGCACCGCCGCACGCAGCGCAGCCAACGGCAATCTTGGCGTCGTCGACCGGAAGTCCCAAGCGTTCCGATTCGTCGGTCACGGACCGAGCGCACGCACAGAGTCGACGCACCAGTCGCTGTGAAAGAACTGCCAATATGCCGCTGCGGATTCGATACGGTTCGATTCCCATGTCTTGAAAACGAGCGATCGCGGTGGCGGCGCTGCCGGCGTGAAATGTGGAAATCACTAACTGCCCCGTCAGTGACGCTTGCAAGACGATGTCGGTGGTTTCCAAGTCGCGAATTTCACCTACCAAAATTACTTCCGGATCTTGCCGTAACAAAGATCGCAGGCCGGTAGCAAACGTGAAGTCTGCCGAGGTGTTGACTTGCGATTGCGACACGCCTTCCAAAGGAACTTCCACGGGATCTTCCAAAGTGACAACGTTACGTCCTGGCTGCGACTGCGTGATGGCTCGCAGACAAGCGTAAGCCGTTGTTGTCTTGCCGCTACCGGCTGGACCCGTAATCAAGATTGCTCCGGTCGATTCGGTCAAGAGCTGTCGTAGCTTTTGTGCTTGTGCGTCTGGCAGCCCAATCTGTTCGATGCGATCCAACTGCATTGCGTCGGCAAACAACCGCACGACCGCTCGTTCACCATGAATCGTCGGAAACGTGCTGATGCGCATGTCGACCGTCCCTTGGACGTCTGGCAACGGATGATTTCGGATGCGTCCTTCTTGCGGAACTTCCGTGCGATAGGTCAGCAGCGACGCCAGTACTTTCAGCCGAGTGACCACGTCGGCCGCAGAACCGGACGGAAACGTGCCCAAGGCATGGAGCACGCCATCTTGTCGCCAGGAGACGGCTAGTCCAGGTCGAGTTGGTTGGAGGTGAATGTCGCTGGCCTGTGACGCGCTGGCGGATGCCAACAGTCGATTTACGAATTGGACGGCATAATCTGCTTGACTAGAATCCAATTGAGCCAAGTCACTGACGATATTTTGGCGAACCGTAGTTGCGCTGGCTGAAGGAACGGGATTCATCACGAGTGACATTTTTCCGATGGGACCGAATCAACCGAAACATGCGATTCGGTAGTTTACCACATTTTGGTTTGGGGCGAATTCAGCGGATGGGAATGGCGTTCGCTTTTAATGCGAATTGGCCTATGATGTGGATGGTGGTTTGCGAAACGATAGTACGCTAGGAAAAGGCGGTTTCATGTGGCCGATTAGTGATCAAACACAAGAGTTACTCGACGGGGCCAAGCAAGGCGATGCCGAAGCGGCCGGACAGCTATTGGACCGGCATCGTGACGCCTTGCGACGGATGGTCGACATGCGCATGGACCGGCGGATTCAGCAGCGAGTGGACGCCAGCGATATTGTGCAAGAGGTCATGATTGAAGCGAATCGTCGTCTAGGCACTTATCTGGAAAATCCCGTCATGCCATTTCATCTGTGGCTGAGGCAAATGGCTAAGGACCGTTTGATTGACGCTCATCGTCGGCATCGAGGAAGTGGGAAGCGTAGCGTTGATCGCGAGCAGGCGAATGTAGCTCCGGCCGCGATGGATCGTTCCACGCTGGAATTGGCGGCCCAGCTTTGCGATCCGGAAATGACACCGGCCGCGGCGGCAACCATGCAAGAATTGCAGAAGCGTTTTCAGGCCGCCATTGAAGAATTGGACGAACATGATCGAGAAGTGGTGTTGATGCGACACTTTGAACAGCTTTCCAATTCGGACGTGGCACAAGCGTTAGGCTTGACCGAACCGGCCGCCAGCATGCGTTATTTGCGAGCGATGCGGCGACTGAGAAAATTACTTGGCGGAACGAACGAAGAAGACGACACTCCTTGATCGGCGTCGTGAGGAACACAGCAAGATGGCTCAGGACGTCAACGCAAGTGAAATGTCTTCCGACGAACGAGACGCTCGATTAGCTGCTGTGCTGGATGCGTTGACGTCGCAAGTTGCGGCAGGAGATTCGATTCGCTGGGATGATGTCGCCGCCCAGCATCCAGGTCTGGTAGCGGAACTGAAGGAACTGTGGGCGCGGTGATGCTGGCGGACGCCGTGGGCGTCGAAGTTTCCACTTCGCTTGCCGGTTCGGCGTTAACTCGGTCCTATCAGGCCAATCAAGTCATACTCGCTTTGCCGTTTGAATTTGGTGATTACACGCTGTTGCGCGAAGTCGGTCGTGGCGGCATGGGCGTTGTGTATGAGGCTCGGCAGAAGAGCTTGGATCGCACGGTGGCGGTGAAGATGCTGCTGCGAGGCCAATGGGCGTCGGCCAGCGATCAAGCTCGCTTTCGAGCGGAAGCGGAATCGGCCGCCAGTTTGCATCATCCGCAGATTGTGCCCGTCTATGAAGTGGGCGAACGCGACGGATATCTGTTCTTCAGCATGAAGTTTGTTTCGCATCGGACGCTGTCGCAACTCTTGTCGGACGGACCGATCAGCCCGCGCCATGCTGCCGAATTGTTGTCACAGGTGGCTCGAGCGATCGACTTCGCTCATCGGCATGGTGTGCTGCATCGAGACTTAAAGCCGTCAAACATCTTGATTGACGAAGAAGGTCTTCCGCATGTCAGTGATTTTGGTTTGGCCAAACAAGTTGCGGATCCCGCCAATCTAACTCGGTCCGGCGCCGTGCTGGGAACGCCGGCCTACATGGCTCCCGAGCAAGCGGCTGGCAACCGAGGCGAAGTGGGCATCACCAGCGACGTTTATAGTCTGGGTTGCATTTTGTATCACATGTTGGCGGGGCGTCCACCGTTCACAGCGGCGTCGCCGGTGGATGTGGTGCTGATGGTGTTAGAGCAAGATCCGCCGTTGCTGCGTTCGCTGAATCCGAAGGCGGATCGCGATTTAGAAATGATTGCGTTGCGCTGTTTGCAGAAGCCTCAAGACTTGCGATATCCTTCGGCCGCTGCTTTGGCGAATGACTTGGACGCGTATTTAAGTGACGAACCGATATCGGCTCGAAGCGGCCGGTTCACGCAGATTGTGGCTCGTCTGTTTCGCGAAACACATCACGCACAAGTCTTAGAAAATTGGGGCGTCTTATGGATGTGGCATAGCTTGGCGTTGTTGGTGGTCTGTTCCTTGACCAACACCATTTACTTGGCTGGCATCCGAGACCGTTTGCCGTACTTCTTGTTTTGGACTGCCGGATTGGGAACCTGGGCCGCCGTGTTTTGGATGCTGCGGAATCGAATGGGACCGGTCACGTTTGTGGAAAGGCAGATTGCCCATCTGTGGGCGGGCAGCATGATAAGTGTTGCTTTGCTGTTCCCCGTGGAAGCGTTGCTGGATTTGGAAGTGCTGACGCTGTCGCCCATTCTGGCGCTCTCCAGCGGCATGGTCTTTATGGCGAAAGCGGGAATTCTATCCGGCAGCTTTTATTTCTCGGCCGCCGCCTTGTTTGCCACCAGTGTCGTGATGGCGTGTTGGCCCAGTTACGCGCATTTCATATTTGGAACGGTTTCGGCTGCGTGCTTCTTCTTGCCTGGCTGGAAGTACCACCAACAGAAAATGGCAACCACGCCAAAAGCGGAAACGTGTAAATGAATTTGGATGCGTACTTTCCACACGAATCGTTCATTGGAGGTTGATAAACGACGCGACATTCGCCACGATCCGACGTTGTTGTCGGAACAATATGCGTCTCGCGGCGGATGTTAAAGCGGTTGTCGTAGTTTATGCACCAGCATCAAATTCGACTGCGTACGGCATAAAATTCATCGAGTTTGACAGCGGTTGATTTTTAGAAGAGAAGCATGGCCCAGAAGACAATTGTTTACATTGAAGACGAACCATACGCTCGTGAACCTCTCGCCAAATTGATTCGCATCTGGGGCTACGATTGCCTGGAATACGATTCAGCGGTTGATTTTCTGAAGGAAGACAACCTTGCCGCGCCTGCATTGTATATTTGCGACTTGAATCTGCAGGACATGCGAGCGTTAGAGTTTTGTGACGAACTCAAGCGTCAAAACGTTTTACGTCCGTTTATTATCACGTCCGGCTTTATCGACCAAGGCGCTATCGAATATGTTGCCAAGCACGAAGTCGCATTTTCCACCAGCCCGATCACCATCATGCAAAAGCCGCTGAAGCTTCCCGAGTTTCGTGATACCATTCAGCGAATGTTGGGTGACGCGTAGTCTCGCCTTGTTCATTCGATTTGCAGGACGGGCATTTCTGTATCGGCCACAACCACTTGGCCGATGTCAGCGGGGGCCAGCGAAGAAAGTGCCTCAAGTTCGCGCATTACCGATTCCAGTTTACTTTCCGGAACGGCCAACAAGAGTCCGCCGCACGTTTGTGGATCAAACAGCACTTGATATTCGGGCCGCTGCGTTTGATCGTAAGCGACCTGGATCATCGCTTCCGCCGATCGATTGGCCGGAGCCAACGTACTTTCCACTCCGCTGATAATCAGTTCTGCCACGCCCGGTAGCAGGGCAACTTTTTCCAACGCAATTTTGGCCGAAACATGACTGGCCGTTAACATCTCCAGCAGATGCCCAGCCAGCCCAAAACCGGTGATGTCCGTCAAGCCTTGCAGCGCATGGCGATCCGCTAACTGAGCCGCCGGTTGGTTACTGAGTAACAAAGATTCCATCAACGAGGTGTACCAGGGCGCTTGCACTAGAGCTCGCATGTGCGCCGCCAATAGCACGCCGGATCCTAGCGGCTTGGTCAGCACTAAATGGTCACCGACTTGCAGTTGCCCTTTGGTTTTGGGCGAAGCGGCGCGACTATCGGCCAGCACGGTAAAGCCCAACGTCAGCATCGGTCCTTCAATAGTGTGACCACCGACTAAAGTGGCACCCATTTTGCGAAATTCGTGCAAGCTACCTGCCAGCATTTCGAATAGTAATTGTTCTTGTTTCCTTGGTGGTCCGACGGGAATGGACGCCAACGTGACGGCGGCGATCGGATGGGCACCCATCGCAAACACGTCACTGGCTGAATTCAATGCGGCGATGCGTCCCAGCACAAATGGGTCGTCCACCGGTGACGAAAAGAAGTCGGCCGTGACTGTCAGCGGGCGGCCACCTGGAGCCGCAATTACGGCCGCGTCATCAGGATGGTCCAGTCCAATCAAAACGTGTTCGCTGGGCGGGACGTCCAAGCGTCCCAGTACCTTGGACAGAACGGAGCCGCTGACTTTCCCGCCGCAGCCCGCACAACGCATTTCTGGTGGCGACGAAACGGCCGACACTGAATCCATGGGCATCGGCTGATAGTCCTGGTACATGGCCATGAATTTGCGATCGATACGGTCCTTCCATTTCCACACCCATGTGCCGTGAAAGCCGAATCGAGCATATTCGCCCAGTGCTTTACCGTCGCCGGTGCTGAGTAGCTTGAGGAAGTCCTTTTGCGGTTGGTATGCGACCAGTGGTTGACGGCGAATTCGCTTTTCTAAGTTTTCGAACAAAATCGGACCTTGCCGCACGGCATAGACGCCGGCCTTGGGCGTCGGCGAATCGACCAACGTACCGGTGTCACCCACCGCAAAGATGTCATCGTGTTCGCATGTCTGCAAAGTCGGTCGAATAGACAAGAAACCTCGATCATCGGTTTTTAAACCCAACTGGCCCAGCAGCGGCGGTGCGGTGGCTCCGGTGGCCCACAAGATGAGGTCAAACGACGTTTGGCTGCCATCCTCCATTGTCATTTGGCGGCCGCTAACCGCAGCCACTCGTCCTACCAGCAGGTCAATTTGGTGTGCAGCCAACTGCTTCCTTGCCAAACGCTGGACGGAAGCAGAAGAACCGTTGACCACTCGATCCGAACCATTGACCAGCGTGAGGCGAAATTCGCGACGAGGCAACCATTTGCGAATTTGATTCGGCAGGCAAAATGCAATTTCGGTTCCACCTGCTCCGGCACCCACTACGGCAACTCGTAAGACGCCATCGTGGTCTTCGGCAGCGGAAAGCAAATGTTGTTGCAAGCGATCCAGAAAGGAAACCATGGGTTTGATCGAGACGCAATGACTGGCATCGTGAATTCGGTCTAGCTGACTGGGAACCGAACCAATCCCAATGGACAATACGTCGAATCCCACGTCGGCTCGTTCTGAAAAGCAAATACGCTTATTCGCTAGATCCAAGCCAGTCACTTCGTCCACAATTAACCTGGCTCCGACCGATGCGCACAAGCGAACCAAATCAATCTGTATTTGCTCGGGCGTATACATCCCCGCCAGCACGCCGGGCAACATGCCGGAATAGGTGGCGATGGGCGAATTCGAGATGCAGGTGAGCTTGGCGTCGGCAATGGGCTTCATTCGCCACATTCGCACAATATGAGCATTGGTATGCCCGACGCCTAACAGGACGATATCGTGCTTTGGTAGAGTTGACTCCATGAGATTTGGTGATTCCTGTACAAACGACCTGCGCGAAAGAGTTCATTCTACGAACAACTGGAAACGGCGAAAGTCGGGACTAGCGTCCGTCAATGGCGTACAGTCGTTCGTCAGAGCGCAGATAGAGCACGCCATCATCGATGGCAGGCGTCGCCAGAAAGGTTCCCGGTAATTGATTGATGGAGACCAATTGAAATTCGGCGGCCGCTTTAATTACGCAGCACGTTCCCGAGGAACTCAGCGCGTACACGTGCCCTCCGCCCGCTACCAGCGAAGCTTGATAGTTACTATCCGGCAGTCGCTTCTGCCAAAACACGCGTCCTGTTCCGGCGTCCAAGCAAGTCATGATGCCGTCTACGGTCACAAGGAAGATGAGACGATCTACCATCACGGGCGCAGCGTGAATCAAGCGGCTGTGGTGTTCCCATGACAAGGTAAAGGTTAGGTCGTCGGCGTTTGGGCGCTTCCAGGCCGTTACCGAATTGGTTGGCTCCGCTTCCAAATTGGGAAGTGACACTATCATGTCACTGGTAACTACCGGACTGACGGGCGTCTGCCACGATTCTGTTCGTAGCGAGTCCGAACTTCGCCAGGCGACGGTAGCAGCGTGTAGGTCCAGGGCGAACGTGCGATTCGCAATCGACGCGACCAGACTAACCGGATTGCGTTTGCCGTGAAGCGGGTTCGCCAGTACCACCGGAGTCGAACAGGCGTCCACCGCTGGCGAAAGTTTGTCTGGCATTCGTCCAACTTGACGCCAGAGCAGTTTGCCGGTGGCTGCGTCCAATGACATCAGCCGGTAGGTCGCAGAATCAGCACTGGTGAGAAACAACTGACCGTCGATCATGCGCGGCGAGTGGGTGATGATCACGTTGCTTCCCGGCGCTGTTTCTTCCGGACGACGTTGCAACCACACGATGGTGTTGGAGGCGACATTGACGCAGGCCAGCGTTCCGTCACCAAAGTGGGCCCAGGTGAAATCGCCGTCAGCAATGGGCGTGGGCGCTGCCAGTCTTGCAACTTGTCCGAGCGAAGTGTTTTCGCTGGCAGCGATTTCACTAGCGCCGATATGAATCTGGTGACGAAGTTCACCTGTTGATCGGTCGTACGAACAGATTCTCAAGTTTCCATGGTCGTCGACGGTGGTGATGTCAATGCGGTCACGCTGAACAACGGGCGAAGATTGACCATGACCGGCGATCCGAGCGGTCCAGCGAATGCCATTCACTTGGTTCCAGCGTTGCGGAGTGGGAAAGGATTCGGAAACGCCGGATCCTTCGGCCCCGCGAAACTGATTCCAGTTGCTTTCCGCACGTGTGTTGGACGTTAATGAGGCCAACAGCAACAACACGGAAATTCGATACAGTTTATTTGGTTCGCCCAAGGAAATGCCTCGTTCCTGCTAGCTGCACCAGATCTCCCAATCGATTCAACTGGACCGTTCAGAGTCATTTGCGTCAATTTGTAGTGACGATTGCTTTTCGCGTCCAGAATTCAAGACACGTTACACGAAGTATATTGGGAGCGATCATTACGTCGCGACTCACCAATCCAAGCCTTCCAACCAACCTGCCTCCGTTCCCGCTTTGTTTTTCGGATCCATCCGGCTGTACTATGCGCCGCGTTTCGCAGCGAGGAATCGCTTCCCTCGTGGTCAACTGGGTACCAGCGTTCACGGCGCCATAGTCCAGCCGCATTGGGGTCCGAACCAAAAAGCGTGGCGCTAGGCCTTTTGAAGCCTACGCCGTAAACCGGCGAATTCGCCGCTTGCTTCTAAAAGACGACGAAACTACGATGAATTAACGAACATAATCGTTACGTTCATTATTCTTGCCCTTGATCGCACGGCTAGCACAAGGTGAAAAACATGCGTCAGGTTTTCGCGGTATTGATGGTAATGACTCTGGGCTGGCAGTCGGTGCAGGGCCAGTCGTATTCTCTATTTAATGTGCTGGTTCCCCGTTCGCGCAAACTTCCTGAACGCCAGTTTTCGCCTGCCCCTCCGTTGGCACGTTTGTCGGTCAGCCAGCGACCGCTAGGAACGTTGCCCGTCGATCCGACCGATCCATTTGCGGCGAATTCGCCCGGTTACTTGGGCCAAGTGATTGTGGAAGCATCCGCGGACGAATCGCTGGCAGATTCGGGCGACTATGATCTGCTGGTCCCGTCCGGCCAAGGCGATCCCTTTGCGGATGACGATGCCTTTGGCGCCGGCGTTGCCACCGATAACCAGTCGGGTGACTTTGGTAATTTCGATGACAGCGGTTTCGGCGAAGCGGATGATTTCAATTCGAATAGCAATCCAGCAGGTTCGAACCAAAAGAAGAGCGGCCTGTTTGGTTCGGTCATCAAAGCGTTTACTCGCAGCGCACTGCCGACCAAAGCCATCGAAAACGTAGCGAATCAAGGTCGAGCGTTCGTGCCGGGCGCCGGCGCTCCGACAGGCGGCATGGATAACGGCAGCGGTTTCGAACAAGACGGTTTCACCGAAGGTGGATTCGATAATAGTGCTGAATTCTCCGGCAACGATAGCTTTGGTGCCAACGATGGCTTTGGAAACGAAGACGCCGCAGACTTCGGGAATGACGGCGGATTTTCCTCGGATGATTCCAACTCGTCCGAAGACCCCGACATGTTCGGCGGCGACGACGCGCAAGGCTTTGACAACGCGGACGATCCCGCCACTTCCGACGCAGACGATTCATCCAGCGAAGAAAGCGATTTTTTCAACTTTGAAGACGCAGATTCCAGTAGCACCGAAAGCAGTGATGAAGCGTTTGATTTCGGATTCTAACCAATAGGCGTAACTCCTATGCCACGGCTTGATGCAGTTTGTTTGATTTGGGGACTGGTTGCGTTTGCGGCTCTATTGCCCACCGCGTTCGGGCAAGAACAAGACCAAGCGGCGCCGGCGGCGGACGCCAATTCGAACAAGCCGCCTTTGCCTGTCATTGCCGATGAACCTCGCACGATCGATCCGCTGACGCTGATTGCCGAACCGCTTCGCAAGAAAGTGACGGTCCAGTTCGAAGGAACGTCGCTGCGAGAAATCGCGGAGTGGATTTCCTCGCAAGCGTCGCTGCCCGTGCTGTTGGATCAACGCCCGTTAATGGACGAAGCGGGCATTTCTGCTAACGAACCAATTTCCGACCAGCTGCAGGACGAGCCACTTTATTTGTTCTTCAATCGGCTGGCTCGCAGCAATATCGGCTGGTATATCGAAGATAACGTGGTTCATCTCAGTTCCATTGAAGACGCGCAACAGAAGTTGTCCACCCGATTTTACAACGTTGGCGATCTATTGGATAAAGAGATTTCAGGTGACAGTATTGTGGGCACACTCACCAATGCAGTCCATGCCGCTTCTTGGGACGATATGGGCGGCGAAGGCAATGCCCAGATGCTGGGAGACGTTTTGTTTGTTCGCCAGACCGAAGCCATTCACGTTCAAATTGCCGGGTTGTTGCAAGCGATTCGCAGTCCCGGTCGCCAAACGTTTGTGGCCGATCCTCTGGCGAATCTGGAAATTCGCGACAAGTTGAAGTCGACCACCACCGTCAACTTTGATGACACTCCGCTGGAAGAAGCCGTGCGAGTTTTAAGCCAGCAGACAGGTGTCGATATTCGTCTGGACCGGATGGCTCTTCGCGAAAAACGGATTCGCGGGCGCGAACCGATTTCACTGCGGTTGGCCGACCGCCCGCTGGACACAATCCTGAAAGTGATGCTGGGCGAATTCGAACTTAGCACCGTCCTGCAAGATGGCGTTCTGTGGGTCACTTCAGTCGATGAACCGACACTACGAACGGCCGTGTATGACGTCCGAGATCTCTGCCAGAATTCGTCCGAATCGGACGCGCTGGCCGAGGCCATTACTTCGCAAACCGACCCTGATTCGTGGAGCGAACTTGGAGGTGCAGGTTCGCTGGATTTCATCACCGCTGGCACGCTGGTGATTGAGAATTCAGACGAAGTGCACAATTTGGTCCTGCAACTGCTGCAAAACTATCGCACCGCCTTGCGTTCGTCCAAACCTAGGGAATCGGAAGACACGTCACAAGAATTGATCACTCGTTATTACAAAGTCGACACCGCCGTGGCGGAAGACCTGGGGATTTTTATTCCTATCGAAATCCAGCCCGATTCTTGGGCCATTGCCAAAGAAGACGCCGTGGGAACCATTCGCTGGTTGGCGTCTAAGCCGCAAGTCACCAAAGAAGGAGACATCCTGCCTTCGTCTGTGTTGGTGATCTACAATACTCGATCTGTCCATCAAGAAATCGAAGAAGTCATCCAACGCGTCAATAACGGCGATGGTTCTTTGAACGCGGCGAATCGCGGCGGCGGCATGGGCGGCGGTATGGGATTTGGCGGGATGTTTGACGTTTCCAGCGAAGTATCCGTTCAGAGACCAAAGTAGCGATAAGCTTCGTTCGAGAAATTGACGAACCGCAATTAAAATCGTTCACCAAGCTGGGAAAACGAGTTTGAGCGGCGTTGGCTGGTGGTTTAAAATCTCAGGTAAAACGAAAACCTTTTTTCGAGTTTTACCGTGATGAAGATTCCTGTCTTGTGTTTCCGCGTTCGTTCGTTTCATACCTATTGTGTCTTCGCGGCGTGGTTCGGCATGCTCATGTCAGCCAGCGCCGCACCGCCCGAATTGACCGACGTGGATCTGCGAGGCCTCACCGTTGGCCAAGCGACTCGTGTCACGCTGCACGGACAAAATTTTGAGGACGAAGTCAAAATTGTGGTGGCGGAACAATTCGTGCCGCACCAGATTTTTGAACAGACCGCTACGCAGATCACGGCGGACATATCGTTGCCCAGTGGCGTTTTGCCCGATTTGGTACCGCTGCGTATTCTTACCCAGCAAGGGCTCTCCAACGCGTTGGTGACGGCGGTCGATCACTTGCCGCAGCAAAACGTTTCATCGGAAGCAACGTTGCCCGTAGCCATGACGGGAAGATTGCAAGGAAATCAGTCGCAAGTGATTTCGTTTTCGGCCGAACAGGGCGACATCGTGGTGATTGATGTGGAAGCGAATCGATTGGGCGGTTCGTTGCGTCCTACGCTTTCGGTATTCGATCCAGCCGACCGCATCATCGCGACCGCACGCCCCGAACGACGTCTCCTGGGCGATTGCCGCTGCCGCTTCACCTGTCCGCAAACGGGTGCATATCGGATTGAACTGCGCGATCTCGTCTTTCAAGCCCCGGCCAACGGTTTTTATCGCATCAAAATCGGTGACCTGGTTGTTGCCGATTTCACTCGGCCCATTGCCGTTGCGACTGGCAAGCAGCAATCCGTGTTGTTTGGTTCCAGCTTGCAGGCCGAGGCCGATGCGCCATGGGCCGCGAACGTTTTGGCTGCGCCATCGTTATTCCGCTGGCTGCCCGTTCGCGTTCCGGCCGAAATGGAAAATCGCTTCACTGGCCCGGCCGTTCGTGCCATGGTTGGCAGTGACATCGAAATAAACTGGAATGATCTAGCCGACCAAGCACTGGATGCCAGAAACGGAATTTCGGTAGGCGTTTCCGGCGAATTGACTCGATCCGCATCCACGGCGACCATTGCGTTTAGCGTGACTCCAGGGCAGACTTTGACCGCCCAAGTTTTTGCGGATCGACTGGGCGAACCGCTCGATTCGCTCCTGCATATCGCCACCGCCGACGGGAAGAAACTGGCAGACGGTGACGACGCTGGCGGTTCGTTAGATCCCAGCGTCACGTTCACGGTGCCGGATGATTGTCAGCAGATTGTAGCCACAGTGACCGCTCGCGCGTTTTCGGGATCGCCTGCGGCCACGTTTCGTTTGGCAATTGCACGCGATGCCGGAAAGCTGCAAGCCAAATTGCTTACCGACCGAATGGTGATTCCTTCATCGAGTCGAACCGTGGTTCCCATCGAATTGGCCGAAAACAGCAGTGACACGATATTGTCATTGGCCAGCGGCAGCGAATGGGGACTATGTTTGGACCAAGCGGTAATTCCGGCGAATCGAAAGCGACACTTGATTAGTCTTGTCGCGCCGCACGACACGTCGTTGGTTTCGGCCATTGCATTGGCCGTCGCGCCGCAACAGGCGGATGCCGTGGCGCAAGCCGTGCACACGCCCGCGCTACCAGGTTGGCTGGGACGCTATGCAGACCATCAATTGACAACTGCCATCGTATCGGCGGTGCCGCTGGATGTAGTATGGGAAGCGGTGCCGGACCGCTTGGTGCATGGCATGACGGAAAGCATTTTGGTTCAGATACCAACGCCGCTGACCGATTCTGTCGCAAAACTGCAATGGCAATTGGTCACCAATCAAGTACCACCCACCAAGAAGGAAGGAAATCAAGATGTACTCGACTTGCCAAACACGTTGCGAATCGATTCCGTGACATCGCCGTTAACGCAAGCGTCAGTTGAATTCTCTCTCCGTGTACCAGCAACATTACCGGCGGACGAATGGCAGTTGGCGTTGCAAGCCACCGTGGTGGAAGCGGACCAGGGCCCCGCGTTAGAAAACGGCATGGTGGTGTATTCGGTGATTCACAACATACGGTCTTATTCGCCGCTGCAGATTCGGTTCGACACCACTGAAAATCTGACTGCCATTAGTGGCACTGGCGAAGCTGGTTCGCTGACAGGAAAAATTGAACGATTGGCGGATCTACCAGAGTTGCCTGTTTTGCTGGAATTGGCCGGTTTGCCCGAAGGTTTTGCATCGCCTCGAGTTTCCTTGCCAGCCAACGAATCCAACTTCGTCTTGCCGCTGAAGTTCGAAGCGGGTAAACCTTCGCAAGATTTGAAAAACATTCGGCTGATTGCTAGCTATGCTGGCGACGTGACATCGTGCCAGGACATCCGAGTAGAAAGCGAACCGTTCGAAATCAAGTTGGTAGCCGAAGAGAAAGAATAGTTGCGTTTGGCCAAGGAGGGCATTCGATGCGCATTATGGAGATTTGTTCTGGGGCGGGCGTAAATGGCGCAGCGAATACGTGTCTGCAGAATATTTTGGCGCTGTTGGATCGAGGTCATCATGTGACGCTGGTCTGTCGTCCGAATGCTTGGATTGCCGAACAGCTGGCCGACACCACCGGTCCGCTGGAGATTGTGGAGTCCGAATTGAGCCGCTGGCCGCTGCATGAATTGCGAAGAATTGCCGCGTTGTTTTTTGACCGACAGCACGACGTAGCGCATACGCATATGAGCCGAGCCAACTTTTTTGGCGTACTTTTGCGACGCATCTTTGGCGTGCCGTGCATTGCGACGGCCAACAATCGATACATTCAAGGGCATTGGATGTTGAACGATCACGTGTTAGCTGCTTCGGCCGCCACAGGTCGATTCCATCATCGGTTCAACTTGGTGCCGAACCGCAAGATCACCGTTGTCCATAATTTTGTCGAACCGACTATCTACGACGGCATCCAACCGGATGAAAGTTCGGCCTTGCGCCGCGAATGGAACGTTGCTGCGGACTCGCTGCTGATCGGTTGCCTGGGCGACATGATTCCTCGCAAAGGCCTGCTGCATCTGATCGGTGCGTTGCCTTTGATTAAACAGCAGATTCCCAATGTCTGCGTGGCGGCGTTGGACGAGAAGATCCGGAATACGTGGCTAAAATTCAAGCGGAAATCGATCGTCATGATTTGCACGACCAAGTCCGATTGGTCGGTTACCGGTCTGATATTGGCCAAGTGCTGAAAGCGTGTGATGTCTTTGCGCTGGCCACGTTGGAAGACAATTTACCGCTGGCCATTTTGGAAGCCATGGCGTGTCGCTTGCCTGTGGTCAGCACCCGTGTCGGCGGAATTCCGGAATGTGTGGAAGATGGCCGAACCGGATTCCTGGTCCCTGCTGGCAATCAATCGGCACTAGCGGATGCGCTGCTGAAGTTGCTCAAAGATCCGGCGTTGCGAAGTCAATTCGGGCAAGCGGGTCGACAAAAGTTGGAAGCAGAATTTTCGCCCGACACGCAGACGCGATTAATGGAACAAGTCTTCACACGGTTCGCTCGAACACAAAACAGCTCGCAGCCAACGACGAGTGTTCGTCCGAGCAACGAAGATCCAACGTATGCTCGAGCGGCATGATGCGGCGGACTCGAATTCGCACCGCTGCTGCTTAACCGCCACTCCCTTCGACAACTCGTTTCACAATCACGTCGTCAAAGTAATTGATGGCCATGCCGGCGTCGACGACCACCGTTTGTGCGTTGACGCCGGAAGATCGAGGACTCAGTAGGAACGCTGCCACATCGGCCGCTTCTTGTGTCTGGACGGCTCGTTTTCTGGGGATTGCTTGTTCCGCAAACAGGTATGCGTCTACATAACCAGGAATACCGGCGGACGCCGACGTCTTTAGCAATCCGGGCGCGACGGCGTTGAAGCGAACTTCGGAAAATTCGCTGAATGATTTGGCCAAGAACGCCAGTGAAGAATCCAACGCCGCTTTGACGGGCGCCATGAATCCGTAATTCTGGTTCGCCATCTTGGTGGTCGAAATGGAAACGGTCACCATGGAAGCGTCCTTGGCAAAACAATCCTTCAGCGCGTTGGCCACGGCAACAAACGAAAAACACGAAACGTCCATGGTTCGCAAGAATTGAGCTCGACCCGTTTCGTGAAACGGCTTCATGCCGCCCGAATAGTCAGCGAACGCAATGGAATGCAAGCAACCCGCCAGCGGCCCGTGATGATGTTGAATCTGCGAGGCCAGTTGGTCAATTTGATCTTGGTGTTCTACATCACAAACGTAGATTGGCGCATCGCCCAACAGTTTCTGACAAGAATCCGCTCGATCCTGGCTGCGGACGGCATAGATCACATTCGCGCTGCACTCGGTCAGCGTCTTGCCAACGTGATACGCTACGCTCTTGCGGTTCGCCACGCCCATGATCAACACTTCTTTGCCCGCGAGTTTCAGAAAATCCATTCCATCTGCCTTGTACTGGAAAACCATCTACGAAGGGAAAAACAACCTGCATTCCGCCTGAAGGCGGGACTACGAACCGTGTTAGTTTTGGCTCTTTGTATTCCGCCTGAAGGCGGGACTACGAACCCTAGTCTAGAAAAACAAATTCGTTGGATGCTAACAAGGCGTGTGCCAGTTGCTGCCAGCGATTTTGTGGATTCGAATTGGCGGTCGAACTGGTCACAAAGTCCAACGCGGTTTGAACTTCTGCGGCTGAAGGCGATCGAGACAGCGCGATGCGGTACATGCGAACGATTCGCTGCGAATCCTCTGTTGCTTCCGGAACATCGGTTCGCTCAGCCAACTTGGCCGCTCGATCCTGAATGAAACTGGAATTCAACGCAAACAGACTCTGCTGAGGCACAATGGTATCGGGACGCTTGGCCGTACAAGAATTGGGATTGGGGCCGTCAAACGTACTGGCAAAATTCGACACGATATCTCGATTCACAAATCCATAAACACTACGCTTGGGAACCACCGTTTCCGTCATCATGTCAAACGGCCGGCCACCCATTTCCGATTTTAGTTCGCCTGCTACAAGCAACATCGCATCTCGCATCGACTCCATGTCCAAACGCATTCTGGGCATGCGCCACAACCATTGATTGTCGGGATCGATCATGCGGGACCGAGGATTCTCGTGCGCGCCTTGTTGATACGCCTGGGTCAGCATGATGCGGCGGTGCAATTGCTTCAGCGACCAGTCATCTTCTTCGCTCAATGACGCTGCCAAATAATCCAAAAGCTCTGAATGAGTTGGCGGTTCGCCTCGCATACCAAAATTATCTGGCGAACGAACCAAACCTAAGCCAAAGTGATGCCGCCACACCCAATTCACGATCACTCGCCGAGTCAACGGATTGGCGTCTGACGTGATGGCTCGCGCCAAATCCAAGCGTCGCTGACCGGGCGCGAAGTTTTTCGAATCGGCCGCAGACAAGACGGTCAAGAACCGAGCGTGTACCTGTTTGCCTCGTTGCAAAGGTTGGCCTCGTTCAAACACAAAAAACGGACCTGCGTTGGGATCTTCCGTCAACACCATTGATCTGGCTGGCGAACCGGGTGCACCGAGATGCAAGTTGTGAATGGCCCCGGCTTTGCCACCCAACGTATCGCTGACTGTCCGATTCAGCATTTGTTTGGCTAAATCATCCGGCATAGCGATCGGCGTTCCCGGCGCGTACAAGTGTCGGCGAAGTTGCCGCAATGACGGGCTGTTGATGGTGGCGTGTCGCGCGTCTTCGTCGGGGATGATTTCACCGTTGGTTGCCGCTTCTGCCGCCGCCGCCATTAAGCCTTCCATCCACGCTCGTTGCGCTGTAGCAAACACTTGGCCGTAAATTTCCGCCACTTCCAGCATCGATTGGGGCTGTTTTTCCTGAAGTGCGTCGATGACCTGGACGTTCCAGCGAGGTGTATTCGCACCAAGACTGTGTGGTGCCGGCAGTTTGGTGCGATCGCCAATCTGTTCGTTCCAAGCGGCAATTCGTTTGGCAAATTCGGTGGCAAAGACTTCGGGCGACTGCTGATGAATGGCAAACAGCTGCACCCACGGACCAAAGACCGGATCTTCCGGCGACATTTCGGCCAGGTATTTTCGCCAGCGATTCAACACAATGGGACGCACATCGTCGGTGCGATAAGAAAGAAACGCGGATGATAGATCTTGTTCAGGCGTGCCCTTCACTAATTCGGCCAGAAACAGCCCCACTTGCATCCGCGATCGGTGTCACTTGCGTCGGATTGTTCGCGAGCCATATCGTTGTAGATGGTTTCCAGCTGCCGAGTTCGTTGTGGTACTGATCCAGTTCAGGCGAATCGGCTGGCGAACCGACGATCGGTAACGATTCGGGCGATTCACTGCTGGCGAACGTCGCGTACAGCGAATAGTAGTCGTCCGTTGGAATCGGATCGTACTTGTGATCGTGGCACCGAGCGCACGCGATGGTCAATCCCAACAGGCCTCGTCCCACCACGTCAATCTGATCATCAATCACGTCATGGCGGTTGCGAAACTGCATACCTACCGTCAAAAATCCCAAGGCCGCCAGTGACGGATCGTTGTCACTCCGACCCAACTGATCCGCCGCCAATTGCTCTGTAATGAATTGATCCAGCGGCAAGTCGGCATTGAAGGCGTTGATGGCGTAGTCTCGGTAAGTGTAAGAAAATGGAAACCGAGTGAACCCGATGGCGCTGCCGCCGAGCGTATCGGCGTAGCGAGCAATATCCAACCAGTGTCGGCCCCAACGTTCGCCGTAACGAGGAGACTCCAGTAGTCGGTCAATCACTTTGGCGAACGCGGTGGTTGATTCGTCTTGTAAGAACGCCTCTACTTCGTCCCACGTCGGCGGTAAACCGGTGAGATCAAACGTTGCACGGCGAATTAACTGATATCGGTCTACCGCTGGCGAAAAGTCTAACTGGTTCGCCTGCAGTTTGGCTAACAGAAAGCGATCGATGGGTGACACGCTGGTGTCAGCGGACAAGGTTTCTGGCGGTGTCGGCTGCTGGATCGGCTGGAACGCCCAATGCGATTGGTAGTTGGCGCCGGCGGCAACCCAGCGAGTGATCATGTCGATCTGTGCTGCCGACAAGGGCTTGTCACTGTCGGCCGGCGGCATGCGGAGGTCGGGATCGGTGCTAGTGATACGCAAGATCAATTCGCTGGTTGCAGGCGAACCAGGTTCAATGGCGTTGGCCTTGGCGTCGTCTTCTACGTCTAGGCGAAGATCGGCTTGGCGGTTCGCACTATCGGGACCATGGCAGTGCAAGCAGTGTTCGGCAAGAATCGGCCGAATATCTCGATTGAATTCAATCGGCCCAGAATCGTTGGCCGTTGCTGGGCAAAGCGGCACCAGGAACGGCAAAATCAGAAGAGACCATATCACATACCGAAACATAAATTTCTCCGGCAGGAGCCAAGGGGAGAATCAAAAGGCGGGAATAAGCAAAACCCAGTTTACCACACCATCCCTTCGATTTCTAAACGGTTACCAACAACCCTTCGAAACGTGGCCTTGTGGCAAATTCGCAGACATCGACAATACGGTTGGGCAATGGCAACTGGTTGGGCCGTTGGCCCGAAGGCTTCGGTTTGGCGTCCGCTCCCAGGACGTTGTCCTGGGCTGAATAACCGGCTGACCCGTTGGGCCGAAGTACCATCGGGCTTGGCAAAAGGATTGAATGCTATCATCCTAGCTGGAAGCGTCAGTTTTGAAGTTGCGATTTTTCGTAGCCCGACACGTAAGTGAGGGGAAATTGAGCGATTCTGAAGTCCCTCGCTGACGCGTCGGGCTAGGAAATTCCGCCCGAAAACGCAAATGCGCAACTTCAAAACTGACGCTTCGGGCTAGGATATTTCGCCGAGAAAACGCGAGATCCCGGGCCATGCTAACCAGAAGCGTGAACCGGCGAAAGAAAAGTTCCTTACGAAAGTGAATCCGTTGAATTCGATCGTGAATATTTCGTCCTATAAGTTTGTGACGCTGGACAACTTGGCCGCTCGCCGAACCACCATGCGCGACTTCGCCAAGTCACTGCAGCTGAAGGGCACCATTCTGCTGACGCCCGAAGGTATCAATATGTTTCTGGCTGGCAGCCGAGAAAGTATTGACACCTTCTTGGCGAACTTGCGTTCACAAAACGAATTCCACGACTTGGAAACGAAAGAAAGCGTCAGCGATCGTCAGCCGTTTCGACGTTTATTGGTCAAAATTAAGAAAGAGATCATTACGTTTGGCGTGGATGGCATTGAACCAGCGAAACGCACGTCGCCCAAACTGTCTGCCACCGAACTCAAGCAGTGGTTGGACGACGGCAAGCCCGTGCAGTTGCTGGATGTGCGTAATGATTATGAAGTGGAACTGGGTACGTTTCGCGGTGCCGTGCCGATTGGGATTGATCACTTTCGTTCGTTTCCAGAAGCGGTCCAGAAACTACCGGACGCAATGAAGGACCTGCCCGTGGTGATGTTTTGCACGGGCGGCATTCGCTGTGAAAAAGCAGGACCATATATGGAGCAAGCAGGTTTTCAACACGTCTATCAATTGGACGGTGGAATTCTCAAGTATTTTGAACAGTGCGGTGGTGATCACTACGATGGCGATTGCTTTGTGTTTGATCAACGCGTGACCTTGAATCCCGCGTTAGAAGAGACGGACGTGCAGCAATGTTTCGCCTGCCAGCATCCGCTGACATTGGAAGACCAAGCGTCGGCAAAATACGTTGCCAGCAAGTCGTGTCCTTACTGTTACCAACCGCCCGAAGTAATTCTGGCGGATGTCTTGGAGCGTCGTCACCAGGCGATTGACAAGATGGTGTCACCGCTGCCCGGTAGCCAGCCGTACGAAAACGTTCGGCCCATGAATGTTCCTCAGCGGTATGATGGCCTGACCACGCTCGATTTTTTGGACGCATTGCATCCTCATTTCGGCAAAGCGGCGTGGCGAACCAAATGTGATTCGGGCCTCATCCGTCGCCGGAGTCAAACGTTAGACGCGAATGCGGTGGTTCGAGCAGGAGATCGGATTGAACATGTCTTGCCGCAAACCGTGGAACCCGACGTCAACGGTCAGATACGTATTTTGCACGAAGACGACGCTCTGGTGGTCGTCAACAAACCGGCGCCGTTGCCAATGCATCCCTGCGGGCGATTCAATCGCAATAGTCTGATTTCCATTTTGAACGAAGTCTATCGTCCGCAAGTGCTGAGAATGTGCCATCGCTTGGACGCCAATACGGCAGGAGTTGTGCTGCTGGCCAAGAACCGCAATGCTGCTCGGATGATTCAAAGCCAATTTGAGAACGGCACCGCCAAAAAGAAATATTGGGCGATGGTGCACGGCGTTCCCAGTGCGGATCAATTTGCGTGTGACGCCAGGATTACGGACAAACCGTCGGCCAGTGGCGGTCGCAAGGTGGTGGAGTCGGATGGCTTGACCGCCAGAACGGAATTCACCGTTTTGAAGCGTTTGGAAAACGGAACTTCGCTGGTGGAAGCGAGACCGTTGACCGGCAGGACGAACCAGATCCGAGTCCACTTGGCGCATCTAGGTTTTCCTATTTGCGGCGATCCCATCTATGCGAATTTATCGCCTGACTTTTCAGCAGATGCGGCGCATGCCGATCTTGAATCCGAAGCCAAACAAACGCTGGACGTGACCGCTCCGCCGCTGTGCCTGCATTCGATTGAACTCACTGTGCAACACCCGCTAACTCGCGATCCGGTTACCTTTCGATCCGAATCACCTGCCTGGCTGGACGAAGTTTCCTTTTGACGGCCGAATGTCGCTGTTAGCCTCCAAATCATATGTACGTTGCTGGCGGACGAAGAATTTCATCTAGCCATATACATCTGACAATTCCCATATTCGTCACTTCGAACCCAAAACAAAAAACAGCAACGACACGAAACGATCTATGGCGAACGCAAGATTTTGTCCATGGCCTTTCCTTTGGCCAATTCGTCAATCAGTTTGTCCAGATAGCGAACTTCACGCATCAGTGGGTCAGGCACCTCTTCCACTCGTACTCCGCAAACGACACCTTTGATCAACGTGCGATGGGGATTGAGTTGCGGTGCTTTGGCAAAGAACGTTTCAAAGTCGGTCTTGTTTTGCAGTTCTTTGTCCAGGCTTTTGGAAGTGTGTCCGGTTAGCCAACAAATGATTTCGTCAACTTCGGACTTAGTGCGTCCTTTCTCTTTTCGGCCTTGGCGACATAGTGTGGATAAACGCTCGCCAAGTCATTGTAAATCCGATGCTTTGCCATGTTTCTGATCTCCGGTCGCCCATGTATTGTTGGGCTGACCTTAACAGAGTTGCTTCGCCTGTTCAATCTTGGCGAAGTGCCAGATCATCGGTATCGCAGACGCATCACAACAACGGCGAATCCAAAAAACAAAGTGGATAGGCCGTTTGGTTCTGGTACCGGAACTACGCCAGGACCAGTCGTGTTACCGTTTTGACGACCTAGCGGATCTCGCGGAGCCCCTTCGAAGGCATTAGCTTGAAACGCCAGCACTAGGTCTCCACTATCAAATTCGAAATCGCCATTCCAGTCACCTTCTTCCCACGTCGAATTTGCCACAATGGTGTCTTCAAATTCACTTGATTTGAAAACGTGAACTAAATCGCCGGTGTTGAAAACGCCGTTCAGATTGGCATCTCCAAAGTAGGTGTAGGCCAATTCGTTAACCCACACGGTTCGATCCAATTGATTGACCAAACCGTCCTTATTTAGGTCGAACTGCGTATCGAAAGTGCCTTGCGAAACCTGTACGGTCAATTGATCGATGTCCGCCGAAGTCAGTTTGCCGTTTCCATCAAAATCCCCAAGCAGATCGTTGCCGGTGGCAACCAGCCCAAGGAGATGAACCAACAAACCTGCCGCAATAATAATTTTCATCTGGATGTTCCCGTTGATCATGGAATCTCGCCCCGCCATTGCAAACTAGTCTTTGCTATCAGTTCACACAACAAAACTGTCGAAAGCGTTTGGCGTTCTAATCGCGCCGAGGAACACGAGATTGCCGACGGCTTGGCGATCCCATAATCACTCCTGTTGACAATCCGGCGCCGCGCAATACAATCTTCGATATTGAGTCTTAGTCTCAATAAGCAAGCCACCTTTTTCGGTAGCCAGCCAAATGAAAAACTGGGCGAAATACGGCACGCAAAGCCTTGTTTTCGCTGTGTTTCTTTGATTTTGCAATCGAAAGAGGGGTTTTGAGATGCGTTTGGCGAGCTTGTTTCTTGTTGTCGCCGCGATGTTGACGGCCAGCATGGTTCGCGCCGAAGAGGTTTCTTTGCCGGTCGGTTTTGACCGCTGGGTCTATCCGTTCAGCGCTACTCCGGGGATTCGAGCCACCGGATCGGTGTTCGGTTCGATTTTGGAACCGGGGTTTGATGATCGAGACGCTCAGCTGGTGCTGGGATTTGACGTTGCTGCACTGCAAGAGTCGTCACAGCCGATCGAATCTCTGACCGTACTGCTGACCATGGCGGATGTAGAAGGAGTGATCTACGATCCGACTTCCGACGCTTTGGCAACTTATCTGGACGAAGCGACGGACACGGACGCTGGGCGACCGGTTGAGTTGTACGGTGTCGCCGTGCGTAACGGACTGGAAGGCCTAGCCTTGTCCATTCGGTCTGGCGACTACTTTTACGAAACGTCATCGTTTTCCAATCGACCGGGCCAATTCGAAAACACGCGGTCCGTGTTTGTTTCGGATTACGCAAACGGTGAAGCGCGAGACATTTCGAACAACGTTCGCCGGTCGTTCGAAGTGCAACCCTGGGCGGTGGGCCAACTGGATGATGTCGCGGCGGGCACGGTGGTCAGTGCGAATTCTACGTTTGAATTTGCGTCGGATCTGAGCCAAGCGAACGTGCGCAACTACGTTAACGCTGCCATCGATACAGGCCTTGTTCCTGGGCATATCATCTCTGCACAGTGCTGCTCAGGACGGTCCGGTTGTCTATCCGTCATTCTACTTAGATGCAGGTGGTATCAGTTTGGGCGCCACGGCGACGCTAGAAATTGTGTTGGGCAATGCGTTTGCCAGGTGACTTTGACGCCGACGCTTGCTTACGGCTAACGACATCGACCAGCTGTTTGGCGTCATGCGATCGGGATCGTATTCTGCACAGCACGATGTGAACGATGATCAAACGGTGGATGCATCGGATCGAGACACTTGGATTCAAGACTACAAGCCTCAGTAAGGGCGGGCGACGAACTTGGACGGACGTTTGATTCGGCCGACTTGGTGCAAGTTTTTCAGGCTTCGCAGTTTGAAGATTCGATCATCGCCAATTCGACATGGGAAACCGGCGACTGGACGGGTGACGGCGAATTCGATTCGTCGGACTTGGTGTTTGCTTTTCAAATGGGCGGATATCAAGATGCCGCAGCCGTGCACGCTGTGCCCGAACCGAACGCGTTCAGTTGCGTCGGGATCATCTTCGTTCTGTTGTGTTGCCGACATTCAGTGTGGCGTTCACGTTCGTGTTGTAATTAAGGAGATTCAAGTCATGCGAATTTTCTGTGGGCAAAATCGTCCAGCGTTTACGCTGATAGAGCTGTTGATTGTGGTGGCGATTATCGCCGTGTTGTCCGCCATTCTGCTGCCTGCCATCCAGGCTGCTCGAGAAGCCGCGCGGCGAACCCAGTGCGGCAACAATCTGCGACAGTTAGGACTGGCGACTCAGGCCTACGAATCGGCGAAGGCCACCTTGCCGCCTCCCAAGTTGGGGACGCAGTTTGAAAACAAGGGCAGCACGTTAGTGGCGTTGTTGCCCTATTTGGACGAAGCGTCCGCGTATCAACAATACAATGCGGACCTTTCGATTTTGGAAGAAAACAACCTGAAGATTACTTCGCAAACCATTGCCACGTTTCTGTGCCCGTCGATGACGTTGCCGCCATCTTCGCAAGTCAAGTCGTGCCAACCTTTGGCGCCGGCCAGTTATGTAATTTCCAGCCGCACCAAGTACGGCTCGCACAGCCGACTGGATGGCGCGTTCAAGTCACCGGTCGAAGGTCGTCGTTATCGGTTGGGGTTTCAGCATATCAAAGATGGATCGTCCAAGACGTTGTTGTTTGGCGAAGTTGACTACGGTCACGCACAGTTCAAATGGACAGAATGTCCTGACATGGATGGTGCCGTTCGTTGGGGCGATACCACTTGGGCGAACGGATATTGGTTTCACGCTTGGGGGCACATGTCGGCGGAATACCCTTCGCTGTACAACAACAACGATGTCTATCTCAGTCCATATAGCCCTCGTGTCTTTCGCAGTGATCATGCCGGAGGAGTTCAGTTTGTGCTGTTAGATTCGTCGGTAATGTTTTTGTCAGACAGTACCGATCCGGCGGTTCGCCACGCCCTGGTGACTCGCAGCGGACGAGAAACCGACCTGCAAAACTCACTAGGCCGCTAAACTACTCTTCATTCCACAAGGAACTCATATCGTGCAAAACACATTTGGATTTGGAAATTCGTCGGCAGCATTCCGCTGCAATCTGGTTGTTCTGTTCAGTCTGCTTTGGTCCGCGACCGCACAAGCTCATTTCCTGTTTGTTGATTCGACAATTCAAGGAGAACATCGCGCGGCGCGGCTTGTCTTTTCCGAAACGGCTGGCGAACCTGGTCTGTTGCCCGATTCGATCAAGCAAGCTGATTTTACTGTCGTCCGCTTTGACGATGAATCAGTCCAGACGCTGGAAGTGGCCGAAGTAGATGGCAATCCATTCATGCGTTCACCGCCACTGCATTCGCCAGCGCTGTTGATTGCCAAATGTACGTATGGCGTCCATAAGAAGATCTTGTTGCACTACACTGCCAAGCATTGGACCGACATGACTTCGCTGCCCATTGAACCTGAATCCGCTCCAGAATTGGACATGACCTTGCAGCAGTCCGGCAACACATTGACACTTCATGTGCGCTGGCAAGGCAAACCGCTGGCCGATGCCAATGTGGTTTACCAACACGGCGATGACCAAGC
>JAWKTK010000021.1:0-186041 GCA_041399205.1 Pirellulaceae bacterium | reverse complement strand
TGTTGGCCGGAATGGGCCCAAGATTCGGCTTCTTCGGTTAATTCGTTCAGCTGTTGTTGCACTTGTCGGCGATACGCTTCGATGGTGGTTCGATCCGCATCGGCCGGGACCTGAATTCGCTGGCCGACCACCAAACGAGCTCGACTAAAGGGCCTAGCAATCGCAAAGGAATCCCAGGTCTTCATTCGCCAAGGCCGGTCAAAACCGATACCGTAGGTAACCAAGGGAATCTGCAGCTTGGAAGAAAGATAGATAGGCCCCGCCGCCATTTCTCGCCGAGGGCCTCGCGGCCCGTCGCAGGCGATCCCCAGATTCTTGTCTCGATGATTCCGCATCATTTCCAGCAGCGCCTGACTACCACCTCGATTCGTCGAGCCTCGGATGGTTTCAAAGCCCATGTACCGAGCGGCTTCGGACAGCCAATTCGCGTCTCGATGCCGACTGGTCAAAATGGCTGTATTCGTGTTTCCTCGCAGATAAAACAACACGGTCAGATATTCATGCCAAAAAATGCCGATCACCGGGCCGCGAAAATCGGTTCGAACCGGATCAACCGTCGGGTCATGAAAGATCGCTCGGTACCGCAACGTGCTCATCCACGTTCGTACCGAAGCCGCCGCCGCGAAGCCGCCCAACTTGGTACTCCACGACTGACTGTCGAACAACCGAAACGATTGCTGCTTGGCAAATCGACGTATCTGCTGCGTTAAATCAGGCATACGAATGAGACTGGCAAAAACAGGAAGCTGGAATGGGTAAATCGAGCGGAGAATAGCAGAAGTCGGCGTTACGCTGCTAGAGCGATTCGGGGCGGAGAGCGCTGCGCTTCGAGTATCTAGACCGCTGCGCTTCGAGTTCGCTGCGCTGCTAGTAACGAGATCGCTGCGCTGCTAGTCTAGATATTCGTAACTGTTAGCGTAGCGTTCTGTTAGCGTAGCGTTCTCGAAGCGCAGCGAACTATCAATGGAAGTAATAACCAGCTCGCAAAACCCCAAGATTAAGAACGTGCTGCGGTTGCGCGAGCGGAAGCATCGCTTGCGCCAGCAGCGGACGTTGGTTGATGGTGTTCGTGAAATTCAACGAGCCATTTTGGGTGGTTTCTTGCCGCTGGAAGTCTTTGTTCGAGACAATTTGGTTTCGGACCGTTCGCTGCAATCGCCCGAAGTGGCGTCGTTGCTGCAGCAGTTGCAACAAGCCAATGTTTCCATTTGGGAAGTGGCGGAACGTCCGTTCGAAAAAATCGCTTACGGCAATCGCGACGAAGGAATGGTAGCCGTCGTTCAAATTCCCGATCGGCGGATTGGCGAATTGGCAGCCACGCTGAATCTGGCATCATCCAACGAACAGTCCAAAATCATTGGCATCATCGAACGGATCGAAAAGCCGGGTAACATTGGCGCGGTGATTCGCAGTGCCGATGGAGCTGGGCTGGACGCGGTGATTTGCGTCGATTGCGTCACCGATCTGTTTAATCCGAATGTGATTCGTGCCAGCCTTGGTACCATTTTCGGATTGCCCGTGCTGGAAGCGTCGGCGGCAGAAGTTCGCAGCTGGCTGGAAGAATACAAGTTCGCCACTCGGGTTGCTCGAGTTGACGGGGCGGTGCCATATTGGCAAGCGGCATATCTTGGGCGCTGCGCCATTGTCCTGGGAAGCGAAGCCGACGGCGTTACTGACGATTGGAAGTCTGACCAATATCAAGGCGTCTACTTGCCCATGCACGGTTTGGCCGACAGCCTGAACATCAGCGCCACCGCCGCCGTCTTGTTCTACGAAGCCAAACGACAACGGTCGCACAACGCTTGAACGTAGTGGACGAGGTGACGAGTCCCATCACCCTACGGTAGTGGACGAGGTGACGAGTCCCATCACCTGTAGTGGACGAGGTGACGAGTCCCGTCGCCTGTAGTGGACGAGGTGACGAGTCCCGTCGCCTGTAGTGGACGAGGTGACGAGTCCCGTCGCCTGTAGTGGACGAGGTGACGAGTCCCATGACTGTAGTGGACGAGGTGACGAGTCCCGTCGCCTGTAGTGGACGAGGTGACGAGTCCCGTCGCCTGTAGTGGACGAGGTGACGAGTCCATCACCTGTAGTGGACGAGGTGACGAGTCCCGTGGACGGTAGTGGACGAGGTGACGAGTCCCATCACCTGTAGTGGACGAGGTGACGAGTCCCGTTGGGACGAGGTGACGTCCCATCAGTAGTGGACGAGGTGACGAGTCCCGTCGCCCTGTAGTGGACGAGGTGACGAGTCCCATCACCTGTAGTGGACGAGGTGACGAGTCCCATCGCCTGTAGTGGACGAGGTGACGAGTCCCATCGCCTGTAGTGGACGAGGTGACGAGTCCCATCGCCTGTAGTGGACGAGGTGACGAGTCCCGTGGACGGTAGTCCCAGAACATTTTAGGGATTCGTCACCTCATCCATTACGAAGTGCTTTGGAATTTTAGGGATTCGTCACCTCATCCATTACGAAGTGCTTTTGAGTTTTAGGGATTCGTCACCTCATCCATTACGAAGTGCTTTTGAGTTCTAGGGATTCGTCACCTCATCCATTACGAGGTGCTTTTGAATCTTGCGAGCATTCATGGAAAGTGACACATTTGATTTCGAATCGTCTACCGAATGTCTGCCAACCGCGTAGATCCATGGTAGGATGACCATTTTGTGGTGCCGTTTTTTTCTCCTGACAACGGGAACAGAAAGTATGGAAATCCGTTTGCGAACCGTCGTTTATCTATCACTGACTGCTTGGTCGTTCTTTTGTGCAGATCATCTTGTCACTGCACAAGATTTGCCGGCCATGACCGATCTTGATCGCTATGTCCACCATGATGATGGTGCGTACCAATGGAAAGTGGTTTCGAACCAAACGGGCGACACCTTCAGTACGGCGGTGATCGACATGACTTCGCAGAAATGGCTGACCGAAGACAAAGTCAATCGCACGCATTGGCAACATTGGATCACCATTGCGTATCCCAAGAAGGTTCGCACCAACAAAGCGTTCCTCATGATTGGCGGTGGCAGCAATCGCCCCAATCCACCCGGTGCTCCGGATGACATGATTGTCAAAATTGCCGAAGCCACCGGCAGCGTCGTGGCGGAACTAAAGATGGTGCCCAATCAACCATTGATCTTTCACAACGACGGGAAACCTCGAGTGGAAGATGATTTGATTGGCTACACTTGGGATCAATACATCAAGACAGGTGATTCGTCCTGGTTGGCTCGCAACGCCATGGTCAAAAGCGCCGTCAAAGCCATGGATACCATCACCGCATTCATGGCCAGTGAAACCGGCGGCCAACAGAAAGTGGATCAATTTGTGGTAGCCGGTGGTTCGAAACGAGGTTGGACCACTTGGCTGACCGGCGCCGTTGATTCTCGAGTTGTGGCGATTTGCCCGATTGTGATTGACGTCTTGAACGTCCACGAATCGATGCGACATCACTTTGCTGTCTATGGTTTTTGGGCGCCGGCCGTGGGGAATTATGTCCAGCACCGTATCATGGAACGCCTGGAAGATCCTCGGCTAACCGATTTGTACAAACTGGTCGATCCGTATTACTATCGGCATCGATTGACCATTCCCAAGTTTGTAGTCAACGCAGCGGGCGATCAGTTTTTTCTGCCCGATTCTTCTCAGTTCTATTGGGACGACCTGAAAGGTCCCAAGTATTTGCGGTACGTTCCGAACGCCGACCACGGCCTGGATGGAAGTGATGCCATTGAAAGCATCATTGCGTTTTATTCGCTGGCGTTGACCAATCAAGCTGGCCCGGAATTTTCATGGACCAACGAAGCGGACGGTTCGATCCGAGTGACCACCAAGACAAAGCCGGCCGAAGTGCGATTATGGCAAGCGACCAATCCGGATGCTCGCGACTTCCGCCTGGAAACGCTGGGCCCCAAATACACCAGCCAAGTGATCGAAGCAAGCGAACCGGGAGTTTACGTGGGTCAAGTGCATGATCCAGAGATTGGTTGGACCGCGTACTTCTTGGAACTCACCTTTGACGTTGGTGCGCCGGTACCGTTGAAGTTGACCACCAATGTCCGAGTGACACCGAATGTGGTTCCGTTCGCCGAGAAAAATCCTAGCTTGCCGACGAGTTTAACCGTGGCGGCCAAAGCCAAGGACCAGCCATCTGCCGAAGCGGTGATCGAACTGGTTCGCCAAGCGTTTGCCGTGCAGGGAATTGATGGTGACGAATTGATCTGTCGACAAGATGGCGAAAAATGCTATTTCAATTGGTGCCCGGACGTGAGCGAATTTGAAGAAACGGCCGGTGCGTTGACCAAGTTGCTGAAAGACAACGGCTGTCAATCAATTAGCTATCAGCTGGAGTCAGGCAGAAACGTGACGACCGACGCCGTGGACGCCGTAGCGGTACCCGGCGGAAATTAGCAAGATTGCGTCGTTTGGCAATCGATTGAGCCGTAGTGACGAGAGACAACAAGCCAAAAGCAACACTCCGACTGGACTGTTGCTTTGAATTGCGATGAAAGCGAATCGAAAACGTGCGCTGACACGCTCTGGACGATCTTCGTAGGAAGAGTGCCGAAGTTGAGCGGTCTTCCGGTTAAGACGCAAAAAGCCAAAGCGAGATTTTTCCGCCTGAAGGCGGGACTACCAACCAGTCCGCTTCGGGCGAAACATCACAAAGGTGCCAATTTCCAAACGCACGCTTCGCGCATCGATGGACTACATTAACCACATTTCAAGACAGCTTGACGCGGTTCGCTTAATCTTCCATGACGTCGTTTTCACGTGCCTTGGCCATGTCGGTGACTTGTTGTTCGTATTTCTTGGTCAATTCCTGGACCTGATTCTTCACGTCATCTCGCATGTCTTCCGTGATGGTCTTTTCTTTTTCGGAATTGTCGGCCGCTTTGTTGGCGTCGCGGCGCACGTTGCGAATGGAGATCTTGGCATCTTCGCTCATTTCTTTGATGCGAGTTACCATTTTCTTACGAACTTCCGTCGACAACGGCGGAATATTGATCCGAACCACTCGACCATCATTCTGAGGATTGTAGCCTAGGTCGGCCGTGACAATTGCCTTTTCAATATCCTTGATGGTGCTGGGATCGTAAGGACGAATGACAATCTGAGTCGGTTCTGGAGCACCGACCGACGCGATTTGCTTGAGCGGAGTGGGTGAACCATACACGTCCACTCGCACCGAATCCACCAACCCCGGATTCGCTCGCCCCGTTCTCACGCCGGCCAAATTCTTTTTCAGAACATCAACTGCTTTTTCCATTCGCTCTTCTGCATCAAGCAGGATTTCATCAACGCTCATCGAATTTTATCCCTTCTAACGACTCCTGAAGTCGTGTGTTCTGCGGTCTGGTTGGCTTACACGTTCTGAAGCTGCGTACTTGCGTCTTTTCGGCGGAAATTTCTAGCCCGAAGCGTTAGCGAGGGGCCAGAGGAACACTCCGTTTTCGCTCGCTAACGCGTCGGGCTATGAAAAAACACAACTTCAAAACTCACGCGTCTGGCTAGGATTGGTCATCACGCCGATCCATTTCCGCCGAATTTTCACGACTTCACAACTTCAAACGTCCAACCAAGAAACTCCCAATATACGACTGGAAGTAAACCGATGCCATCCCGAACGGCGAGTTCCGGAGATTCGAAAAGACGCAAGGTTCGGTCCGGAACGTTTGGAAACGTTTTGCGGTCACCGCGATTTTGAATGGCGAATTAGCGCTCTTCACGTTTTAGGGAAACATACGTGCCGACCGAATCACCCATGATCGCTCGTTCAATATTTCCCTCTTTTCGGTAATTAAATACCAACAAGGGCAGATTATGTTCCATGCACTGCGTGATGGCCGTATGATCCATCACTCGCAGGTTCTGCTCCAGAACTTGTGAATACTCCAATTCACGATAGAACACAGCGTGCGGGTTCTTTTCTGGGTCTTCGCTATAGACGCCATCGACGCGAGTCGCTTTAAGGACGATTTCCGCTTCCAACTCTAGAGCTCGTTGAGCGGCGGCGGTATCGGTGGTGACAAATGGGCTGCCGGTGCCTGCGGCCAAGATGATAATGCGACCTTTTTCCAAATGCCGTCTGGCTCGTCTGCGCAAATACGGTTCGGCAACTCCGTCCATTTTGATGGCGGTCATCAACCGAGTTTGGCAGCCGAGCGATTCCAAAGCGTCTTGCAGCGCCAAGCCGTTAATGACGGTGGCCAGCATTCCCATATAGTGCGCGGTGGCTTCTTGGATGCTGGCGTTGGAACCTTTGAACTGGGCGCCGCGGAGGATATTTCCTCCGCCAATGACCAGTGCCATTTCACAGCCCAATTGGGCGGCGCGGTAGACCTGTCGCGCGATCATGACGACTTCGTCCATCGAAATGCCTCGTTCACCAGCCGGAACGAAGCTTTCGCCCGACAGTTTGAGGACCACTCGCTTATAAACAGGCGTAGCATTCGATTCGGAGTTCATAGTCAGACCTTGCGTGCTGGGTTCGAATTGAGATCACCGCGTTACCGAAAAGATTAGCCTACCGCGACGCGTCGGAACGCTACAATTTCCGCTTCCGGCGCGAAATCCTTGACCGCTTGTTCCACTGTTTTGGAGTCGTCCAAAGCGAAGAACTGATTTAGCAGGCAGAATTCCTGATCCAACAGCGAATTATCCGCCACGAACCGATCAATCTTACCCGGCACGATTTTGTCCCAGATTTTTTCTGGTTTGCCTTCCGCCTTTAATTCCGCCTTAATTTCTTCTTCAGCCTTGGCCATGACTTCTGGAGTCAGCTGCATGCGGCTGCCGAACAGCGGAACCGTTTTTAGGTGCTTGCCCAAACGAGCTCGATCTTCGTTTTCAATCTTGATCTGACCTTGCAGCGATTCCGTTTCCTTCTTGACAAATTCGGAATCGAATTCACTGTAATGCAAGATGGTCGGTTTCAGCGCGGCAATGTGCATGGCGACGGTGCGGAAGAAATCAGCGCCGTCCTTTCCGCCGTCCTTGTAGGAAAGCAGTACGCCGATTTTGCTGCCCGCGTGGATATAGGTCGAGAGATTTTCGCCATCCAATTTTTGGTACTGCGAAACTTCAATTTTTTCGCCGATGGTGCCGGTTCGTTCGACTAGCTTTTCACTGATGGGTGCGCCGTCCAATTCCAAAGCGACCAAGTCTTCTTTCGAATCAATATCTTTGTCCAAACCCAATTGGGCAATCTTGGTGGCGAAGTCGATGAAGTCGTCGTTCTTGGCTACAAAGTCGGTTTCACAGCTAAGTGCCATGACCACGCCCTTTTTGCCCGAAGCGTCCGTCAATGCGACAACGACACCTTCCTTGGCATCTCGATCAGCTCGCTTTGCCGCAACCTTTTGGCCCTTTTTGCGAAGGTAGTCCAATGCGCCGTCAAAATCACCGCCCGATTCTTCCAGTGCCTTTTTGCAGTCCATCATGCCGGCGCCGGTAACTTTACGAAGTTCGCTCACGTCTTTTGCGGAAATTGCCATGTGTTTTTCCTCTTACTACTACGTATATGGTTTCGTGATTTAGACCTGGTGAATGCGATCGACGGACCACATCGAGTTGACGCTTGGCGCGTGACACCGATTCGTCGGTGGGCCAAGCACAGATTGTTACTAAACGGCAAGCTGACGCCTTCCTCAGGAAGGACTGACTGCCGCAGGTTTCCCGAGCGAAGCGACTTCGCGATGGGCACGTTTTGGCAGGCGTTCTTGAAATTCCTGGTCGAACGCTTCCGTCCATGTCAGCGACATCTGATCGAAACTTCAGGTTCGATCAGATGGCTATGGAACAATTTGGCAGCGGCTATTCGTCACCAGCCGCATCTTTGTCCGCAACTTCTGGAGCAGCAGCTACTTCGCTTTTACCTGCACCGGGTTGCATGGTGGCAGAATCGCCCTTGCCCAAAATAATGGCGTCCGAAATCAAAGCAGTGATGATTTCGATAGAACGAATACCGTCGTCATTGCCGGGAATTGGCAAGTCCACCAAGTCCGGATCGCAATCGGTATCAATCAACGCAATGGTGGCAATGCCCAACTTGCTGGCTTCACGAATGGCGTTCTTTTCTTTGCGAGGATCCACAATGAACAACGCCTCCGGCAGACGCGACATGGTTCGCATGCCGTTCAAGTTGCGGAACATCTTACGATATTCGCGATTCAGCGAAGACTGCATCTTCTTGGAATAGGCCGACAACTCTTCGCCAGAACGAATCGATTCCAGTTCTTCCAATCGGCCTAGACGGCTACGAATGGTACGAAAATTGGTTAACGTGCCACCGAGCCAACGTTCCGAAACGAACGGCATACCGCAACGGCTGGCTTGCTTTTCAATGGTGTCACCCGCTTGACGCTTGGTTCCAGTGAACAACACTTGACCGCCACGTCCTGCAACCTGACGTACGTATTTTTGAGCTCGCAACAAGCCGCGAATGGTCTCGCGAATGTCGATAATGTGAATAAGATTTTTGCGAGCGTAAATGTAAGGAGCCATTTTCGGATTCCACCGACTCGCTCGGTGCCCAAAATGTACTCCCGCCTCAATCAGATTTTTAGCCAACGATTCTGCCACGTGGCGACTCCTCAATTGCCCTTACTATTTCGGAAGAATAAACAAGCCTACAACGGCCTGCAGGGAATCCCGGATGGTATCAGCCAAGACGAATACCGTCAATTGGGCAAGCGATCGTCACTTGGCGAGCGTTTTCGATAGAAAAACTGCCGAAATTCCGATTTCGAAGGCTTCGAATCCGCTGGCTACCAAATGACTGCTAGCTGACGAGTAAATTCGCGAATGAAGTCTTGCAGCGCATCGGGACATTCGCCATCGTCCGGCATGGCTTTCGTCAGGAACTGAACCTTCAGCAACATCGCTTCGCCACCGTAGGCAATTCGAGGAGTCGCGGGCGTATCCCAGGATCCTTGGCAGCCAAACGCGTACGCCACAAAGAATTCGCCCTGCAGAGCGGACGCCGATTCAAACCGGACGACCGTGGCCTGATGGTCGGGCTGCTCTGATTTGTCCGCACCTACGGAATAGGCAAACTTGCTGGATCCAATACGACGCTTGGTTTGATTGCCGTAGCAGATTTCCACCGGATGCCGTACCAACGGACCGGCGTCGCCGCACAGCGCCAGCAGCGTGACCTGCCGAGAACCGTCTGCGTTCTGGTAGATTCGATGGACGTGATAGGCGACGCCCAATTCGCGCTGAACCGAAACCGGCAGATCTGGCTGCGTGGACACTTGTTGCCATTCGCCCAATTGATCTGGCAGCGATTCCAAGGCTTGGCCCACAGCGGCCAGTGACTGACTATTGTCACTCCACCGATGCAGAATTCTCCCGTTGATAATCGCGGCGGGAATCGTCAGCACGGCAATGAGCAAGACAAATACGAAAGGGCTTTTCATGACAACACCAAAAATGGTTACTCTTCTACTTGGTCGGCCGTGCTTAACGTTTCCATGGCGCGAACCTCCAACATCTGTTCCAGCGAATCAAAAATGCGCCGATCCATGACGGTTAATTGATCGCGGTTTATTTTTCGCGTCAGACAGAAGGAATACCGAGCGATATCGGTCTGGCCCAATTGGGACTGAATGTGCGCCAGGTGCAAAAGGGCTACCGGATCACCATTCGACGCTTCGACCGCCGCTTCAAACAATCGTCCTGCTTCGCGGACGTCGCCCCTTCGCTCCAAGATCATGCCTTTGGTATCCAACAAAAAGGCAGCTCGATCAGTTCGCTCCATGGCGTCATCCAAAAGTTTCAGCGCTTCTGGAATATTCTGGGGTGAATCCATAGCCATGGCCAACGCCAGATTATTGGTGGTCAGCGTATGCGTAGGATCAAACGCGAATACTCGGCGATACAACTGCGACGCGTCGTGCCAACGTTCTTGATACAACATCACGTTGCCCGCCAAGAAAAACAATTCGGGCGAATTGGCTTCACCCACAATCTGCTGAACGATAGCCAAAATGGAATCCGATACCGAACCATTTAATGCCACCGCGGACGTAGCGGAAACAAACGCGGTCTGCCATTCGGATCCTCGTAGAGGCGGAATCCGAGCTTGTAGCAAGCGTTGAATTTCCTGGTCTCGATTCCGCACGACCAGGACTTTCAATACGTCACTGGCCAAACGCATTCGACCTTGCGGATTGGTAATCCGCTGGAAGCCGCTGGACACGAATTGCTCGACATAGGCAGCCACGTTTTCCGGATCTTCGTTTTCCAAAAGCGGCAGCAATCCGTTCTCAAATAGCGTCTGCTGTGCATCCGGATGTACCGCCAAGAAGCTTTGCGTGTCTGACAGAGCAAGGGTTAATAGCCGCAATTCCTCTGATTCTTCCAGACTTGGTGCACTCAACACGGCCTGATGTTGTTCCATGAACTGTGCCAACATTTGCGGATCCACAGAATCACTGGCCAACGCTCGTTTCAAATTGACTGCGGCGGCTTGGAAATCCTTATTCGCGATTTTGGCTTGCGCGATTAGCAAGTAATCATCGCCCGTTTTGCGAACCAATTTATCCAAGAGTTCGCAGCCGTCGGTTCGAAACTGGATCGCATTGTCTGCGTTGAATGCGTTGGATGCGGCGGCGAGTGCCAACAGTTGTTTGCCGGTTTCTCGTTTCAGCTTCTCTTCACGAATCGTACGGATATCTGACGGCAACAAAGTGGCTGCTTCCGCGATCGCATCGGGCGTTGCCTGGGCCAGCAGCAAATCAAACAGGATGTCTCGAGCCCCTTCCAGTCGATTGTCGAGCGCCAAGGCCTTGCGGCAACATTCTTCGGCCACCATCGGCTTCCTCGATTTCAGGAAGAACGCCGCTCGTTCCAAGACCGACTGCTGAGAATAGTCGTCGCCCAGCTGTTGCACCAACGAAACGGACTGCAGATACAGCTGTTGAGCGTCTAGTTCGTTACCGATCGATTCGTGAAGTTGTGCCAGACAAAACTTGCGTTCCAATTCAGGAATTTCTTCATCGCCTTCCAATCGCTGCAAGACTTGCCGAGCTTTCAGCAGGTCAATTCGAGCGGAAACGAAGAAGCGAAAGTAGGCGGCCCAGGTTCGCGTGTCGGTGGGAAAGCGAGTTACCGCTTGTTCGAAAACACCTTCCGCTTCTTCAAGACGTTGCTGGTATTCGGGCAAGCCGTCAATGGCGGTCAGGACCAGCGTTCGCGCCAGCCGAATATACGAATCACCACTCGGTTGTTCGTCTGCCCAGATCCTAGCCAGCCGAATGGCGTCGCTATCGCTTTCTGTTTGCTGAGAAAAAATCTGTGGATCTAAAAGACTGCGATTGGCCAGGATATAATTTCGAGTTGCGTCGGCGTATTGCTGTGCCTTGTCATGCAACCCCAGTTCATTCAACAGACCAATCAAGTCCACGCTCAGCGTAATCCGTTCTGAATAAGAATCAAAGGCGTCTTCAAAACTGGAAGCGACGTTCCACAGGAATCCTCGGTCACTGCCGGTTCGAGCCGAAGTAAGGCTCAAATAGGACAGGTCCATCGGTGACTGATCCAATTCCATCAACAGCGAAGCCGCGTCCGCGCGATTGCGTTCTCGTTCACCCGGTCCCAGCGAAGTAGAATGCGCCACTCCTAACAGTCGGCGAATCCGCGCCGCTCGCCACAACGCTCCTTGTTCACCTTCAATCTGCTTGAGACGTTCTTCACAGTAGACCAGCGTTTCCCAGTCTTGCTGCAGCCAGGCCAGCCGACTTAACTGATCGGCGGCTTCCGTGTTGACCGCGTCTTGCTCCATGACATCCAGAAGAATCTGCTTGGCACCATTCCATTCGCCCATTTCGGTTCTTAAGCGAGCCAACGCCAGACGCAACGAATTCACGTCCTGCGGTTCGGCGCATTCGGCAATAGCACCTTCCAAACTCGATTTAGCGGCCGCAAGATCTCCGGTATGCCGATAGAGCTCTGACCGCAAGATGGCCACGTCAGCCAGATGCTGGCCGGTGGTATCAAACGAGTCGGCCAATTCCAAGGCATCGTCCAGATTTGCTTGTTTGGCATACAGTATTGCCAATAGTCGCTTGGCGTCCGCCGCTTCTGGATTTTTCGAAATGGCGTCTTTCAAAACTTGCTGTGCTTGTTCGCGATTGCCGGTCAGCATCATTTGATTCGCTTCTAGACAGGCAACGCGACTATCTGTGTCCGCTGCAAACGAACGAGCCGACGTGATGGCGCGACGAAACGGCGCCCAATCTCGCTGTTCGCGCGGTAAGGAAATCTGCTGTCGAAGCGCCAACTGCGAAGTCTGCAACCACGCTTCGGTAGGATCTTCTCGCTGAGAAGCCGTCTGATTGTATTGACGCAGCGCTTCCGCAAAATCGCCTTCCATTTCACTACGTTGCGCTAACGCCCAGCGATAATCGTTCAACCATTGTTCGTCCAGCAGTGACGCGTTTTGATACGACTGCGTGGCTCGATTCCACCGACCGGCCATGCGAAAATACTGACCGGCATTCGCCCAAGCTTGGGCAATTAATTTCGACTGGACCAAATCCAGATGTGACGGAGGTAATCCATTGACAGCGGACTCCAGTTTTTCGCCAGCCGCTGCAAATTGGTTCTGCTGAGCCAATCGCCAGGCAGCCAAGTTGGCCAATTCAATTGCGTACACGCTGGCCAGCGGCCCTTCCACTTCACGTTGCCACTGATTGGCCTTGGCCAGTTCTTGATCTGCGTCCTCCAGCCGACCTACGGCAAACAAGTGCTGGACCAACGGTATTTGCAAAGTCAGACGATCGTCAATGACGTTCTGAAGACCAACTCCCAACAAGGCAATGGCCTTTTGATGGTCCTGTTCCTGCTGCATTAGCAAATTGCTGACACCCACATAAGGCCGCGAATCATGGGGACAAGCATCGATGGCCAGCTGGTAGAAATCAATGGATGATGCAATTTGGCCTCGCTCCGCCGCTCGGTCTGCTAATGCATTGTAAACGTCGCAGCGAGTAACAGCCGAATCGACATCGGCCAGCGTTTCAAATGCCAAGTCCAAGTCGTCTGACTTTGAATCTCCGAACCAGGCTTGGTTGGATTCCGCGACGAATGTACGACGCAGATCCGAGCGAAGAAAGGAATATCTGGCAAAATACGACGCAGCTGTTGGAACGGCGTCGATCAAGCGCTCAAACGCCTGATTCGTAAGCAAGTCTCGTCGTTCTCGCGAACAGGAAGGATTGTCGCGATACGCTCGAGCCAACCGTTCGACCGTCTCCAGCTCATGGGGTATCAATTGGTTTGACCGTTCCAACGCCTTAATCAACTTTGACCAATTCACATTGGATCTGGCGGAATACGCTTGGTCGAACAACGTGTCGGCCTTGAATTTGGCAACTTCCGTAAGTATTGCTCGGTTTTCTGGCGAATCAATGGCGGCGTGCGTCAGCACCAAGTCAGCCGCCAGCAATTGCTTTGAGGCAACAGAATGGGCTTTGGTCAATTGGAAATATCGATACAACGAATCTAGGTTGCTCCGATCTTTCCCCGCAACCTGCGCAAACAGGTTGATCGCCATTTCCACGTCCGATTCGTCTCGAGGCTGCTTGAGAATGGCTTCGGCCAGTCGCCGTTGGACCTGTTTGTCGGTAGGCCGAAATCGCAACAATAGATCCCACCGTTCCGCCGCCGCTCGCCAACTGCCCATTCGTTCAAAATCAGTAGCCGTCGCCTGGAGGTGACTCATCGAATACTTCAATTGATGCTGGTGCCAAATATACAACCCAATGCCAAGCGACCCCACGATCAACGGCACACTCGCCAAACCACCCAAGAAGACTTGCCGACCCTGATCCTTTAGCCGTGCAAAACGATTCCAGATGGCAACCACCAACAACATGATCGCCAATGCGGCCGGCGCCATCAGGAAACCAGCCGTATCGTGGAAAAGTGTCCGAGCGACCTCGTCACTGGATCGGTGCAACAAGACTCCCGTCAGCGTGATTCGCAACACGTTGGCGGCAATGGCAACGGGAGCTGCCATCAGCAATAGAAAAATGGATTTGGCCAACCGCATGCGAGTGAGCAAGATGAAGGCCAGTACCATGGCAAACGTACCATAGAACATGCGTAATCCACTGCACGCTCGTTCCACTTCCAAGATTTCGTTGCCCAACAAAACGGTTGTTTCGTTGCGAACCGCCGGCCAGCCTAAGATCTGAAAAATCCAAGCACTGATGGCCGCGCCGATTCGTTGCAACGGATCCGTCAACCATCGCTCGACCGTTTCGAACAGCGGAACCATAAACCACAGAAAGGCCACCGCCGGTGCTGTCCAGCGAAAGAACGAATAGCCGTACAAAACCCAGACGGCCCCACCTATCCACAGCGGTATGGACCAAGCGTCTAATTCGGTAATGTAGAATCGAGCCGCGAAGACTCGAAGCAACCCAGCCAGCCCAATCAAGACTAAGCCACCTGCTGCCGGATTCGACGGCGCCGGCATCCATTCTCGGCGACGAACTAAAATGAGAATCGCGATCGGCACGACCACAAAGCCATGCGAATAATCACTATTCGTTTTCCAAAGATGGAACAGTTCCTGAAAAGTCGGCGCGTAGGCCCAGACAAAAACGACAAGCGTTAAGAAGAGCCACAGCGTACGCTGAGTTACAGTGGAGGCACGGTTCATAACAAAGTAGTCTGCGATACGTGTAAACGAAAAAAGGTCGTGCTATCCAAAAAGATAGCACGACCGTTACGTTTTACCGCTTAGAACTTCGCAATTAGGCAGCGAATCGTCGGCTCAGGCCGTACAACCCTACCAATGCCACGCACCAAATTCCCAACGAACTTGGTTCGGGAACAGCCGCCGCTCCACCGCCGATCGGACCAGCACCACCGCCGCTCTTAACGCTTCCGCCAACGGAACCAGGACCACCAGCAGCAGGAGGATTACCAGGACCAGCAGGATTGCCAGGACCGCCACCAATCGATGGTCGCGAACCTGCGCCGCCTTGAGAAGCTCCGCCGCCAGAACCAGCTGCAGGCGTAGAGGACTGAGTACGAACACGACGGAAAGTACCACCGTTCATCGAAGTCATTCCGCCAAAGCGATTCGCACCGCCAGCACCGTTTGATGACGCCATTCTATTTGACTTAGCTGACATTCGGCCAAATCCAACCGAACCAGCGGGCAAAACACCGCCATTCATGAAATAGCTGTGAGATTGGGCCTTCGAAACCACAAAATTGAATTCTCGACCAGATGCTCCCGGAGCTGCCGAATATTCAGTGCAAACGCCGGCTTCCACCGAAGCCGCCATTCCAAATGCAAAAACAACAATCAACCCCAGTGACTTCATCGGGGAAACTCCTTCGAGCTAACAACACAGATGCACAAACGAATCAAAAGAGTGATTCTAAACCGGTCTTTATGATAATTGTGGAGGAATAGATAAACAAGCCAATAAGTGCATTTTTTATCGTTTATCTTGCCTCAACGTTTTGATTTGATCGTACTTGGTTTGGTATTTCCGAAACAATTCCGTATGACGGCTGATTAAACTTAGCTTTTTTCCTTGAATATACGCCGCATCTACGGCGGAGTTCGTATCGAGCGGATTTCCGCGACACAGAAAAAAAGTCGCATCTTTCCCCTCTTCTAGTGTACCCAGCCGATCGCCAACTCCCAGGATTTCGGCAGGATATAACGTGACAGCCCGAATGGCTTCGTCCAAGTCCGTTCCGTAGGCAACGGCGGTACCCGCATGATAGGGTAGATTTCTGAGATTGGACGCGCCGAACCGACCAACGCCGGCAATACAGTATCGGACGCCAGATTGTTGCAATCGCGACGGCAAGGAATACGCCGAATCAAACGCATCGGAACGAACCGTCGGCAGACGGTGCACGCTACCCACAATCACGGGAATGTCATGATCTTTTAACAGCTTGGCGCACAACGCCGCGTCCATGCCACCGTGCAAGATCATGCGAACCTTGAATTCCACGCAAAACGCGACGGCCGAACGAATTTCACCGACCGCATCGGCATGCACCACCAACGGCGTAGTTCGATCGAAAACTTCTCGCATCGCATCCAAACGCACATCGGTTACTTCGTCGTCGACTGGTACCGATTCGCAATATCGCTGTGCCTTCTGAAAGAACTCTCGCAACGTCTCCAATTGACGATCGAGTTCGTTCGCATCCTCTCCCTTGGCGGCCCACCAATTTCGACTCGAGCGCAACGACGGCCAGTAAACATGTAACCCCACAGGCGAAGCCACGGTCATATCTTCCCATGTCCAACCGTCCAATTGCATCAGCGCAGACTTGCCAGCAATCAAACGACCAGTGGGAACGCTCAACGAAACCAGAACGCCGTTGGACCGAGTTACCGGAATCAATTCACTATCCGGATTAAACGCCACTTGCGCTTTCACATTGCTATTGAATTGCCCGGTTTCTGAATCGTCTACGCTGGCGCGGACCGCATCAATTTCTACCAAACCCAATTGCCCGCCCGCGTTGATGAAACCAGGATACACGTGCAACCCGTTCCCATCCACAATCTGAACATCATCAGGCAGTTCCAGCTTTGTCCCCACCGCCACAATTTTGCCATCCGCAAACAGCAGCATGCCGTTTTCAATGGCAGGCGAACTGACCGGGTGAATGGTCGCGTTTTGAATCACGATCGGTTTCTCTTGAGCCGAACCAGGAATCACCGGCGACGCACATAACGTCGCCACGTTTGCCATCCATGCGAATAAGATCGCCACAGCAGACCGACAATATTTTTGAAATCCAATAATAATGATTTTCTTACTTCGGCTAAACACGAAAACAACAAATTCGAACGAATGAAAACTCGACCCATCCTTAGCGAACACCGCTCTGACAGTGAGGACAGAAAATATCGAATCGCGGCCACAAGTCTTGGTCATCTTTGGCTTGTTGCTGCGGTGTCTTCATTTTTTGATCCGAACGCAAGATTTTTTGAATCAATTCCGCTCGCATTTCATCCCATCGCTTTTGTTGCTGACGATCCACGGTCCAATCAAAGTATTTGGTCCCGTCAATCCAGGTTTGGTCACAACGGCTGAGATTGGACAGAGGATCACCCGTCCAAATTACAAAGTCGGCGTGCTTTCCTGGCGCCAGCGAACCAACGTGCTGATCAATTCGCAGCTGTTTGGCTGGATTCAACGTGACAAATTTCAATGCTTCTTCCGGCGCAACGCCACCATATTTCACTGCCTTGGCTGCTTCTTGGTTTAGATGCCGAGCCAACTCTTGATCATCCGAATTGAACGATACCACCACGCCTTGGCGATGCATCAAAGCGCCGTTGTACGGAATCGCGTCGTAGACTTCAAACTTGTAAGCCCACCAATCGGAAAACGACGACCCCATAGCTCCGTGCTGTTTCATCACTTCAGCAACCTTATAACCTTCCAAGATATGCTGCAGCGTGCCAATCTGAACGCCAAACGATTCCAAGGTACGCAGCAGCGCCAAGATTTCATCTTGACGATAACTGTGGCAGTGAACCCAACGCTTTTGCTCTAAAATTTCAACAATGGCGTCCAGTTCTAGATTGCGCCGAGGTGGCAAGCCGTTGCGGCGAGCGTTCCATTCGGCCCAACGATCTCGGTATTGCCGAGCGGCCAAGAATTCGTCTCGCATAATCTGTTCGACGCCCATCCGAGTCTGCGGATAGCGGCTTCGATAATCGTCACCCCAATTACTTTGCTTGACGTTTTCGCCTAGCGCGAACTTGATCCCCGGCGGCGCTTCCACAAACCGCAATTCATCAAACGACTTACCCCAGCGAAGTTTAATCACTTGGTTCTGGCCGCCGATCGGATTGGCCGAACCATGCAGAATATTCGCCGCAGTGACTCCGCCCGCCAATTGCCGATAGATCGAAATATCATTGGCGTCCAAGAAATCCCCAATGCGAACTTCGGCCGTGATGGCTTGGCCACTTTCATTAACACCACCGTCGGTCGCCATGTGGGAATGGCAGTCAATTATTCCAGGCGTAAGGTGCCTGCCCTGGCAATCGATTACCTGGGCATCCGCTGGAATTTCCACGCTGGTCCCCACCGCAACAATCTTGCCTCGATCAATCAACAGCGTGGCATTTTCTAACACGCCGGCTTCTTCGCAGGTCCAAATGGTAGCGTGGGTGAAGGCGAGCATCGTCGCCGGTTCGGCCACACGTTCCACGCCAAATGCGCCTAACGGATAGACCAGCGGATAGCTGGGTTGGTCTTGCTCGCTAGCCGTCTTTTCGCCGTCTGCATCTTCGCCGTCTGCATCTTCGCCGTCTGCATCTTCGCTGTCCGATGTGTCGGCGGCAGGATCGATCACGCGTTTGGCATTCAACTGAGTTACTTGGCCGTTGGGCGCAACGACCGTGATTGCCAATTCCGTTTTTTCAGCGTCAGGCAATAAAACGGCGGACATCCGCATAACACCCTTCGCGGATTCATCCAATTTGGCGGCATCTATTGTTCCGGTTAGAAATCCGTCTTGCAGCGTCACATGTTGCCATTCGATGCGAAGCTGCTTCGGCGTTTTCTGGACATCGTGATCCGTGCTGGCGTCGTCATCATTATCGAGTGCTTCGACCGAATCAGCTTCCGGCGAATCATCTTCATCGCCATTTTCGTCCGGTTTTACCCACGAAACCTTGGGCTTTTTGGCGTCACCGGCAATCTGAATCGTCCAATCTTGCCAGCGCTTGCCGCCTGCCACGGGATCCCATTCGCCTTTCCAAAGAAATGGTTCGTCCGCGTCCACTTCATATCGAACACCATCGACCCAAGTCTCAACAATCTTGGTCTTGGCGGCGAACAAATCGCCGTCGGTCACCACCACGTGCGCCAATTTGCCGGACTCCAGCGAACCCAATTGATCTTCTACGCCGAACAATTTGGCTGGCCCCGAAGTCAGCGCTGCCAACGCTTCCCGGGCAGGCAGGCCTCGCCGCACCGCTTGGCGTAGGGCCTCCCAAATCTTGTTGGGATTTTCCAAACCGTGACCGGTGATCACCAGCGGCGCTCCGGCCGCATGCATTGTCGCCAGATTCGACGGCGCCCAATCCCAATGGAGCAACGCTTCCAATGACACAAACCGGTCCGCTTCGGGCGTGCCCACGTTGGGTGGCTGAGGAAAATGGACGGGAAGAATCAGCGACCGCCCGGTGTCTCGGATCAGACCAGAACGACGATATTCGTGCCCCGAACCAACCAACACGGCCTGCAGATTGAATTCCTTGGCAAACTGATCAGCACGAATCGCAAACTGTTCGTCTCGGCAGACAAAAAACACGGGCTTTTCGCCAGACAAAAACGGTTGCATCGCTTCCAACGCCATATTCGTTTCGGGCTTGGCGACGCCCGAATTTGTTCGAAATGTCTGCCAAGCATCCGCGTACCACTGAGCGTCGTAAAACGCTTGCCGAGCGACCGCGACGGCGCCCATGGGTGAATTCGGATATTGATTTCGGTCTCGACGCCCGCTGAGTGTTAATTCCACATGCAATGCCACATCGTCTCGGATCAACGCGTCCGCCAACGAAGCGTCGGATGTACTGACCAACGCGCTGACACCTTTGACAATCCCGTCGTTGGGCGCGATTAGACGAGCAGTAAATCCAGCTTGGCGATACGCATTACCGCCCAGATCCTTCGAAGCGACATGCTGGCTAATTCGGACTTCTGGTCGAATTTTGCCATTCCAATAACCAGCATCGCCGACCTTCGCGTCGGACGAATTCCATTCGCTGTACGCGTCAATAAAACCGGGGTAAATCGTCTTGCCCGCTAGGTTCCAGATGCGCGCGTCGGTGGGTGGCTCCAGATTCGGACCGATTCGTTGTATCACACCATCTCGGATAAGAACGTCCGCGTTGTCGATGGTTCGTTCAGAATTGACAACAATCCGAGCGTTCTGCAGCAAATGAACTGTCGCTGAGTACTGACGTAATCCTTCGGTGTGCACGGTTGTCGGCGGTGCTGCGTTTACAGCCTGTCGGCAGACCAAGGTCACAACGAACAGCAACGAAATTGCTGTAGTCCGGTTTTTCATAGGTATCTCCAAACAACTGGAACGAAGTCAATTGCGTTACCAACATACCACGCCTCCGCTGGCTTCTCGACTATTCAGTCAACCCCGGAACCTATGAAACGCGGCGATGTTCAGAATGAGAAGCAACGTGCCACAGAGTTAGCACGGCGCAATGCACGCTAACGTTTGCGCCAGTGACTATCTCGCTTGACTCGCAGCACGCGCTGGACTTGCCATAGCGGTATAAGACGCGCTCGAAATAATGCTATTGAATGAGTCGCGGGAAACGTGGTTGGCGAACCGTGGAAAAACGCTAACAAGAATTTATGCGTATCAATTCTGCAAATTGCTCGACTTACCTATTGGGCCCGAATATACTTCGCTCGAAGTACATTCTTACATCAAATAGTACTGCATCGGCAGGGGAACTTCGCGATGTGTTGTTGGAAATCTTGTTGGGGTCGACTTTTCGCGTTTTCATGCATCTTGGTTGCGTTGGGCAACGACGTTTCAAGGGCCGAAAAGGTCATACGTTGGCAACCAGATCCGATTCTGAACCAAGTTCGCCACGGTGCGCAGGAAATGTGGAACGGAATGCTTTGGGGCGTTGATTTTCTGGACGGCAAAACCTGGGCGTTTGACGGTAACACCTTTCTAGACGGCGGACGGATGCCGGGCCCCAACCGACCGCTGGTGAGTGCCTACACAGACTACGGCGTATTTTTAATGGGCCCCAGCGGATCCGGCGCCAATACCAAGTCAGAAATCGTTTATTCGCCCGATGGATTTCAGGATTTCACCACTGTGTTGTCGATCGTGTCAGAGAACAAAGGCGTGCCGTATTCAGCTGGATTACGTCGTACATTGGCCGATCTGGGCGAAGGACGAATGTTGTACTTCGAGTACAGCGATAATGCTCGTATTTTCTATAGCGACAACCGAGGACAAGACTGGCGTCAGATACTCCAGCCATTTCAAGGTTCCATTCGCCATTTCCACGGCGGCTTCTACGACCAGGAATATGGCAAGCTCTATTTGATGTCGGGTGACGCAGATCGACAGGCCAGCATCATGGTTTGCGACGACTTGTTTGGCGAAAACGGACTTATCCAAAACCCGGATCTTTGGGCACAACGTTGGGGTCTGAACGACCTTTACCGAACCACGTTGGAACCACAGTATTTCTTGGGAGTGGATGGAGTCATCCGCAGTCAGCGAACTCGCTCTGTCGATATGGAAATCGATGGTGACTATGTCTACTGGGGCGAAGACGCTGGATTTGACGAACGACAAAGCATTTACCGGGCGCATCGAGTGACCGGAGAAGTTTCCCGAGTTGGTTTGCCGGGCATGGTGGGCGGCCCCTGGCGGATCTTGCACACGGCCGACGATGATTTGTTAGTGTTCAACGCATCCATTCACTTTAACGGTCAGTTGGAACGTGGAATGGACGAGTTTGTTCATATCTACCAAATCAACGACGACCGAAACGACTACTCCGAACTTGCCAGATTTCTCACTCGCAGCACAACCGGAACGGGCGCCAATGCGTATGGTTTTGTCGATGCCTTTGATCGAATCTGGATCAACGGATACAACGTAACGAACCGGAATCTGGATTTGGTTGGCAAGTTCGTGGAAATCACGTTGGGCGATGTAAATGGAGACGATCAAGTCACCATTGAAGACATCGATTCACTGACATCTCACATCTTGGCAAATGGCTCGCTCCCGGTATTTGACATGGACCTAAGCGGATATGTCGATCAGACCGATCGCCAGTTCTGGGTCCAGCAAATCGTGGGAACCACGTTTGGCGATGCAAACCTGGACGGTCAATTTGACAGTTCGGACCTAGTTCGCGTATTTGAATATGGTCAGTATGAAGACGCTCTGCTTAGAAACAGCGGCTGGGCTGCGGGTGATTGGAACGGAGACGGCGAGTTTACTTCTACCGATCTGACCTACGCCTTTCAATCAGGTCAGTATGAAGCGGCTGGCAAACTGCTTGCTGTGCCAGAACCTACTGCTTCGTTGTTCGTTTTGCTGCTGGCCGCCCTGGCGACTGGCCGACGCTTGAATTGCAAATGCTCGATTTCATCCTGTCATCGTGAGTCAACCAAATTCGGCCGAAGCGGCTAGTCGGTGGCATGTGTTCATTTTTTGGAACATGCGGGTCGAACTTGCTTGAGTTGCCGAAATGGTGCGATAAGATGTCAGCTTACGTTTCGATTTGAATTCGAAAAAACTCTTTTTCTTGACGAGGTAGATCTAATCCAGAGATCAACAACAGGAGACCTAATGATGGTGGTGCGAATTTGGAGCACGGTTCTATTGTGCTCGTTTCTTTTAGTCGGCCATGCTGCGGCCGAACCGATGGTTGTCAACGGTGATTTTGAAGGCGAAAACAACTTCAATGTTTGGCCCGGCTACATCGGCACCGACAATCCCGCGAATATTCCTGGCTGGACAGCTGTGGAAGGCGGACAAGGCTTGAACCCGATTGCGGCCGCTCATGATACACCAGCACCCTTCCGTGATAACGGCGATAATGCTTCTACCGTCGCATTCTTGCAAGGCACGGCGTCCATGTCCCAAGCCATCAGCGGTTTTACCGTTGGCGCAGATTACTTGCTGAGCTTTGATTTTAATTCGCGTAACTGCTGCGGTGATGTCCCCACGGCCACGGTCAGCTTCGATGGCAATGTGATTGCCAGTTCCAGCGACCTGTTTGAAGGAGGCGGCATTGCTTCCGTTGGTGATGCGAATCCCTGGTACCACGCCGACGTGCCTTTCACCGCGACTGCAGAAACGATGACCCTGGCATTCGCCACCGCTCCACTGGCCGGAGGTGATTCCACGCTGATCGTTGACAACATTGCCATCGTGCCGGAACCAAGTAGTTGCGCACTGCTGCTGATGGGCCTAGCTGGCTTGGCTGGCAGCCTGCGACGACGCAAGTAACTTCGATTCCCAGGCAAGTTTACTGGTGGGAATGGAAATCCTAAACGGATAGCTCAGAGCGGGTTTTTCGCACGCTCTGAGCTATTTTCATGTTCGGTAAATTCAAACGAACGAATCACAGGAGCAAACGATGAGGCGGAGGCGAACCGTCGGACAAGCGTTCGAAACCTTGGAATTGCGTTATGTGCTGGACAGCACCGTCGTGTTCAACGAAGTCATGTATCACTCGGCGTCCAACGATCCCAACCAGGAATGGATCGAACTGCACAACCAAATGGCTCTGGATATGGATATCTCGAACTGGCAAGTGACCGGCGGGATCGAATTCCAGTTTCCCAACAACACCACTATTCCCGGCGGCGGATATTTGGTGATTGCCAAGTCACCTGACTTCCTGCAAGACACGTTCAACGTCAGCGCCTGGGGTCCCTTTGAAGGTCGACTGGGCAACGGAGGTGATACGATTCAGTTGCTCAACCGCAGTCAGCGAGTCATGGACGAACTGGATTACAATGACGGCCGCGATTGGCCAGCCGCCGCCGATGGTGCGGGACCTTCGCTGGTGAAAATTCGTTCCCAATCCGCCTCGTCCGATCCCGCGAATTGGACCTATAGCGCTCGACTCAATGGCACTCCTGGTCAAGCGAACTTCGTCCCCTTCGATCCATCGCCCGTGCGATCTACCTTACTGTACGGCGACGAAACTTGGCAATTCAACCTTTCCGACAATGCGCAGCCCGCTAATTGGACCGACATTGATTTTGACGATTCCACGTGGCAGACAGGCCAAGGCACGTTCTTTGCCGGCGACCTGGGCATTCCGACGGATTCACTGGAAATCCCACCGCCCATCGCTATCGCCAACCCCAGTTTTGAAGCGAATTCCAATATCGGCGTTGGCTACGGCCGCATCACCGGCTGGACCGTTTCCGGCACCACAGGCCTGAATCCATCTCGATCTGGCGGCACTACGTTTTTGGACAACGGCCTACCCGCCGACCAGCGCCAAGTGGCGTTTATTCAGAGTGACGGAGCGTTGTCACAAGTGCTGGGCGGCTTCATTCCCGGCCAGACTTATCAATTGCAGCTGGCGTACAACGCTCGAGCGTGCTGTTCCGGCCAGCCCAAGTTACAGGTGCAATTCGAAGGAACGGATTTGCTGGAACCCTTCGCGGTTGACGCGGTGGGTGACGATGCTGCCTTTCATCAACTGAGCGTCGAATTCACGCCTGCGGCAGAATCAGGTTCGCTGCAAATCGCCAATATCGGCGGCGCAGGAGACCACAGTTTGCTACTGGATGCGGTTTCCATTTCCGCGGTTTCGCCGGCTGCTGGCGTGGTGCAGAACCCGAGCTTTGAAGCTTCCGGCGCTGTCACCTCGACAACCGATCTGCCGATTGCCGGTTGGAACATCGACAACTCGTTGCATCCAGCCACTGTCCTAGCGGACGCCAATGCACACGGCCAGCACTTACTGCAATTCGACGGCGATGCCGCGGTGTCACAAACCGTGACCGGACTGACGGTCGGCCAAGCGTACGACCTTTCTTTGTGGGTTCGCGTTTCCGCCGGTCAGCCCAGCGGTAAATTCGAAATTGCCATCAATCAACAAACGGTGCGAACCTCGTCTCTGACACCATCCGCCAACGACAGCTGGTCGCTGATTCGACATCGGTTCACGGCCGAAGCCGATACGATCGAACTTCGCTTGTCGCAAGTGGCCAATGCGTCGTGGCAGTTGGATCGCGTCGCCGTGACACTCAATTCGGATCAACTAGGTTCGCCCTTGGACAACGTTCCCACCACCACGTACTTTCGCCGCGAATTTACGTTTGACGGAAATCCTGATCGATCGACCTTGTTTCTGAGTGGCACCGTAGACGATGGCGCGATTGTCTATTTGAATGGTCATGAAGTGTGGCGCACCAACATGCCTGACGGCCCAGTCACGCACCAAACTCTGGCCAGCTCTGCCACCGTCGGCGATCAAATCTTTTTGCCTGAAGTCGCATTACCTCGCGACGTTTTGCGAACCGGCCAGAACGTGCTGGCGGTGGAACTGCATCAAGCGTCTGCGAATGACACGGACTTGGCATTCCTGACGCAACTGCATGTGGAAGAACTGCCAACCGATCCCAATGGTCATTTTGCGCCAATTTTGATCAATGAAATTGCGGCGGCGGGTGACGAAGTAAAAGTCGAATTGGCCAACGGAGGAAGCAGCTCTATTGATCTAGCGGGCCATCAACTGGTGGTCGGCGATCAACGGATTGATTTGGCCGGCACTCTTCCGATCAATGGATACGTGACCGTCGAACGGCCGCTGACGCTGGACAACAATGCGTTGGTATATGTGGTCGAATCGGCGGCTTCGCCCGAAGTACCTTCGGTCACCGACGCGGTTCGTGTCAGTCGCTCCGCACAGGCTCGGTGGCCCAACGTCACTGGTTCGTTCCATAATGCGACGCAGCCTTCGTTCGGACAGGCAAATGACATCACGCTGAATGATGCCATTGTCATCAACGAAATCCACTATCACGATCAGCCGACGTTTGAAGTAGGCGATCTGGTGGAAGACCACTTATTGCTTCCGTTTCATAGTACGTGGAACTACAGTGACAACAATGTGGCACCGGCTGCCAATTGGACCAATTTGAATTTTAACGATGCGGATTGGCCTGAAGGCAACGCCATCCTCTATGCCGGGCAAGTCAATATCGACTTCAGCGGTGACCTGCCGGACGGCGTCGGAACCAGCACCATTGCCATTGCCAATGCCAGTTTTGAAGAAGGCCCCATCGCCGAATGGCCCGGCTATGGTTCGATTGAAAGCTGGTCCAACGGCGGTAGTTCCGGACTGAATGATGTTACCGGTCCGTTTCTGAATGACGGCACGGTTCCGGACGGAGAACGTGTTGCCTTCCTACAAGGTGCCACCAACATGACGCAAAGCCTAACCGGCTTTGTTCCAGGCAAGCGGTATACGTTGCAGTATTACGAAAATGAACGAGGCCTCACGGACACGGACGCTCGTGTCTTTGCGTCGATGGGCACCAATTCCATTGTGTCCGAACACGATGTCGTTCGAACCGACCGTTTTGTTCATGTCATCAGCCAACCGTTCACCGCTGCCACCGCCACGGCTTCACTGCGTATCGGCAATGTTCGCAACGTCGGCGACGCGGCGGAAGACAATACTGCTTTGCTGGACAACGTCCGGATGACTCGAGCCGTCCCGCTGGTAGCCAATGGTAATGCCGAACTTTTTTCTTTGGCCGAAGGTGCGGCAGTCAATTCGCCTGCCGGAGCCGGTTGGACTTTTTTGGGCCAAACGGGGATTTCGCGCCGGCAGAGCGCCATTCAAGGCAACACGTTTGCACCCGAAGGCAATCAACTGTTGTACTTGCAGGGTAGTTCGGCAATTTCGCAGCGTATCAGCGGATTCGAGTCAGGTGTTACGTATTCGTTCAGCTGGTCAGAACGGCTCAGCGACGCGTCGACGACCGCCAATGATTTGGAAATTGTGTTGGACGCGGGCTTGGCCACAGAGAAAATTATTTCGGCCAAACGTTTGGTTTCGGACAAAACCTTTCGAACTCGATCCAGCCAGTTGTTTATGGCCGACAAGTCGTCGTATTCGGTCACCCTTCGTACGCAAAATCCCAACGGCAACGCAAACGCTACGGTCTTGCTGGATGACCTGTATTTCAACTTCATCTCCGAACCATTAACTCTTGGTGACGAATTGGCCGTCGGCGCGGCAACCAACTACTTTCGCCAGACATTTCCGTTTAGCGGCAATCCGGAAAACACATCGCTGTTCATGAATCTGCTGGCGGATGACGGAGCAGTGGTGTATCTGAATGGCCAAGAAGTCTACCGGCAGAATCTAGCCGACGGACCGTTGTCCCACGGCCAAAACGCGTTGCAAAATGACGCTGCTTCTCGATTCACCGGCGTAGTCTCGTTGCCCGCCGAAGCACTACGACAGGGTGACAACGTGTTGGCAGTCGCGCTGCATCAAGCAGTCGGTAGTGAAGACGTGGCATTTGGAGCAACACTGTTTGCCACGGAAACGACACCCGGTTCGGCCTATCAGGAATCGGACACGCAATGGCTGGAACTATTGAACCGCAGTGATGCGACCGTGGATCTTTCCGGCTGGGCGTTGAACGAAGGCATTGAGTTTCAGTTCGCTCCAGAAACGCAGTTGGCGCCCGGCGAATTTCTGGTCGTCGCCAAGCATCCCGTCCAACTGCAGCAGCAGTTTCCGGCAGCTCGGATTGTGGGTCCGTTCGGCGGACAACTCAGCAATAGCGGAGAACGTCTTGTGTTGAGCGATGCCTTGGGAAATCCTGCGGACGAAGTCCACTATTACGATGGCGGTCGCTGGCCGGAAGCGGCCGACGGCGGCGGCTCCAGCTTGGAACTGATCAATCCGTGGGCCGACAATCGGCTGCCAGAAAATTGGCGCAGTAGTGACGAGTCTGGGCGAAGCCAGTGGCAAACGTATGCTTATCGAGCGATCGCGGACGAACCAGACGGATTGGCCGCGCCCAACTATTTCCACGAATTGATCATCGGGCTGTTGGACGAAGGCCAAGTGCTGATCGATGACATTCGCGTGATAGAAGATCCCGACGGCCAAGCGATTGACCGGCTGCAAAATGGTTCGTTCCAAGCCGATGCGATTGGCACCGCACCCAATACATGGCGAATTATCGGCACGCATTCGGGCCTTGTCATTGCCGACCCTGACGATGGTGCCAACCACGTTTTGCAGCTGACGGCGACCGGCGCCACCGAACACATGCACAACCATGCGGAAACGACGTTTGCCGATCGAGCCCGTATTGCGGAAGGCCAGTCGTACGAGATTTCGTTTAGAGCTCGATGGGTCAGCGGTTCGCCTCAACTAAATTCGCGTTTGTATTTTGGCAAAGCTGCCGCCACAACTATTCTGACCACGCCCAATCTGACAGGCACGCCCGGTCAAGTGAATTCCGTCTATGTGGAAAACGCCGGCCCCAACCTGCAAAATCTAAGGCACAGTCCGGCCGTACCGTCGCCCGAAGATGCCGTGACGGTGACCGTTGCTGCTGACGATTTGCATGACGTGGCCGACGTCACATTGCATTATTCGGTACAGGGACGTGCGTTCCGGCAAGTGGCGATGGAGCGAAATCGTGACGGTCAATTTTCGGCCATCATTCCCGCTCAGTCAGCCGATTCCGTGGTGCAATTCTTTGTGTCCGCCCATGATTCGCTAGGCGCTACCAGCATGTTGCCACTGGCCGGCGAAGATGCTCGTTCACTTTATCGAGTTGCGTCGTCAGCCATTCCGAATCGAACCGTGCATTCGTTGCGGCTGATCATGACACCAGCGGACGTCAATCTGCTGCACACCAACAGTAACGTGATGAGCAACGGTCGGCTAGGCGCCACGGTGATCTACAACGACGAAGAAGTCTTCTACGACGTGGGCGTTCGATTGCGAGCCAGTGGGTATGGGCGAGGCGGACCGTTGGCGGGTTTCAATATTGAATTTGATGCGGATCATTTGTTCCGAGGCGTGCATGGATCGATTGCGGTGGATCGAGGCGTGGTGATTTCGAACGGAAATGGTGGTGGGATCCGCGGCGAATCGGGAGCCAGTCCGCATGAATTGCTGATCTATCAAATTGCGAATCACGCCGGCGGAATCGCGGGCATGTATGACGACGTAGTCTACATCGATGCGCCACGGAGCGGAAACACCGGCCTGGCGTTACTCAAGATGGCTCGATATTCCGATGTCTTTTTAGATTCTCAATTCGACAACGGTAGCGACGGTTCGCTGTTCAAGTTTGAACTGATCTATCATGCAACGACAACCACCAACGGCAATCCGGAATCGCTGAAGCGTTCGCCCAACGCGGTCATCGGCATCGACATTTCCGACTTGGGCACCAACAAAGAAGCCTATCGATTCAACTACGTGCTGAAAAACAATCGAGCGAAAGATGATTTTTCCAGCATCATGCGGCTGGGCCAAGCGTTTTCTCTGGGACGCAGCGAACTGGCCGAAGTGGTAGAAGACGTGATCGACGTGGACCAATGGATGCGCTACTTTGCCATGACATCGCTGGTTGGAACAGCCGACACCTACAACATGGGATTGTCTCACAATATTGATTTGTATGTTCGACCGGAAGATGGCAAAGTGTTAGCGTTCCCGTGGGATGTGGATCACGGATTTTATTATGGGCCGACGAGTTCGCTGACTGGACGAGGTGGCAGCAACTTTACCAAGATCATGCAGCTGCCGCAGTACCGACGACTGCTTTACAAACACTTACTGGACCTGGTGCAAACGACGTACAACACGGACTATTTAACACCGTGGGCCGAACACTATTCGCAAGTCACGCAAAAGGTCAGCAGTTCGTTTTTTGTGAATTACATTGACCAGCGTTCGACGTTTGTGCAAAGCGAACTCAATCGTCTGGCTCCGCAAGTGGAATTCGCCATTTCTACCAACAACGGGCAACCGCTGACGGTAGATGCCAATCAACTTCGTTTGCAAGGCGAAGGCTGGATTGACGTGCACCAGATTCGTTTGGCAAATTCCGGAGAAACATTGCCCGTAGTCTGGTTGGATGACAAGCAATGGCAAATCGATCTATCGCTGGTCGAAGGAGTGAACGCAATTGCGCTGGAGGCATTAGACTACCAAGGCAATGTGGTTGGCACCGATACTATTTCTGTCACCAGCACCGTAGCCACTCCGCTGCTGCAGCAGTTCCTGCGAATCTCGGAGCTGATGTACAATCCGGCCGACCCGACCGTCGCGGAATTGGCGGTCGATTCGAACTGGAATAATGAAGATTTTGAATTTATTGAATTGGTCAACACGTCCGGTTCGCAACCGCTGGATCTGAGCGGTGTGCGGCTCGTGGATGGGCCTTCGGAACCGTTCGTCTTTGCGGCGGGGACGACGCTGCTGCCCGGCAACTATCTTGTGTTGACGTCCAATCCGTCCGCCTTTGCAGCTCGTTATGGCATGCAAATTCCAGTCGCTGGCCAATACGCAGGTAACTTGCGAAACAGCGGCGAATCGATCCGTTTAGAGGATGCACAAGGCAATGTCGTATTGCAGTTTGAATACAGCGATCAAGCGAATTGGCCCACCGCGGCCGACGGTGATGGCTATAGCTTAGAAATCATCGATCCGGCGAATACGGCTGCCAATGAATGGAGCGATGCGGCCAAGTGGCAAGCCAGTGCGGTGTTGGGCGGAACGCCTGGCCGAGCGGCAACCGGTTTGCCAGGCGATCTGAACGGTGACGGTCAACAAACCGCAGAAGACATTGACACGTTCTGTCGAACCAACGATTTGGCATTTGATTTTGATGGTTCTGGCGCCCTGGATTTTGGTGACTTGCAGATTCTGGTGCAGCAGTATTTTCAAACATCGTTTGGCGACGCCAATTTGGATGGCATTTTCAATTCCAGTGACTTTGTCAGCGTTTTTGTGGCGGGACAATATGAAGACGCCATTGCGGATAATTCGACATGGAGCACTGGCGATTGGAATTGCGATGGTGAATTTAGCACGCAAGATTTAGTCGTGGCGTTTCAGTTTGGATCGTTCGTAGCAGCTGCCGAAACAGCTGATTCTTCGGCCTCGCCGGTCGATGCAGTATTTGCGTTGCGAACCAGCCAAGTGCCCCACTGGCAGTCAACGCAAAAGGCCGCCGCAAACCAAGAACAGGTTGGCGACGGCCAAATACTTCGCGTCAAACGATTGGACGAACAAGCAATTGATTCGCTGTTTCAGGCTTGATTGCCGAATCGTGCTTACTTTGCCGGACGACGCAACATCATGATTGCCACTAGTCCACAAGCCCACAGCAAATTCGCGGCACTCGGTTCCGGAACTGCCGAAACAGCCGCAGCTCCGTCTGAATAGTTACCCGCTCGGAACGCAGCCACCAGATCGGCCGTGTCAAATTCCAAATCGTCGTTCCAATCTCCTTCGTGCCAAGTTGAATTTTTCAGGATACCGTCTTCAAATTCGCCGGCAGCAAAGACTTGTACCAAGTCCGCTGAATCAAACAATCCGTCCAGATTGGCATCACCGGCAAACGCCGGCGCGGCAACTCGATGTAATGTCGTCGAGAAAACATTGGCACCAAAATCATTCTGAGCGTAGATGGTGATTTCGCCAGCCGGAGCAAAGTACTCCGAGTCGGTGTAGATGGACAGGAATTTCTGTTCGTCTGGAGGAACAATTAGATTCGGATCGTGGCGAAAGTGCAAACGGTCTCCGTCTGCACTACGGCTCACACTGTTCGGCCCGACTTGCCCCAGTCCATCGATGCGGTAATCGACGTTGGTCATCGTGCCGTCAAAACCGGTGTAGGAAAGTCCCATGACCCAAGCTTCGCCGTTGGGGGCGCTCAGGTTGCGAATGCGCGGAGCGTAAACCAGCTGTCCGGTGGCTGTCGATCGAGTGACTCGTTCTTGCAGCTTTCCTTCTACCAGCGTGTTTCCCAAACTGTCTTGAATGGAAAATGGGATCAGTTGATCATTCACCACCGTGCCGGCCAAATAAGGCGAAGCGGCCGAAGTTGTGCCTGATAGCAAGGAAACACTGTTCGGGCTGACTACGCTGGCCTTTAACCATCCCGTAGCCACGAACCAAACGCAAAACAACACTCCAACAACTTTGGTCTTCATAACGCTGCTCCTGTGAGAAGAAAAAAGGTTTCTGACAACAGAACAACGCCAAGCAATCCGCCAGCGCTCGCGGTTTTCCGAGAACATTTTCCAAGCGAACTGCGCATGATTTCGCTTGTGAAACCAAGCCAACAGGACCAAGCGATACTGGACGACCAGCCAGACGGGGACATCATCGACAAAAGTAATCACGTATTGTCAAAAACAGGCGTTTGTTTCGCCACATTACTGTCTTTGTCGTAAGGCGAAATCCCATGCCCTAGCCGTCAAGTTTCCTAGGACGGCACCAATTCCAAGAAGAATAACACCAACGACGTATCCGTCGGGAAGTCCCTTACGCGGATACAACACGGCGTGCCCCATCAAGAAAGCAGAGTACACTGTGATCACTGGCAGCCAGAACCATTGTCGAACGACAAAGGCAGTAAAGTATGAGCTGCCGACAAAGACGGCCAGTAGCATCATTTCACTATGTATTGAATCGCGCAGTATCGCGGTCGCAACACCCGACGCACATCCAACCAAAATTCCGATGATCAAACGCATATTGCAACTCAATCGCCGAATCTAGCTTCTTGAATTTCATTGCTGACAGGCGAAAGTTCGACTTCCGCCTCAAACAATCCCGCGCTGCTCGTGAAAAAAAGTAACGCGATCAATTTAGGCCAGACCACTGTCGGTGTGTCCGAATTTGTCTTCAATATACATCATGCGGGTTGTTTCGCTTGGCCGTCACGAGCCATCCGTTTGGGCAAGGTTGTTCCGGCGTTCTAGCTCTAATTGAGCATCATGTCCACTCTGTTTCCACGAACGGCGGGCTTTAGCAGCGGTAACCCATCGTTCCATTTTGGCACACGCATCAATCCAATCTCGTAATTGATCGGTTGTCATATCCGCGACGTTGCGACCGCGAAGTTTTTGCTGCGATTTCGAAAGCGGTTCGGACATGACAATGCGATCGGACTCCATAACAAAACAAGCAGGAACAGCGGGCCGGCGCCAGTCGATTTCGAAACCAACTCGACGGTCGGCTCTATCGCATGCGATGGTCCCCAGGCAATCCTGTTACATCAACAGCAACATCTTGACCAAAACCCTTTGCTCAAGGTTCATCACGTACGCAAAGTAGTTCGTAATCATATCGCCGTCCACGACAGTATACCAACCGGCAACCAGAGCACCATCTCGCGTTGTTAGATCGAGTGCGACTGCAAACGGCGACTGCAAACGGCGACTGCAAAAGGTGCCGACTGCAAAAGGTGCCATCCATCGGCCCACCGCCGGAAGAACGACACATCTTTGCCGCTGCGTCGGCCACCGGTCGTCAATCCCTTGTTCGATTCGGAGCGGCGGACGGCACGTGATTACCAAGCCGAAATGCAAAAGAATGCTGGTTCAGAATTTTCCCGTCTTGTTAAATTGACTCGACAGAATACATGACCTTCAAAAATACTCGGGACAAATCGATACATCAAACACACAGCCACTGCACGTTTGCGTATATGCCCGGTTTCATGGAACGTCGCGTACTCTCGTCGACGAGGCCAAAAACAAACTGCCGCCAACCCGATTCGATTTATTTTTTTTCTTTCAGTTCCAAATCCCGACAACGCTAGGTACAACGTCAAACCTACGAAGTAACACAACAGGAGAAAACACCATGAAAAGCGTTGCGCGATTGCTGGTTGCTACCTTCATCGCTTTGTTTGCTAATTCATTGCCTGCGGATGTCGTTACAATCAACTTCGACGAATTTGGAGTTCGCGATGCGTTGGGCTATTCGGGCGGAAATGTTCGGCTCGCACAAGCCACTGGATCCCCAGTATCGACCACGCAAGCCATCGACGTTGTTGCCAACACAACTTTTTCACCGCATCTTTCTACGGCGACATACGATTCAGCCGACTTCCAAGTTACCGCATCTCTATCCAACACGATCAATCTCTATAGTGTTGCTGGCGGAGGATTGGGACGAACCTTTGGTGAATTAAACGTCGACTATACTGGCAGCGGATTTACGTCTTTAAAAATATTCGATAACGCCCCTGATTCACACACAGGCGATCTCATTTCAACGACCATTACGGTTGAGTTTTCCAATCACTTTCTATCTCGATCGGAAAACCTCACGGTTGATTACACCAGCGGCAACAGTTCGGGAGCAGCATTCGAATCGACCGTGATCCAGTTTCTAAATGCCAGTGGTGATCCGATTGGCAACTATTCGTACAACGGCTTCTGGAATAACGGCGTATCGAATCTTCCCTCGACGGCGGCGGACATCATCGCGTCCGACATGGTCTTTGTCGCGGCATCGCCTCAAACCGTTGACTTGACTGATCCGAACAGTCCCAGCTCGGGTACATCTGGCTCAAACGACAACGCAAACGTCTTGGCATCGGACATCGTAGGACCAGACGTGTTATTGGGCGGATTTCGCGTGATTTCCTATCTGGAAGACGTTGCCCTAGTTGACGGCAGCTTTGGCGGAAGCACTTCGACCAATTCAAAGTTCACCAATTCGCTGCAGGGTTTCCAAATCACGGCGGTCCCGGAACCTTCGGCATTCGTGCTGTTATCGTTCGCTGGTGTCGTTGCAGTTGGGGCTCGAATACTGATGTCCCGGATGAAAACGATATAGGACATTTTTTTCCGAACAGGAATTCTCGTCAGATCACACGGCACCGCGAATCGGCGCCCACGCCTGCCCGTCACCAAGTCGTTCTATATCCTGCGTCTTAGCATAACAACTCGGCGAGAAAAACAGTTCGTGTGTGGCACATGTTGTATATGCCGCGTTGCGTATGGCGTTGTCTCATTCGATATCGATCCTGTCGGAGGACCGCGACCCGAGGTCGTTTGGATATCCTTCCAAAGCTTGCGAGTCGATGCTACTAAGTCTACAATTCTTTGGGTTGAGTGACCATTTGACCACAGTTGGTCTGTTTTTCCTTTTTCGCGGAGATATCTTCATGAGAATCAATTTCGTTCTTTCTTTTGTGCTGTTCATTGCGGTACCAGCGCAGGTTCGCGCCGGTGACTACGCGTGGTGGCCACTTAATGATGGCCAAGGTGATATGGCACAAAACCTAGTTGCCGGTGGAACGGCTGGTCAAATTTTTGGAGCGGATTCGGCAGGACTGGGACCGAACTCTTCGGTCTGGGTTAACGATCCGGAGCGAGGCACCGTACTGGGACTCAATGGAACCAATGGTTGTGTCGACGCTGGTGTTCTGCCCATGATGACATTCGACAATCAGTTCAGTTGGTCGTTTTGGTCGAAGCAACACACATCGCAAGTCACCAACAACGATATCATCATTGGAAATCGTTATGCACCGGGTGGCGGCGACACTTCGCCTCGCGAATTTATCAAATTCACGCCCACTCAGTTTGAATTCCATACCAACGGAGCCGCGACAGGAAACATTCCGTACGATCCGTTTATTAGCATCGGCGAGGTTGATCCCGATGTTGTCGACATTCCCAGTGACGATCAGTGGTATCACCACGCCGTTGTCAAACAGGGTGACACCATCACTTATTACCGCAATGGCGTTGCACAAAATTCCACCACGTTTACGGTTCCCATGGGCAGTGCGGATCCACTCCCCTTTGCCTTGGGCGGCCAAAACGGCGCGGAAACGTGGCGAGGCTACCTAAGCGATGTTCAGCTGTACGAAAGCGCGCTGGATTCGACTGGGATCGCGTCGACCATGAATGGCGAACTAGCAACCGGTGATCTGTACGCTCGCTGGTTGCTGAACGAAGGTGACGGAGAAACGGCTGCAGACAGCGGCCCCAATGGATTTGATGGTGACATCTTTGATTGGGATTTTGACGGATTGGCTGATGACGGTTCTGTCTGGGTAGATGATCCAGATCGAGGTACCGTGTTGGGCTTGGGTGGAAACACGGCCTGGGTAGAAGCAGGCGAACTACCGTTGATGGACACGGAGAACAACTTCACCTGGGCGTTTTGGGCTCGGCAAGATCCCGAACAAGCATCACCGGCTAACGACATCATTATTGGGAATCGTTACGGATTTGATGGTGCCGACACTTCGCCTCGCGAATTCATCAAGTTTACACCAGACCGTTTTGAATATCACATGGAAACGACCGGAGTTGGGGACACGCAATATGGTGGCACAGCTCCTAATGCGCCTTGGGTTCATAACATTGTGGTCAAGGATGGTGATACCTTCACCTACTATCGCGATGGCGAATATGCCGGTGAATCGATCATGGCGGACGAACAGTTGAGCCCCGATCCCCTGCCCTTTGTCATGGGCGGTCAAGAAGGTGCAGAACATTGGGCTGGCTATTTGAGCGAAGTTCGTCTGTTTGATCACGCACTGGTCGATAGCGAAATCGCAGAGCTGTCCGGCGGCGTTGAACTGCTGGAAGGAGACTTCGATCGAAGTGGCGTTCTGGATCTTGCCGACGTCAATCTACTGATCGGCGGCATCTTGGCCGGCTCAGGCGACTTTGACCTGAATTCGGACGGCAATATCGACGACGCAGACTTGAACGTCTGGGTGAAAGACTTGCGTCAGACTTGGGTCGGCGATGCGAACTTGGACGGCGAATTCAACAGCAGCGACTTTGTCCAGGTCTTCACGTTCGGCGAATATGAAGACACCATCGTCGGTAATTCTACTTGGGACGAAGGAGACTGGAACGGCGATGGCGAATTCAGCAGCAGCGATTTTGTTGCCGCCTTCACCGATGGTGGCTACGAACAGGGATTTCGCAACGGCGTGGCGGCCGTTCCCGAGCCTCAATCGGTTGTTTTGATTCTGGCGAGCCTGTTGCCTCTGTTCCATGTGATTCGCCGTCGTTAGTTTCTATTCGACGATAATATGCAAAGCGCCGTAGCCTGTTGTTGGCTGCGGCGTTTTTTGCACTAGTGAAGTCGCCATCCAGCGACGCCGTTCGAAATCATGCAGGCTCCCGCGTTCTATTCACCGACCTGAATCTGAATTAGCGTTGTCTACATCACGTGACCGGCAAGAATGCGCCCGAATTCTGGCGTGAACAAGAACATCAAGTCTGATTCTTGAAAACAGGCGCCAACATTTGCCCGAAGACAGAAAGCCTTAGGTTCCGCAAAAAGTTCGATAACAGCGGTTGAATTCGTTACTAGCCGGTTCGGCAAACCGCTGTTGGCTTGGGTGTTCGGTGAACGGATTACGAACCTTATCTAACAGCTCGCAGAACGGCCTTAAGTCCGCTTGATCCGAGGCGGCGGTCAAGGCTTCTTCCACCAAATGATTGCGAGCAATATAGACTGGATTGACGTTCCGCATTTGTTCCGCAATCTCGGTCAGGGGCGAATCGGGCAACCAACGTCGCCAACGCTGTAGCCAGGGGTCCAGCTCTTCCGTCGAATTGAACAACACAGAAAGCTTCCCTTCGTTGCCTTCGACCGCGTCCGCCAATCGGCGCCACGCTAACGTTAGGTCAACTTGATTTCGTTCCAGCAAATCAAACCAATCGGTCACCAACGTTTCGAACTGTTGATCATCGTGCCGAACCAACTCGGGCGAAAGTCCCAACTTGATCCATGCGCCGCTAAGCCATTGTTGGTGATAAATTTGGCCGAATTTTTCCAGTTCGGCCGTCGCTGGTTCGATGGCGGCTTGAGGATCTTCTTCATTAATCAGAGGCAATAGCGTTTCGGCAAAACGAGCCAGATTCCAATGCGCGATGGCAGGCTGATTTCCGTACGCGTAACGGCCACCTGTATCGATGGAACTAAACACCGTCCCTGGATGGTACGACTCCATAAACGCACAGGGCCCATAGTCAATTGTCTCGCCGGAGATCGTCATATTATCGGTGTTCATCACGCCATGAATGAATCCAACCAACATCCATTTGGCGACCAGCGCGGCTTGGCGCTCAATGACAGCTTGAAGCAGCAGCAGATAACGATTCGGATGTCCCACCAACGCGGAATCATGTCGTTGGATCGTGTAGTCGGCTAGCTTTCGAACCAGATCAAAACGGCCTCGAGCTGCAAAATACTGAAACGATCCAATGCGAATATGACTCGCCGCCACTCGAGTCAGTATGGGCGCCAGAACAGGCGTTCCATGCGCATTACCGAATCACCGGTCGCCACGGCTGCGAGTGCTCGTGTGGTAGGAATTCCCAGCGCGTGCATGGCTTCGCCAACCAAGTATTCTCGCAACACCGGCCCGATCGCCGCCTTTCCATCACCGCCTTCGTGAAAACGCGGTCGGTCCCGAACCCTTTAATGCGATATCACGGCGCTGACCATTGACATCGATGACCTCGCCCAACAGTAAAGCACGCCCATCTCCCAATTGCGGAACAAAATTTCCAAATTGATGCCCCGCGTAGGCTTGTGCCACCGGCTGCATTCCGGCTAACAAAGCTTGACCGGAAAAGACTCGGCTCAAATACACCGGATCGATCTGTCCGCTGGGCCAGCCCAATTCCGCAGCGAGTAAAGCATTGAATTGTAGTAGACGAGGCTGCGAAACAGACATCGGTTGGCTGTGGACGCAAAACTCGGGCAGTTGATCTACAAACGAGTTGTCAATCGAATCGAAATCGTCCGTGTAGCCGTCCATTGTTCGCTCTCCAAATCTATCTTCGTCAAAACAGTCTGCAATGCCGAGATTCGCTTGCCGAATCCTTTTTTTGGCAGCGGCGGTCATCCATCGGCGATCGGCATACGCAGCAACTTCGCCAAAGCCCACGTCACTTTGTCCGTTATCTCGGCAGGCGGACAAATCTGCTGCTGCATTAGGTTAATGGCTTTCCAGTTGCCACCAAGGGAACGGTGGCTTCCGCTATCCCTTCTTCCATCAGCATCTGTTTTCCTCGAATGGTCACGTCGCTGACTAGCTCAAACTGGTCTCGCATGTCAAAAGGATAGGCCTTAACCTTGTAATGAGTACCCCAAGGCTGCTGGACCAATACCACGTTGATTGGCCGTCCGTAGTCCAAGTAGGCACTGGTCAACGCGACGTCTCGTAAGCGACTGCGAACCCACGTCGCATCGTGAGCCACCGAGATATAGAAGTCGGCAACACACATTAAGGTTCGTTCGCCGTTGTTGCTGTTCGCAATATGGTTCGTCCAGATAGCGAGATGAGGAATGGTCACATTGTCGTCGGTTGGTGTTCGCATTGAAATCGCTCGCAATCCAACCGACTGCACCTCGCCATAGTGTTGGCCAACACGCACCCAATCGCCCGGCCGATAGGGTCGCTCGAAGACCGCGACCACTCGGCAATCATACTACTGACATAGTCCTTGAAAGCGAACCCAATTGCCACACTTGCACCACCGGCAATCACCAGGAAGTTTTCGAACGTCACGTTGAATACCAGCGGGATGATCCACAGGATAGCAACGGTGATCAAGGCAAGTCGAATAACCGGCACGGCAGCCAGGAAATAGAGTCGAAATCGGCTGGGAACAACGTCGGCGAAAAAAGGCAACAACCATTGCGTCAGCGCAATCAGGATTCCACAAACACCCAAAACGCAGCCGATTTGTACGAACTGAACTTCTTGCCAGTCATTGAACAACTGCACAGTATCGGTAGCTGCAAAAACCCACGTCCCATCGATCATCTGAATACTCGCTTAGACAACATTCGTCGCAATACCAGCCGACAGCAACCGACTTCGAATCAGCGGATAAGCCGTGGGCCGACAGCTGAAGGCATTGCCATTTCGCTGAACCAATCGACTCATTTCTAACACCGTAACAACATTTGCCAAATCGACACTGGGCAACACAGTTGACAATTCTTTTTGCTCCAACGGTCCGTGGACCAACAAGGCGTGTAAGACCAACAACGCTTGGTTTTGGTTGGAATCGGGCATTTTGACTTTCGCTGGTTCGCTCACCCAAATCACATCCTCATGACCATCCTGACCGTCGGTGGCAGAACGATCCGCATCTGAAGTTGTGTCGGTTTCTGGATGCAACCGCAATGACTTCCTCCACTGGTACCACGCTACCCACGGAATTCCCAAACTGCTAGATGCCAATAAATGGAAATAATCGTGCTCAAGCTTACCTGGCTTCTTTTGTGCCATAACGTCTTTCCCATCCTGAGCTCGACAAACTGTCAAACACTTGGTGGAATGCGTTTTCACAATTGCGGGAAACCAATTTCCCAACTGCAGCGCCGTTTGCGGCGGCAACGTCCACGGTTGGGGAAACACACTGCTCAAGCTTGCCACCGTCACCAGAAAGTTCCAAGCCCACGAATTGCACCCCACCACACAATGCATTTTTCGTTCGGCTAGTCGATCTAACAGCATTCGCAGCAAGTCCAAGCCTCGATGATGTCGAACGAACCAACGTTCTAGACGAGGAATCACGCACGGACCATTGATTTCGTCCAACTGAGCTTCCATGCGTTGACGATGCAGGCTCGAATGAACTCGTTCCGCAAACGTCGGAGGTTGAACGACCGCTAGATTTCTAGTTGCGGCCCATGCTTCGACTAATCCTGTCGATTCGCAAGGAGGCAAGACGATTGCCTGTAGCCAACGAGCTGGCGAAGAATCGTTAAGCCACGCACCAAAACCTTGTTCGATGATCTCCACCGCGTTTCCAAAGGCAGGTCCGGGCGCTAAATCGGCCAGGCGGTGCTTGGCCGAAGTCAGTGACACGTCACTCAGGAAGGGATCTTCCTTTTCTGGCCAAATTCGCTGTCGGAGTCGATCCCACAGACTTCGCAAGTGATCATCCGTTGGTGGCAACGGAATTCGGTACTCTTCCAATGGAATCAGCGTCGGTGAATTGTCTGCGGACATATGACCCATATCGGTAAGTTCGATGGATTCGAATTTCCATCTAAAATCGTGGACAATTCCCCCCTTTATACCCAACCTGATTCGCCAGCGAGCCCGCAACAAGCAATTTCGAATTCCAAATTTTCCAAATTCAGCGGAAGCCACATGTTCTAAACCGGCGTTATTACCTGATGAACCGATTTTCGAAAAATTCTGGCCCAGTTTGCACCTGTTTTTCGCACTACTCAATGCCAGACGTATAGTCTCAACACCACTATGCGTTCGGTATACTCCCTGCGCACCGGGGGACAGCCGTCCTCCGGTCGCAGCCCTCATCTCGATTGGTGCCCGAGTTGCCTCACAAGCATTCGGCCAACTGCTGACGTTGGACTATTCGGACATTGCACCGTTTGGCCGAATACAAAATACGCCAAGGGCGGTTCCATCCAGTTCGGCAATGGCATGCGTATCTACTTTCGCTTCCAGCTTCCCCAACGATCGTCATCCAGCAGCGAATCCAACAACGCGATGTCGGCAAACAAGTCGTCCTGAACGGCAGCCAAAGGTCGTCGAGGCCCTTGTTCGTACCATCCTAATTGAAATGCGGTGACCAAGTCCGAAGTATCGAATTCACCATCGCCGTTCCAGTCGCCACTTCGCCAAGTCGAATTGCCCGTAATACCGTCCTCATATTGCCCTTCTTGGAAAATTCGCACTAAATCAGACGAGTCAAACAGTCCGTCCAAGTTTGCGTCACCAGCTCCCGTCACCAACACAGAACCAAACGCCGAATTCACTCGTCCGTCCGGCAACTCACCGCTACCGAACGGAGCAATCGTGATATCACCACTAGCCAACAGATCAAACCCGTTGATCGGATCGGGAATAATCTGGATCACCACAATGACATGGATGATGCACTCACCCGGCGAAACCACAAAGATGTCAACGTCTTTGCCCTTGGCCAGTTCAATGTCATACGTACCGTCGATCTCCACAGCATTCGAACCAAATACGCCATGCAACGGTCCCGCAATGATGGCCGGTCCTACTTGATCCGGATCAAAGTAGCGAACATAGTTTTGCGCCGGCGGGTTATCGTCTTTCAGATCTTGATCCACCACCAACACATAGTTGGGCAAGACCGCTAAGTCAGTTTCACGAATCGGTTTGAGCAATTGCAAATCAAGCCAATCGCCTGCCTGCAACATTCCCACGTTGACCACAAAATTCTGCACCGCCGGATCACGCAAGACTCCTCGTACCGCTAAGTGCAAATCATCCCCCGCCGAGGCGTCCAGATTTTCCGGACGTCCAGCGCTTTGCACTTCATCCACGCGAATTCGCAGTGCAGCGGCGCCAGGGACCGCCTGACCAATGCTGCCACCGGCATCTAGCCGAGTAAGATTGCTGCGAATCAGTTGATCACTGTTGAAACTATGTTTAAGCAGATCGCCAGATTCGCTGCGGATGTGAGTCGAACCGATCGGATTGTCAATCACGCCGTCTAATCGCACATCGGCCTGAGAAATACCAAAGTTGTCAATCTGAATCTCGGTTTCGGAAATTCGGTTCGCAATATTGAATTCCAACGTGCGAATGTCCGTCACAATGTCCACGCGAGGAGCCGGCACGCCGTCTCGATCAATTGGCCGAATATGCCGAATTCGCATGTCGCTACTGGAATGGTTTTCGATCAAAACATGGTCAAAGGCGTGTTCGACGTAGAAAACGCCGCGAGTCACATTCGGATCAGACACAATGGTGCCGTCAATTTTGTGATCCAGCGAATTCGTCTCAAATAACGCGTGGCCCGGCGCATTGTTGCTAATATCGTCCACCACAAAGCCAGTCGCCGGTACGTGGTAGCCTTCGCCAAATCCACCGTTCACCGTGATGCCTCGCGCAACCGTGACCACGCCGTTTTCATCCACCACCAATTCTGGGTCGGGTGATGGCAACAGCACCACGTCTGAATCAAAATCAATCACTCGAGGATACGCAGTGTTGACGTCAATATTGGCGTCGGAAATCAACGGGACTCCACGAGCACGAGCGTATCGGGACAACACGTTTTCGCCCACCAGCGACCGGACTTGCAGATCGCCACTGGAAAATACAGCATTGTCCTCACCCTCGACGGTCGAAACCATTTCCACCGTCAAATCCGCTTCCGCCGTCGACTTGGCTAACGCGCGAGAATCGGCTTCCGTGTAAGAATACGTGCTGATCGGTTCATGTTCGGTAGTCACCAACAAAGCATCTCGACCAACGACATCCGCGTTGTTATCCACAAACACGTTTGCATTCGAACGAACTTCAATCACGTTTGTGGCGTTCGTTACCGCAAACACTCCGTAAGCATTTGCCTCCGCGTGCGAATTGATTCGTCCGTCGTTGTCCACATTCGCACGAATCTGAACTTCTCGTTTGCCTTTGATCGAGGCTCCATTACCAATCTGAACCACGGTATCTTGCAACGCATCACCTTGGCCCATGTAGTACCGCGAATGAGCTCGTGGCGCAGTTCCAAAGCCGCCACTATCAGCTCGATTCGTCAGATCACCGCCAAACGTCATTTCGGCCAAGATGCCAATATTACCGTCCGACGTCAGGTTCGCTCGATCCGCAATATCCACTCGAGTGTCATGCCAGAGGTGAGCGTTCGTTTCCGCCCTGGCCCCCGACAATCCGCTCACCCCCAACGCGTCAGTGGCGCTCAGCGTATCATTGATCGTCAACGCCTCGACATCCAGTTCCTGACCGGCGTGCAATATAGCGGACAGACCTACGTTGGTATGGACTTGGTTATTGGAATCAATGGTCACTTCGCCCGAACCACCGGCGGCGATGCCGGAAATGGCTTTACTGCGAGCTGTCCCGCCCGAATTGACCGCTGACGCACCAATCACTTCCAAATTGGTTCCCGCCTGCAATTCCGCACTGCTGCCGACAGCAACATTGGTCTGTCCGTCCAGATTCACCACGCTGTTGGATCGGCGGAGCGAACCAATGATGGATCCGGCCGAACCCAACGAGTTGGCACTGGAGATGCCATTGCGAGTGGCCTGCGCCAGCGAACCCAAAGCTCCACCGGCACCCACTAGATGCTGCGTCCCATTGCCCACGGCCGTCAAATCGACATAGATCCCATGTAGCGAATCGACTCCGCCACTCGAGATTTCCACGCCGGCCGGTCGAATTCCGTGCGAACCCAAAACACTGCCCGAATTCAAATTGATCGCCGGGCCATCCGGATTGTTTCGCAACGCAATGGTGTTGGCATCCACCAAATCAACATAGTAGGTTCGTCCAGACTGCAAATTGGCCAAGGGAATTTCGTTCGCCATGCTGATGCGATGCAGCGTAATGTTGTTTTGGTCTGGGTTCGCGATTTCAATGATATCACTGCCCTCGGCGTCGGTGGCCAACTGCAACCGACTTGCATCCAAACGGACGACGTAATACTGGCCGCCATTGACCAACCCTGTTACGTCTTGCCCTTCCGCTTGATAGGTGATCAAATCGCCCGACTGAAATCCGTGATCTTCCACCAAGTCACCTTCGGCCGCGACAAAGGACGCGAACGAAATCGAATGATCCTGGGGATTAATCCACGCTCCTGCGAATTCCTGATTCGCCGGTGCTTCGTAGGTCACCGCTTGGTTGTCCACCAAACCGTGCGCGGGCAACGTGATCTGATTGTTCAGCAGATCGGCTTGCGGATTGAAGCTCAGACTAGCCGAATTCGCTCCCAACGCCGTCGAGTACAACTTGATGGTGTAGGCGTCGATGACTCGCACAAAATAGGCATTACCGTTCGCTAAGCCACCTATCGTTCCGGGATTGTTATTCGTGGTATAGAAGACTCGCTGCCCAGTTTCCAAGCCGTGCGTGTACGTAAAGCGAATGACATCTTCCTGGGCGTCTACTTGCGGACCGCTGAAAGTCTGTCCCAAGCGAAGTCGATTTTCATCCACCACAAAAACAGCATAGGACTGCCCATCCGCCAGTCCGCCGATGGTCGTGCCGCTATCATCGGAATAGGTAACTCGGTCGCCACTGCTGAGACCATGCAATCCTGGTAAGTCAATTGAATTGGCAGCCAAATTCACGTCCGTCGCGCCATCAAACGCCCCGTTGTAGACGCTGATTTTGTCGTTATGCAAAGCCAACACTTGAATCGCGCCTTCAGTCACGATCGACGCTTGGCTGCCAACGGACGAATTCAGCGCAAAATCTTCTACGGCCAAAGCGTTGGATGAACCGCCAGAAACACCTCCAGCCAACGCTTTGCCTTCCGCCAACGAATCGGTTTCGGTGGTCGACTGTGCTGACACCAACACGTCACCGGTCAATTCCGCGTCCACTCCGCTTCCTATCGTCGACGTGATGCTTGGCTTGGCCACCGCCGCAGCGGCTGTAGCGTCTCCACTACCCAAGATGCCGCCAGCGGAAGCCTTGGAAATGGCCGTCGCCAGATCGGTGCTGCGAGCCTCCACTTCCAGACCATGTCCCATCACTTGGGAACCCGACGCCAATTCAGCCGTCGTTTCACCACTCGATTCGGCATTCGTGAGATTCGCACCCACACCGACAACTCCCGCCAGCGTCACGCCGTCTGCATTGGCCAACGTATCGTTACTGTTGCGAGCATACACTTCGGTTCGCCCTGAACCGGCTTGAATCTTCGCACCACTGCCACCCAATGCCGCGTGGACCTGAGCTGTTGCCGTGGCGTTGGCAATCGCGCCGCTGGCCGCCGCGACTGCCGCACCACCGGACGCACTGGCAGTCGCTTCGGCATTGTCACCTGAAACGCCACCGGCAGAAGCGTTATGGAAGGCGTGCACCAGCAGATCGCGTCCCGCCTTAAACTGTCCCACACCGACTATCGTGGCAACATCCGCATCCAGTGTCGCCTGACTAGCCGAACCGGTGAAACTCACACCACCTGCCACGCCAACTCCGGTTGTCGAAGCGGTGGCGTCACCCAGCGAACTGGTGACTAATCGCAGATCCTGTCCCGCCTCCAAATCCGCACCGTTAGCCACGGTGGTGTGAACGGTGGGATCAACCATAGCGGATGCCAAGTTCGCTCCGGCGCTGGCGAACACACCTCCGGTGACACTGGCGACATCCGCTACTGCATCACTTTCCGCGCGATTGATAATCGACACATCGGTACCAGAATTCATCTCGACATCGCCAATGGTCACCAGTTGCGAACCACCAATGTCAGCCGCCGCGTTGGTCGTGCCCACGCCGGCGAGTCCACCAACGCCAATTCCCGACGCCGTGGCATTACTGCGATTTTCCGAATACGCGGAAACACTCACGCCTGGCCGGGCGAGTAGATCACCTTGCACGTCCGCTTGGATATCTAGTTCGATATTGGCCGTTGCACTAGCACCGCTCAGACCGACAAATAGTCCTCCGCTGGAAGTGGTCGCCACAGCATTCGCTCCGTTGTCTTCGGTATTACGATTGTGCGTCGCCGAGATATTGATGGTTCCCAAGAATGAATTTAGCAACGCGTTTTCTCCGACCGACGCATGGACGTGTGGCTGCAAATTCGATTGGGCAACCGAACTACCGGCGGCACCGCCCGCCGCAATCGTCGCTCCGGAAGCGTAAGCGGGTGCGTCGGTCACAGACCTAGCTTCCAGACGAATGTTACCCGCAGTGCGAATTTCATCCCCGTCACCGACGGATGCCTGTACCGTTGGTTCCACATGGCTGCTGGCCGAAGTAGATGACGCAGCCGCCAACCCAGCAAACGCCGACGCCGTGGCTTCTGCTTCGGCAATACTGGTATCCAGCGCAATTACCTCGACGGTATCGGCGCCATTCGAATTTCCCGGAGCTTCGACGGAACCAGCCAAAATGGCTTTCGTCGAACCGCTGGATGTCGCTTGGGATTGAGTGATACCTACGCCAGCCAAACCGCCGAAAGCTAAATTCAAGGGATTAGAAATCGCGTGATTCGAACTGTACGCTCGCACATCCACGTCGCCACCGGCCACATTGACATTCGAACCGTCACCAATTGCCGCCAGAACGTCTGCCGACGCCGTCGCCGGTGCCACCACTGCGCCCACTGTCACTCCGGCCGAACCCGCCGCAGCCCAGCTGGTGGCTCGAGCCGTTTCGCTCGTCGGGGCGCCGTTGCCATCCGTATTGTGACGCGAAACCACTTGCAACGATCCAGCGAGCACCGTGACGTCATCCTGCAATTCGCTGCGAACTTGCGAATCAATCGTTGCTTCGCTGACTCCCACTCCACGGCCAAGGCTCCGGCAGCAGAAACGCCCAACGCTTCGGCTTGCGCGTCGGCGGACGAATCAGCCTGCACCAGGACAGAGCCACTGGCGTTCAGCTGCGAACTATCGCCAACATAAGCCAACACACCATCGCTTGTAGAATCCGGGTCACCCACCTTGGCACTGGCAAACGATGCCTGTCCCGAACCAAATCCGCCGCCATTGACCGCTTCTGTACGAGCGTTAGCGGATTCAATCGCATTCGCTAACACGCTAATGGTCTGTGCTTCCTTGACGGTGCCGTGCAGATGAGAACGAGTTTCCCCGGTAGCGTCGGCGGAAGCCGCAATGCCGCCGATCGACACTAAGCCACCTGCAACCAATGCGTCGCCAGTAGCATCGGCCATTTGGAAACTACTGGCTGAAACTTCCACTGCGCCGCCGGCACTCAGTACACTCCCCACTTCCACTCGGTTGTCCAATTCTGGACGGTCGATCGCCGAAACAAGAGTGCCATTCGCACCAACCAACACACCGCCTCCCGGTGCGTCAGCATTGGCGATGGCGCTCCCTTTTCGTCTTGATTATGCTGCGTTCGCACGCGAATTGCTTGACCGGCGCGAACCAATGAATCGGTACCGATAAACGTGTCCACCTGGGGCGTAACTTCCGAATTCGCCAACACGATGCCGATACCCGTCGAACCGCCAAACGACAACCCAAATGATTCGGCATTCGCAGCACTCTGTGAAGTTGACTGAACGGTCACATTGCCGTCCATTTCCACGGACGAATCAACCGTTCCACCACCCAGTGACGCTTGAATATCAGGATTGATAATTGCTTGCGTGCTGGCTCCAGTATTTCCATCCAGAATACCGACACTACCGACGTCTGCTTGCGAATCGGCCGCATGCGTGACATTGCTGTGCACGGTCAAATCACCACCGCCATCGACCGAACCATTTACCTTGGCAATCACCGAAGGCTGAATGGTGGCTCGAGCCAAACTGGCTCCGTATGCTCCGGCACCAAACGTCGCACTCTGTACTTTGGCTACCACGTCCGACTGCGAATCGGCCTGAACCAAAACACCTTGCGACACCGACACGTTGGTTTGATCTCCGATACTCGCTTCTATCTGCGAAAGGTTGTCGGCATAGGCAAAGTTGGCACTAACCGCCACGCCGCCTGCTGCCAAAGCGATGGTGTGATTTTCCAGTGTCTGATTGGCGTCGGCCACCACTTCCAAACTATTCACGGAACCAGTCCCCTGTCCAATTTGAGCTCCGTCTTGAATCTGCGTCAGAATGGCGCCGTCGGTTTGAATTCGAGTAAACGAAGCGCCGGCGGCAAGTGCACCGGACTGCAATTGTCCCGTCGAACCTTGGAAGTCTTGAGCAGCAATGGCGGCCACTTGTACTTTGTCCGCCTGCAGAATGTGGTTCGCCGTCGCTTTGACTCGAGTTGAATCGTTTTGCACAGCCACCGATGCTCCAATTCCGACTAGCGCCGCCGCTTGTCCCGCCAACGTAATTGTTTCTTGATCTTGGTCCAAATTGGCTGTAACGTGAATGTTACCGTTGGTACCGGCTTGCAGCGTTCCAGCCACCGTGGCCGTGGTGTTGGCTGCTGAATTGATAATCCCGACGGACGCGCCAACTCCGGCCACTCCGGCAGAGAAGCCACCAACGGCTGCATTGAATTCCAAGTCCTCTACTGCAGTGACTTCAATGTGTCGTCCGGCTTGAATCAGCGTACCAGTACCAACATTGGCGGTGGTACCAGCGTCCGCATCATCGGCAATGGCGTCCAAGATAGCTTGCGAACTGGGCGCGGCAGCGGTGATTCGATTCGCTGCGTTGGCGGTGATCAAACCGACTTGCTTCTGGCTGCTGTTGTTGGCATTGCCTTCGTCATCATCAAAGGCATGTAACATAGTCGTGGTCTGCGCATGTCCGTTCTGGGCCTTGTTGGCCGCGTCCTGATCAGCCTGCTGTCCGCCTTCACCTTCTGTGGCATTGGATGACTGCCCTTCTTCGTTTTGATATTCCGTTTCAATCTGCGTGCCGATCGTCCAGACCGAGATTGCCGCGTTGATGGCTGCAAATCCACCAGAAACGCTAAACGTAAAGCCTTGCCAATCCTTGATTCCCACGGCATGGATACCTACGTCGCGAGCGGCACTTAGCTGTACATTGTCTCCTACGTCGGCCAGAGTATCACTGCGAACAATACCTACATCCACAGCGCCCGACACGCCGGCCAAGCCACCAGCGAGTCCGCCGGCGAACGACGTTCCTTGCAGATCATTTGCCGAATTAACAAAGACGCCTTGATTCGGGCCGAACACATTTTTCGCATCGCCTTGATTAATAAATGCTCCATCGTTGATCTTGGCAGAAGTATCCGAATCGATGATCGTCACGGCTACACCACCGGCGACGCCCACCACGCCCGCTCCACCGGCAACCGCCAAGTGGAACAAGTCTTCCGAACTCTCCGCCTGAACAATCACGCCTTGCGCGGACATTCGCCCAAAGCTGTCTCCATCTCCAATCTTGTCTCCGGAAAGCACATCTATGATCGCGGTCCCCTGCCCTTTGGCGTCCAGTGACGCGTTCGCATCCACCACCGCGTTGGTGCTTTTGGTCACCTTCATGACGCCGATCGACGCTCCAATGCCCACCGTTCCTGCCGCCACCGCTCCGGAAATCACGTCCATATCGCTGTGATCTTTCGCCAGCACCAAGATATCTCCATCCACTGACACATTTGCGTCACTTCCGATCAACGCCGTAACTTCATTGTCCACCGACAAAACATCCACCACGCCGCTTAGTCCTACCGTCCCGGCAGCAAATCCCGCACCCACCAACAAAATGTCTTCCGAACCGAATGCGCGAACCGTAACATCGTCTTGGGCATTGACCTGTACGGCCGAATCGAGATAGGCACGAGTCGTATTTTCGAGGACGGTGACACCCACCGCCGGACTGACACCCACCACACCGCCGGACAACGATCCGGTCACGGCCACATGATGAAAATCATCGCCCGCCGCCACGTTCACCGATTGCAGTTCATGCGCGGAACTGGTGTCTTGATTGACCATGGCCGCTTGTCCGACAAACGCAGTGGTATTGGCGTTGATCACGTTCACACCAGCGGATATCGCGACGCCCGCAACACCGCTGATGGCCAAACTGGCCGTGTACGTTTCCATGTCGTCTCGATTGGTGGCCGTCACCGACAACCCCTTAAAGTTTTCTTGCATGACGTGCGTCAACATTCGCTGGCCCGTCAGGGACGGATCGTTCGTATCCGAACCTCCATCTTGATTGGCATCCATACCGTCGATTTGGGCCAGACCGACTTCGCCTTCAGCAGCAAGGCTTTGCGAATCCGCATCGATCGAAACGCCACCTTCGGCTTCGACTCCGGTGGTACCCAAATTAGACGCGACGTACGATTCGGCAAATTCGCCAGTTCGTACCGCAATTCCGTTCGTATTTCCGTCGGCCTGTACATTCGCTCCCGCTCCGATGAAGGCTTCCGTGTTTTTGTCAATCGTGGAAACGCCACCGGCAGCACCAATCGCCGCATAACCGGCAATCGCACCGGCGCCCACGACCTTGTCAATTTCGGTGCGATCATCCGCCGCTACGACAATACTGCCGTTAGCCACCACGTTTCCGACACCCCATGAATCCGGACCGACGGCGTAGTCATCACCAATGAAGGCTCGAGTGGCAATGTCCATCACCTGTACTGAGGCATCCAACGCGACCCCCGCATCACCGCCGATGCTGAGTCCCGCCGCGACGGACGTAATGTCTTCGCTTGAATCTGCAGTGACAAAAATATTCCCTTCCACTTCGGCCGTCACATTGGAGTCGATCATGGCCACCGTGTTCTTGGTGATCGTCGACACGTCGGCGCCCAATCCTACCGCCGCATCACCGCCCACGGCCAGCGAACCTGCTACGGAGACAATTCGAGTATCCGCGTCGGTGTCGACAATCAGGTTAGGCTGGGCCAGCGTTTCGCTACTGATTTGGAGTTGGCTAGAATGGCCAAGCGATGCGACGGTGGTTTCGTTCAAAATCAAGACGTCGGCCGAACCGGCAATCGCTACCGAAGAAGACGCTCCGCCTGCAGCCGACGTACCGACGATGTCTTCTGACGAATCGGCAATGATTGACAAACCTTGGTCACCGCCAACCGTGATGTCGGCCAGATTACCGACGGTCGCTTGAACCACATCATTGTGTCGCAGCGTAACGTTGGCGGCACCGATTCCTGCATCGCTGCCGAACGCCAATGCACCTGCCAGTGAAATTAGCTTGAAATGTCCGTCCGCAGTTAATTCTGCGTTGCCGCCAGCGTCCAGCGTAACGCCGTTACCAATGGTCGCGTCGGTTTGCGAATCGACTAGATATACTGAGGCGGAACCAGCAATGGCCAGTCCATCGCTGGCGCCAAGATTGGTAGCCAGTGTCGTGAAGTCGTCCGTTGATTCGGCAGTCACGGACACTGCATCACGCGCCTCCACGACAGCCTCGCTACCAATCGACGCCATTGTCTGTTTGTCAATGATGCCCAAATCCAAACCGGCTCCAAAGCCGAAGGAACCGAGCGACGCGCCCAGCGAACCAGCAAAGCTGGTCACTTGCGTATCATTGACGGCGGAAACGACCACAGCCTGATCATTGGCGGCAACAACGCTGCCGGACTGATTGATCATGGACTGATTACCAATCGAAGCGTTTGACGCCAAAGCAAACTTATTGATCACCACGGCCGCCGCAATCGCGGTGTCTCCTTCGCTGGCAGCGCCCGCCACGGCAATCGAGGTGGCAGTGGGATCCAAACCAAGATCGTATTCCGGCAGATCAACAGCGCTGGGCGCCAGTTCGGTAACAGCTTCGATTCGCATTTCGCTGGCCGCATCTGCATCACCATGGATATTGGCCGTTGTGTTGGCATTCAATACGGAAACCACGACCGCCGCGCCGATGGCCGTTTCCTGCGAAAATCCGGCTCCAGCTGCCAGCGTTTGCACGTCCAGCGGGCTGTTGGCCGACACCAACAAGTCACCGTGCGACAACAGGTTCGAACCAGACCGTGCCGTTGCTTCGGCATCAAAATTCACGACGTTTACACCGACCGAACCCGCCGCTCCCACATCCCCCGAACCTCCTGCCGCTGCGGCGCCCCAAGAAACAAATTCGTTGGTTTGATCTTCTAACGTTGTCGCCGTTAGATTGACATTGGCCGCTTCAATCTGCGAGCCTTGATTGATGATGGCCGCATTCGCAACGTGCGCCACATTGACACTGACCGCCGCACCAATGTTGTCTGATTCTTGCTCCAACGTCACAGCGGTTCCCACGGCTTTGGTAATCGCATCGACATGATTGGTCGCCGTCACCGTGACATCTCCGTCTGTCGCCACATCAGCTCCGGAGGTGATCAATGCCGAATTATTGGTTCGCACGGCGTTCACTCCGACAACCGCAGCAATGCCCACACCGCTGGATTCCGTGCTGGTTTCTGACGAAGAATCCGCATTGGCCGAACCTACGTTGTCACCGGCTGACGGCAGATTGTTATTCTGTCCGCCCGAATTTGGATTGTTGTTGCGTTGATGGTTGGCTTCTGCATCTGCATCGTTCGTATCGTCGGCGTTACTGTTTCCTGCGGCGCTGGCCTTCGCGTCAATGACACTGCTGACTTGCATGTCCGATTCCACTTGGACGTTACCTTTCGAGTTAACTGACCGAGCTAGAACGGCGGCAGCATCTTCGTCAATGTCGCTGACCGCCACGGACGCTCCGATGCCTGCGGAAGCTCCGGCTGCTTCGGCCGAAACTTGCGATTGAGAATCCGAATGATGCGTAGCGGACACGGCCACGTCTTGCTGCACCTCCAGCGGATTGCCTGTTCCCAACCGAGCGTCGGTGTGTTGATGAGCAATGGCGATGGCCACCGCCGCGCCCACTCCAACGTCTCCCGCCGCACCGTTTTCCGCTATCGTACTTGCTTCATGATCGGCTTCCGCGCGGATGTCGACGCCATTGAGCGCACCGCTAACGGTCACTCCATCTGAAACTTCCGCCAACACATTGTGATTCAAGCGGTTTAGCGCCATGGAAGCACCAACGCCGACGTCTGTTCCTTGACCACCGCCACTAGCCGGAGTTGCCGAACTGTTGCTGGCCGTCTGAGCACGAGCATGGACAAGCAGATCTCCGCTTCCGGCATTGATGGTGGTCCCCTGGATCTGGGCGATTGAATCGGTATCCACCAGATTGATCGCCACCGCACCGGCAACTCCCACATCACCTCCACCAGCACCCGACTGAGCGTCTGCGGTGAAGCGATGCGTAGTATCTTCTAGAACGTTTTGCATTTCTGCTTGAACCGTCAGCCCAAGATTGCGAAGTGGTGTCGCATCATCCACTACCGCTCGATTGGTAACTCGGCCCACGTTAATCGCCACCGCCGCACCGACTCCGGCAGAATCTTCGCTGGTGGCGGTTGCGTCCGCAGTAGTCAGAACATCATGATTCGCTTCGCTGCGAACCGACGTGATGCCAGCGGACTGAATCAATTTTTGGCCACTGAGCTTCGCCTGCGAAACGACCTTGTTGAGATTCACCCCTACAGCCGCAGCAACACTGACTGCGCCGTCGGAAGTACTGGCCGAAGGCGTCGCTTCGCTGTCGGATGTGCTGCGCGCACCATTGCTGGCCGCCGCTTGATCGCCAAAATTGCGTTGGCTATCGGCTTGCGAATCGACATTCGGGTCGCCTTCACCATCGCCACTGGTTCCCTGAGCGGTGGCCGTCGTCGTCACATTTGCCAACCCTGCCGACGTGGAAAGGACATCAAGGTGCCCGCCGAGGATCGCTTCGCGCTGCAAAGACGCGTCTGCTCGTTCATTGACACAGCTCAGGCCCACCGCCGCGCCGACCGCAGCATTTTCTGAACCTTCCGCATCACCTTCGGCCGCGGTGTTGTGGATTGCCAAATGCTGTGCGTGAAGCGTCACGTTGCCGCCAGTCTCCAGAGCGTCGCCAGAACGGACTTCCGCCTGGGTATCTTCATTGGCAATGGTCACAGCCACCACTGCGGCAATTCCGGTGCCGCCGGCAGCAGCACTAGTGGCTTGGGTATTGACCGTGTGAGCGGATTGGGCGTCGAGCGACAGATTATTGACTTTGAAAATATTCGCTCCGTCTTGTATCAAAGCCTGCGTTTGATGGTCGGCAATATTGATGGCCACGGATGCACCGACACCAAGACTTTCTCCCTGTGGTGTTTCGGCGGGCGTGGCCGTTGCCGCATCGACGGTAGTGGAATGGGCTGCCAACAGCAGATCGGAACCGGCGAGATTGATATTCGCACCTTCGGCAACTTCGGTTCGCGCATCTACTACTGAAGTGTTCAGCGCCAGCGCGCCAGCGACACCGACGTCGGCACCTTCGGCATCACCACTGGGGCCCGACTTCGCATCCACTTGGGACGAACCGTCAATCACTTGCGAACTGGCCAACACCGCGTTGGCTTGCAACGTGGTTGAATCACCGAATTGGACTGTCGCGTCACCTTTGACGACACCAATTCCCACGCCAATGCCCACACCCGTTCCTTCTGAACCGGTAGCCGATGTTCCGTCCGCCAAGGCGACCGCGTTGTGCGTTGCGTTAGACTGAATGATAATATTTCCTGCCGTCGAAGTGATCGAAGCGCCTTGGATCTGCGTGGTAGTATTGCCAATGATGGTATTTACCGCGACGGCTGCCGCCAACGTGACATCTCCGTCGGAGGTTTCAGCATTGTTTTCTTCCAGCGCATCTTGTGTTCGCGTGTTGGTACTGTTGTCCCCATCTTCCGTGGCGCCTTCGGCTGTGGCGATAGCATGCGTGGTGGCACTGCGGTCACTAACCGCCGCGATGTGGACCGCTCCTACGGCTTCAATCATGGCCTGGCCACTCACTTCCACCGTAGTATCACCGGTGATGGAAGTGGTCGCCAAAATTGCGCCCGCGTCACCACTTCCCAGAGTCCCGTCGGCGATGGTCGAAACGGTAGCCTGGTTATTGGCGTTGACCGTAACGGTGCCATTTGCGGAAAGACTGGCTTGGTCTGTGATCAGGACGGATGAATTGCTGTTAACCACGGAACTGGCTACGGCAGCGTCTTGCGTCTGATCGTCATCGTCTTGGTCCTGATCATCCTGGGGAACTCGTAACACATCGGTCTGCACGTCACTATCGGCCTGAACCACAAGATTTCCCGACGCGTTGATCTGCGCGTCGCCGCCAATGAAAACACGAGCGTCCGCCACAGCCACCGCCGCTCCAATGGTGACGGATCCGTCAAGTAGTTCTTCCATGTCGATGGTCACATCAGCTGAAGCGATGGCTTGGATGGAGATGTTGCCAGCGTTGAGTTGGCCGTCTTTGATGGTGACTTCAGCCGATGGAAGAGACAACATGTTTAGCAGATTGTCGTCATCCGCTTGGCCGATCTTGGCGTCATTCGCCAACAATTCGATGTTGTCCGCGGTGATATTGGAAGTGGCCAGCGTAATAGCGGTGTCTGATTCGACCAAGAAATCTCCGTCCAATGTGATTGCGCCCACGTCGAAGGCAATAGCGGACGTGGAGTCAAATTGGACACCGTAATTTAAAGCATAAACGCCGTTGCCTTCGACCAGTACGGTGTCATCCGACACGAAGGGCACTTCCAAACCACCATCAAAATCGATAGTCAACAAGCCTCCGTTATTACTGACAAACGCATCTAACACGTTGAACGTATTCAGGTCAATTCGCAACGTATCGCCAAATGCTTCGGGAAGATTGCTCCGCGTAATACTGACGGTTACATCTCCGGGATCGTCTAACGGTACCGCCGCAATTTCGTTCAGACTGTTAGTATCCAAGAGTCGAAGGATAGGTTCGTCGTCATTAAGTTCCGCAACAAGCGTAAAGTCCGTGACCAAGGAATCGAACGGATCCGCTGGATAGGCCAAGTCAGCGGCTAGCAGGGTTCGAGCTTCCAAAGCTTCCAGCGACATCTTGGCGAATACGCGTTGCGTGTGATTTCGGTTCCCTTGTTGATGCCGCCCAACGTGTCTTGATTGCGAACGGCGTCGACGATTTCGAGAACGTGACATACAAATTTCCTTAGCTTGGCCCACAGCGAGCTGCAGTCGCCGGACGAGGACGAAATGAACTGGGTAGGTTACAACAACAGACAAGCACGCTGAGATACTGGGGTATCACGAAGGCCCCGAAAACGGAAAGTCAATCAGCGGAGTAGAGATGATTCACCACGAAATTCGCGGAAATAGGTTCTTCGCAACACGGTGAACCCGTAATGTAACGACATCACGTTGGCAACCGCACGCGGATTTGGACAGTTTTGGAGAAAATTTGTCTCAAATTTGGTTGGCGGACGACACCAAATTCGGGCAGCTGATTCGCGAAAAATTCTCCAACAAATCGAAACCGTCCGTCTAGCTCTCCATGGTTCGGTCCGAAATCATTCTCGGCCAAAACAGGCGATTCGAAACAATCGAATCCCCACCTACTATCGTGGACAATCCCCTCTTTAACACACAACGTGATTCGTCGGCGATTCCGCAACAAGTACTCTCGAATTCCGATTTTTGCAAATTCAGCGGACGCCAAGCGTTCCCAACGGGCGTTATTACGTGAAGAAACGATTTTCGAAAAATTCTGGCCCAGTTTGCGCTGTTTTTCGCACTAATCAGTGCCGGACGTATAGTCCCAACACCACTATGCGTTTTGGCATACTCCCTGCACCGGGGGCAACTGTCCTCCGGTCGCAGCCCTTATTGTGATTGCTAAAATCGTTTCCTGAGGAATCCGTCTCAGAGAAACGGACCTACATGAAAATAGATGTTGATGACATTGGCCGCCGAGGCGTTTTATTGATTTCATTGCCGTCAAACAGGACGAGTTTCTCCTGTGTCGATTACTCGAATTCTGAACCAAATTGACCAAGGGAACCCACAAGCGCTGGCGAACTGCTGACGTTGGTCTATTCCGAGTTACGCCGTTTGGCCGAATTCAAAATGCGGCGTGAAGGTCCGGGGCAAACATTGCAGCCAACGGCTTTGGTTCACGAAGCTTTCTTGCGTTTGGTCCCGGACGCCAGAGAACGCAAGTTCCACAACCGTAGCCACTTCTTTGCCGCGGCCGCCGAAGCGATGCGGCGGATTCTGATCGAAAATGCCAGACGTCGCCGCAGTGACAAACATGGCGGGAAATTTCAGCGGCACGAACTTGACGAACAAAACGCGACGATTGATTCGGTGGATGCCGACACGCTGCTGGATCTTGACCAAGCCCTACAAAAACTGGCCGATCAAGAACCGGAACTCGCTAGATTAGTCGAATTGCGCTACTTTGCAGGACTGACAATCGACGAAGCCGCCGAAGTCCTGGAAGTATCACCGCGAACCGTAAAACGCAACTGGGCATACGCGCGTGCCTGGCTGGGCCGCGAAATGCACCAAGACGAACCTGATCAGCCATCGAACTAGGTCTATGAGCCAAGAGAAAACGATCTTTCTAAACGCCATTGAATTCGAAACGTACGCCCAGCAAATTGCGTACGTCCAGGAAGCGTGTCGCGATCAGGCCGAACTGCTTTGCGCAATGATAGATTTACTAAAACAACATCAGCAACATGCCGGCGTCTTGGATCGTCCGCTGGTCCGAGCGGAACCAGATACGGCCCTGGAAACGCAATGGCAACATGCGTTTGCGGCTTCGGAACAGGTTGACCAAGTGGGAACGTTGGTCGGCCCCTATCGCTTGATGGAACAGATTGGTGAAGGTGGTTTCGGTTTAGTGTTTGTCGCCGAACAACAGGAACCAGTACGACGCAAAGTGGCGCTTAAAATCATCAAACCCGGCATGGAGACGCGAGACGTCATCGCTCGGTTCGAAGCAGAACGACAAGCACTAGCGCTGATGGACCACGCCAATATTGCTCGAGTCTTTGATGCGGGCGTCACGCAATCAGGTCGACCTTTTTTTGTTATGGAATTGGTTCGAGGCATTCCGCTGAACGAATTCTGCGACCAACATCAACTTGACACCCTTCGTCGTTTGGAACTGTTTATCACCATCTGTCGCGCCGTCCAGCATGCGCATCAGAAGGGTGTTATTCATCGAGACCTCAAGCCGTCTAACGTGTTGGTCACGCTGCAAGACGGACAACCGTTGGCCAAAGTCATTGACTTTGGAGTGGCCAAAGCAGTTGGCCAAACACTGACGGACAAGACCATCTACACTCGATTTACTTCCATGATTGGCACGCCGGCCTACATGAGTCCGGAACAGGCAGCGATGAGCGCCGGCGACGTGGACACGCGCACCGACATTTACGCCTTGGGAGTTTTGCTGTACGAACTGCTAGTCGGCACCACGCCATTCGAATCGAAACGATTGGCCAATGCCGACTTTGATGAGATTCGACACATCATTCGCGAAGAAGAACCGCCAAGACCAAGCGCTCGACTGAGCACGCTGGCCGGTTCGCTGCAAAGTACCGTTTCCGCCAGTCGCCAGTTGGAACCTGCGCAACTGAATTCAATGCTGCGCGGCGACCTGGACTGGATTGTGATGAAGGCCATCGACAAAGATCGCAATCGTCGATACGACACTGCTGGCGATCTTGCCGACGATATCACTCGCTACCTGACACAACAACCCATCGAAGCTCGGCCACCCACGGCAGCGTATCGCTTGCGCAAGTTTGCCAGGCGCAATCGCGTCTCCTTGGTCACGGGATCTTTAGTGACACTGGCGTTGATTGTGGGCTTAGGCGTCAGCGTGTGGCAAGCACGAGTTGCCATACAGGAGCGAGACGAAAAGGTCATTGCGTGGCAAGAAGCCGTCAAAGCCAGGAACGAAGCCGATGCGGCAAGGATTGAAGTGGAACGGTTTGCAGATCGTCTAAAACAAGCCAATCTCTTGCTGGGCGCTGGCCGAGCGCACGCGGACAGCGGCGATTGGGCAGCTGCACACGCGGACTACTCCAAGGCCATTCGCATTCAACCACATTATTATCATGTCTGGGTGGAACGAGGATCAATGTATGCCAGATTGGGCCTTTGGGATCGAGCGGCTGCGGATTTTTCGCGAGCCATTGAGCTGGGCGCACCGATCGATGGAATCGAATGGTCCGGTGTTCCGCAGTTGATGTGGTACACACAGAAAACCGACGCCTATCAACAGTTATGCTGCGCAATGCAATTGACCGACCGCGAACACAGCTTCTGGGCGCTTCATCAAATTCGCGCTCGCTTGTGCGGCGACTTTCCGGCCACCACATTTTCAGAACTCAAGGCGGAATGCGAACACTACGTTTCGTTTGACGCCCATGCGAACCGCAGCCGATTCGGACGAAACAACCACCTTCGCGGCTTTCAAGTCTACATTTTGGCGTGGTGTCATTATCGATGCGACGAATTCGCACAGGCCGCACGCCAACTAGAATCGATTCCGTCATTCGATCAACACTGGGATGCCATCGAAATTATTCAACCGCTATTGGCCTCCAGCTACTTTCGCACCTCGCAACCCGACCTAGCCCAACAGGCGCTCGCCAACGCTGAACATTCGCTACAACGCTGGTTGCAACACTCGACATCTTCGCCAGAAAACATTACTACCACGCCCGTCTTGTGGTTCGACTGGCTGGAGTTCCTACTGCACTATCGCAGCGCCAGTCTGCAAATTCACGGCACACTACCCGTCAGTTTCCAAGAACTGCAAGAACGCGAACACGGTGTTCTTACTTTGATCCAGTCAAAAAGCCGTTCCAATTGATTAGAAATCGAACGAACCTCGTTAAACGGATTGATCCGACAGATGCTCATTTGCAGTGTCGCCGCCGAGATAATACCGACAGCAGACCAATCGCCAGCACAAACCCCACGGCCGACGTCGGCTCGGGGACCACGCTGACAATTCCCGAGTCGATTGCAAAACGGTTTCCTTGTTCGTATCCACCGTCCTGGAAAGCCAAGATCAGATCTGACGAATCGAAGTCCCCATCGCCATTCCAATCTCCTTCAGCCCAAGTGGAATTGCCAACAATCTGATCTTCATATTCGGCAGCTTGAAAGATCTGAATCAAGTCTGTTGAATCAAACACGCCGTCCAAATTGGCATCGCCAAACCATGTGCCGACAATTTCCTGAACCCATTGAGACCTGACTGCCGGATCAGCAAGCGAATCAATTTCCGCAGGCACAATATAGCTTGCAAACAATCCGCCAGAGCGACGTGAAAGTCGAAAATATCCGTCATCGGCCAGCGAGTTGCCTGCGACAAAACGACTGACGTCCAACACAAAGTCGTCTTGATCGAATCCTTCCAAGCTTGCCGTAGCCACCATCGGCCATACTTGGCTTCGATTCGAATCGAATGCGCTGACTTGGCCTTCCGTATGACCATCGCTCGCAAGACCTACCACTTGAATAACGAACGGAGCCATTGAATCGGCCGTGACCGTCACACTACCTGCCACCTGAACCAAATCCGCAACCACTTGATCAGGGTCACTCGCCGAAGTCCCCAACTCCCATTCGTAAACGCCGTTGCCATCCAGCACCAACGAACGATTCAAAGACAACACACCGACACTGGAACCGGGCTGAAGCTCTCCTTCGTTACCTACCAACACGTCATTGTCTACCGAGCCATTTCCGCCAATGGTTTCGTCCGCGTGGTCAATCAATAACGCCACATCTTGTCCGTTGACAAAGACTTGCAAATCGTTACCAGCCGGAATGGTAAACGACGCGTCCAAATTCACTCCGACGGAAACCAAGTTCAAAACAGAATTAGGCGCCGAAGCCAAAATCGGCCCAGAAAATCGCACCGATCCCAAAGGTGCTCCTGGCTCCAAATGTCGAGGTCGAGCGTCAATCGTAACGTTTCCCTGGACTTCCAATGAACCAGCAAAATCAAGATGCCCGGTGCCGCTGAGCATCAGCAGTGACTCGTCGTTCATATGCACGTCACTGTCGATCGTAATGGAACTGAATCCGTAAGTGGCTCCCAGGGACGAAGCAGAATCTACCGCGATGGATCGCGAAAATCGGAAGTCTTCTCCCAGTCCTGGCAGCAAAATCAAACGACCTCCGTCCAATCGAATCGGCGGCAATGAAGATTCGACCATTTGGCCACCATATGTCGTCACTCGCAGCGAACCGTTTGCGCCCAACGTGACTTCGCCAGGCAGCGAATCTTCGGCCGCAACTTCCACGGTGCCGGACTTCACCAATGTCGATCCCACAAACGTGGACTGTTGCCCTTCAATAGCCAAATTGCCTGCGCCCGTCAAAGTTAGGGCGGAACTGCCGTGTAGTATGTCAGCGGCCAGACGAGTTTCACCGCCAGTCAGAATGGTACTGGGCTGCTCCACGGTAATGGGCCCCGTATGTCGCGACGCGGCAAATTCCAATGTACCGCCGGACAGCGTTACAGCTGCCGTTGTCGTACTAGGCCCATTCCAGCCGTTCAGCCGCAACGTTCCATTGTTGATCCGAACTGTAGGCGCATCCGAATTCAGCTCCAGCCGACCGTCATTCACTTCCACCGAACCGACAAAGTCGTTCATCCTTCCGGTCAAAATTGCGTCACGAGGTCCTTGCTTACGAACAACGCCGTCACCAAACAAGTCAAGCTCGACTTCGCCTTGGTGCAATTCAAGTTCGGAGACTTGGGTTCGGCCGAATTCCACTCGCGAATTGCCGTCTACCTCAAAACGTCCCAGCACCAAATCACCTCGAGCATCATTGGTTCGACGTACTCGGACATTATGTGCCACCAAATCACCGCCAACAGGAATGGCGTTCTGTCCCAGATCCATTTGGCTGGAATCGGACGCCAATAACCGAGTGACACCGCTGTGAGTGTTGTTACCCAACAGTGCTCCGGACCCTAATACGTTCACGTCCACCGCTCCAGCCGCGCCGTCCACAATGTCCGCTTCCGTACCGCCATACAAGAAAAGTGCATTCGTACCAGAAGTGATTCGGCCGTTGCGAGTTCTTCCGATCACGCCTCCAGATTGGACGGTCAATAGATGTCCAGCCAGATTTAGTGTTCGATCCGTCGCCAAAGAATTAACGGTCACGTCTTTGGACGGCGTTTGATCAACATTGGAATCCAGCACCACGTTGTCGGTGGCTTCGGCAAAACGCAGACGGTTTTCTGGATCGTCCAGCGTTTGAATCCCGTTCGGTCCGATTGTGGCGAACCCAAACGAATTCCCAAAGTTACCTTGATAATTCACAATAGCCCACGGTCCCACAATGCCGTTCTGAAGCGCAGGGTTGTTGTTCATGTGAATCGGCTTGGCATCCCCCGCTTCAAAATGAACGATCCCATCGCCGGTACGCGTCAGCGAATCAAACGTCAGTGCGCCGGCATCGTAAATCGCGACCTTAGAATAGCCATTGGCAATCCGGAGCTGCCCCATCGTTTCGTCTCCGCTGCCTCCCGCCGCCAATTGGCCGCCGTCCATGGTGATGGTCGCCGTGTCGTGAATTCGATCTTGATGGTCCCGGTTTAGATATAACTGGCCGCCGGCTTCCACTGTCACTTCGCCCAACATTCCAAACGAACTCCCAGCATCAAAGGCAACAGAACTGCGGTCTCCCACCACCAGCGAACCGGTCCACGCTTGCTGGTTTCCTTGCAGAAACATCATGCCATTCTGAGTTCGCAAACTTCCACCGGAAATTGGACCTCGCAAAATGCCGTTCCCCGACACCGTCGAACCAACATCGCCAACATGCAAGGGTCCATCCAAGACAGGCAAGACGTTGATTTGATCACTCAAGTGCAGTGCGCCAAAGAATCCAGTGCCGGACGAGTTTTCCAAGTAGATCGGTTCGGTGATGGAACCTTCGTATCGCATCACCACCGACGCATTTTGACCAATATGCGTACCGCCGACGTTTGTGCCAAACAGCTGGTTCGCGTCTCGATTTTCTCCGCTAGGCGTGATTGGATCGGCAATCACAATTCCTTGCTCAATGTAGAATTCGCCGTCGTAGCTTCCCAGCGAATAAAGGGTCATCGTTTCGTTGGACAACTTTCTCAGCGCGGGCGCATTCAATTCGCCAGTGACGTCGATTTGTCCAGAACGAGCGACAATTTCGTTTGGCGTTGTCAGCGAACCATTCGATGCGACTCGCAAGCCACCCTTTCGCTCCAAATACAACTGGTGCAAATTTACGTCCGCATCAATTTGCAACGTTCCTTGCTCCAGCGAAGTCAGCCCACCAAAAACTCCATCTTGGCCCAGTTTTACCACGGTGTTGGCAGGCTGTTGTGGATCGTTCGACAACTGCAACCAATTGCTGGCCACGGTTGGAACGTGTGGAAGCGATGCATTGACATTAATATGGCCATAGTCCGCCACACTCAGCGGTTCTGCCGTGGTCACATTCACGTCCAACACGGCTTGCCAACCCGTCACCACGGTTCCTCGTTCAGCAGACCCTAAACCATTGGCATGCCGCAGCCGAGTTGGCCCGTGGATATAGGTGGCCCCGGTGTAGTCACTATCGCCCTGCAATTGGACGTCATCGCCGTCTTGAGGAAGAATCGTCAGTGTTCCGGGACCTTGAATGGGGCCAGCAAACGAACCTTTCCGCAGGTACAAATTGGTGTCTTCATCCATTTGGATTGGACTGGCGTTCACGCCATCGACTCGAATACCGGACGCGTAACCCTGACTGTAGCCAACATGAATGGGTTGGTCATATTCAATCCCTGCCGGAATCTCGAATTCGCCCTGAATCAAATGCACACTTCGATCCAGAATGGTCTCTAAGCGAAGCTTGCCTTCGTTCTTGACGATGATGGGCGAATCACCCACACCAAACCCAGCTGGATTGCGGAGGATCAATTGCGTCCGTTCACTGACGATGGTGTCTCCGTTATATCCATTGGGCAATTCAATGAATTGTTCAGATGACTGCCGGGCAAAGGTCGTGTTACCAATATGGTTCAACGCTCCAGGCCGAATGGTGCTGACCACCACGTCTCCAGTTCCGGTTGTCCCGCCAGTGAATGTCCCCGTACTAATCGTGGTAACACCACTAAGCAGCTGAATGGGATGCGGAATGACTTGCTGGTCATCAAACGTTTGAATACTACCACCTTGGCTCAGAATCGTGCCCGCATAGTCGATTGATTCGACATTGGCAAAATAAAGATGTCCGCCGTCCAGTTCAAACGGTTCCGCCGTGGGGACATACAGAAACACGGTCGCGCCTTCTCGGATCACCGTGCCCGTATCTGCGGAACCAAAGATCCGAGGTTCGTACATGTTCACGTTACCATCTTCAATAAACGTGGCTCCCGTGTAAGTATTGTTCTTCAGATACGGCGCTGCATTGTTCGCAGAATATAGAATCAGATCGCCTTCGCCGGAAATTGAATTCACGGACCAGTTTCGACCAATCGTTCCCGTGCCAACGAGCTCGATTTGATCCACGCTGGTCGTTTTAGGCAACGAAGCCAAGCCGCCGCCGTTCAAGCGAATGGGAACGGAAATATCAAACAGCGAACCGAAGTAACCGTCTTGGTTGATGGTGATTGACGGTGTTTGCCCGAGCCCTTGTGCGTGTTTCAAAATCAAAAACGCGTCTGGCTCTATCGAAAGCGGCCCAGAAAAAGAATTGGCACGGTCAAAGTCGACCTGGCCGCCAACGGAAAGTCCTCCAACGCCAGATATCTCACCAGTCACCGATAGATACCCAAGTGTGTCGGGAGCGACTAACTGTTGCGGTCCCGTCAATCGACTGTCCGCCGATAGCGAAACCGGAGCATTCAATTCCGTCCGCACATGATTTCCTTGCAGCATGACTTCCAGCTGCCCGCCAGCCAATTGAATCGGATCACTGGTGACATTTTCTATCAACAACAAACGACCATCCGGATTAACGGTGACGCGAGCCACTGCGGACGAAACGCCAAGTGCACCGGCGGTGGCCACTTCCAAAGTGCCGCCATTCACCGTGATTTGACCCGCCCAATTTGGATTCGGTCTGGTCAGCCGCACCGTTCCGGCGCCTTCGGCCAACAGATTTCCCGAAGATGCCGCAAAAGGCTGCTGAAAGACAATTTGACTGCGTAAGACCGTCTGTAGTTGCAAAGTTTCCTGGGCATTCCAAGCGATGATCGGGTTCAGTTCGGCAACCAAACTGGGACTGGTGACTTGGATGAGTTCTGACAATGGGTCGTCGAACGTCAGTGCGACGCCACCGACGAGTCGAGCACTTGTGCCCGCATCGAATAACAGGCTGCCAACCGTGACGTCGGTCTCCAGGGTTACTTCCAGCCCTTCACGTTCTGGATTTCCGAACTGGACACTTTGGCCCGCCGCGTTCGGAATGCCGTTAGACCAATTAGATGCTTCGTTCCAGTTACCCGACGGCGGTAGCCAACGAGTTTGCGCCCAGACTCCTGTCGATGTGCAAAAAAATAACAAGCAGGCAAAGACCGCTTTCACATCCAATGCCATAAAATCCCCCTAGAATCAGGAAGCGTTTTCAACCAGAACCATCGAGGTTTATTGACCTCCCCAAACGTTGTGCCTATTGTAACCTTCGATCGCAGAATCGACCAATAGTTTGTTTCTCTTACTCCTGGGTTTCTTTATGCAGCGACGCGTTTCATTTTCTTGGCGTCTGGGTTTTCTCTTTTTACTGTTCCTTGGGACAAATCTACCGTCCCTTCACGGTCAGATTTTGACCTGGGACACGCATGAAGTGCTCCCTGGCACGGAACTAATTGCGATTGGCCCCGGTTTAGACTTTTCTTCGTTCAATAGCGAATCGCTCAATCTAAGTTACGCCGACTTCTCTGGTGATGACGTCGATCTTTCGAATTCCAACTTTGCAACGGCCAACGTTCGCTATGCCGACTTTACCCAAGCGAACGTCGCCGGCGCCAATGTGGCTGGAGCGGACCTTCACCACGCGATTTTGGACGGTGCAAATTTTTCGATGGTGAACTGGACCGGAACGAATTTGTTTAACGCGCAAATCGAAGGGACCGATCTAAGCGGCGCGATTGGACTCACCGCCGCACAGCTCTATTCGTCCGCCAACTATCAAGCTCAAGAATTGTCGTCAATTAATCGACTTCGAATGAACCTCAGTGGCAATGCCATGGCCGGCTGGAATTTTTCTGAGATCCGCATGGACGGCATTTTCATGCATGACGCCGACCTAACTGGCGCGGACTTTACAGGTGCCCAGCTGATGGCGGCAGAGCTTGATCGTACGTCATTTGCCAACGCCAATTTCACAGACGCGGACGTTACCTATGCATCGTTGACGGATGCAGATTTGACCAACGCGGAAATCACGCGAGCTCGTTTTGGAGGCAACCTCACTTTGCCTCAGTTGGTTTCCACGGCCACATTTCCAACCGGCAATCTTTCCGGCATGCATTTGCTTGATTTGCCTTTGGATAATGGCCAATTCGCCAACATGAATTTGTCGCAAACCTTGTTGAGCGGAACCCGGTTCGTCAACGCAGATCTCGCAGGTGCAAACCTGACCGACGCCATTTTGGACGCAACCGATTTTTCCGGCGCGAATCTCACGAACGCCAATTTTCACAATGTTCAATGGAGCGTATCGCCCAATTTTCGCAACGCCACTGGATTTTCAGTCGATCTACTGCGGCAAACGGCGATGGCACAAAACGGCGAATCGATTGCGTTGGACTTAGCCGACAGTAACCTGGACGGAGTTTCCTTTGCTGGTTTGGCCGTGATGGGCGACTTTGGAAGAAGCCGCTTAACGAACGTCGATTTTACGAACACCAACTTGTCGTTTTCCAATTTTCGCAACGCGGTTTTGACGGGGACCAATTTCACCAACGCCAATCTTTCTCAAGCGTTTTTATCCGAAGCGAATTTCTCCGAAGCGATCATCACCGGCGCCAATTTGTCCAATTCCAGTAGCACCAACCGCATTCAGTCAGAACAGATCGCCTCGACCAACAGCTATCAGACCGGACAGTTGGCTGGCACCAATTTCAATCAGCTGCAATTAAATGACTTGCAGTTCATTGGAGCCGATCTCAGTCAAGCTGGCTTTGCCAACGCCGCTTTGCGAGACACAAGCTTCGAAAACGCGACACTCGTGGGCGCCAACTTTACCGACGCCACCATTGTGAACACGTCATTTCGCAACACGACGGCCAATGGCTTCACCAAGGAACAGCTCTATTCGACGGCCGACTATCGCTTGGGTTCGCAACTGGTAGGAATTAACCTGAGTGCCAATGATTTGTCTGGCTGGGATTTTTCAAACGTCAACCTGTTCCAAGCCAGTTTGGCAGATTCGAATTTGACGGGTACCAATCTGCAGAACGCTCGAATAGGGCAAGTATCGTTGCGAAACACCACGCAATCTGGACTGACGTTCGCCCAACTGCAGTCGACAGCCGATTTTCAAAGCGGTGCGCTCCAAATCGACTTGTCACAGAACGATTTGACCAACTGGGACTTCACAGGCATCCGACTTCAGGTCGATTTCAGCGAATCGACGCTCGCCGGCGTCACATTTCCGCAGGAGAGTATTTCTGGCAGTAAATTCCGAGCAACCACCGACCGCGGGCTGACTCGCGCCATGCTGGACGCGACCTGGAGCTTCCAGAACCAAGAGCTTACCGTCATCGATTTTTCCGAAAACGATTTTTCAGGATGGAACTTTGCTGGTTTCCGCATCGACAATGTCAGTTTTGCCGAGAACGATCTGAGCAACAGCCAATTCGATGGCAGTTTTGTAACAAGCAGCAACTTCCGAAATGCATTGCTTCGTAACGCGAGTCTCCAGAACGCTGGGTTCCTGCAATCGGACTTTACCAACGCTGATTTCACAGGAGCACGCATTGATGGCGTCACTTTTTCGCAAACTACCGGGATCACCGAAGACAGTTTGCTCGCTACCGCCAACTATCAAGACGGAAACTGGCAAGGAGTGCGGCTGGAATCTTTGGATTTGGCGTTTATTAACTTCGATCACTTTCGCCTGGAAGGCATGTCGCTGCACGACGTCGATGCGCGTAGTTCTACGTTTCGCAACGCCAACCTAGCCGGCGCCGAACTCGACGAAGTCAATCTGCGCAATGCCGATTTCACGGCAGCACAGCTGAGCGGCGCCAACTTGAATTCGGTCCGCTTCACGGGCGTCACCATGACCGATGCCGTGTTGTCCGGCGCCTCCATTGCGTTACCCACTGGGCTGACGGCAGATCAAATCTACTCGACGGCCAGCTACAAGAACCATTCCATGGACGACGTTTCGTTCGCTTCGGCCACCATGAACGGTTGGAATTTCGCTGGGCAAAGCTTGAACCGAAGTTCGTTCCGCAACGTCGATTTGCAGAACGCGAATTTCGACTTGGCCTCACTGCGAGACTCCAATTTTTCGTCCAGCAATTTGACGAATGCCAGTTTTGTAGGAGCCGATCTTTCTCGGTCCATTTTGGGAAATGCCGCCGGCGCGAACCTGACAGACGCCATCATTAGCGGGATCGACTTGAAGGGAAGCGGATTGTCGATAACTCAACTGGCATCCACCTACAATTTCAAGGTCCAAGACTTTGATGGTATCAATCTATCCAACCTGAATTTGTCGGGACTGGAACTTCCCGGTGCCAACTTGTCCTACCTGCGCATCAACAACACTGATTTAACCGGCGCCGATCTGTCCCATGCTAATCTTCGCCGCACCAATCTGGCCGGTTCCAATTTGACTTCCGCAAATCTATCCGGCAGCAATCTTTACTACGCGGTCCTGGGCAATTCGTTGAACAATGCCAATCTTAGGTCAACCAATCTGACTGGCGCGGAGCTTACCGGTGACCTGACCAATGCCGATTTGACTGGCGCCGTTGTTCAGCGAGCGCGTCTCGGCAACACAATGACGTTTTCACAACTAGCGTCCACGCTCAGTTACCAACAGAAAGATCTGCGACAAACCAAATGGTCTAGAATGAATCTGCAGTCGTGGGATTTAAGCGAACAGGATCTCGGCGGCGCTCATTTTGATTCGGTCGATCTGACCAATACGTCGTTTGCTGGTGCGAATTTGGATGGCGTACATTTCGAATTTTCGTACCTGACTAACGCGCAATTCCAAAGTACTGCCAATCGCGCTAACGGAGCGATCAAGGGCCTGAAGACCACCGGAATGGATTTATCTCAGTGGGACTTGTCCAACATGGACCTCAGCGGTTTGGACGTTACCACCGGCTATGACGACATCAGCGCCAACGGGATCAATCTAGCCGGATCAACGCTGGCCAATGCCGAACTCAATGGTGGCTTTCGATCGGCGTCGTTCCACGGCACGGATTTTCGTGGAGCAGTCTTGATTGCGGACGTGGATGGAGCGGATTTTACCAACGCCGTCATAGAAGGCGCGCACTTTAAGCAAGTCAATAACTTTACTCTGGAACAGTTATATTCGACGGCCAGTTACCAGGATCGATCAATGCGAAACATGCAGCTGGAACAGGGGATTCAGCTGACCGGCGCCAATTTGTCAGATCAAGATCTCAGCGGAACGCGATTCTTTAACACCGATCTGGAAAACGCGAATCTGGCTCGCGCGAATCTGACCAACGCACAAATAAGAATCGACGGCAGTATGAATCTGCAAGACGCCAATATTACCAATGCAACACTATGGGTCAGCAGCAGTACTGCCATCGCCGATCGGCTCTATTCCACGACCAACTATCAAACGAAACAACTAGCCGAAATCACGCTTCGAGGTGACATGGATGGATGGAATTTTGACGGCATGGATTTGACCAACGGTTACATCGAAGGTGCCATACGCAACACTTCATTTCGCAACGCAAATCTGACCAACCTGGAACTTCGCGGGTCCGTTCAGAACGTCACTTTGGATGGTGCGGAAATTGTGGGCGCTGTGTTCGAGCGTCTCGTCCAAAATGATCCCAATTTGGGTTTCACGCCGAACCAGATTTACTCGACCGCCAGCTATCAACGAGGCGACCTTTCTGGCGTCGATTTTTCCTGGAACGAAATGACCGATTGGAACTTTGCCAACCAGAACCTGACCGGAGCCAAGTTCTTGGCCACCAACCTTCAAAACGCGAATTTTGCCGGCGCCACCATCAACGATGTTTCCTTTCTTAGTGCGCGAAATCTGACCGCCAGCCAAGTATACTCCACAGCCAGCTACCAACAGCGATCCTTGACGGGCATCGACTTCGGCCTTGTCAACCTGACAGGTTGGGACTTTCAGAATCAAGACTTGACGGCGGCCGATTTGTCACTGGCCGAATCCACAAACGCCAATTTCACGAATGCAATCATTCGCGGCGCAGAAATCGGAGGCTCGATCACTCGACAGCAAATCGAAACCACCGCCAGTTTCAAAAACAAGGACCTATCCGGAACAGGGTTTGACGCAGCGAACCTTTCGAATACGAATTTCAGCCAATTCAACCTTTCTGACGCACGCTTTGACACCCATACCAATTTGGCCAACGTCCATTTCACCGACGCGAACATTCAAGGCGTTACGTTTCGGTCAGTCGAAGGCTTCAAACCAGAACAACTGTATTCCACGGCCAGCTACCAAGCTGGCAACTTGCAGGGAATTCGCATCATCAGCTACCCCTTGGTCGGCTGGAACTTGCGAGGTCAAGACCTGACGGACGCTCACTTTGGTGGCAATTTTTCTCATTCGGAATTCGGCATCATCAACGTCCTGCATCAAGCAGACATCACAGACGCCGTAATCACTGGCGCGTTCCTGGCCGGACTGACCGAAGAGCAATTGGTTTCCACGGCCAGCTACCAACACCAGGATCTTCAGGGCGTTACACTTGATGACGTGGTGGGCTGGGATTTTTCGAATCAAAACCTGACCAACGCCACATTTGGCGACATCACTGATGCCAATTTCCACAACTCCATCATCACCAATGTCACGTTTCATCCCTCGTATCCGTTACTGGAAGAGCAACTGCAGGAAACGCAGAGCTTTGTCAGACGAGAGCTGGCGGCCGTTCAGTTAACTCGGCAAGATCTGCGAAATTGGGATTTGACTGATCAGAACCTCATGAACGCCAATCTTTTTGGTGCAGATCTGACGGGAACCGATTTGCGTCGAGCGGATTTGCGAGGTGCGATTGTGGATGATGGCGATTTGAGCGCCGCGATTCTGGAGAACACCATTCGCCCGAACGGAGACATTCTGGGTCTGAACCTCCAAGCAGATCAACGCTTGTTGGTTCGAAATTCAGACGTTGCCATTTCCGTGCACGACCAATTCTCCGTCTCCGAAAACGCCAGAATCACTTTCCTATTGACCGAAGATTCGTGGACTTCCACCGTCACTCTACAACCCGACACGGCCATTCAGTTAAGCGGCACGATCGAAATTGCTGCACGAGGCCAAAACTACGAAGCCTTGTGGGGAGAATCCATTCATCTATTTCATTGGTCCGAACCACTGACGGCCGAAAATCGCTTTCGCGCCGTCGAGACGACGGGCAACGTCGTTTGGGATACGTCGCAGTTGTACCGCACCGGTCAGATCACGCTCAAATCTGCTCCGCTCGGTATCGATGGCTTGTCCGCCGCCTTAGCCGCCGGTTCAACCGACCTACGCTGGGACTTCAACCAAGACGGCTTTGTCAATTCGCAGGATCGCGAAACTTGGATTACTGACATTCGACAAACCGTCGCTGGCGATTCCAATTTGGATGGCGTCTTCAACAGCAGCGACTTGATTCACGTTTTTTCACTCGCTCAGTACGAAGACGCCTCGGTCGGCAATTCGGTGTGGACCAGTGGAGATTGGAACGGCGACACGGAATTCGATTCCAGTGACTTGGTGTATGTTTTCCAACAAGCCACCTATTCTGCAAATGTTCAACCTGTGCCAGAACCAAACGGCGAATCGCTAATAGTGATCGGCCTGTGTGCCATGCTCATTCGCCTGCGACAACGGCATGCGAAAAGCTGGTTCGCACGTACAACTTAACCGAACCGCGTCCCGTTGAACGCCAGTTTAACCGATTGGTCACTTCGTTCCGTGAAATGTCACCCGACCAAACCACCAATCGGATGCCAGCCAGTCTTTTAGCGCCAGCTGAAGCTCTTGAGCTATGCCACTACCGTGTTCGGACGTTCTGATCCAATAGTAAACGTTTGCATCACCGTCTTCGGCGGGCAGAATATAGACCGATCCCAGAATTCGCTGACGATCATTGGCAACAACAGCATAAGTAAACGATTCATTTTCGCGAAACGCCCTTTGATGCTCGGCGAGTTCAGCGCGATTCTGATCTAGCGTAAATCCGTCTTCCGGCCAATCACTGCCAAAAAGCGCACGTAGTTCCGATTTCGACTCTAATACTGCTTCGAAATCGGCCTCGGCATCCGCAACTTCTAAAGGTCGGAGCAGAAAATGCTCGCAAGTCAATCCTGATGGGATGCAGGTGTCATCGACAACCGAAGGAAGTTCGTCTGACTGACAACCGCCAACATGGAATACGATGACCACCAGCAACCACAAACACTTGAGCGTTTTTCCCATGCCAATTCTTACTTTAACCTTCTTCGATAACGCGCAGAATTTTGTCGCCAAGAAACCCATGATAAGAAATATCACTCTCGTCTACGCACACCATGACGGGAAAAAACCGATTCGAGATGAAAAATCCACCGCGAATCGGTTGCGAACAGTGCTAGTCACGATCCCAGACCGGCCGAAGTCGGCTGGTTTCGATCGGTTCGGCAAGCAGATGCCATTCCGTTTTGGTGCGAAGTCGAATATCCACCACCATCCAATCGAATCCCACATCCAACAAGTCGCGAATCGCGCCGTTCTCCCAGGCAAACACCAACAAGTCGTACATCAGCTGAGCGTCCTGTGGGTCGCTTGTTTCAAATTCCGTAGCCCAATAACTATTGCCATTGCGCCACATTTCGTACTTCACTTCCACGCAATACGTTTTGGTATACGGAAGAACGCTGGTCTGTGCGTTCGCCAAAGCACTGAACATGCCGCTCAGCAAAACAGCCGCCAGAGTCAATTGAATGCGGTTGCGTAACATGATTTGATCCTTTTTGAAAATGAGAGGTTTTGTTTCCTCGGGATCAAGCGAACGCGACGCACAAATGCAACAGACTTTTTGGCAGAATTCGATCCGCCATGAGTCCTCGCCAACCAGCAATACCATTTCGGCATGCCGCACGACATATCTCAGTCCCCCGCAAACTTGCCGCAGTTTCCGCAAGCGAAACAACCGGAAAACGGAAGCTGGTTGGCCAATCCTGAAAGCTGTAACGCGCGGCGGTCATTACGTTCAAGTTGCGTGTTTTCCCGGTCGAATTGTTCTGAATGAGACGAAAGTTCAGCACAATTACGTGCTAGCGATCGCAAAAACATGGGGGGATCATGAGATTTTTACGCAACGTCGCCGTAGCAACGCTGTGCTTGGTCGTAGCAACCGCATCAGCCGACGAACGACCGATATTGACCGATGAAGACCTGGGTCTGGCCACCGTTGCTCCGGTTTCGTCCTACGGTCCTTTAGCCGAAGTCTATGACGCTCGTGAAGTGGATTTGGGCGTTTACCTAGCCCCGGTCACTCGCGCAACCCCTTTTGCGCCGCAGCGTAATGCAGAACCGCAAATCCAATCGCAAATCGAACAAACAACATCTCGACCGGCTGATCTGCCCACCGTCACCGCCACTTCTTACTTTGAAGACCCGACGGCCTGCTTTACCTGTGAACCGCCGTGCAGCGAAATCTTGTGTGAAACCGACTGTTGGTATCCGGCCGAATGTGAAGCCGGTTTGGTCGGTGGCGTTAGCTACTTACGACTCAAGCCCAGCATCCGCGGCTTGGACTACGCTTTAATCGAAGACGGCACAGCGCTGACCGTCGGGCGATCCGAACTGCAACATTTGGACTTGGACAGTGATTCGGGCCTGCGCGCGTTCTTGGGCTATCGCACTCGAGCCGGTTGGACGGCTGGCGTTCGCTATCTGACCACCGACTTCATTGGTACTGACAGTGTCGAACGGCCGCCCGGCATTGGTCAACTATTTGCCACTCGCAGCCATCCCGACGGCAACGAAGAAGGCGATATTGCGCAAGCAGACGGTTCGTTAGACGTGCAGGTATTTGACCTGGAAGCCTCCAAGTGCGTCATTCGCAGCCCGTTTGCCAACGTGTCATTGTTTGGTGCCGTGCGGTGGACAGAACTGAGTTTGAATAACACGTTTCGCTATGATGGTCGAGACTTCGTGAACGGCGTGATCCGCGAAAACTTGGCCGTAGACGGAGCCGGTTTGCAGTTCGGAGCCCAATGTGATTGGAAATGGGCTTTCGGGTTCGCGCTGACAGGCCGAGCATCCGCGGGATTGACTCGAGCCACCTTCCAATCGGCTCGACTCGAAACCAACATCAACGATGCGTTCGTCCTGGTCGATGCCTTGGACGCATCTCGACCAAGTGTTGCCCAGCATTGAAATGAGTGCCGGAGTTCGGTGGACTCGAGGCCCCATTTCCATCGGCGGCAGCTACGAACTGATGAACTGGTTCGACGCGTATGATCGATCGATGTTCATTGACGATATTCACGAAGCGAGTTTTGGTCCGTTCAGCAAAGATATTCTGCTGGACGGATTTTCGCTCACGCTGTCCTATTCTCGCTAATCCACATCGTCAACGACAGCCCAACGAGTTTTCGTTTCAGGACGAAGCGTACGAACACGCTGACTCTGCCAATTCTGCCAAACGGCAGGTTGCACGCAACTTGATTTCACAATGTGCGTTCTACGCTGCTTCCTCCTGATCTGACTACGGGTTTCCACAGAAATTCAGGTCGTTCTCTTAGCGCGCAACTGGACCGTTACCGATCGAATCGGATACGTCTAAATCTTTCTTAGAAAGATCTAACCTTCACGTTCCAGAGGAATCCCCTGCATGGTACGGCGCGATTCGCAACTACGTCGTCGGCATTTAAGTCGTCTTTATGTTCGGCGGCCCAAGCTAAATACCGAACACCTGGAAGACCGCATTTTACTAGCGGCCGATCTAGGCGAAATTCGAACAACTCTAGCCGAATCAAACTCGGCGGTGGATGTTTCTCACGTGTTAACGGATTACACGAATCCTGACGAACCGATTCGCATCGACGCGAATCAGTCGCTGCACGGATCGGGCACATTCGCTGGCAAGCTGATCAATTTCGGCCAGTTGCGTCCCGGAAATTCGCCCGGTATCCAAAACGTCAACGAATTCACGCAAGCGTCCGGTGGTTCGCTGCAAATTGAGATTGGCGGCACAACACCCGGCCCCGGTTCGGAAAACGTGGACGATGGCTATGATCAAATCAACGTCACCACATCCGCCACTCTGGACGGTACGCTGGACATTGATCTGATCAATGACTTTACGCCCAGCGTCGGCGATACGTTTGACATCCTGACCTTTGGCAGCGTCACCGGAAAGTTTTCTATCGGCACGGGCCTGTACGGCTTTGGCGATGGTTCGCTTTACTTTGACGTAGTCGAACAAGCGGACCGCCTGCAATTGGTCGTCAAGCAACTTCCGGGTGGCGCCAACCTGCTGCCGTCTTCGCCTGCGGCACACGACGCTTTGGGCCAATTCTACAGCGACTACTTTGACGTTACAGCCGCCACCTCGATCGATGCCGATTTGCAGCTGAGCGATAACGTTCATCTACGAGGCCAATTCGAGCTGTCGGAATCGGGCGCCGAAACGGTGACCGTCAAAGCGAACGACAACACCACATCTACCACCGAAGTGACTCGGCTAACCATCGCCGCGGCCGGCGCACATCTGTTTGTCGGCACCAACGGTCCGTATTGGACGGCGGACACCAACAGCAACAGTCAGATTGACGCAGATGAGATCAATGCCAGCGCCACCGGACTCGCCATCAACGATGTCAACCTGGCGCTGGCTGTCTTTCGACCAACATCCGCCAGCGACCAAAATCTGTACTACGCCATCAACGCTTCGGCTGCCAGCGCCGGATTGGTTGGCACTGAAATCATCCAAGCTTCCGCCAATCAGATTGCCATTTCGATCAACAACAATTCGCAAGACAACGGACCCGTCATTGATTTTGCGACGACCTACGAATCGGCTGCCGACGCCGCAGATGGAGTCTTGTCGGTGCCGGTCGGAGCTTCGTCGGTGGATATCGGATTTGACGAACGAATCCAACGAGTTTCCAGCGATTTGGTCACGCTTTCGATTTCCGATTTCGTTCACATCGCCGGTAGTTTGGCCTTCGAATTCGCCACACCGGCCACCGTTGACATCGCCACCGGACTGCCTGCCAACTTGGACGAAGTCGACGCCACGCTTCACACGCAATTGACCGACGCCAAGACAAATCACGGTCTGCAGCCAGTTGGTCGACTTTACCATCTCCGATCTGCCGTCGATACGATGTCGATCACGGCCACCGGAGTCAGTGCGTTTGTCGGTATCAACGGCCCTATAAAACCGACACCAACAACGATGGCGATCTGAGCGACGAAACGCCCAACGCGGACGCCACCGGAATTTGGCTCCCCAACACCGATCTCGCAGCTCGCAGTCGGAAGCCACCGATGCCGCGCTGGCCGACGTCTTGCCATCCTTCCGAGCGGACAAATTGACAGGCGACAATCCAACCGGTCGGTATGGACGACATCGCGCAACTGCAAGCCGCACAGGTCCTGGCCAGCTTGAATGACGGTGACGAAGAGCGAATCGCTGGGCAAAGCCGTTGTCGATTGGCAAACCAGCTTTCCTGCCGAAGCAGATGAAACCGACACCGGCGATGGCAAGATCGATCCCGCTGGATTCTGAATTGGCCACTTCGTCCGTTTCGATTTACCTGATGCCGACGCTCGACCCTACCTGCGCGCTACGGCCGACAACGCACTGCTGCAAATCGATCAATTCGTCCACATCACCGGCGATCTAGCCTTCGAAAAAGGATCCGGAAAGACGTCGACATCGCCACCGGACTACCCGACAACTTGGACGAAGTCGGACGCCATGACTTATGCGCAATTGACCGATGCCAAGACGAATCACAGTCTGCAACTGAGCGACGACTTTCCACCATTCGATCTGAGTCGCTCACACCCTGTCGATCACGGCCACCGAGCCAGTGCGTTTGTCGGCATCAACGGCCCCTACAAGACCGACACCGTAACGATGGCGATCTGAGCTGACGAAACACCCAACGCGGACGCCACCGGAATTTGGCTCCCCAACACCGATCTCGGTTTCCTGCAAATGGAAGCCACCGATGCCGCGCTGGCCGACGTCTTGCCATCCTTCCGAGCGGCCAAATTGACAGGAGACAATCCGCAGTTGGTCGGTATGGACGACATCGTGCAGCTACAAGCCGCGCAGGTCATGGCCAGCTTGAATGACGGTGACGCTTGGAGCGAATCGCTGGGCAAAGCCGTTGTCGATTGGCAAACCAGCTTTCCCGCCGAAGCAGACGAAACCGACACCGATGGCGATGGCAAGATCGATCCCGCTGGATTCGAATTGGCCACTTCGTCCGCTTCGATTTACCTGGATGCCGAAGCCCGACCCTACCTGCGCGCTACGGCCGACAACGCGCTGCTGCAAATCGATCAGTTCGTCCACATCACCGGCGATCTAGCCTTCGAAAAAGGATCCGGACAAAACGTCGACATCGCCACCGGACTACCTGACAACTTGGACGAAGTCGACGCCACGCTTCATGCGCAATTGACCGATGCCAAGACGAATCACGGCCTACAACTGAGCGACGACTTTTCCACCATCTCGGATTTGGCCGTCGATACGATGTCGATCACGGCCACCGGAGTCAGTGCGTTTGTCGGCATCAACGGGCCCTACAAAACCGACACCAACAACGATGGCGATCTGAGCGACGAAACGCCCAACGCGGACGCCACCGGAATTTGGCTCCCCAACACCGATCTCGGTTTCCTGCAAATGGAAGCTACCGATGCCTCGCTGGCGGATGTCTTGCCGTCCTTCCGAGCGGCCAAATTGTCCGGCGACAATCCGCAGTTGGTCGGTATGGACGATATCATGAAGCTACAAGTCGCGCAGGTCCTGGCCAGCTTGAATGACGTGACGCTTGAGCGAATCGCTGGGCAAAGCCGTTGTCGATTGGCAAACTAGCTTTCCCGCCGAAGCAGACGAAACCGACGCCGATGGCGATGGCAAGATCGATCCCGCTGGATTCGAATTGGCCACTTCGTCCGCTTCGATTTACCTGGATGCCGAAGCCCGACCCTACCTGCGCGCTACGGCCGACAACGCGCTGCTGCAAATCGATCGCCTGTCCACATCACCGGCGATCTGGCCTTCGAAAAAGGATCCGACAAAACGTTGACATCGCCACCGGACTACCCGGGACAACTTGGACGAAGTCGACGCCACCCTTCATTCGCAACTGACCGACGCCAAGACGAATCACGGTCTGCAGCTGAGCGACGACTTCTCCACCATCTCCGATCTGGCGATGAATTCGCTGCAAATGACCGCCACGAATGCCTTGCGTTTGTCGGAATCGACGGGCCGTACAAGACGGATAGCGATGGAGACGGAGATCTGGCGGACGAGACTGCCAACGATAATGCAACCGGTTTGTGGCTGGAAAATATCAACGTGGGCATGGTGCAGATGCGGCCCACTTGCCCGATATCGCGGAGGTGATTCCAGGGTTCCGTTCGCTGAAGGTCACGGCGGATGGAGCGGAATTGGTGGGCGTCGATTCGTTGGAACTGAGCACTCGAGCGGCATCGGCGCAGGTCAACGATGGGGCGCCGTGGCCCAATGATTTGGGTGTCCCTGTGATTGATTGGCAAGCGAGTTTCCCGGCGGAGGAAACCGATGCCGATGGCGACGGCAAGATTGATCCGGCTGGTTTGGAGCTGCCTACTGTCAGCACGCCAGTCTACATTGACTTTGATGGAACCATCGTTACGCGGCATCGGTGCATCGACGCGCATTTGCAGCTGGCCGAATTTGTGCACGTTTCCGGCAACTTTGCGTTCGTCAAAGGTCCTAGCATCACAGTAGACGTGCAAACCAACTTTCCTTCGGACGCCGTGACGTTGCTGGAAACCGTCAGCGAACTGGTTCCTACGCCGATCATGGAATTCATGGCGGAAGAATTGGCGGGACAAGATGGACCTGACCGGTGCTGGAAGACTTGTCGGCATCCACGCTGCAGATTGGTGTGACCGAAGTCGTCACGCGTTCTTGGGCATCGACGGACCATACTGGACCGACCTGGACCAAGACAACGCATTTTCCTTTGTCGCGCCGGCACTGGACGGTGATGACCAGATCATTCCCAACGAATTTGTGACGCTCACCACCGATGCGGACGACGACGGATTCGTCGATACGGTCACCATTGGCGATCGAACTTACGGCGACGCCAACATGAACGGCATTGTCGATGTCGGCGAATCGGCTGAACTGAACGAAAACGCCACCGGTATCGCTCTTTCAGACGTCGACTTTGGCCTCGCCATGATGACCCCGTCGCTCGGCAGTCTGCCTCAGCTGGACAAACACCTTCCCAAACTCTATTCGCTGGATGCTACGGCTGCGGAAATCGGCATCGTCGGCGCGTCAGAACTGACACTCACTGGTCAGCAACTGGATATCGATTTGAACTTTGGCGACCGCTGGTTCAAGAAACTCAATCTGCCCATTGATCTGGGAATTCCGGCGGTTGATTTTGTTTCCAGCTTCCCCGCTGAAGACGCCAACGACAGCGGCACGTTAGACGATGGAGAAGACACCGACGGCGATGGCAAATTGGATCCAGTCGGTCTAGAAATTGCCACGGGCGGTGAGCCTGTTTATCTGGACAATGCGAACGCGGTGATTCGAGGCATCGCGGGTCATGCCGAATTGGGCGTGGCTGACTTCGTGCACTTGGGCGGTTCGCTGGCCTTCGAATTATCTCAACCTCGAGCGGTCACGGTCGACCTGGGGATCGCTCAAAGTCTGCTGGACGAAATCAGTGCCGCGATCACTCCGGAAGTTCAAACCTTGGCCGACCAAGTGGGCTTGGATCTGTCCAACGGGACCGTCACCACGTCGATGAAGATGCTGACCGTGGGCGGACGAGACCTAGTGGGTTTCATGGGCATGAACGGTCCTTATCGGAGCGACACGAATCTGGACGGACAGATTGACGCCACCGACGATGCGAACTCGGAAGCCGTCGGTCTGGCGTTGACTAATTTGGATGCCGGAGTGGCCGTCATGCAGCCGCAATTGGCGTTGCTGGACGCCATTGCCGCGCTGCATCCTTCGCTCAAGGCAGCGGTCGAAGCGGCCAAACCCAGATTTGTGGCGATCGATGGTTCGGCCGACGAATTGCAGCTGATCGGAGTGGAACAAGTTTCGTTGTGCAGGCCGCATGGAGCTGGCCGCCAATCTTTCCACCGGCCCCAAAATTCCCGGCGTCTTCACACCGTATGTCGATTTTGTGACCAGCTATCCGTCGGAAGACATCAATGATCACGGCCTGTTGGATACCGAAGACACCAATGCGAACGGTCGTTTGGACGAAGGAGAAGACACCAACGAAGACAACTTGTTGACCACCGAAGACACCGACGGCGATGGCACGCTGGACCCGGCCGGACTGTCGGTGCACACAGGCGGACTGCCGGTGTTGTCGGATTTTGACAAGCTGATGATTCGCGCGTCGATGGATTCGGCCGTATTGGACGTGGCAGGCTTGGTACAAGTGACCGGCAGTTTTGCGTTTGAAGCCGGTAGTTCGCAACAAGTCACGCTGGCCGATGCTTCGACCATGGATGTGGCCTTTGCCACGTTGGCCGCCGCTCACGCGCATGCCTTTGTGGGCGTGAATGGACCGTATCGACAAGATGTCGATTTGGACGGCGATATTGACGTAGATGATCCGGTTAACGCCGACGCCATTGGCATTGCCATTGATGATTTGAACTTTGCCATGTCCATGATGGCGTCCGTTGATCCGTTGAATCCGGCCACGTTCTTTGCCATGAAAGCGTCGGCTGTTTCGGGCGGGTTGGTCGGCGTTCCGCTGTTGGAAGCGACGTTGCAGAATCTTGATTTTGCCGTCAACGTGGCCGACGGTTTGCTGGATGGTTCGCCGATTGACTTCACGGCCAGCTTCCCAGACGGCGAACTGCCGATTGACGTCAACGGTTTGCCCGACGCCATTGCCTTGGATTTTGCGGACACGACACTTCAGGCGAACCTCGACGCGACGTTGTCCGTAGCGGGCATCGGTTTGAACGGCACCATCGAAGTCACTCGGCCAGACGTTCCCGGCTTGCCGCTCGGTTCGCTGCCTCCGGTTCGGCTGGCCTTAACCACCACGCTCCAATCCGATTTCCTCAGCGACATTGGCGTGACCGGTTCGCTACAGATTGGCGGCATGGGGTTGATCGGCAGCTTGGGAATTGTCGACACACCGTTTCATGTCGTGTTCGATACCAGCCGGTTGGTGCCGCTGTTCGGAATTGACATGAACATTGATGCGCTGCGTCAGACGTTGCTGGACGTGACCGGCCAAATCCAACAGTTTTCGCTGCCGTTTGACGAACTCCCAGCACTGACCACGCAACTGCCGTTGATTGATCAATCGCTGAGCGATTTGTTACCGGGTCTGAGCGGTGTGTTTGATTGGTATTCCGCAGCTATCGACTACTTTCAGATTGTCGACGCGTTCCGATTGGATGTGACGAATGTCGACATCCAAGCGAAGATTGCCACATGGCTGGGCTTGCCTTCGTTCGATCCAGAACTGCCCGCCGATTTGGCTCAATTGCAATTGCAGCTAGACCTGATTGACGAATTGGCCAATGCGCTTCCCGACTGGGACGTCCAGCTGTATCTGCCAGAGATTTTTGCCGGCATCACACCGGACTTTGATCTCGAGGCCGCGGTTCCTCGGATTGAAAAACTGCTGAGCCTGCCGGACGGCGTGACGCTGGACGACGTTCGACCTCAGCTGCCCGATTCGTGGGGCCTGACCACTCCGTCACTGGAAGGTCTGTTCAGCTTTATTCAATCGGCGGCGGACATTGATTCGCTGTTGGGCGCGCTGGGCGAAGGCCTGACGTTTGACCTGAGTCCCGACTTTGACATGGCCTCCGGCCTGTTGGGAATTAACTTTGCGTTGGCCGGCGTATTGGATCAAGATATTTCGATCGAACTACCCGAACCGCTGCCGACGCAGAATTTTGACTTGGGTCTGGACACCGCCACGTTAACTCGCAGCCTTGACCTGGATATGGGCCTGACGTTCGACCTGAGCGAATTGCCGACGTTGCCGACACCAGCGAACATTGGATTTATACTGAACAAACTGGATTTTGGCGCGGTGCTGGATCTTTCGGAAATCGATACCAGTTTGACCATTCCCGGGTTAGCGCTGGCTTGGTGATTGTCGACGGTGCCATCAACTTGTCAGCCGGTTTAGACATCGCCATCGACACTCCCTTGACCGCAGCCGATTTGGCGACGGCGATTACCAACGCCAATTTGGAAACGAATCTGGATTTCCCTGTTGGATCAATTCGACATCACGCCGACGGCTGGACTGGACGTGACGCTGCCCATTACGGCGACTGGTTCGCTAACCGATGATTTTTCGCTGGAAGAATGGGGCACGTTCCTGTTCCAGCTGGATGACACCAATATATTTGACGCGACGTTACCCAATGCAGAAATCGACGTCATCATCGGACCTCAGCTGAAGTCCTTATTGCTGGACATCACCGACGCCGTGGAAACCTTGGGAACGACCCTTTCGCTGCTGGACGTCTTGAATTCGGAAATTCTGATCATCGGACGATCGCTCAACGACACGCTGAAGCGCGCCGTACGGTCCAGACTGGGGCGCGTTCTTGTCGTTTGGCGCAGATGTCCGCACTTACTTGAACGATACGGAGCCGCCAACATTGGCCGGAGTCATGGAGACGGTGTCGCACAAGATTGTGCATGACATGATGGACGCCTTTGTGGCGCCCGACCCGGAAGATCCGCCGTTCACGCTGGATGTTTCACTCAGCCCGCTCAGTGGCGAATTGGCGTTGAACGTCCAAGTCGATTCGGCCATGACCATCGGAACGGACATCTTCTTGAACGACTTGCTGAACGAACTGGGCATTACGCTGGGAGCGTTCGAAATTGACGGTCAACTGAATTTGTTGTCTGGCATGCTGGCGGATTTTGGGTTCGGCATTGACCTGGGTGCAAAGCATTTTTGGTGGTACCGAATCGGCCGACGCGTTGTTCTTTGACGTGAACGAACTACAGATTTACGGTCAGCTGTCAGGAAACGCCAGTGTGGCGTTCGAATTTGGGATGCTGCGAGCGCTGTGGAGAACGGAACGCTGGGCGCTGGATAGCCAGATTGACTTTGCGTTTGTCGACGATGCAGAAGGCGCGGACGTTGTTCGCAACAGCTTGACTCAACTAACCGCAGGCAACTTTACATCGCTGTTTGACATTACGTTTCCGTCCGCATCGTTTTCGGCGAATCTACCGGTTTCCGTCAGCCTGGGCGACGTCGATTTGTCTTCGGCCAATCCGGCCATTGCCATTTCTGACGCCGACGTCTTTGCCGATCCACTGCCGACCGTGACGCTCGAAAATTTTGACGATCTACTGGGCTTCAATTTGATTGGACCGCAACAAGTCCTGGGCATGCTGACCGGTGCCGCCACCGTGTTGCGGCAATATACGAATTCACCGGCGCTGGACATTGACATTCCGTTTACGGATTCTTCGGTGGGTAGTTTTCTGGATGCATCGCTGGCGTTAACTCGGCATCTGAATCGCACCAACCCCGGCCCGCTTTCCATCAATAGCGGTCCGTTGGCGTCCGGAGTCAATGACACAGGTTCGTTGACCAATGATCTGTCGATGCTGATTTCGCTGGACGGAGGAACACAGGTCGAACTGAGCTTGGCGGCCAGCCTGACCGGCAGCAATACAGAAACCGCAAACCTGCTTTCGCAGTTAAACGCGTTGCTGACCGGTACTTCGTTGGAAGGAAAGCTGATCTTCGCAGCGAACGACAAAGTGATTGCGTTGAAGACGGTGGACGGAGTGTCGGCGACTTCGATTCGCATCTACGTTCCTACGGAAACAGCAAATGGTGCGACCGAAGCTGGCTTTTCCACGTCGCTGGTTCGCACCGAATCGGAAAGCAAGTTCGACAAACTGATTCCCCAAGCCTTGGCCGTCAAAGGCAACAATGTCGACGAACAGATCGCGACGACCGGTCAGCTGACGCAAGATGCGGTCTTTTCGATCGTCTATGATAACGGCACGGCCATTCCCATCACCGTCACCGTTGCCGAAACGGCCAGTCATGCATCGCCCACCGACTTGCTGGCCACGCTGAACAGCAAACTGACCGGCACGGCGGTGGAAACGAAAATTGAATTCACTTACGACGAAGATCGCGAAGTCTTTGCATTGTCCACCAAGACGGACGTCACCGGCGTGGGGCTGGAATTGCTGGCGACCAACACGGACGGCACGAATGGCATCACGGAACTAGGCCTGCTAAATGTCTTGCCTCAGTTTGCCACCACGTTTGATACTTGGGAAGAATATTTGCCGCTGCTGGCCGAAGTCTTAGGCATTAGCGACGGCGGCAACAGTTTAACGTTTGAATATGACAGCGACGCGCACGAACTACTGTTTTCGCTGAACCTGAGCCAAACCATGGACGAACTGACCGTGCCGTTTGGTTTTGACGTATCGCTGGATCCGATTGCGGGTCTCCATGCACAAGGCTCCATGAACGTCAACGGCAGTGCGAATTTGGGTGTCACCTTGGGCATTGACGTGAGTGACGCCAGCTTCTTTTTGGACGATTTGACGGTGGGCGGCAACATGCAGCTGTCCGTGAATGACTTTAGCGCCGGAGCCAAATTCGGCTTCATTGACATTGCCATTGGCGACGCGTCGGCAACCGTCACGGCGTCACCTTCGTTCAGTTTGTCCAGTTCGGACGGTAATCGCTTGACGTTTGATGAAATCTGGACTTCGCTGACCGGTGCTTCACCGACGGAATATATTGACGTCTCCATGGCGGGCAGTGCCAGTTTGACCATGACCGGAATTACGGATTCCACCGGCATGCTAGGTGCGCTCACGGCCGGAGCGAACCAGACGCCCAACATTACTCTGTCCATCGCCGACTTGTTGGATCCTTCGTCCATTGATGTGTCGACGAATTTGGCCCAGTTAAGCGATTTATCGAACATTCGCTTGACGACCATCGTGAACATGTTGCGAGCGGCCCACAACTATCTTTCGGCTACGGAAGAATTGTCTTTCTTGGACGCCAAGCTGCCACTGGTGAATCGCAGTCCATCTCAGTTCTTGAATTCGGCAGCTAAAATTGCCGCCGCCATCGACAAAATGGAACAAGATCCCGCAGCGGGATTGACGGCAGTAGAACTGGCAATTGAAGAAGCGTTGTCGTTGGGCACGGAAGCCGTATCGTTTAACTTAGTGCCCAGCGGCGACGGTGGCTACGATGCGTTGGAGCTGGCGATTACCTTATCGAACACCTACAACCAACAAGTGCCGTTCAATGTCGACTTGCAGGGACTAGCCGCACTGACGGGCAATGCTGCCGTGCAGCAATTGGTGAGCAGTGCCAAGTCGCTGGTCGGAGTAGGCGCGTCGGGCCAATTTACACTGATGATGAGTCCTACATTTACGTTGGCGTTAGGCGTCGACTTGACCAATTCCGCATCCCCGGCACCGTATCTGGCCGAATCGACCGGCTTTAGTTTCAACGTCAAAGCGGCTGCAGAAGATTTGACCTTCAATGCTTCGATTGGACCTGTTTCGCTAGAAGTCTTTGACGGCATTGCCGCGCTAGACGAAGACGGTGACCCCACTACCGATGACAGCGCATCGATCTTTGTGAATGTCAACGGTGGCGATGACGACAGGCTGTATTTGAGCGAAATGACGGCAGATCAGTTTTCGTTCACCAGCTTGTTAACGCCTGGAATTACCGGTGGTATCGGAGCGAATCTACCGCTGAAGTTTGCCGGCATTCCCATCGGACCTGCTCGAATCCAAATCCCCGATATCATGGCGTTTATCAATGGGGATATTGGTTCGGTCACCATGAGCATTCCGGACTTCCAAGAAGTCCTGCTGCAGAACGGCATCATGGCGGTGCTGAAGAATCCGACCATCCTGATCGACGGCATGGATTCGCTGCTAACTCAATTGCAGTCGGGCCTGGACACGGTAATTGACACCGTCAATTTGCCGATCATTGGCGAACAACTCAGCAGTGGAACGAATTTTGTTTCTTCGCAGATTCGAGCCAACCTTTTAGACCCGCTGCGGGCAGTCGGACATTTGTTTGACGTGGATGTATTGGATTCATCGCTGATTTCGGAACTCAACGGAGTTCGCCCGGCACTTCCTTCGATGCTGGCCACCGCCTTTGCCAATCACAACATCACACTCAGCGAATACGCCAGAATATCCGTGGTCACGCCATCTTCCGTTTGGAATGTAATTGACGGTGAAAACGCGTATGAAATCAAATGGGCTGAAATCGACTTAACCCCTCTGCAACCTGGCGACAGTCTGCATGCCATCATCGTGTCCGACATCGCCGAAGGCATCCCCGATCCACTTTTCACCACTAGCGCTCCCACAGAGCAGACGATCACCGATCTTATAACGAATCTTTCTCCGACTATTCCCAGCCAAGTCGTCAGCGCTCTGACAGCACAAGGCATTACATTAGGCGGATCAGCTGATATTAGCGAAGACGCCGGTAACCTCAACGAATGGACTATTACGGATGGTAATGATTCGTACCCGGTAGTCATCGACAAATCGCATGGGGTCGACGTGCTGATTGTGAACGGTCAGGTGATCCCCGACTTGTTGACGAGCGCTGAATTTACCATCCTGGACGGCGTGGCGCCTTCGCTTTCGTCCACCATAGAAGACGCGTTTGAAACCAATGAACAGACGTTGCCCGCCGAATACTCGATTAAAGTAGTCGGGTCGAACGAATGGCGTATCAGTACCAGCGAAAACAACTACACGCTGCGCTACACGGATAACAAAATCCAAGTCTTTGATGCCGAAGTCGACGCGGTGGAACTGATCAAACACGTGATCTTCGACACCTTCGGCCCTAGCGGCGCCAACATTTTACTGAAGTACGATCCAGCCGACGGCGAATTTGCCGCCGCCACATCCGTGAACGACGTCAAGATCTTTACGTTTGACGGTGACGGCGAAAAGTCGGAACTGACGCAAATTCCGGATACGTTGGAAGGGTATCAGGACTTCACGGGCGTTCAATTTGGAGTGCGATTCGGACAAGGCTTGGCGTCCGTGGCGTTGCCCACAGATTTTGACTTTGATCTAGGACTGCCTGGCTTTCCACTCGGTCTGGAATTGAACGGTGGACTGCAATTCGATCTTGGTTGGTCACTGGCCATGGGCTTTGGCGTGACCGAAGACGACGGCTTCTTCTTCGATTCGTCCAGCGAAAAGGAACTGAACGTCGGCATCAGCGTCAACATGACTTCGCCGACCAATGCCAGCGAACCATGGGCCACCGGATCGCTCGGTTTCTTGGAAGCGAAAGCTCGCTTGATCAGCGGCCAATCCAACGGCATTTCCGGAAGCGTGGGAGTGGACGTGGCCGACCCCAACGACGACGGCAAGCTCACCTTTACAGAACTGTCCCAAGGCAACTTCCAGTTCTTTGTCCCCAAAGCCAACGTGAATTTGAACTTAAACCTGGATACGGAATTTGGCACCGCGGGCATCAGCGGGATGCCTCGACTGTACGCTGACGTCTCGTTAGGTTGGGTCTGGTCGCCGACCAGCGAAACCGGCGCGCCCAACGCACCGACGTTTGCTGTGAACAATGTCGAACTCGATGTGGGTGCCTTCGTTTCGCAATTCCTGAGCCCTGTCATTACCGAAGTCAACAACGTCATCGATCCGGTTCGACCACTGCTGGATGCCTTGGGCGCTCGTATTCCAGGCTTGTCCGAAATTGCCGGCGAAGATGTTTCGTTGTTGAATCTGGGCGACAAACTGGGCAACGGTAACTTCAGCACGGGACCCGTACGAGGCCACTTCTACAATGTGGCTCAGTTCTTGTCGCGAATTTCAGGCGTTGCCAACGTCATCAACAAAGTCTCCGAAGCGGTGACCGAATTGAACGGTCAGACTCAGGTCATCATCCCTCTCGGCAGTTTCACATTAAGCGATCCGCTGTCTGCCGGAGCATCGCCCAATTCGTCAGGTACGGCACAAGATCCGATGCAGAACGCGCTGAACCTGAACAAACCAAAGCTCAGCGCGATGCTGAACGCGTTGAAAGACGCGAACAGCGGTTTTGCCTTCCCGCTGCTGACCAATCCCATGGCGGCGTTCCAGTTGATCACGGGCAAAGACATCGAACTGTTCACCTTCGATACGCCTCGACTAGATATCGGCTTCCAAATTGACGTCGGCTTTGATCTGGAAGATGTGGTGGGAGTGGATTTGCCCATCAGTGCCAGCCTTTACTTGCGTGGCGGCTTTGACATTGATGCACACTTTGGCTTTGGCTACGACACCACGGGCTTCCGCACCTTTGTAAACAGCGGCATGCAAAATTTTGGCGCCATCTTTGACGGCTTTTATGTCAGCGATCGATACAATTCGAACGGCACGGGCGACGACGTCAAAGAGATTGATATTCGCGGCAGTATCGAAGTGCAAGGCGGAGTGAGCTTGGCGTTGCTGCGAGCCGTCTTGGGCGGCAATATGAGCTTCAGCGGTTCGCTGGATCTGAACGATCCAAACAACGACGGCAAGCTGCGGCCGTCCGAAATTGCCAATCAAGGCTTGCTGTCTTCCTTGAACCTGAAGGCCAAGCTCAGCGGTGGAGCGAACGTGGGCGTCGACGTCTGGAACCCGTTTGCCAATTGGCATCACAAGTCCAAGTGGGGCATTCCGTATTTCTGGTACCCATCCGGTCGCTGGGAAGATGTGTTTGATGCCAGCTGGGGTCCAACCACATTCTTTGAAATCGATACCACTCAGACGCCGCCCAATCCCATGTTGGCTCGAGTGGAAAGTGGCAAGCTGATATTGAATATGGGCCCGGATGCTTATCGCCGAGGAGTTTCGAATAAGTCAGATGGTTCGGAAGTTTTCACCGTCCGGCAGGCCAGCGGCGATGGGAATACAGGCACGATCGAAGTGAGCGCGTTTGGATACGTCCAATCGTTCAGCAACGTTTCCAGTATCTTGGCCAAGGGTGGCGAAGCAGACGATTCCATCAGCTTGGTGGGCGTCAAGATTGCCACCACGCTGGAAGGTGGCAACGGCAATGATCAACTACGCGCCGATGGTGCCACTTCCGCCGCGCTGACTCTATCGGGCGACGGCGGCAACGATGTACTGGAAGGTGGTTCGGGCGCCGACACACTCAAAGGGGGCGCCGGCAACGACACGCTAAAGGGCTTTGGCGGCAACGATACGCTGGAAGGCGAAAATGATAACGATTCGCTGCTAGGCGGTGACGGCAACGATACGCTCCGAGGCGGTTCGGGGAACGACACACTGGTGGGCGAAAACCACGACGACGAACTGCACGGTGACGCCGGCGACGACGCTCTGTATGGTTCGTCCGGGAATGATGTTCTTCGAGGCGGTGACAACAACGATTCGCTGCACGGCGAAGACGGCAACGACCAGCTGTTCGGTGACAACCATGTAGACACGGCCTACGGCGGAAATGGCAACGACACGTTGTACGGCGGTAATGACAACGACGCTCTGTACGGCGGCAATGACGACGATTCGCTGTACGGAGACGCCGGTGCTGATACGCTATCGGGCGAACTAGGGAATGACGTTTTGTACGGTGGTACGGAAAACGACGTTCTGGACGGTGCGGACGGGAATGATTCGCTGTATGGCGAAGGCGGGAACGATACGCTCCGAGGCCGTTTGGGCAGCGACATGCTTGATGGCGGCGACGGCGACGACACGCTCAGCGGCGACGAACACGATGACACTCTGTACGGTCAAGCCGGCAATGATTCGCTCAGTGGAGATTCTGGCAACGACCGCCTGTTTGGCAACGACGGCGCCGACACGTTGTCCGGCAGCAGCGGCGATGATTCGCTAGAAGGAGGTAGCGGAAACGATTCACTGTACGGACATTCAGGCAACGATTCGCTATTCGGACAAGCAGGTGACGACCAACTGTGGGGCGATATCGGCAACGACTTCCTGCAAGGCAACGAAGATAACGACCGCCTGTTCGGCCAAGATGGCGACGATACCATCCAAGGAAATCTGGGTAACGATTCCATTGAAGGAGGCAGTGGAAATGATCATCTGACCGGTCACGAAGGGAACGACACCATTTACGGGCACAGTGGTGCGGACACCATCTGGGGCAGCAGCGGCGATGATATTCTGCATGGAAACGAAGACAACGACACCATTTACGGAGAAGACGGCGCCGACACGATCCACGGAAATCTGGGTAACGATTCCATCGAAGGAGGCAGCGGGAACGATTCGATCATCGGCCACGAAGGGAACGATTCCATCTTCGGCCACGCAGGCAACGATTCGATTTGGGGCAGTAGCGGCGATGACACCATCCATGGTGACGAAGACAACGATTCGATCTACGGGGAAGACGGCAACGACACACCATCCAAGGAACCTAGGCAACGATGCCATCCAAGGAAACGCGGGGAATGATGTCATTTCTGCTCGGGCCGGTAGTGATACCATTTGGGGCGGCACCGGCGACGATGCAATTCAGGGCAATGAAGACAACGACACCATCTACGGGGAAGACGGCAACGACACCATCCAAGGGAACCTCGCTTGCGACTACGTCAGGAACGCCGGACACGGTTGATCATCGGCCACGAAGGCAACGATTCCATCTACGGCCACGCGACAATGACGTTCCATCACCGGGCAGTAGCGGCGATGACACCATCCATGGTAGAAGCGAACAACGTTCGATCTATATGGCGAAGACGGCAACGACACCGCATCCAGGAACCTCGGCAACGACTATATCGAAGGGAACGCCGGACACGATTCGATCATCGGCCACGAAGCAACGATTCCATCTATGGCCACGCCGGCGATTCCATCTGGGGCAGCAGTGGCGACGACATCATTCACGGTGACGAAGACCCAACGATTCGATCTACAGGGGAAGACGGCAACGACACCATTCTAGGAAACCTCGGCAACGACTACATCGAGGCGGCAACGGACACGATTCGATCATCGGCCACGAAGGCAACGATTCCATCTACGGCCACGCCAGCAATACAGTTCCATTTGGGGCAGCAGCGGCGATGACGCCTGTCATCCATGGTGACGAAGACGACGATTCGATCTACGGTGAAGATGGCAACGACACCATGGAAACCTCGGCGACTACATCGAAGGCGGCAACGGACACGATTCGATCATCGGCCACAGAAGGCAACGATTCCATCTCTCGGCCACATTGTGGTCCATCTGGGGCAGTGGCGGCGATGACACGATCCATGGTGACGAAGACAACGATTCGATCTACGGTGAAGGTAGTAGCGACACCATTCTGGAAACCTCGGCAACGACTACATCGAAGGCGGCAGCGGACGCATTCGATCTACGGCCACGAAACTGACGATTCCATCTACGGCCACGCGAGCAATGATTCATCTGAGGCAGTAGCGGCGATGACATCATCCATGGTGACGGAACAACGATTCGATCTACGGTGAAGATGGTAACGACACCATTCTAGGAAACCTCGGCAACGACTACATCGAAGGCGGCAACGGACACGATTCCATCAACGGCCACGCGGGCGAGGATACGATTTACGGGCATGCCGGAGACGATTCGATTTGGGGTGACGAAGACGCAAACTTGATCTTTGGCGACGAAGATCAAGACACCATCTACGGTGGTGCTTTCCACAACGATTCCATCAACGCGGGTGCCGGCCACGACGTAGTCTACGGCGATGCCGGTGACGACACCATCGTCGGAAGTTCTGGAGACGACGTGTTGATCGGTGACAGCGGAACTCAGTCGGGTACGACGTTTGCCACGGTAGCCAATTCCGGAGCCGGAGCGGATTCGATTGACGGCAATGACCCAGGTGGATGTGATTTTGGGCGGAGGGAGCACCGATTCGCTACAAGGTAGTGACGGCAACGACACCATTGTGGGCGACGACGCGACGGTGGTTCGTTCGGCCAGTCGCCAGTGGATTCGGTCACGTCCGCCGCATCGACCGATGGCGGTAATGACACCATTTTCGGTGGCAATAACGATGACGTCTTGTTGGGTGCCGACGCGAACGATCAGATCTCGGGTGATGCCGGCCACGACATGCTGGTAGGTGACTTTGCCACCGTCATCTCCACTGGCGGAATTATCTTGCGAACCACTTCGACGCAAACGAATCTGGGCGGCACCGATTCACTATTCGGCAATGACGGCAGTGACACGTTGCTAGGAGGTGCCGCAGCCGATTCGCTCGATTCCGGCAGCGACGGTTCCTTCGACATCCTGATCGGCGATTCCGCGATTGTTGTTGCGAACGATGGCTCGGCCGATGCGAATTCCGTTCTATCCACCGGCCTGGATGTCGCCGGCGGCGCTGACAACATTGTGGCAATGGCCGGTTCGAATCTGATTCTCGGCGGCATCGGTAACGATACCATCCAAGGCGGCGTCAACGACGACTGGATTGCGGGCGACTTAGCCGACGTACGACTAGATGGGTCGAACCGTATCAACCGCATCGAATCGGTACTGTTTACCGATGGAGGCGACGACAGCATTCTATCCGGATCCGGCCCAGATGCGATCCTGGCCGGAACGGCAAACGATTTCGTCCAGTCCGGTAGCGAAAATGACGTGGTAGTCGGCGATGCGGGCGTGATTATCGCAATCAGCGGAGTGATCCAACGAGTTGAAAGCACCCAACAACCAGGCGGCGGTAATGACAACATTGACGTCGGTAGCGAAAACGACATTGCTTTCGGCGGAACCGCCAACGACACCATTCATGGCGGTGCGAATGGCGATGACATTTTGCTCGGTGACCACGGTTTAGTCGTCCGACACGACGGTTCGAACCAAGCGAATGACATTTTGACCACCGGTTACACCACGGGCGGAGGCATGGACATCATCACCGACGACGACGGCAACAACACCGTCATCGGCGGCGATCTGCAAGACGACGTCACCACTGGGCCTGGTCAAGATCTGATCCTGGGCGATTACGGTGATATAACCAAAGATGCGAATGATTTGCTGGAAGTCGCCACAACCATCGAACCCAGCATCGGCGGTAACGACACCATCGCGTCGGGCGAAGGAGCCGATTCGATCATCGGTGGTACGGCCAATGATTCGATCAATTCGTCTCAAGGAGAAGACATTGCCATTGGCGACGCGGGGACACTTCGAGCCATCGCGGGCGTTATCCAGAGAATCGAAAGCACTGAACAACCGGGCGGCGGTAATGACTATATCGACGCCGGCACGGAAAATGACATTGTGCTCGGTGGAACCGCCAACGACACCATTATCGGCGGCACGGCGGGCGATGACATTCTCCTGGGTGATCACGGTTTAGTCGTGCGGCACGATGGAACCGATCTGGCGAATGACATTTTGACCACCGGTTACACCACGGGTGGCGGCCAAGACATCATCACTGACGATGACGGCAACAACACCGTCGTCGGCGGCGACTTAGAAGACGACATCACCACTGGGCCCGGCCACGATCTGATTCTGGGCGATTACGGTGACATCACCAAAGACGCTAGTGACCTACTGGAAGTCGCCACCACCATCGATCCGGCCATCGGCGGCAATGACACCATTGTGTCCGCCGCTGGAAACGACTCCGTCATCGGCGGCACGGCCGACGATCTGATCACTACCAGCGAAGGTGAAGACATTGTCATTGGTGACGCGGGTACGTTGACGGCGGCGGCCGGAGTGATCCACCGCGTCGAAAGTACCGAACAAGTAGGCGGCGGTAATGACAACATCGACGTCGGTAGCGAAGACGATATTGCCTTCGGCGGAACCGCGAACGACACGATCCATGGCGGTGCGAATGGCGATGACATTTTGCTCGGTGACCACGGCTTGGTCGTCCGACACGACGGTTCGCCTCAAGCGAATGACATCGTCACCACCGGTTACACCACAGGCGGAGGCATGGACACCATCACCGACGCCGACGGCAACAACACCGTCGTTGGCGGTGATTTGGAAGACAACATCACCACTGGCCCCGGCCACGATCTGATTCTAGGCGATTACGGTGACATCACCAAAGACACCAATGATTTGTTGGAAGTTGCTACCACCATCGATCCGCACATAGGCAGTAATGGCACCAGTGTCCGGCGCGCGGAAACGGCTCGGTCATCGGCGGCACAGCCGACAGTTCGATCGCTACGAGCGAAAGGTGAAGACGTCATCGGGGACGCGAGTACGTTGACGGCCGTGGCCGGAGGTGATCCAACAGTCAGCACCGAACAAGCGGGCGGCGGCAACGACGGCATTGACGTCGGTAGCGAAAACGACATTGCACTCGGCGGTACCGCTGACACCATCCATGGCGGTGCGAACGGCGATGACATTTTGCTCGGTGATCACGGCCTGGTCGTCCGACACGACAGGTCGCCTCAAGCGAATGACATTCTCACCACCGGTTACACCACGGGCGGCGGCCAAGACATCATCACCGACGATGACGGCAGCAGCTGCCGTCGTTGGCGGTGGTTGAAGACGACATCACCACCGGCCCTGGACAAGATCTGATTCTGGGCGATTACGGTGACATCACCAAAGACGCTAGTGACCTACTGGAAGTCGCTACCACCATCGATCCTGGCCATCACGGCGGCAATGACACCATTGTGTCCGCGGCTGGAAACGATTCCGTCATCGGTGGCACGGCCGATGATCCGATCAACACCAGCGAAGGTGAAGACATCGTTATCGGTGACGCCGGCACGTTGACGGCCGTGGCCGGCGTGATCAACGCGTCGAAGAGTGCCTGCTGAACAACCAGGCGGCGGCAACGACCACATCGACGTCGGCACCGAAAACGACATTGCCTTCGGCGGTACCGCGAACGGCCATTCACGGCGGTGCGAACGGCGATGACATCTTGCTCGGTGACCACGGCCTGGTCGTACGGCACGACGGGTCGCCGCAAGCGAATGACATTTTGACCACCGGTTACACCACGGGCGGCGGCCAAGACATCATCACCGTCGATGACGGCAGCAGCCGTCGTTGGCGGTGATTTGGAAGACAACATCACCGGCCCTGGCCACGATCTGATCTTGGGCGATTACGGTGACATCACCAAAGACGCTAGTGACCTACTGGAAGTCGCCACCACCATCGATCCACACATCGGCGGCAATGACACCATTGTGTCAGGTGAAGGTAACGATTCCGTCATCGGCGGCACGGCCGATGATCTGATCACTACGAGCGAAGGTGAAGACATCGTCATCGAGGACGCGGGTACGTTGACGGCGGTGGCCGGAGTGATCAACGAGTCGAAAGCACCGAACAACCAGGCGGCGGTAATGACAACATCGACGTTGGTAGCGAAAACGATATTGCCTTCGGCGGTACCGCGAACGACACCATTCACGGCGGTGCGAATGGCGATGACATTCTGCTGGGTGATCACGGCCTGAGTCGTCCGGCACGACGGTTCGCCTCAAGCGGGCCGACATCCTCACCACCGGTTACACCACAGGCGGCGGCCAAGACATCATCACCGACGATGGCGGCAGCAATGCCGTCGTCGGCGGCGACTTAGAAGACGACATCACCACCGGACCCGGCGTCTGATTCTGGGCGATTACGGTGACATCACCAAAGATGCGAATGACCTGTTGGAAGTCGCCACTACCATCGATCCGGCCATCGGCAGCAATGACACCATTGTCAGCCGCTGGAAACGACTCGGTCATCGGCGGCACGGCCGACGATCTGATCACCACCAGCGAAGGTGAAGACATTGTCATTGGCGACGCGGGCACACTTCGAGCCATTGCGGGCGTCATCCAGAGAATTGAAAGCACCGAACAACTAGGCGGCGGTAATGACAACATCGACGTTGGTAGCGAAAACGATATTGCCTTCGGCGGTACCGCGAACGACACCATTCACGGCGGTGCGAATGGCGATGACATTCTGCTGGGTGATCACGGCCTGGTCGTCCGGCACGACGGTTCGCCTCTAGCGAACGACATTTTGACCACCGGTTACACCACGGGCGGCGGGCAAGACATCATCACCGACGATGACGGCAACAACACCGTCGTCGGCGGTGATTTGGAAGACAACATCACCACCGGACCCGGACAAGATCTGATTTTGGGCGATTATGGTGACATCACCAAAGACGCCAATGACCTACTGGAAGTTGCTACCACCATCGATCCGCACATAGGCGGTAATGACACCATTGTGTCCGCCGCTGGAAACGATTCCGTCATCGGTGGCACGGCCGACGATCTGATCACCACCAGCGAAGGTGAAGACATCGTCATTGGTGACGCGGGGACACTTCGAGCCATTGCGGGCGTCATCCAGAGAATTGAAAGCACCGAACAACCAGGCGGCGGTAATGACAACATCGACGTCGGTAGTGAAAACGACATTGCCTTCGGCGGTACCGCGAACGATACCATTCACGGCGGTGCGAACGGCGATGACATTTTGCTCGGTGACCACGGCCTGGTCGTCCGGCACGACGGTTCGCCGCAAGCGAACGACATTCTCACCACCGGTTACACCACGGGCGGCGGACAAGACACCATCACTGACGATGACGGCAACAACACCGTCGTCGGCGGCGATCTGGCGGATGATATCACCACTGGCCCCGGCCACGATCTGATTCTGGGCGATTACGGTGACATCACCAAAGATGCTAGTGACCTACTGGAAGTTGCCACCACCATCGATCCGGCCATCGGCGGTAATGACACGATCGTGTCCTCGGCTGGAAACGATTCCGTCATCGGTGGCACGGCCGATGATTCGATCACCACCAGCGAAGGTGAAGACATCGTCATTGGTGACGCGGGGACACTTCGAGCCATTGCGGGCGTCATCCAGAGAATTAAGCACCGAACAATAGGCAGCGGTAATAACATCGACGTCGGTAGTGAAAACGACAACCCGCCTTCGGCGGTACCGCAGACGATACCATTCACGGCGGTGCGAACGGCGATGACATTTTGCTCGGTGACCACGGCCTGGTCGTCCGGCACGACGGTTCGCCGCAAGCGAACGACATTCTCACCACCGGTTACACCACGGGCGGCGGACAAGACACCATCACTGACGATGACGGCAACAACACCGTCGTCGGCGGCGATCTGGCGGATGATATCACCACTGGCCCCGGCCACGATCTGATTCTGGGCGATTACGGTGACATCACCAAAGATGCTAGTGACCTACTGGAAGTTGCTACCACCATCGATCCGCACATAGGCGGTAATGACACCATTGTGTCAGCCGCTGGAAACGACTCGGTCATCGGCGGCACAGCCGATGATTCGATCGCTACGAGCGAAGGTGAAGACATCGTCATCGGGGACGCGGGTACGTTGACGGCCGTGGCCGGAGTGATCCAACGAGTCGAAAGCACCGAACAAGCGGGCGGCGGCAACGACAACATTGACGTCGGTAGCGAAAACGACATTGCACTCGGCGGTACCGCCAACGACACCATCCATGGCGGTGCGAACGGCGATGACATTTTGCTCGGTGATCACGGCCTGGTCGTCCGACACGACGGGTCGCCTCAAGCGAATGACATTCTCACCACCGGTTACACCACGGGCGGCGGCCAAGACATCATCACCGACGATGACGGCAACAACACCGTCGTTGGCGGTGATTTGGAAGACGACATCACCACCGGCCCTGGACAAGATCTGATTCTGGGCGATTACGGTGACATCACCAAAGACGCTAGTGACCTACTGGAAGTCGCTACCACCATCGATCCGGCCATCGGCGGCAATGACACCATTGTGTCCGCGGCTGGAAACGATTCCGTCATCGGTGGCACGGCCGATGATCTGATCAACACCAGCGAAGGTGAAGACATCGTTATCGGTGACGCCGGCACGTTGACGGCCGTGGCCGGCGTGATCCAACGCGTCGAAAGTACTGAACAACCAGGCGGCGGCAACGACCACATCGACGTCGGCACCGAAAACGACATTGCCTTCGGCGGTACCGCGAACGACACCATTCACGGCGGTGCGAACGGCGATGACATCTTGCTCGGTGACCACGGCCTGGTCGTACGGCACGACGGTTCGAACCAAGCGAATGACATTTTGACTACCGGTTATGCAACAGGAGGCGGAGCGGATTCGATTACGGACCCGAATGGGGACAACATCATCATTGGAGGTGATGCGGATGATTCGATCACGGGGGGCGTCGATTGGGACATCATTTTTGGTGATTACGGGGATGTCCAGCGAGATGACGTGGATCGAGTTCAGGTGATCTATTCGGTGGAGACCAGCACGGGCGGCGCGGACACGATTCAGTCGGGCGACGATATGGACATCGTGCTGGGCGGCATCGCCGGTGACCAGATTGATACGGGAAGTGATGGTAGCCGAGACTACGCGGTGGGGGATCATGGTCGAGCGGTCTATAACCAGGCGGAGATTGTCACTTCGCTGGAGACGACTGACTTTGCCATTGGCGGTGATGACGTGATATTCACGGGCCCCGGTCCCGATATTGCCATCGGCGGACAAGCGTCGGACGAAATTCGCACCGATTCGGAAGCAGACTTGGTACTCGGCGACAACGCCAGCGTCTTGTTCAACGACTTGGGCGAAACTACGTTCGCCACTACGATCGAACCGGCAATCGGCGGACAGGATACGGTTTATTCGGGCACAGGAGCGGATACGGTGTTTGGCGGCACGACAGCCGACACGTTGTATAGCGAAGCCGACCGCGATCACGTTGTGGGTGACAATGGCTTTGTCGATTTCACGGCAGATGGCGATACCGACACAACCACCATGGAGCTCATTCAGTCAACTGATCCGTTAATTGGTGGGCCGGATATCATTGATGCCGGTTCGGAAAACGACTATGTCTTTGGTGGGACGGCCGAAGACACGATCAACGGTGGTGATGGACACGATATCATCCTGGGTGATCACGGCCTGCGGGATACTCGCCTGGAGCCGAATCAAGACTTCCGTTCCATCTTCTTTGATCAAACGTACGCAGCTGGGCCAGATTTGATTTACGGTGATGCGGGTGATGATTTCATCTTGGGCCAGCAAGGTCCAGACGTCATCTTCGGCAATGACGGTGAAGATGACATTACGGGTGGTCACAACGTCCTGTTCGGGCTGGACGGCAACGACACCATCGACGGCGGCAACCATGCCGACGTCATCTTGGGTGACAACGGCCTGATCACTCGCACTTTACTCGAAGGCTACGACGATCAATGGGAACGTTACCCCGATCCGTTCCCCGATGTCATTCGTACGGTGCAGCGTTACGACGACGAAGACTACATTGCGGGCGACGATTCCATTCGAGGTGGCGAAGGAGACGACATTGTCCATGGTCAGCGCGGCAATGACGAAATTGAAGGCAACGGCGGTGATGACGAACTGCTGGGCGAATTGGACACCGATACTATTCGAGCGGGTGCGGGGAATGACACGGTGTTGGCAGACGTCGGCGCCATCATTCGCGACTACAACAAAAACGGTACACCTCGTCAAAACGACAACGGTTCGTGGCATCGAGACGTCTTCTTGGAAATGGTGGGCACCATCACCGATTCCATTCCGATGCACACCACGCCCCTGGAACAGCTGGATCCATCCCTGGCAAAGAAACTGTTAGAAGCGGATTACGTGGTTGCGGCGGGTGTTTACAACGGCAGCGGAGCCAAGGTGGCGGCCAACAACGGTGCCTGGGAAACGCACTTGCTGCTGATTGACGTGACGCCGTGGACACATGACCAACTGGACGGCGGCGACGGTGAAGATGTGCTGTTTGGTCAACGAGGTAACGATACGATTCACGGCGGCGAGGGGGACGATTTGGTTGTAGGCGACCAGATGGACAATCAAGTTCCATTCTGGACTCAGATGCCGCATGTGTCACAGGGTATTCGCTTGATCGAAAATGAAGACAGTCATTTGGGTGTACAGCTGGAACAATTCGGTTCGGTCTTTACGACGCCGATGACGTTCATGCCCGAAGAATTCCAAATGAACGATCCGTATCACTTGCCAATGTTGACTGCCAACATTGTGGCAGCGGAAAACAGTGTCATCCTGGATCACGTGGAAGCTGGCAACTTACAACGTAGCAACGGCACGCAACTAAAAACGTACGCTCGGATGGTGCCGGACGTGGTCCGACACACCGAAGTCTTGCCGGGGAACGACAACCTTGCGGGCGACGGCGGAGACGATTTGATTTTAGCGGATCAATCGAGTGTTTATTCGCCGGTCATTCCGGGCATGCAAACGATTGAAGATGCCAGAAACGATGCACTCGACGCTTTCGCTCGACTGATGCACTCGTTCGGCATCACCACACTCGATTTCACTCGGCAACAACACGAACTGGGTGCCACGGCAAACCAAGTTCGTGACGTACGAGTGGCCAGTGACGTAATTGATGGTGGCACAGGTAATGACCGCATCATTGGTGATGAAGGTCTGATCATTGGTTCGTATGAACTGGGCCTGCCGACTGCCGAGACGACGTTTGCACTGGCGCATCAAGACCTGCAACAGTATCTATTGGATTTGCAGCACTTGGCCACAGACGCGGAATTTGTGGTGTTTGAAGCGCACTATCAAATATTGTCGCAACGCGTTGCGGCAGCCGCTGGGGCGCCCAGCACAGTGTCGCCCGATTTACACCGATTGTTCGTTGGCAACGATCAGATTCAAGGTGGCGGCGGAGATGACTTGATTGACGCGGATCATGGTACGCTGATCACGCCGTTGGTGACCGGCGAACGCTTTGAATTGATTGCGTCTGATTCGCACATTCCGCAGGAACAATGGCTGGCAACAGAAGCCACGCTCGTTTCGCAACGAACCAGTGCCAACGCTGCTTTGGCCAATCACATGGCGGCCCATCACAACCGTTCGAATCGAAGTTTTTCGGAAGCGCAATTGCAGTCCATTCCATGGGACTTTGAATACCAATTGTCGGTCGGTAATGATGCGGTCGGCGGCGGCTCAGGCAATGACATCATCATTGGCGACTTTGGCGCCATCGGGATCCCCGTCTTGCTGGTCACGCCGCCCAATGAAGTGGAAAAGGTACTGCGAGAGCTGGAAATCAAGGAATTGCTGGACAATATCGCTCGGCACCTGGAAACTCGTCACCATGATTTTGACTATGACAAACTGTTGCTCGATCTTCCGCACGCGTACTTTGGTGAACGAGGCGGCGCGTTGCAGCAGGTGATCATCACGGCCGGTTCGGACGTGATCCACGGCGACGAAGGCAACGACTACGTGTTGGGCGACAGTGTTTCGGTTGCCGCTACGTTCGTGGCCGACAGTGCAAACCCAAGGTTCGATGAACGCGACCCAGAATTCAAAGTCAATTTCTTGGACCGAGAATTCTTTGAGACCACCAACCACTACCACCGCAGTTTCGCTGGTTCGGCCTTTGGAAATGACACCATTGACGGCGGCGCCGGTCACGACTTCCTGTACGGTCAAACTCAGAACGATATCGTGTTGGGCGGCCCTGATAATGACAGTGTTTTTGGCGGCACCGGCTTCAATACAGTGGATGGCGGAGCGGGAGTGAATGACGTGCGTTCGGGGAGTGATGATCGACCGGATCGAGCGAACTTGGACGTGTTGGAAGAGCACATGTTTGACTTGGCGGCCCGGAACGACGAAACGTTCGTTCGCAACATGATTGCCGATCCACAAGTTCCCATCGGCGCATACACATTGGATCCCGTGGAAGACGTCTACTACGAACCTCTGGAACGACGTTCCATCACCGCGACAACCAACGGCGTTGATATCTTCGGGCGAACCGGTGGTGATTGGTGGGTGGCCAAGTCGGACGGAAGTCAGTTTACGAATGTCAAGGTGGCGCATTGGTCGTCCGCCGCGACGTGGTCGAATGTGCGTTCCGTGGACATCGACGGAGACGGCGATCAAGACATCTTGGGACGTACTGGAAATCAATGGTGGGTGGCCAAGTTCCATGACGGAGAATATTCCAACCAGTTTTTGGGCGCGTGGAGCACCAGCGTGGGCTGGATTGACATTCTGGTTGGCGACTTCAACGCAGATGGCTTAGACGATGTTGTCGGAAGGTTGAACGGGACCTGGCAGGTCAGCTTGTCGGACGGACAACAGTTGGTCACAACCACCTGGGGTCGTTGGTCCACGGCCGTGAAATGGGACGACGTGATGGTGGCCGATGTGGATGGCGACGGGCGATCCGATATCGTAGGTCGAACCGGCGGACAATGGTGGGTGGCCAAATCCAATGGCACGTCATTTACGAATCAGCTGTGGGGCGCGTGGTCGAACGCCGTAACGTGGAAAGACGTGATGGCGGCCGATATTGACGGAGATGGTGATGCGGACTTGGTGGGTCGAGCAAACGGGCAGTGGTGGGTGGCCAATTCGAATGGTTCGGCCTTTGTTAATCAATACTGGGGACGCTGGGCGGATGCGGCGTGGACCAATGTCACACTGGCCGATGTTGATGGTGACAGCCGACTGGACATCGTAGGCAAGATTGGCAACGAATGGTGGGTAGCCAAGTCGACCGGCACGTCGTTTGTGAACCAACGCTGGGCCGCGACGGACGGAACGTGGATCAACGTCGTGGTGGCCGACTTCAACAACGACGGCAAAGCCGACATTGCTGGACGCCGCGACGGCATTTGGCTGGTCGGGATTTCCACCGGCACTGCGTTCGAGGTCACTCCCTGGGGTCGCTGGTCTACCGCCGTGACCTGGCTAGATGTGTTTGGAGGTGACTTGCCGGAATAGCGAAGTCGCGAATTCCGACTAAGCGCAAGACGAGCTGCAGTTGTGCATGTAATCGGTAATGGATGAGGTGACGAATCCTTTTTCTGCTGAGACTCGTTACCTTGTCCATTGCCGACAGATTCGCAATCATATGCCAATCGCGTACAATGTATGTGGCAAACTTCGCACAGTCCTTTCGCTCGAAGGATACCATCATGCTCGAAAAATCCGTTGACCGCCGTTCGATGCTGAAGCTGGCTTCGGCCAGCTTGGTGGGATTGCCATGGTTGTCGTTCGAAGTGAATGCCAAGCAGCTTTCGAAGTCGGCTGTCCAACAAGAAAACGAACAGCCGGGCACCAAGGACTGGCTGCTGAATAACACTCGGATTGATCCGGACACCAAATACCGCTGTCCGTGGGTGGAAGGTTTTCGCGTCGAAGACCAGTGTTCGTGCGGGCGAATCATTGCAGATGTTCGTCGGCACCATGGAATCGAACGAAGTCACCATCGACATTTTTTCGGCTCGGCTATTACCAAGGACTGGGCGGTCGACGAATGATGCAGCTTGGTTCGTTTCCCGCTGGATCGCAACCGGAACCGGAAGTCGGTCTGCACCGTCTGCGGAATTGCCAATGGGAAGCGACTACGGAGCTGACCATTCCGGCGGATTGGCTGAGCGGTGTGTATGTGGCCAAGCTGACGGAGAAAAAGACCAAACTGCAAAGCTACATTATTTTCATCGTCACGGACGACCGCCCCAGTGACCTGCTGTTCCAATGTAGCGATCACACTTGGCAAGCGTACAATCGTTGGCCTAACCAGTTTTCTTTGTATGACAATGGCGTGTCACAATGGTACTGGGGACCAGGGTCGGCGGTCAGTTTTAATCGACCGTATGGCAAGTATTGTCAGATTCTGGATCAGCCGCTTTCGCTTGGTTCGGGCGAATTCTTTTTGTGGGAGTTTCCGTTTGCGTTTTGGCTGGAAGCGCAAGGCTATGACGTGGCGTATTGTTCGAACCGAGACACGCACCATCGTCCAGAACGATTGCACCAATCCAAAGGTTTCTTGAGCGTAGGACACGACGAATACTGGACGATCGAAATGTTTCGAAATGTCCAACAAGCGATTCAACAAGGCGTGAACGTGGGATTCTTTTCCGGCAATGCGGTGTGCGGTCGCATTGAATTTAATGAAACGAGTCGATCATTTGAACGCACCGGTGTCTTTGGTCCTCCGGGTGGAACTCGAGAATTCGAATCGATGTCCCACTTGCCGCATGAACGTCCTTACGCCAACGAATTGATTGGTGCGCATAGCACGGGGCCGGTAACCGGCGGTGCCGACTGGATCTGCACGGCGCCGGAACATTGGATTTACCAAGGAACCGGCATGCAGCAAGGAGACGCGATTCCTGGCGTGATTGGCTGGGAGTGGCACGGAGATCCCACGGCCAACAATCCGGGCCTAGAAATTGTCGCTACGGGACCAACGGAAAGCAGTCCCGGAACGTTGAACGGTGGCACCTATACGGCAACCGTCTACGATGGTCCCAAAGGCAATTTCGTTTTTAATGCCGCTACTTGTTGGTGGGCCGACGGGTTAAGCGAACCGCCCGGATATGTGCGTCCGCAAGTCTACACGGCGCCGCAAGGGCCTGATCTCCGCCAGCAACAGATCACTCGAAATATCCTGGACCGCATGGTGCGAATGTCCGTTTCCTAGCGAGTCGATACATCGCGTTCGCTATTTTCCCAAAACTTAGCCGATGAAGGCCAAGTAGTAAAAGATCCAGCCGGTGACGGAGGTCATGAGCATTTCAAACGCGGCGATCCAAGCCCAAAAGCGATGCGTTCGACTGTAGGCGTTGGGCACGGGCGGCGAATCGAACTTGGACAGAGCGCGTACAATCACAAAAATCCACAGCAGGGCCGTGGGAATGGCAAAGAACAGATGCACGGCTAACGCATATTCGATCCAATCGTTCATCGAGCCTTCCACGTTGAACGCAGACGGAATTGCTCGGTCTCGCCATCCCGTGATTCGCATGTCGATTTCGAACAGCAAAACCGCCACGCCTAAGATAATGCCCAGCGCCAATTGCACTCGTTTATGCAACGCGTAATTACGCTTGGTTCGAACCAGATAAATACTCCACGCCAGCACCGGCACCACGGCAAACATGGCCAAGAAGACCACGTCCAACATGAAGGAAGCTCGAGTCCCCAGAAAACCGTCGAGCCCCGAAAACTGGGCAAAAAACATCATTTCAAGCTAACTTTCGAAAAATAGCCGCAGGCGTCTTATCCGCTTTCAAAGGGGTAAATTGTAATCGTTTTGACGCAATGACACAGGCCCAGTAACCAAGCAAATCATACTGACAGTGATGACATTTCAGCACAGGTTCATCAAGCCGGAGCGTGACGAGTACTCAGGTGAACAGTGCCACATTGACGCTTTCGGCAAACGCAAGTCGTTGGCAGTCACGCCTGTAGGCGGACATTCCGTCCAAAAAACAATTCCGCCTGAAGGCGGGACGACGAACCAAACGTGGCCGAGACTTTACTTTGCCGTCGCGGTGACGTCGGGATCGGCCAATTCGCGGCGAAGGGCTTCCAATTGTTGTTCCAAATGAACGACGACCGATTGATTTTCGGCCTTCGCATAAACATTGTGCATTTCGAAGGGATCGTTCTGCAGATCATACAATTCCCAGGCATCGGCTTTGGGTGTATTCGCGTGCTGATTTCCGTAATAACGAATCAGCTTGTACCGATCGGTGCGAATTCCATAGTGCGCCGGCCGTAGCGAGGCATGCTCCCAATAACGATAGAAAAATGCAGTGCGCCAATCACTGGGCGTCTGACCTTGCAAGTTACGGCGGAAACTACGACCTTGAATATCGTTCGGAATGCTGGCGTTGGCAAAATCCAGCAGCAGCGGGAAGAAGTCAGTATTGATGATCAAATTATCGTTAACGGAACCGGCAGGGATTTCCGGTGGAAAGCGGATGAGCGTGGGCATCCGACCGATTCTTCAAGGATCCAGCGTTTGTCAATGTAGTTGTGTTCGCCCAAAAAGTAACCTTGGTCCGAAGTGTAAATCACCACCGTGTTGTGAGCCAAATCGGCTTTGTCCAAATAAGCCAGAATGCGTCCCACGTTTTCGTCGATACCTCGTACACACCGCAAGTAGTCTCGAACCAGCTTCTGATACGAAGCGGCTTGACGCTCTTCTGCAGACATACCAGAAATGTCCAACGGAACTTTGGAATGCGTCTTAGTCGCAAAGCGTTGCGCCAGAGTTTCCAACGTGAAGCCGATCTGCTTGGCCGCCAAGCAACGGTCCGATTCGTCATCGTGCATGCTGGGCGGTTCAGGAAATTCCACGCCATCAAACAAGTGATCGAACCGATCGGCGTAATGCCACGGTTCGTGCGTCGCTTTGTAGTGGACGAACAGCGCGAATGGCTGGTCCTGATCGCGTTGCTGGAGCCAATCCAGACCGAGCTGTGTGATGACATCCGTCGAATGGCCTTGGTAGACCTGGCCGCCAGCTGCCGTAAACAATTCCGGGTTCTGATAACGACCTTGATTCTTGAGAATCTCCCAATAGTCAAAACCTGACGGCGATTTCTTCAGATGCCATTTGCCCACCAAGGCCGTTTGATAGCCTTGCTGCCGCAACAACTTGGCGACATTCCGTTGTGCCGGGTCCAAAGCGTCTGCCAAACGGTAGACCTGATTTCGGTGACTATACAGGCCCGTCAAAATAGACGCTCGGCTGGGCACGCAGATGGAATTCGTACAGTAAACTCGATCCAGCCGACAGCCTTCCGAAGCCAGACGATCAAGATGCTTGGTATCCGCATATTCCGCCAAGTGCGAACCATACGCGCTAATGGCGTTGGCTGCGTGATCGTCGGACATAATGAACACAATATTCGGCGACTTCGCGCAAGCTGCCAACGTTGCCACGCCAAGAGAAAACACGGCAATTGCCTTGATCCTAATCACACCAACCCCTCTTCCCTTTCGATTCGAAGCCAACATTAAACTCTTTGTAATGTCTAATGGCGAAATTCGATAGACACCCGTCAGGTTCGAATCATTTTCTGGCGAACGCTGCCTAATCTATTGGCAGCCATGCATTTATTAGTCGAATTCGCCATCAGGAATCTCGCAAATCTAAATCGAATGTGCGGCGAGCGGTATTGCTGCAAAACGCTCGCCATTGATTGCATGCCGTTCATCAACCAACGTGTTTTATCCAGCAATGGCATAGCAATTGCCATACGAAACAGGCAGCGAATTTTCGCGGAGAGGCAATGCTATTGAATTTGCAGGAAGGGTTATCAATGCGACGAGGATTCTTGATTGACATGGATGGCGTGATTTATCGCGGTGGACAATTGATTCCGGGTGCGGACACGTTCATCAATTTATTATTAGAACAAGATATTCCATTTTTGTTTTTGACCAACAACAGCCAACGAACTCGGCGAGACGTAGCGACAAAGGTAAGCCGGATGGGCATTCCCATCAACGAATCGCATATCTTCACCTGTGCCATGGCTACAGCTCGGTTTCTGGCCAAGCAAAAACCAAACGGCACCGCTTACGTGATTGGCGAAGGAGGTTTAATGACCGCCTTGCATCAGAACGGCTATTCGGTTGTCGACAAAGCGCCAGACTATGTTGTGGTCGGCGAAGGTCGCACCATGAGTTTCGAAATGATGGAAACGGCAGTGGAAATGATCTTGAACGGAGCCAAACTGATCGCAACTAACATGGATCCGAATTGCCCTACGTCCTCGGGAACGCGTCCCGGCTGCGGCGCGCTGGTGGCCTTGCTGGAAGCCGCCACCGGCATCCAGGCCTTTAGTGTTGGGAAGCCCAGTCCCGTCATGATGCGGAGTGCTCGGAAACAGCTAAACCTGGCATCTTCAGAAACCATCATGATTGGCGATACCATGGAGACCGATATTCTGGGCGGCGTCCAAATGGGGTATCGCACGGTGCTGGTGCTGTCCGGCGGGACTTCTCGAGACCAGCTATCTGATTTTGCGTATCGTCCGGATATTGTGGTCAATTCGCTGGCTGATTTATGTGATGCCGATCGATTCGAACGACTGGTCCCCAGCATGTGCCGCGAAGATGACACGCCGCTGGACGTCCAGCAATGGGCCCTGGCGAATCCCTAATGTTCGTTCGAATTCGCCGTATCACCACATTCAGATCGTTTTGATTCGTATACACTTTTCCCCTCTTTTTACCGGCTTCAGGGGCTGAATTCATTGACGCCACCGCCTGATTCTCTTTAGGCTAAGGGATACAAACAGCACGTTGTTAAATCCTTTAGCGTTCTTGGATTCTCCCCATGTCGGTTTCGCGAACTTTCTACGAAATACTCGGCGTTGACACGCGAGCTTCGTTTGCAGAAATCCGATCCGCGTTTTTGGCAAAGGCAGGTCAAGTTCATCCAGATTTGTCCGATGTTGCCGACCAAGATTTCAAGCGCATTCGACATATTTACGAAGTGCTGCGAGATCCGCTGCAGCGGGCAGCCTATGACAAGAATCCCAAACCGTTTCATCGTGCGGTTCGAGAATTAATCCCAACCGAAGAATTCGTAGAAAACGAATTCGCTTTTTCTTCGACCGTAGCCCGAACTCCAGACGTCGATCGCACTCCGTTTTCCGTCTTACAACTAGTTCGCCACCAACGTTCTCGACAACTCCCCTGGCTGGTCGCATCCGTGCTGGTTGCCACGTTGATCATGTGCCTGGGCATTTGGGGAGCGAACACCAAGACATCAATGGCTCGAACACTCAAGTCCAAGTCAACCGTCAGGCACCGTGACCAATTGCTGTCCACGCAACCCAAGCAGGTCAATACAACTCGGATCGAATCACCAAGGATCGCCGCGGTGCCGGAAGCAAAAACGCCAACAACAGTGACACCCAACACCGCAGCAGATGCCACAGCACAAACTCCAACGACTTCGACATCGGCCTGGTCGCCAAATGCCACGGCAAGATCGCCGGAAGAACCTGTGGAGCCGACTGTGGCACCGATCGATTTTCATTCGTATTTTGACGAAATCCAATTAGGCGATTCAACGCCATTACCCACAGCGGCATCGGCTTATTCGAATCCAACTGCCACGCCGGTTCGCAATCCGGCGTTCGATGCGAATCTATCGATGCCCGTCTACGACGTTCAACCCGCGCTGCCAATGCAGACTTCCTCGAACCGTTGGCAGCCGTCATCGAATTCGTACAGTGCTTACCAACCATCGTCCTACCAATCGCCGGTGGCGACGGCCATGGGCCAGCAATCCATCACGACATCCGCCTTGCGCTTCAAGCCCAGCACCGCTGTGCCGCCGGTTCCCAGTACGACGTTGCTGGACAATCCGAACTCGTATGGTGCCGGAGCAACTGGAAATCTGGGCGCAGTGAATGGCGTTTCCGGGCTGGGTCCCGCGCTCAATGGCTACGCTCCCGTTCCGCCCATGGCATCGGCGTATTCGCCCAGCGATTTCGGTTCCAACATACCCAGCGGACGACTTGGCGAAACGCCAGGCTATTCCAACACATCAGCGACAACGCCTTCGCACAGCTACCTGCCGGCTCGTCCAACCGCTTTAGGAACGCCGTATTCGACTGGGTCGAGCTATCGTTCACTTTCGCCGTCACGTGGATTTTCGATATCTCCGTTCGCTCGGTAACGATTTCGCACATCGGTTTCCATGGAGGCACGTAACATGAGCGATTCGCCACAGATAGACCGACACGTCATGCATTCCGGACGAGCTGGCATTCCCGCATGGTGTCTTTCGCTGCTATTGCACGCGGCAATGATGGGCGGTTTGATCTTGACCATTCGCTCCGTACCAAAAGGCCTGATCGGCGAACCAGATCGAAGTGTCGGCGTATCGTTGGTGCGGAGCTCGTCGGGTGAACGAGAATACTTGGATGAATCTGATTTTCAGGATGCCTCCAGCGAAGCATCTTCGTCCACTTCCAACAACGTCGCGGCGGCATTACCGTCCGCAGCCGATTTGGGCATCGATCTATCGGGCGTGCTCCCTTCGGCCAACGGAGTCAGTTTTCAAGGCGGCGGCTTAGACTTGCCCAACGCGGCCGACGTTGGTGCCGCTCAATCCACCAACGTAGGTCGTATCGGCGGACAAGCCAAGACGTCCGTGTTTGGCATTCAAGCCGAAGGGAGCACGTTTGTCTATGTGTTTGATCGATCGACCAGCATGCTTGGTTTCAGCGGTCGGCCGTTGGCGGCAGCGAAACGCGAATTGATCTCCAGCCTGAACGATTTGGAAGAAACACATCAGTTCCAAATTATCTTTTACAATGATCGGCCCAAGATTTTTCAACCAGCCGGCACCGCTCCTTCGCTGATCTGGGGAGATCCTTCGATGAAGGCCCAGGCCAAACGTTTTGTGGAAGGGATCAATGCCTTCGGCGCTACTCGGCACATGGACGCGCTGCGGATGGCGTTGGGGATGAGCCCCGATGTGATCTTCTTTCTGACCGATGCGGACGAACCGACTCTGACGGTCGAAGAAATGCGAACCGTAGAACGACTCAATCGAGGCACCACGATTCATGCCATCGAATTTGGATTCGGCCCGCAAGGTAGACAAAAGAGTTTTCTGGCCATATTAGCGCAGCGAAACATGGGGCAACACGCCTACATCAATCTGGCCGAATTGGCCAAAGACTTGTGATATCAGCGTTTGTAGTCTCGCCTTCAGACGGTGTTCTTGCAAGTGTTTCTTTGCGGCCGAAAAAACGCAACTTCAAACGGCGTGAGCCAGAGACCAAAAACATTCCGTGTTGCCTCACTTACGTTTCGGGCTATCAGAATTCGCAACTTCAAAGAGCGTGAGCCAGAGGCCAAAGACATTCCGTGTTCCCTCACTTAGGTTTCGGGCTATGAAAAAGTGAACGGCAAAAAGGGAATACGGGCCGGCTGAGACTTTCCGCCTGAAGGCGGGACTACGAACGGGGACTACGAACGGGGACTACGAACGGGGACTACGAACGACGACGACGAACTCCGACGACGATGAACGGCACTGGGTTTATGTGAACGCCGATTCGTTGTACAACGTGAGCCACTTCAGAATCGATGCCTGATCGCAAAATGGAATAACATGCGAACACTTGCCTTTGTAATCTTCGTTTTCGCCACAAATTCGCTGCAAGCACAAGATGCTTCGGCAGCCACTGCTCCGGCTGGACTAACCGAAATTGTCTTTTCGGGCGGGTGGATTGGCCTGCTGATTATCCTGGCCTTGCTGGGACTTTCCCTGACGGCTGCCTATTTGGTGTTTGAACAACTCCTGTCACTGCGGCGAACCCAAATGATTCCCGACGAATTGGCCCAGCAATTGCGTCAGTGCGTCGAACAAGGGCAACTCAAACAGATGCAACAGCTTTGTCAGCAATCGCCCAGTTTATTGGCGGCCGTGACACTCGGCGGCATTGCCGAAGCAGAAGGCGGCTGGAATGAAATCCAAACAGGCTTGGAAGAGACGCTGGCCGAACAAGCGGCTCGGCTTTTTCGCCGAGTGGAATATCTTTCCGTGATTGGCAATATCGCGCCGATGGTAGGACTGCTAGGCACGGTGGTGGGCATGATCTTTGCCTTTCAACAAGTGGCAGTCACGCAAGGCGGTGCTAGTGCCGGCCAGCTGGCCGAAGGCATTTATCAGGCATTGGTGACGACGGTGGGCGGTTTGCTGATTGCCATTCCTTCGCTGGCGGCGTTTGCGGTTTTTCGCAACCGCATTGACCAACTAGTCGCAGAAACGGCACATACGCTTCAGCATATTTGGCGTCCCTTGAAACGTCGACCGCCACGCACTTCGCCCGTTCGCACGGTTCGTCCTCCCAAACCTGGCAACCAAGGTGAATGACCCCGATGCGCATTCCTGAATATGCTCAGCAACATAAAGTCGCCTTCAACATGACTCCCATGATTGACGTCGTGTTCTTGCTGATCATCTTCTTTTTGGTCTCCAGCCATTTGGCTCGGCGCGAAAACCGAGTGCCATTGGATTTGCCGCTGGCTGCTTCTGGCGAAAAAGACACGGACACTTCGCGCCGCATTACCATCAACGTGCTGCCCAACAGCGAACTCAACGTTGGCGGTGAACCAGTGCCCTGGGATCAGCTTGGTGTTCGCTTGTCCGCAGCCAAGGCATCGCTGGGCGAAAACCTGGAGCTGAGAATTCGCTGTGATCGAAGTGTCGCCTACCGGAATGTAGTCCCTGTGTTGCGATCAGCGGCCGAACAAAACATCTGGAATGTCACGTTTGCCGTGGTGCAACAGACGCAGGAGGCACCATGAAAGTTCCTTCGGCGTATCAACGGAATCGAGGCCCGTTGGAGATCGCGATGACGCCCATGATCGATGTGGTGTTCTTGCTATTGGTGTTTTTCGTGTGGACGGCCAGTTTTCAAACCGTGGAATTGCTGTTGCCCAGTCAAGTGGAAGATGTCGGTGGTTCGGCAGCCGTAGAAAGTCTTCCGCCGGAACTACAGGACCTGGAACGAATTGTGGTGCGGATTATTCGCACCGGTGATCAAACCACTTGGATCATGAATCAGCAACCGATTGCCGCTTGGCCCGAAATTAAGCAACGGCTGGCAAGTGTCGCGGCAATTCGCACCAATTTGCCCGTGACCATTGATCCCGAACTGGAAGTGAGTGTCGGCGAAACGATTCGAGTTTACGACGCAGCACGAAGCGTCGGCTTTGATCAAATCCAATTCACCGCGCCGGAAACCGAGCTGCCGAATCGGTGACTAATTCCACGTTCGCAAATTCGACCCTACGCGGCGTTAATCGCGGAAACCGAGCGCCACTAGCAAGCAAGGTCCGTTCGCAATGACGTTCATGCCCCATTCGTCTGCCAACTGCAGCGCTTCATCGCTTTCCGCGCCCGGCTGAAACCAAACGTGTTGAATTCCTAATTCGCCCGCCTGTCGCACCACATTGACTGACACGGCCGGCGGCACAATCAGGGACACTCCGTGGACGCGTTGAGGTAGTGACGCCAAATCCGGAAACGACGCCAGTCCTTCAATTTCTTCCGTAGTCGGGTTAACGGGAAAGGCGGTCAAATGGTTTTGCAGATAACAACGCAAGACTTTGTTGCCGTATTTGCTGCGGTCGCGCGACGCACCCACCACGGCAAATGCATCACCATCCAAGAAAGCTTCTATCGAACCGTTTGACATCGAATCTCCTTCCAATGTGACGTCCCAACCGAACGCCAGTGAACCAGTACCGGGTCGCAGACGATTTGACGAATCCTGGTTTCAAGCGTTCGTCAACTAAACATCGAATTGGATGCCTTGCGCCAGAGGCAATTCGGTGGAATAGTTTATCGTATTGGTGCAGCGTCGCATGTAGGCCTTCCATGAATCTGATCCAGATTCTCGTCCGCCACCGGTTTCTTTTTCGCCACCAAACGCGCCTCCAATTTCGGCACCGCTGGTACCAATATTCACATTGGCAATGCCGCAGTCGCTGCCCACGGCGGAACAGAAATATTCGGCTTCTCGAACATTCGAAGTAAAAATAGCCGAAGCCAGTCCCTGTGGCACGCCGTTCTGAATTTGAATCGCTTCGTCCAATTCGTCATAGCGAATCACATACAAAATGGGCGCGAAGGTTTCTTGTTGCACAATCGGCGCATGAGAGGCAATTTCCATGATCGCTGGTTGTACGTAAAAACCGTTTTCCGGCACGTCCTGGACAACTCGTTCACCACCCGCAACCAAGTTTCCTCCTTGTGCTTGTGCATCGGCAATCGCCTGCTGCATCGCTTCATAGGCGTTCTCGTCAATCAATGGTCCCACCAGTGTCGACGAATCTAGCGGGCTGCCAATGGGAAGTTGCGAATACGTCTTCTGCAAACGATCCACCAACGAATCGGCCACACTGCGCTGTACAATCAAACGTCGCAACGAGGTACAGCGCTGACCGCAAGTACCAACGGCTGCAAACACGATCGCTCGCAGTGCCAATTCCATGTCAGCGGACGGCGTGACGATCATGGCATTGTTGCCACCCAGCTCTAACAACGATCTTCCCAAGCGACTCGCAACTGTCTGCGCGACGGATTTGCCCATTGGTATCGAACCGGTGGCCGACACCAATGGCACTCGAGTATCACTGGCAATCCGCTGCCCGACACTGGCATCGCCAATCACCAACGTCGAAAGATCCGCCGGAACGTCGGGCATATCGCTGGCGGCTTGATTGAAGAGAGCTTGGCACGCCATGGCACACAGCGGCGTTTTTTCAGACGGCTTCCAAATCAGCGAATCGCCGCACACCAAGGCAATCGCGGCGTTCCACGCCCAAACGGCTACAGGAAAATTGAACGCGGTAATGATGCCCACGGGACCGAGCGGATGCCATTGTTCGGTCAAGCGATGTTCCGGCCGTTCCGAAGCGATGGTCAGCCCGTACAATTGGCGGCTCAGCCCGACGGCAAATTCGCAGACGTCAATCATTTCCTGCACTTCGCCTAACGCTTCCTGCACGATCTTGCCCGCTTCCCAGCTGACAATTCGCGCCAAATCGGATTTGTGTTGCCGCAGAACTTCGCCCAATCGCCGCACCAATTCACCTCGCCGAGGAGCCGGGATGGTTCGCCACGTTTGAAACGCCAGATGGGCTTTGCCGATAGCCGACGCCGCTTGTGCTTCCGTAGCCAAATGAAATTCCGTCAATTGCGAACCGTCCACAGGCGAACGTAGCCGATGCAAACTCCCCTGCCCTGCCTCCCAGTGCGAACCGGTTGCCACCGCAAATTCATGATCAACACCAATCGCGGTTAGCGACGATTTCAACTCCAAGTTCATTGTGATACTCCATTGCCGTTGCTGTGAGCGTGACTGAATCGAGTGGCCGAGGACGAATGATAATTTTTGCCAAAGCGGTTATTCAAAAACGCATCCAATTCTACATCTTCTTGTTTGACGAATCCGGTTGCCGGCAATTGTCTGGCGAAGTGCATATCCACCACCGCACAAATGCCGGAAGCCGTCGTGATCTGAATGGCGCTCCAATGTTCATTGCCCCACTGATCGGCGTAAATCTTCCGAGCGTCACTGATTTGGACAAAGTTGCCGTTCCGCCAACCGGTCACCGTGCAAAAGGTGACCACCACATCCTGGAACGTAATCGGAACCGCGTCTTCCATGATGTCTTTGAGTAGATCTCGCTTTTGGTTCATTCTCAATTCGTTTACCAAGAATTTCATCAGATGCCGATGTCCGACATAGCGAACCGTCTTGTAGTTCAATTCGCGAACCTTGCCATCCAACGATTCACATAGCGTACCCAAACCGCCCGATGTGTTAAACGCTTCGTAACGAACGCCGTCCAACGAAAAATGCTCCAGTCCTTCCAACGGCAGCACTTCAATCCGCTGATTTTCCTCGATCGCTTCACACGGATTGCAATATTCGTTGATCAGACCGTCGGTAGACCAAGTCAGATTGTATTTCAATTCGCCCGTGGGAAACTGCGGCAACGCGCCCACTCGCATGTGAACTCGATCCAGTTTTTCGAACGACTTGGTCAAATCGTTCGCCACAATAGAAATAAAACCCGGCGCCAGACCGCATTGTGGCATAAAAATCTGTCCATCCGCCGCCTGCGAAGCAACTTGTCGAACCGCTCGAGTTGTTTCCACGTCTTCGGTCAAATCAAAGTAGCTAACGCCTTGTTCCAAAGAAACCTGGGCCACCAACGGATTGAAGTGAAAGCTGAGTGCCGAAATGACGGCATCGTTCCCTTGCAGCACAGCGGCTAACTGTTTTGCATCGGTCGCGTCGACTTGCACCGTCTGAAGACGAACGTGTTTTTCTTGCAAACGTTGCAAAGCTTCCGGATCGGAATCGCCAATGGTGACTTGATAGTCGCCGCAATCTAACAATAAATTGGCAATCATCCGGCCAATTTTTCCACCACCCAGAATTACGATTCCAGCCATCTTGTTTGCTCCTGAATTTGATGAATTCGACAAACCACTTCGTCGAATTCCGACTGCGGCCGAATATTCCAAAGAATCGATCCTACCGACATGGACAAAAAGCGATCCTCTTCTCATTTCTATCGTAGAATTTGATCGAGACCAGCAGGCGGTCTGTTTGTGACAACCGTGCGGAAGATGGTTTGGCCAATTCAGGTCAGGCACAATCTTCACGAATTAACGAATAGAAAGGGTTGCGGAATGCCGTCTTCTTCGCCCATGAATCAAGATTTCGACTGGAAACGCCATCCCGAAACGGCTCGGCAAGTCAATCTGACCATCAAGGAATTTGCGGTTAACAACTCGCTGGTGGCCGAATTCCAAAAACGTCTTTTCGACGAGACCGGCAATCGCTTGGTGGACTTCTTGGATCACTTGTCGGTCACACCCGAACGCGTCCAGGCGTTTGCTGCGGCCGGTTACGAATTTCACGAATCAAGCCAAACGTGGCGCAATGCGTCCGGCATTTTTCCCATCATCAGCAATTGCGGTGACAGCCATTCGTTGATGACCATTAAGGTGGAATCGGTAGAAGATTTCTGCAGGCAAAATTCCTGGTTCCAAGTGTCCGCACAACAAGGCACACCCAACGACAACTATCGCTGGGCCTGGATGGATTTGGGTGAATATCGCTTTGGCGTTGTGCAGCGTCATGGATTCCTATTCGAACCGCAACAACTTCGCTCGCACAACCAAGTCGAATCACTCCTAGACCGCTTTCGCCAACGACCTCGATCATCCGCCGACCCCACCGAAGACTTCGCAGCCGCTCGGTCCCTTTTCACCGAAGTGGCCGCCGAGATCGGTCAGGACTGGGCGTGCGATTTGTTTTTCCGAGCTGAACGAGAATACTGGATGAGCCGTAATCGAGCAGCCCAAGTCCAGTATGCTCGGCAACAGCAACTCGGACTCGGCTGGGCGAACCATGACCACCATACTTATCGTTGTAGCCGAGAACATTTTGCGGACTTGGTCAAATCGTTAGAGCACATGGGTTTTGAATGTCGCGAACGGTTCTACGCCGGACGACAAGCGGGTTGGGGCGCGCAAGTGCTGGAACAACCGACGTGTGGGTTTGTCGTTTTCGCCGATGTCGATATGTCTCCCGAAGAAGTTTCGGGCGACTTTGCTCATGCCGGTCTTTCACCAGCCGATTCGCTGGGAACCGTCGGTCTGTGGTGCAAACTGCACGGAGAAGCGTTCTTGCCAGCCGGCCTGCATCATTTGGAATGCCAATTTGATTTCGAAGCGACTCGAGACCAGCTGGCGACCGTCGGCATTGAAACCATGGCGCCTTTCACCGATTTTCCGCATCTGAAACAAGCTTTTACCAAGGGCGAAATTTGGCCCGTTTCCAGCGAACGCATTGACGCGTTACGCAGCGCCGATCTGATTGACGCGAAACAAGCCGAACAATTCCGTTCGCACGGCGCGATCGGTTCGCACCTGGAAATCCTAGAACGCAACGAAGGTTTCAAAGGCTTCAATCAAACCGGCATCAGCGACATCATCAGCAAAACCGATCCTCGATTGCAGACGACCTAGCCCTAGATACTATCAACGATTGAAATGGCCAGTCATGAAGACGTGATCAACATCTTGCGGGACAAGTTTCTTGGGCTTAGCATCCACCGAAAATTCATTCGCTCGTGCCGGCATCTTGATCCCCGGCCGAGCGTCGTCTGTTTGCATCAAGAGGCTTTCCTGATGCATTGCAGCTCGCAACGTGCCGCCTGTCTCGGCCCCGGCATGGGCCGTGACCGCATGCGTCGTGGCCCACTGAACCGCATTGTCCAGATGGCCAACAGCGTTTCCGTAGGTTCGGCCCAGATGGGGATAGCAATCCGACTACCGGCGGCCGTACTTCCGTTTGCCAATGTTTCACCTGGCGAATACGCGAATTGCCGCCTTTGTCGGATCGGACGCGAGGTGCGCTACGACACTTGATTCCAGCGGTACGCCCCAGCCAATCCGACTGTTCTCGGCATAAGCTTCAAATGAAGCCACTGAAAGATCCGAAACAAGCGGATGTGCCAACTGCACCACGTCCAAGTCGTTTTGACCAGAAACCACGCCATAATCGATCTCTCAGCCAAGACCTGTCATCCCCAAATCATCATAGAGCCATGGCTCTGAAACAACGATCGGCACGTCTAACAACGTAAATTCCGCACCCACTCGGCCAGATGAAACCGTTTCAGATACATAGATTAAGTCAAAGTGGCTCGCGTCGAATCCAGCAACAAGATTATCATCCAAGACCGTCACAGTATGTCCCTGAGACGTAAAATGACTCACCAATGTCGCTTCATAACCATCTACTACACTAGAGCCAGCTACGAATAGGACAAGAAAGTCCCGGCAGCGGTGGTGGTACATCATTGTCAACAATCTGCACACTAACATTAGACACTGGCAGTCCATCAAACTCAGCGTCCAACGATGTCACACTGTGTGCTGTCTGGTCGAAATGCGAACCTTCGATGATCGCGTCATCTACAGCCGTGACGTGAACCGCCTGTGGAATGTTCAATTCGCAGCATCAAACACAAGCTCGGTTACCGACAATTCCACTTCACTGCCCGAAGATACAGACACGGTCACCGACGAAGATGGAATTCGGGAAAGCGACACGTCGTAACTGCCGCTGCTTCCTCCTTCCGTCAACAACAATGTCGTTTCGGATAGCACCAACGATGCCGCAGGTGGTGGTACATCATTGTCAACAATCTGCACACTAACATTAGACACTGCCAGTCCATCAAATTCAGCGTCCAACGATGTCACACTGTGTGCTGTCTGGTCGAAATGCGAACCTTCGATGATCACGTCATCTACAGCCGTGACGTGAACCGCCTGCGGAATGCTCCAATTCGAAGCATCAAAAACAAGCTCGGTTACCGACAGTTCCACTTCACTGCCCGAAGATACAGACACGGTCACCGACGAAGATGGAATTCGGGAAAGCGACACGTCGTAACTGCCGCTGCTTCCTCCCTTCCGTCAATAACAATGTCGTTTCGGATAGCACCAACGATGCCGCAGGTGGTGGCGGAGTAAAGTTAGTGGCCCACTGAACAGCATTGTCCAAGATGGCCAACAGCGTTTCCGTAGGTTCGGCCCAGATGGGGATAGCAATCCGACTACCGGCGGCCGTACTTCCGTTTGCCAATGTTTCACCTGGCGAATACGCGAAGATTGCCGCCTTTGTCGGATCGGACGCGAAGGTGCGCTTACGACATGATTCCAGCGGTACGCCCCAGCCAATCCGACTGTTCTCGGCATAAGCTTCAAATGAAGCCACTGAAAGATCCGAAACAAGCGGATGTGCCAACTGCACCACGTCCAAGTCGTTTTGACCAGAAACCACGCCATAATCGATCTCTCGGCCAAGACCTGTCATCCCCAAATCATCATAGAGCCATGGCTCTGAAACAACGATCGGCACGTCTAACAACGTAAATTCCGCACCCACTCGGCCAGATGAAACCGTTTCAGATACATAGATTAAGTCAAAGTGGCTCGCGTCGAATCCAGCAACAAGATTATCATCCAAGACCGTCACAGTATGTCCCTGAGACGTAAAATGACTCACCAATGTCGCTTCATAACCATCTACTACACTAGAGCCAGCTACGAATAGGACAGAAAGTCCCGGCAGCGGTGGTGGTACATCATTGTCAACAATCTGCACACTAACATTAGACACTGGCAGTCCATCAAACTCAGCGTCCAACGATGTCACACTGTGTGCTGTCTGGTCGAAATGCGAACCTTCGATGATCGCGTCATCTACAGCCGTGACGTGAACCGCCTGCGGAATGTTCCAATTCGAAGCATCAAACACAAGCTCGGTTACCGACAATTCCACTTCACTGCCCGAAGATACAGACACGGTCACCGACGAAGATGGAATTCGGGAAAGCGACACGTCGTAACTGCCGCTGCTTCCTCCTTCCGTCAATAACAATGTCGTTTCGGATAGCACCAACGATGCCGCAGGTGGTGGCGGAGTAAAGTTAGTGGCCCACTGAACAGCATTATCCAAGATGGCCAACAGCGTTTCCGTAGGTTCGGCCCAGATGGGGATAGCAATCCGACTACCGGCGGCCGTACTTCCGTTTGCCAATGTTTCACCTGGCGAATACGCGAAGATTGCCGCCTTTGTCGGATCGGACGCGAGGTGCGCTACGACACTTGATTCCAGCGGTACGCCCCAGCCAATCTGGTTGGGATCGTCATAGATACTGATCGAATCTACTGACAACCCTGAAAACAACGGGTGAAACATATCGCTGGCGATCAGAAGGTCCCCATTGGTTACTCCATAATCCGTACCGCGACCGCCACCAGTCATCCCCAAGTCATCAAACAGCCAGGCTTCTGAAACGATAATGGGGTTCGGCAAATCATTAAACATGCTTCCAATCTGTGAAGACGATATTGATTCCGAGATATAAATTAAGTCGTAACCGCCCGCAACATCGGCACTAACACTGGCGCTCGAAATCATAGTAGTTGTCCACCCAGATGCGTCCAAATGGGAAACAAGCAGAGCTTCATACGGAGTTGGTACGGTCGATCCCATTACAAAAAGAATGTCAATCGATTCGCGATCATTGTCTGTAATGCCAACACTGACATCTGGAACCAAAATTGAGTCGTAATCGAATGCAGCACTTGTAACAACGTGCCGGATTATCGATGCGTGATTTCCTTCGTCAAGTGAATCGTCAATTGCGGTGACAATTACCGATTGTGGACGATTCCAATTGGAATCGTCAAAAGTCAACAGTACCGGACTAACCACTATCTGATCGTCTACTTGCAATTCAATGGTAACAGGACTTGCAGGGGGTGAAGTCAATGCTATTGAATACGAATCTTGAACGCCATCTTCGTTGACGTGTGTGCTACCATCTAATTCCACAAGCAATACGCCCGCAGAAAAATCATTATCCTGAATTTCGACTTGCAGAGAGGGTGGTGTTAGCGAAGAAAATCGAACGTCCTGTGATTCGAGCAAATGAACCAATTCGCTAGTATGAACACCTTCCACTAAATCATCATCAATGGCGTTGACAACAATTGCTTGAGGTACGTTCCAGTTTGAATTATCAAACGTGACTTGCGAAGGAGACGTTATCAGCTGGCCGTCATTCTGGAGCACAACCGTAACGGGATCGGTTGGCTCTACCGTAAGCGTGATGACATATTCGGCTGCATCACCGTTCTCGCTGACAACCGTCGGAACTGTTGATTCCGTGATCGCTAGCCCAACGTTCGGTGCAATGACTGAGGGACGAGCGGCCCAATGAATAGCAGCCTCCAACAGCCGCGCAGCGTCGCTTGTCAGTGCACTGGTAAATGGCAAGCCAACTCGAGGTCCAGCAGCGACGCCGTTTCGCAATTCACTTCCCGTCGGAAACCCAAAAAGCGTGGCCTGATTTTGCTGGCTGGGCAAAGTCCCAATAACTTGGCCCCCGACCGGCACTCCCCAACCCACATCCGCTGGGCTTGCAAAAACATCAATTTCACCAATCGGATAACCCGCCGCTAAGAAGTGGCCTGCATTGACGATATCAATCGAGGCTCCAATTGTGGTTCCATAGTCGATACCAGCAGATGTTCCCGTCAGACCAAGGTCATCAAAGAGCCAAGGTTCGGCACTCAGGATTCCCTTGTCGATTCCGTTCAGGGAAGTATTGATTTTTGACGAACTTACTGTAAACGAAATGTAGATGAGGTCAAAACCGCTTACGCCTGCAGCTGTAACGGTATCGTCATCAAAGACCACAACCGAATGGCCCATCTGCTCGATCGAGTCAATGATGGATCTATCTGAATTGGGTAGGGTAAACGTCGAGCTGGTAATGTATGCGATCGTAACTGCGTCGTTATCGACGATAGACACATCAAGAACAACATCATCAATAGCGTCAAAACCTCCAGCCGTGGTCGTTATTGCATGTGAAACCGTACTGGAGTGAATTCCTTCAGAAATTGCATCGTCCACTGAACGCAAGTTGACTTGTCGTACTGATTGCCAATCAGCTGGCGTGAATTCTACAAACGTAGGCGAAACGACAAGTTGACTGGAATCGACACTGATGTCCACTCGTACCGGAGCGGTTGGCATCGAACCTAACGCTATGCTGTAGAATGCGCCGTCCGTATCGCCTTCGTGCAAGACAATGTCGTAGAAATCAGGAAACAGGAGGCCATCATTATCGATGACACTAACGTCCACACTGGACGTTGCGATTCCAGAATAGTTGGGGTCATCCGAAATCACCGCGTGGTCCACGATCGCCGTTACGGGCCCTTCGATGTGATTATTTTCCACTGCCGTGATTTCGAAAAACTGAGTTTCATTCCAGTTATCTGGATTAAACGTCAAGTGCGATGGGGAAACGGAAATATTGGGTGAGGACCAATTCGCTTGGACAATGACAGACGAACTGGGAGGAGAATCCAGCACAACGGCATAGCTATCGACACTGCCCTCCGGAACGACGGTCTCACCGTCTGTCTCGGAAATAGACACCCGCGAGTTCGCCAAGTCAAAAGCTAGTTTGCCGAACGTTCCAGATGCCAAGTCAACATAATACATGAAGTCGTCGACCCCCATTTTCATGTCAACAATGAACCCTACGGACTGCTCAGAGACAATATCCGTCGCAATCGGCTCGCCTTGGCTATTGAATCGTATCGAACGCAATCGCTGATCGCCCAAGTCAACAAACAAAAGTGAATTCCTATGTGCCGACGTATATGCATTGCCGGTGACAAAATCACCAACAATCACCGCTTGTGCTCCGTCAGCGTGCGACATGCTCCATACCGGAGGTTCAACTGTTGCGGCCGTCTGACCTAATAAATCCTGTGCTTCTGACAAGAATCGATATGCTGTAAGAAACTCGCTAGTGGCCCCTCCTTCGTAAAGAGGCCAGCCAAAGTTCTTCCCCGCTCCCAGATTGATCTCTTCCCATCGGTTCCACCCCACATCGCCAATCGCGATTTCACCAGATCGAGGCTCAAATGCAAATCGAAACGGATTGCGGAGGCCATAGCTCAGAATTTTCGATTGATTTGAATCCACATTGCCATCAAAGAACGGATTCGTGCTGAAGCCTTGTCCGGTAAGGGGATCAATTCGCAAGATTTTTCCGGAGAGACTTTCCAACGACTGTACTCGAAGGTTGATAGGGTCGGTTCGTCCAAACGACCCGCCATCGCCCGAAGACGCGTAGAGTGCACCGTCCGGACCAAAGCCGATGTCGCCCACCGAATGACTTGTTTCATCGGCAGCGATACAGTTCTCGACATGGCCCCCGTTTCCATCTTCACACGAATGTGGATCTGACAATTCAGGACGGCGATTCGGTTCCCCAATATTAGCGTACGTACTGTTTGTGCCGACCAGGATCACTTCGGACAATGGATCGGCAGCATCCCAAGTGCTGTTGAGCGTAAACCGAGAAATCCTGGCGACGCGTGCACCGTTGCCGTCTGGACCTCCCGCGCCGGTCTGTGTTGTTGTTTCGGGTGGATCGTAAGTATACGCGACATACAAATAGGGATGGTTCTGCAGATCCGGATGAACCGCGACTCCCAATAGCCCTCGATCACTGTAGTAATTGACAATAGGTCGAATATCCAGCACCGGAGTGGCGGCAACAGCACCATCGACATTCACCAAGACCACAGTACCTTGCTGCTGAGCCACCACAGCTCGACCATCTGGAAGCCAGTCGAATGAAGTGGGTAAGGACAAACCGCTAGAGATGGCTTGCGTGCGAAAGGAACCAACGACGGGAACAGGTGGAACATCGGCAGTTCCCAGCAATGCAACAACCTCTGCAGCCGCCAGCGCGCGGTTATACACACGTACATCATCCAAACCACCGTCCCAATACGTGTCAACTCGACCAAGATCAATACGACCAGGGTTAACCGGTATTCGCCCGGCAAACTGGTTGGTCAATAGTACGGACTCGCCGTTCGCATAAACTGACAATGTTGTGCCATCAAACGTGACAGCAATATGATTCCAAGTGTTGGCCGTAAGAGCTGACTTAGTGGTCACGCTGTTCCAGTTTTCTCCGTCTCCGAAACCAGCGTAGATCTGGCTTCCACTTCGCCACAAGCTGGGAGAACGAAACTGCCGTCCATCTCCAGAATCGTAACCCACAATGCCGAATTGCCCGTCATCAAGATCCGTCGGCTTGACCCAGACAGATAACGTAAATGCTCCGCGCACATCATAATCGAAGCCAGCTGCACCTTGGACCTGGATGAAGTCGTCGATACCGTCTAACAGCACACTGTGCGTGTTGTCCGCCACAAAGACCGGAGCATCCGCACGAGGACCACCGGTGAGGATATTGATGTTCTGATGTAGACCGTCTTGTTGAAAACCAGACGCGTCAACAACTGTCGCACCTACCTCCGTCTCGTCCAGTTTCCAGTGTCCGACTAGATCTTCGCCAGCTTCGTCATCCACAATCGTAACGAGCGCCGTACGAGGTGCACCCAGCGAAGCTCCTTCCGCTCGAAATAGCGATACCGAAAACCGTTCAACATCCTCTAGCAGATCATCATCCGTGATCGGAATGGAAATCGCCCCTGAATCCTGACCATCGCCAAGCGTAACACTGCCACTGGCCGTTCCCTCAAAGTCAGCACCACTCTGGGCAGTTTGGTTCACCGTTTGGTAAAAAACCGTGGCCTCCCCATCCGTACCGTCAACACGCTCGACAAAAACCAGGGCAACTCCGCCTGTTTCATCCACCGTCACAGACGTAGTGGCTATTTGCACCTGCCCAGCCGCAAGTAGCCTCCTATTTTCAAGCTTTTCCATTCCCAAACGCCAAGATCCAGCTCTTCGTGTCATGTTACACCCCTATCCGAGTCATCTGAGTTATGACGAGTCTAGCCACGCTAACGGTTGTAATCAACTACGCGGGCAGACCAAGACAATCAAATCCAGCCATTGGACCTAGACCATGACGTCGGCCGTTTTGCTATCCAGCCGACCGTATCGATTGCTTTGACAGAACGAGCCACCGAAAATCTGACAATTCGGCCTTTGGTCAATGGGACGTCAGATGACTGCGCAAGCCGATTGCAATAAACACCCCGAACGACATCGATCTTTACGCCGCTATATTGGCTGGGGCGATCTTAACGAATACCATTCAGAGCAACGCCAATGCGATCGTCGCAGTCAAGCGGATTTGTGACGGAAACCATGCGTTCAACAGGATGCCGCACGAGCGACCTACGGCGAGGTTGGCAGGTCAACCGCTTCTAGAATTCGAGCGGTGGCTTGGGATTTATTCAGAACGTAAAAGTGGATGCCAGGAATACCGTGCGCCAACAGATCTTCCACTTGCGCAATGGCGAATTCGACGCCGACCTTGAATTGCCAATCAGCATCATCTTTTTCTGCCAAGCGATCGACAAAAGCTTGAGGTAATTTGGCTTTACACAGCGAAGTAATGCGTTGGATCTGCGCCAAATTAGTCACGGGAAGCAGACCAGGGATCAATGGCCGAGTGATCCCGATTTGCTGATAGCGATCTTGAAACGAATAAAAATCTTGGTTTTCGTAGAACAGCTGAGTAACCACAATATCATCGCCGGCATCTACTTTTCGTTTCAGATTTTTCAGATCGGTTTCGGCATCAGGCGCTTCTTGGTGGACTTCTGGATATCCGGCAACGGCGACGCCGAACTGCGGAAATTCGCTACGAATAAGTGCCACCAGTTCGTTGGCGTAGCGCAGACCACCATCTACTGCTTGGAACGCCTCCTGCCCCTGCGGCGGATCTCCTCGCAAAGCAACAAGATGGTCAACCCCGCCATCCAAGGCCGATTGGAGGTAGGTTCGCAACTGATCCACCGTAGCGCCAACGCACGTTAGATGCGATGCCACAGGTCGGTGAAACTTCTGCTTGACGGTCTTTAAGATTTCAAGAGTTTTCCCTTGCGTGGAACCACCGGCGCCATAAGTGCAGGTGTAAAAACTAGGCGAAAAAGTGTCCAGGCAGCTGACATGCTCAAACAAGGAAGACAGGCCTGCGTCCGTCTTGGGGGGAAACAATTCAAAGGAAAGGCCAAAAGAATCTTGAAAGTGCGACGCGAGGCTCATTGAAATCCAGGTGATACCAATTACGAATGCAAAGGGATTGTTCGGCGCCCATTACGACGAACCTACTGATACTTTACAGACTTAACGGTCGAACGACTAGTTCCGACTGACTGGGCGAATATAGTTCATGTAGATCTTTAATCAGCTGTACGTCGGCTTCCGTCTGCGGTCGACCTCGGCGAGCAAACACGCGTTTGAGCGTGGCAATCATCACTTCGACGGACACCGAGCTTTGATCCCCCAGCGAAGACGCCTCGTTGATGAATGCGGGAACGTCAGCGGTAATCACGCCGTACAGCATGCTGCAAACTCCCACCGATTTGCCGGTAAAGATACTGGTATTAATGGCCGTTTTGCTGAAGTCGCCGACAAAGCAACCCACAAACGTCATTTCCGAATCCACCGAATGCGTTTCAACCATCCCGTCCGGATGCACAATCGGATAACGCATCCGAACGTGGCCGTACGTATTCTTCAAGTTGCTATTCGTGGTTCCACCACCTAAGTTGACCCAACTGCCAATATGCGAATGGCCAATGAATCCATAGTGCTGTTTATTGGCGTGCGGTTCAAAAATCGATGAATCGACTTCACCACCAATTTTGCAATTCGCTGAAATCACGCTGGCGTTCTTGATTGATGCGTGTTCGTTGATTCGAACCTGGTTGCCAATATAGACAGGCCCTTTCAAATAGACAAAGGGCAAGATCTGCGCTCCGTGATCCACCACTACCGGTCCATTGGTTGTATCAAAACGTATCGAATCATCCCATGTCACGTTGTCGGCCATCCACACGCCTGGTTCCACTTGCGAATAGCCACCGTGGCGAAGGCGATCGACCAAATTGTCGTGAATGCAAGCCACATTCCAGCGAATCACGTCATGCGGATATTCAAACACGTCCAATTCCACGGTTCGCTCAGGAAGGTCTGCCGAAGGATAGACATTTTCATACTGCCCAAATTCCAATTCGGCACACGTGACACCTCGAGGCACCAAAGCGGCTAACAGCGTCGCACCTTGCCTCGCCACACCAGCTCGATTCAATCGAACCAACGTTTCCAGCTTCGCCAAGTTCTGCAAATGGGGAACGATACGAGCATTAACCCACAAGGTGTCGTCGTCAATGCGGTCCGTTGATGCGATCCCATATTCCTGCGATTGGAGTCGTGACAAATAGGGCCGCACTTTGCCGATGACAGGATGGCCCAACCGCCCGACCAGTTCAAAGAGGCGATAGCTGCCACAAGTGATGGCATGTGCTGGACGAGCACACGTGAGAGGCTGTAGGTGCGTTACGGCGTGGTCTTCGAACAAGATGATGCGCATTTCAGGCTTCCAAACTTTATCCAAATCAATTCTTTCAAACCATACCTTTAATATTCTGGTCGACTGGAGTTCCAATCCTGCGATTCGTAGCGGTTAGCGAGTCTGTATGTTTTCTACGCGATGCGAACTCTTTGCGTTCACTACTTGATTATCTTTACCTAGTCTGGCAAGCAGGCCGAAAAGGTCAGCAACAGGAGTTGTCGGCACAAGCTGAAGGATCAGCATGAACTTCAAGAACATTACGATTGCTTTCACTGCTATCACGTTGATGGCAAGTTTGCTTAACGGCCAGACGTATCCACCACCAGCAACAGAGGCTTGGAAGGCGGATGTAGTCCGCTACGTAGCGGGGCGAACCGCGTCCCGAGCAAACCCAGTTCCAGTCCGGAATGCTCGCGAAGCAAACTTGCCGTCTTCGCCAGCCAGCTATGCGGTACCACATCGATTGCATTCGCCCGTTTCGCCTCGCAGTGCATCACCGACAGAAATGCCGACCGTGCCTCCGTCGCATGGCCGCTTTGGTCCTCGTTCGCCCCACCACGTCGCCATGAACTTTCGCAAGTCCGAAGCGACACCGGCAGCTTCCGACGACGCCGATTCAAGCCCCGACGACGCACCTATCTCGCCAAACGATCCGCATTTAGAATTGCTGGCGAAAAATTGCTATCCGTCCGCTCGCGATTGCAAAGCCTGCCACGAACAGATTTATCGTGAATGGAGCGTGTCCAGCCACGCGTACGCTGCGATTTCGCCAATGTTTCATCGTTTTGAGCAGACGATCAACAACTTGGCGAACGGCACCATTGGCTATTTCTGCATGCGTTGTCATTCGCCGGTTGGCGTATCCATGGGCATGAGTCGCGATGCGTCCATCTGGGAAGTGCCACTGGTTGCCCGAGAAGGTGTCACTTGCATTGCCTGTCATCGAATTCGCGAAAGCTATTACAAGGTAAATGGCGAACGCCGAGTAGAACCGGGGGCGTTGACCGATCCCATCACCGGCGCGTCGAATGGACAAGGCTTGGCAGCAGCCATCGAAAAGAAAGACTACTACAAACTGAAACTGTCCGACGCGGAAAAGGGACCGGGCCAAGTCGTGCACAACAGCGTGTTCGAATTGCAACAAATCAAAGAGAGTCACTTCTGTGCGTCGTGTCACCAAGTTGCAGTGTTTCCCGGCATTGCCTTGGAAGTGGTCTGGAATCAGTACAAAGGATCGCCTGCGTGTAAACAAGGCGTGAGTTGCCAAGACTGCCATATGGGCGCGGTTCCGGGCAAGGCAGAAGGCTATGAAACAGCTCCGACCGCAATCATTGGCGGGCGCAAGATCAATCCGCATCGCAAACATTCCAATCATATGTTTGTGGGCCCAGGGTATTCGGTCATGCACCCCGCCTTGTTTCCTCATAATCCCAAGGCAGACAAGTGGACGCCCACGGAATGGATGGAATTTGATTGGCGAGCAGGCTGGGGAACGGAAGATTTTGAAGAACGCCTTGACGATGGAAAAATCAAAGTCACGTTCCCTAAAACTTGGTCCAACGTGGACGACCGATATGACGCTCGAGAAATCCTTGCGGAAAACATGGAACTGTTAGACTACAAGAAGTCTCAACGATTCAAACTGATGGAGGGCAATTCGAAGATACTCGGTCCCTACTTCAAACACGCTCCTCGCTGTGGCAAGCCGTTGAAGTTTCATTATGAAGTTCGCAATCTCAGCAATGGTCATAACATGCCCAGTGGTTCGCTCGGAGCACAACCGCAGATTTGGCTGAACGTGGTGTTGACCGGACCTTCAGGAGAATGGCTATGGGAATCGGGCTACACCGACGGGAATGGAGACATGGCGGACCTGCATTCGCTGGAAGTGGCGGCCGGTCGTATTCGTCCCGACCAACAGTTGTTCAACTTGCAAACCAAGTTCTTGACAACGCACGTAAAAGGCCCGGACCGCGAGATGTATCTGCCGATCAACGTAGACTTTGATCAACTGCCGTTCATTCGCCCCGCTGGCGTTCCAATTACCACGTTGAATCATCCGCCGTTCATTCGCATGGAAGCACATTCACTGCCGGCACTGGGCAGACGGAACGCGGACTACAAGGTTCCGGCGGAATTAATCGCAAGGCCTGGTCGGTATCGGCTTTCCATTCGCATGCGAAGTCGAGCGGAACCGATTTACTTTATGCGATTTTGTCAGGCGACTCCGGAAATGGAGCGGCAGATGAACGAGAACATGTTGGATTTTCATCAAGAGGCCTTCGAATTTATTGTGCAGTAATACGCACGCTGAATCCAACGATTCACATGCACATGGACACAAGCATTAGTTGAACGTAGCGAAGCACATGACAAACCCATTGGAAACATCAAAACAACGCAGCAGCACGCAGGCGATCATCTTGGTCGTGGCAGTGCTTAACGGTTTGACGTGGGCCAACCCACCACAAGGCGATGTGCGCGTTGCCGACTTGATGTTGAATGCGCCGAACCAGTACGACGACGAATTGGCGTCCTTGTCACGTTCAGACTTTCTGGTGCATTCCCTGTTGTCGCTGATCCAAGAGCCTCAGCCGACGTCGCCCAGTCCCCTTCGACGAAACGAACCAGAACAGACAGACGGCCAGGCGCGCGTCGCGGTTCGTTCCAACTCGGACGATCTACTGATTGAAGATGGCGATTGGACCGGTACCCTAGTGGCACCAGACACACAGAATTCCAAGGCCGGCAACGATTCCAGTTCGACCAAGATCGAGAAGGGGCGGGAAACGCCCGAGACAGACGCCACGTCTCCGCCGGCAACGACCACCGTTCCACCGCCGGGCAATCGCGACTTGGAAGTACAGCAACCTGCCGAGGAATCGCCGGAAAGCGATGATTCGGCACCATCGCCAGCGGAAAGCAATCAACCACAGATTCGCCCGAATCCAATTGCAGAGATTTCCGACGCTCCTAAATCTGCTGGCGACGATCTACTCATCCCCAACGGCAACTGGACGCCGTCCAATCCGCAAGGCACAGAGAATCCACCTCAACGCCGACGTGCAGTAGACAATCCACAGGAGTCCCAACGTCCTGGTCCTGATTCGGAGGAGAATCGCCAGCCAACCGGTAGTCCGAGCCGATTGCGTGCGCCCCATTCGAATCCACTGCTGATTGACGACGGCGATTGGACCGGAAATCCGGCTGTCAATTCAGATGCCGGTCAAAATCACGCACCGCAGAGACTGAGACAACCGGAGACGTCTCCACCGGATGCCGAAAAGCCCCAAGCCTTGCCGCCCAAGAAAGATTCACTGCTGGACGACGACGTGGAATGGAGTCCGTTTTCCACCAAGAACACCTCGAAAGACAAGTCAAAATCAGACGACGAAGACGATGACGATGACGATGACGATGACGACGCAGAATCCAAAGATGATTCGAAAGACAATTCGGACGCGGCAGATGCTCATTCGAACGCCGACATGCACTACATGCATCTGAAGCAGGGACATGTACCATATGATCCTCGCGCGTTTTCGCCAGATCCTCGTTACGATGGCGACCTGTCGAATCCATCAGTGGAAATGGGCGTCTATTCGGGGAAGTACCTGAATACAACCGAACGACCATGGATTGAACTTGGACGCGGACTTTATTTGCCTGGTCCCATTCCTCCTTCGCAAAATTTCTTTGGAGAGACAAATCCCACAGCGCAGCATTTTCTTGCGTACGGCGATTTTCGCACCGCCACCGCCTACAATCAATTCAACGGCACAGACAAGGTCGTCTGGGCCAACCGACTGAACTTGGACTTAGACTGGAAGCTCACTTCTACCGAACGCATTCACGCGTTCATTGGTCCATTGGACAAGAACAACCAGTTCACGCGAACGGAACTCAATCACGGTGACATACAGTTCTTTGAAGAATTTGACAAGAACTTTGACACCATCTTCTTTGAAGGGGATCTGGGTGCGTTGATTGCTGGCTGGACCGGGACCAACCCCAACCTTGATCTTCCTTTTGCAGTCGGATTGGTTCCGCTGTTATTCCAAAACGGAATCTGGTTTGAAGATGCGATTGTGGGCGCGGCGCTTTCGTTTCCGGCCAAGAACAGTGCAAGATTTGACTGGCCCAATTTTGACGTCACAATTTTTGCGGGCATTGACAAGCTCAATAGTCCAGCGTTCTTTGCGGATGACAGTGCGGCGTCTGTCTTCGGTGCTCACTGGTTTTTAGAAGCCTACGACGGCTACTTCGAATGCGGATACGCCTATCTAGATGACACGTCCGGTTTGGGACTTAGCTACCACAACATTGGTGCTTCGTTCTCCAGGCGGTATTGGCACCGAATATCGAATGCGGTGCGAGTAATTGTGAATTCAGGGCAAGACCCGTTGAATCCCGGCAAGACCGCCAACGGCCAGCTTTTCTTACTAGAAAATGCACTGATCACGCACAAACCAAATACATTGGTACCGTATTTCAATCTGTTCGCCGGATTCGGTAGTCCGCAGTCGGTGGCTCGAGCCGCAGCTGCGGGTGGTGTGTTGCGTAATACTGGAATCTTATTCGAGACGGACGGATTAACGGGCTTTGCCTTCCTGGATGACACCGCTAACAACACGGCGGGAGGTGCCATTGGCGTCAACGTGTTGGGAGACGCCTTCGATTGGCAATTCATATTAGAGGCTGCCATGGTACATACATTTGGGCAAGGGTTCAATCGCCGAGCGGTTGGTGACCAATATGGCGTAGCCGCACGGTATCAAAAACCACTTAACCATGCCTGGATTCTTCGCATGGATGCCATGTATGGTTTTCTGGAGAACGCTCCGGACGCCAATGGCGTCCGTTGCGAGCTGCGATATAAATTTTAGACACCGTAGTGAATTCTTTTCGCCGCCGATGTAGACTCGTGCTTTCGCAGTCTACGTGGTTGTTCACCATGCATGCAGGCGTGTTCGAGTTCGGCAGTTTTATTTGGCTCATATGTATTTCAATTCGGTCAAATTCGTTTTCTTTTTTGTTGCCGTCTATTCGGGATACTTGCTCCTGTCGTTTCGCCTGCAAAACCTGCTGTTATTGGCAGCAAGTTATTTTTTCTACGCAAGCTGGAATTGGAAGTTCCTGAGCCTGATCATCATCTCTACCTGCGTCGATTACGCGGCCGGCCTGGGAATTGAACGCATGACCAGCCAGATTGCCAAACGCCGCATCTTGATGGTCAGCTTGATTGCGAATTTGGGTCTCTTGGCTGTCTTTAAATATTACGATTTTTTCATCGACAGCTTACTCGGCCTGACCGGCTCGATGGGGATCGAACTCAGCGTTCCCGCACTGCGCGTCATTTTGCCGGTGGGGATTAGTTTTTACACGTTTCAGACGCTTAGCTACACGATTGACATTTACCGAGGCGAACTGAAGGCAACCAAAAACTTTTTGGACTTCGCCCTTTTCGTTGCCTATTTTCCTCAGCTGGTAGCCGGACCGATTGAACGAGCTTCCGTATTGTTGCCTCAGCTGGCAACTCCAAGAACGATCAAACAGAGACATGTCGAAGTTGGCTCGTGGCTGATTCTGAGCGGGTACTTTTTTAAATGCGTGTTGTCCGACAACCTGGCGCCCTTTGCAAAACAAGTTTTCGAAACTCCGGACAAATCGCATGGTGCAGAAGTCCTGGTCGGAATCTACGCCGCCGCATTCCAAATCTATGGAGATTTTGCCGGGTATTCTCGAATTGCACGAGGCATCTCGATGCTGATGGGCATTGACTTGATGCAGAACTTTAATCGTCCGTACTTTGCTGAAAACCCCAGTGACTTTTGGCGTCGCTGGCACATAAGTTTGTCGACTTGGCTGCGAGATTATTTGTACATTCCGTTGGGCGGAAATCGCGGCTCGCGCTGGGCCACGTACCGCAACCTGCTGCTGACAATGCTGTTAGGTGGTTTATGGCACGGTGCTGCTTGGCATTTTGTTGCGTGGGGAGCATTCCACGGAATCGCGTTGGCAGTCCATCGGTTCCTGTTTATCGATCACGGTCGCCATCCCAAACCACATAATCGGCAAATGCAGATCTGGAAGATTGTCTTGTTCTTCCATTTCACGTGCATTGGCTGGCTTATATTCTTTGTCCCCAAGTTAGGCAATTTGCCGATTCTATGGAATCAGCTTGTTTATTCGTGGGAGTGGAATGGGCTCGATGGATTTTTGACAATCGTTGTATTTGGACTTCCAGTATTGCTGGTAGAATGGTGGGCTGAGCGAAGCAACGCGACGTACGCGGTATTGGCTTGGCGTCCTTCGCTTCGACTGGGCATGTACGCCATAACTCTGGCCGCACTGATATTGTGCGGGAGCCTGGAAAGTGAAGAATTCATCTATTTTCAATTTTGAGGCGGTACCACTTTCGCAGCTGGTTCGCCACGTCACTCGCTGGCATTTGGCCGTATTCGCGGTCTGTGTCGCCACGGTGGCGGTTGCATCTGAGGTTAAGAGTCGTTGGCTCGATTTTTATGAACCCGCTCAGGAAATGCACTATCAGAGTTTGGCCATGCAAGCCAAAGACCCTCGGCTGTTCTTTCTTGGTTCGTCCCATTTCATGGTAGGCGTGGATCCACGCATGTTTCCCTTTGAAGTGGTCAACCTCAATCATCAAGGACTGGACTACCGCTTGATGAATCTGATTCTGCAAAAAAATCTAGCTCGCTGGCCCGACGTCGATGCGGTCATCATCGAACTGGATCCCTATCCTTTGTTCGCCGACACCGTGGCGACGTTTGGAACCAACGTAACTCTGGGACGACTGGGACTGGATGCAGACGAATATACGAAGTCCATCAAGTCTTGGTGCAGCCACAAACTTTCATGTTTGACCGTATTTCAAAGTCCGTCATTTTCGCCGCGATCGATGCTGGAACGCATGACTCCAACCTCCGTTGTGCCTGGCTTTGTGTCGAGCGACCTTGTGATGCAGCAAACGGGCGAACAGCGTGCCAAGTTTCACATGAATTTGCTGAAGAACTTCAATACGTTTGGTGAAAATCACGCAGCTTTGAACGAAATGATCCACGCGGTACAACAAAAAGGCATTCCGTGTTACCTGGTCGTGACTCCTCACGCCGAAGGTTATTGGGACGCTCTTTCCCAAGACGTCCGTGAACGGTACCGTGACGTGAAACAAGACCTGATTGCCGGCGGCAAAGTTCAGGTCTGGGATTTAGATCAAGATCCAGCACTGCAAATTCAGACGCATGATTTTCGCGATGGAGATCATCTGAACAAATCGGGAGCCCAAAAACTGACGGCGTCTATTATCCGTCGAGTTGAAGATTCGGGCGTTTGTCCGGAAGTTCGTACCGCTCGTCGCACGCCCTAATTCGTCACCGAATCACGCTCCAATGATGCTGTAGACGGTTCCACCAGCGCACGACACTCTTGTGCCAACTGTATGGTCGATTCTAGCAATTCCATTTCGGATGAATCGGTTGCTTGGTGGCCATACTTTTGCTGAACGATCGCGTGCGGTCGGTGTCGCACTTCTTCCCAAATCCTGGTCACGTATTCAGCCAACACGCCTACCGTAGACAATTGCACGCCGCAGGCCAGCCAAATAGACGCAGCTAGGATCGAATACGCCGAGACATCTCCCATGTCCAAAATGCGCAAGGTTCCCAAGACACCTGTCGTGGCCATGGCGGACAACAAGACCACCATTCCCAGAATCTGAATAGCACGAACCGGTGCATTCGAAAACGAAAGCAGCCCGTCGGCCGCCAGCTTGAGCAGCTTTCGAAACGTATAGGATGGCGTGCCGGCAAACCGAGCGGACCGTTCGTAGGGCACACCCACCTGTTGAAAACCCACCCACGCTCGAATGCCTCGCAAGAATCGATTGCGTTCGGGAAGCTGCAGCATTGCATCAACGACCGAACGTCGCATGCAACAAAAATCGCCACTGTCTAGCGGAATATCAATGTTGGCAATCTTCTTGAGCGTTCGATAGAACAGCGCATACGCAATCCGTTTGTACCAACGTTCTTTCCGCTTGGTTCGCACGCCAAAGGCTACGTCCGCGCCGTTTTCCAGTGCGTCTATTAGCCGAATTATCTGGTGCGGAGGATCCTGCAGGTCACCATCAATGACGGCAATCACATCGCCGCAACAGTGCTCCAAACCCACCGACACCGCCGCTTGGTGCCCAAAGTTTCTAGCCAGTCGAATTCCTTGAAAACGGTTATCCAGATCAACAATATTGCGAATGATCTGGTCCGATGCGTCGGTACTGCCATCGTTCACCAACAAGACTTCAACCTGTTGAAACCCGAGTCTCGGTAGGACAGCGGAGATGCTTTCATGCAACGGCCACAGCGTCTCTTGTTCATTATGGATTGGAACCACAATGGATAATTTTTGGCGAACTAGGTCTTGCGGACGTGCAGCAGCGTTCACGGATGCACCTCCGTCGAAGAACCTAACTTCCAAACCGTGACACGGCCAGTTTCCACTGCCAACGTGGCCTCAATCCCTTGCAAATCTAATTGGCGAATCGTCTCCGATGTTTCTTTGGGTTTGTTTCGAAGCAACATCCATTTGGTGCCGCCGCTCTCCAGGTCTGCGGCAACGGGTTCGCGTTTCATCACGGTCATGCCGTTACATGACAATTGTGTTTGCCGTTCCAATGGTTGTACGGAACCGGGACGGTCAAAATACCAGCAGAAAGACCAAAACCAGAATTCTCTGGCTATGTAGATCGTGTCGCCTTCTTGTCCTAACGACTTCATGACGCTTGCCGCCTCGGCAAAGTTTGATTTGCGAGGAAACAAGGGTTGTTGAAATTCGGTGGCAACCAGCGAACTGGTCATCAACAGACAAATGGCCAAGAACGGAACACGGGATACCAACTTTTTCAAGGTAACGTGCGGTTCGAAATGCGGCCAGATTCGCATCACACCTTCGGCCAAGCCAAGACAAACGAATGGAGCAAACGGCGAAAGAGCGCGAAACACCCAAATCGGCTTACTCAGATGACTAATGCCGTAGTACGCCCCGATCGGTACAAGGACATAACACAAGACCGTTCGTCGCCCAACGCTTTCTGTTCGAACAACCGACCACAACGGCCACGCAATCAAGCCAAACGTAACTAACGTTGTCCACTGGCCCAACGGTTCGCCTCGTCCCGCCACCATCCACGCGGTTTGTTCCCAAAGCTGCGTCACGCTGGGAGCAATGGCATACGACAGTCCACCAAAACTGGCGTGCATCGATGCGGCGCGCAGATGTTCGGGCAAGCCCAACGCTACGGCAACTGCTTGAACAACAAAGAAGATGCCCAGTTCGCGCCATTGCGTTTGTTTCATCAACAACAGCCAGCAGGCCTGAGCCCACATGCAAAGCAGGATGACGAACCCGGCTCCATGAGAGTAAATGATCGCCGTGCTGGTCAACAGTAACAGCACCATTGTCGTCTGGTTACGGTTCTTGAGCGATCGCTCCGTAAAGTAAAAGCCCCACAGTGACAAACACATCAGCATTGAATACATGCGCAGTTCTTGGCCAAAATGCACTGCAGTGGGGTTCAATGAAAACAAAGCCAGAGCCAGCAACGCGGTCTGTTTCGATCCCACCAATTTTTGCGCAATAACATACAGCGAAATGGCAGCTAATAACCACCATAGGGTCGAATTGAGTCGCAACCACACATCGTTGGAACTGACGTTTTGCCACAGCGACAATTGCAAATAATAAAGAGCGGGGTGCATGTCAAAAGCGCGAACCGATGTCGGCACATCCCACAGAGGAACCGAAGCTTGCGTAGCCGAATAGAGTTCGTCGTACCACAGGGCTTGCTGACCAATACGGTGAATTCGTAGCAGCAAACCCGCAACCAGCGCCATGGCAGGATAGACGAACGACGCGTTCGCACCCTCAATTGATGACTTAGTGGAATTCGAATTCGTAGAACGAATGATAACCGTGGACATGAGGATTTGATGCGGGCGGGGCGTGAGACGTGCCGGTCCATAATCCAACGATGGAACCAATAATGAGAAGCGTAGCTCAGGATCCAGCAGTACGCGGTTAAACCAGTCCAATTCTGCCAGATTTGCGGATTCTGCCGCCAGAGAGTTGGACTCTATTCAACACAAACCACTGGCACCACCATCGATCGGTGCGGCGAGACGAAAAATGATCACTCAAGAAAAAGAAAACGGCAGGGCGTCTAGTGAGGCAGTGTACGCCCTGCCGGGGGAGAGATCTGTTATCCCCGAGGGACATGGGGGATACACTTATATTAGGAATTCAGCCGTGGCGTGTCTGTCAATTTCGTGACAATCGGATGTAGAAATTTGGCTACAAGTTACGTGAACACGGCAATGCATGCGGCAGATCATTCAAGACGGTTACCGTGCAGAGTTTCCACAATCAACTGGACCGTTTCGGGTTCACCCAACTTGGCAACGTTCACAACCAAGTCAAACTGATTGGATGCGTTCGATTCTTGGTGAAAGTACTTCTGCTGAAATTCAGACCGTTCCAAATCGACACGTGCCACCCATCGTCTGGCTTGCGACTTGCTCAGCGATCGCTCGGCGGCAATTTGTGCGATTCGAAATTCCAACGGCGATGTTAATCGAATGGAGAGACTTTGTTCGCGAGGTACCACGAATCGTGCACCTCGGCCCACAATCACAACGTTGCCTTGCTGAGCCGCCGTGGCAATCAAACGACTGATGCGATGCACATACGCCTCTTGCGTCAAACCTGGCGTTCCGCCGATGCCATGTAACAACGAATTTAGCCAACTCACATGACGTTCGTCGATGCGTTCAATCAGCGTACGCGGTGAACGAGACGCGTCGGCCAGGAGGTCAATCAATTCACCGTCCAGTAGTTTCCAATGCATTCGTTCAGCGACGGCCTTGGCAACGCGACTTCCACCGGCCCCGTGTTCGCGTGAAACTGTCAAGGCGGAAAACTGCGTCGCAGGACGACTGCTGGCATGCGATGCCTCTAATCGATTTTTGATTAACCAACGCCGAACGTTCTTCTCCGTTAACTCCGCTTTAACCGTCTTGATGGTTGCCATAAGATTCCTCGCTTTCTAAATCAGATTTAACTGCGGTTGTCACGCGAAGTAACTCGGAAGCACTTGCTATGCCGAAGTCAAAAGCTACAAGAACCACCGGAGTTTAGCTGCCATGTCTGCAATTCGTTGCACAGATTCTTCGGTCAGTGCAACCACTTGCGTCTCCATCCGTTTGGCCTGGGAGGAAAACAACGAGTCTGTTAGCTTCATCTAACGAAGAAATGAACGCCGATCAAGTTGCAATGTTGTTGGTTCGGAAGGGATGTCGAATGACGAGATCAACGCTCACCATGGGCTGTGAATTTATTTTGTTGTTGGCGCTGGCTGGCGCGGTAAACGGCCAACAAACGCAAGCGGCGGCTCAGCCGGCCCAATACTCGGCCGGTGACATCAACCTGTCAGCAAGTCGAGTCTACGCGCACGTCTTCAAGAAGACCGCTATTGGACACGAACACGCCATTATCGGCCGCATCAAGCAAGGGCATATCGAATTTTCTGAAGATCAGGGTCGAGGTGAAATTGTATTCGACATGACATCGTTTGATGCAGATTCCGACGAAGCTCGGAAGTTCTTGCGTTTAGAAGGTCCGACCGACGCCGGCACTCGTAAGCAAGTCAACGCCAACATGCTTGGCCCAGGCGTGCTGGACGTCAAAACGCATCCCACGGCGGTCTTTAAAATCACGGATGTTCGTCGAACCGACGAAACCAGTCGCCGAGGTTTACCGCAATATCAACTCGAAGGCAAATTCACGCTGCACGGCCACACCCAAGCGGTTTCCGTCTTGGCCGAAGTCAACGAAACCAAGGGCTGGACACATTTATTGGGCGGCTTTCGTATCAAACAAACCGACTTTGGCATCACGCCGTTCACCAAAGCGTTTGGCACAATCGGCGTTGCCGACGAACTGCTGATTTACGGCGACCTTTACGTTGCCGGATCGATAGATCGATTGTCACAAGCGGTAAAGCAACCAGCCGTACAACGCTAACGCACGACGATGGATCGTGATTCAGAAACCATCTACCTGCGACATCAGCCCTAAGGATGCACCCATGATTTCTTGTCCGGAAGTTCAAAGAAACGTCATTCGCCGTCACTACGACGTGTCGACCTTGTTCTACCGATTACTGTGGGGACCGCACATCCACCACGGTCTTTGGCACGCCGATGAATCAATCGCTCAGGCCCAATTGCAACTGACCGACACGTTGGCAAGTCTCGCCAAAATTCAATCCAACAAAGTGCTGGATGTTGGTTGCGGCATGGGCGGTTCGTCCATTCACTTGGTTCGAAACTACAATTGCCACGTGACCGGGATCACGCTGAGCCGAGTGCAACGCAATTGGGCGGCGCTTTCGGCGCGACTGCAGCGCGCCTCCAAGCGAACTCGGTTCCTACAACAAGACGCAGAACAATTTGAAGCGGAAGAACAATCGCTAGATGTGATTTGGAGCATCGAATGCACGGAACATTTGTTCGACAAAGCCGCGTTCTTTGCCAAAGCCGCTAAATGGCTGCGACCGGGCGGTCGTATTGCTATTTGTGCGTGGTTAGCAGGCGCCACACAAGATGACCAGGTTCGTACACAGCAAGTGATCGACGTGTGCGAAGGGTTCTTCTGTCCTTCTCTGGGAACGATGGATGACTACCGACATTGGTTTGAAGCGGCCGGATTGAAAGTGACCGAACAACACGACTGGACGTCCAAAGTGATGCAGACTTGGGAAATCTGTCGGCAACGAGTCGCTCGGTCGGGCGTTCGTCGGCTGGCACCCTGGATTGATGCCGACGCCGCGATGTTTTTGGATCGCTTTGACACCATCTTGAACGCCTATCAATCGGGAGCTATGCAGTACGGCTGTTTTGTGGCGGAAAAACCGTAATCACACAGATAAAGATTCCGTCGCACCGCGTCACGGCCTCAATCGACCGTTTGCTCGCTTGTTGTCCCAACACGAAAATCATCTGACATGGCAATCACATCCACATCGGCGAATTCGGCATCTTCGCCCGACACCGCTTTGGTTCGTACATTCGGAATCTCTCTAGGGATTGCCACTCACGTGGTGTTCGTCACAACCGTCGTTTTTTTGTACGACTATTTGGCCAACGGAGTCCAACGGCGTTCACCCAATTGGTTTGTGGTGGATCTGCTGCTGGCCTTGCAGTTTGCCATTGTGCACAGCTTGCTACTGCACCCAAGCGTCAAACGTCGGTTGACTCGGCGCTGGATCAAAAACGAATGGTATGGATTGTTTTTTTGTTTAGCGACCTGTGCCGGTTTAGGCTTGGTCTTCTGGGCATGGCAAAGCACGCAAACTACTATCTGGGAATTGCACGGTACAGCTCGCCTAGGAATGCGCATCGCGTCTTGGGGTTCTTGGGCCATGCTATTCTACAGTCTGCATCTTTCCGGCTTGGGATATCAAACCGGTCTGACTCCTTGGTGGTATTGGCTGCGCAAGGTTGCTCCGCCACGACGAAAATTCCCCACAAACAGTCTCTACCGATTCTTGCGACACCCCGTCTATCTCAGCTTTCTGGGCCTGATCTGGTTCACACCAGACATGACGCTGGATCACGCATTATTGACGGCAGTGTGGACCGTTTACATTTTTGTGGGCAGCTATTTGAAGGATGAACGCATCGCGTTTTATTCAGGCGATGCCTATCGAATTTATCAATCGCGAGTTCCCGGTTATCCATTTTTTCCCGGACCGTTGGGACGCAGGGTCGCATCGTATTCGGACGAAACCGCTACAATGACAGATTCTACGGTAGCGAATTCGTCTCCTTCTATTCGAAAAGCGGCGTGAGCCTTCGTCAAACGACATGCAGCATCGACGTTATCGCCTGTTGTGGATTTACGCCATTCTGCTGATGCCGGCCGTGGGGTTCGAAGCAGCCAAAGCGCTGCAAGGAGCGGTCAATGTGCCTCTGGAATGGGCCTCGGCCGATGATCCCGTCCAGAAGAGATATCACGAATTTGTCCAAGCTTTTGGCTCGGGAGACATTCTGTTGGTCAGCTGGAGTGGTTGCCATGTAGACCTACCCGAACTAGATCAAGTGGTCGCCGACCTTCATTCGAACACAGATTTCTATCAGTCAGGGAATTGGCTTTTTGATCGAATCGAATCGGGACGGCAGGCAGTTCAACATTTAACTCGATCCGGCATAACTTCCGAACAAGCCGTTCAGCGACTCCGAGGAATCTTGATTGGTCCTGATCGCCAAACAACCTGCGTGGTTATCGCGTTTACGCCGACAGGCGTGCTGGAACGAGCTGCTCTGTTGCCCAAGATTCAGGATGTCATCACGAAACGAACCGGAGTTCCTGCCGAACAACAACATCTAGTCGGGCCGATCATGGATGGCTTGTCCGCCGATTTGGCCAGCCAAGCCACAGTACAATCGTTAGCCCCCGTTTCCACGGCTGTGGTGTTGGTATTGGCGATTGTTTGTTTGCGATCCTTACGAGAGTCCCTGTTGGTGTTTGCGGTTTCCGTCTACTGCCAACTGGTAACGATGGCTTTGGTTTCGGCATGTGGCGAATCGATTTCAGCGCTGTTAGTCGTGTTACCTCCGCTGATACAAGTCCTTTCGCTGGCGGGTGGAATCCATTTGGTCAACTATTTTCGCGAATCGATCCGCACTGCCGAAGCCACCACGGCCGCGCAGCGAACTCTGCAAATTGGCTGGCTGCCCTGCGTTCTTTCGTCAGCCACCACCGCCATCGGCATGGCGTCTTTGCTGGTCAGTGACTTGGAACCGGTTCGACAATTTGGAGCCTTTTCGGCAGCCGGCGTACTACTAACGACAGCCATTTTGCTGGTCGCCGTCCCTGCCTTGTTAGCTCGTTTCACATCATCAAGTCGCTCGACTTCCCATTCACCAGCTGAACCAACCCAAACCCTGTGGTCACCCATCACGCAGCGATTAGCAACCGTAAAGCTACCGGTCATTGCTGTTTCTTTTGTGACTATGGTGGCCGCGGTCTTCGGCATGCAGCAACTCAATTCATCCGTGCGAATCGAAACGCTGTTCGCGTCGGATAGCCCCATTTTGCAAGACTACGATTGGTTCGAACAGCACGTTGGTCCTGTCGTACCGGTGGAAGTCTTGTTGAAAATCGACGCTCGCAATCAGCATTGGCAAAGCCGGTGGCCAGAACTGGTGGGCTACTTCCAAGAACAACTGCAGCAACGCAGCGAAGTGGAAACCACCATGTCCGCGTTGACGTTTCTGCCGACATCCATGCCCAACGGACCGGCAACCTCGAACCCAACCGACATGAACTTGCAGACCGCCACCACGTTTGCAAGGCAAGCCGCCATGATGACGGTGAATCGACACGGCGACGTCACGTGGCGCATCAAAGCCTTTGTGAAATCCAACATCGATCTGAACTATGAAAACCTGCTGCAAGACATTCAAACCGATCTGCAACGGCTACTGATTGATGGACGAGGACACCCGTTACCTGGTTTGACAGTGGAAACGACGGGCGTCATGCCGCTGGTTCACCGTATCCAATACCTACTAATGGACGACCTGAAAACCAGCTTTCTATTGGCATTTGCCTTGATCTTGGTGGTCATGACCATTTTGCAAGGCAGTATCTGGAACGGCTTGGTGGTCATGATTCCCAATGTCTTTCCATCGGCGTTGTTGTTTGGCATGTTGGGTTGGCTGGAGATTCCGGTTGACATTGGATCGGTGATGACAGCCAGCGTCGCGTTAGGAATTGCCGTGGATGACACGTTACACTTTATCACGGCATTTCAACGAGCGATCCAGAGCGGCATGAACCGTCAAGCCGCCGTGCAGTCAGCATTCGAACATTGTGGCGCGGCGATGATCCAAACGTCGGTCATTTGCTCTGCCGGCATGCTGGTTTTTGCGTTCAGCAGTTTCTTACCAACTGCCCGCTTCGCGTGGATCATGGTCAGTCTATTTGCGGCTGCGTTGTGCGGCGATTTGATTTTGTTGCCTTCGCTATTGATGAGTCCCATTGGACGACTGTTCGAAATACGCGAACCCGTCTTGAACACGAAAGCAACATCCACAATCGAATCTGACGCAGCGAACACTCACGACAGCAATGCCGCTTCAATGGTCAGTCCCGGTCCGAACGCCAGCATCACGCAAGGCCCGAATTTTCCGGCCGCTACTAATCGCTCCAGCACGAACGCCACCGTGGGCGACGACATATTACCGTAGTTCGCCAATATTTGACGAGAATCTTCCAAAGCGTCCGCTGGCAAATGCAGCGTCTGTTCGACCGCATCCAAGATCCTTGGTCCGCCTGGATGAACGGCCCAAGACGCCACATCTTCAATCGAGTAGCCTCGCTGCTGCAGCCAATCGTGCAGCCACGGACGCAAGTGAGTCTCCACCATCTTGGGCACAGCTGAATCCAGCGTCATTTCAAATCCATAGTCGCCCATACGCCACGACATCAACTGCTGTGAATCAGGCACAATCTGCGAACCATTGGCCACCAGCCGAAATTTGCCGGATGCGGCAACCGCATCGGACGCCAAATGGTCGTTGGCTTCCGCCGTGCAAATCAACGCCGCAGCGCCGTCGGCAAACAACGAATTGGAAACTAGTTTTTCCGCGTCGCTGCTGTATTGCTGATGAAGCGTACACAATTCTACCGCGCAGACCAGAACCACGGCATCGGGCTCGGCCATCGAAATCATTCGTGCCACGCGCAGTCCGTTCAGCAAGGCGTGACACCCCATGAAGCCGATGTGAGTTCGCGCGACCTGACGATTCAATCCGATGCGTTCGCACAATTGCAAATCAAATCCGGGAGCAGCAAATCCAGTGCAAGAAATGGAAATCAAATGCGTGATACTTTCGGGCGAAACATTGCTATCTCGGAGCGCATTCAAGGTCGCATGGACCGCCAAGTCAGTCGCACACTGTTCGTAGACGTGAATTCGATCGGATAGCGTCGGACCTCGATCCGTTGCATTCTGGGGCGAACGATAAAACGTTTGCGTGGCCGGTAAGCCATTCGACGATCGGCACAACAAGACCGAATGACGCGCTGCCACTCCGGATCGCTGATAGAGTCGTTTAATGGCGCGGACATGACCAGACGAACTCTGCAGCTGCACCGCCAGTTCGGCCGCGTTCTGCTGCGTGATCGAATGTTCGGGAACCGCCGTCCCTATACTGCAGATCTTCAAAATCATTTTCCTTCTTGCCGCACTGGCTATGCCGCGCCCAATCTTGGACGCAATGGGCTTGGCCAGTAGCGGGAACATGCCTAATAAGTGGATGGCGTGTCGCGTGGCCGTGGGATGCTGCAGCACGGACGTCAGTCGTTGGCACATGCGTCTGGAGCGCCGAGCTGTCTTGACTTGCTGTTGCCAAGGTTGGCGGCCGTTTGCGGATCCAGACTACCGCGAGTGACTTGCAGCACCCACGGTACTACTTCTTGCGCGGATCGCAGCGCCCAAGTCATGCCTTCACCGGTGAATGGTTCGGCATAGCCCATCGCATCACCTACGAGAAATAGTCTTGCTTCAGCTACTCGAGCAGAATCGCAGGACAATAGCCGAGTGCCTTGGATGACGGCCGACTCCAACACAATTTTGGCTGCGTTTTCTTCGCCCAAGATTTCGCAAATCGCAGGCACTGCACCTCGTGCCACCACATCCTTCGGATCAATGGCCGCCGCCAAATTGAATTGTTGGTTTTCCAGGCGAACACAGCCGACGTAGCCCGTGGCCCCGACCGCCATGTGAATCGTTTCCGCCTCCGGCCATCCGTTGCGCAACGGGATGACGCAACCGAGCCCGATTTTGGAATCACACGTTTTTACTTGGCTGCGAAAGTGATCCATCCGCCGCAAACTGGGATGCCCCAGACCATCGCAGGCCAACACAATTCTAGATTGCAACGTCACCTGCGAATCCAATCGTTGGCATTCGACATTTCGCCAAGCATGATTTTTATCTGCCGGCTGTACCGTTGCTTTGGTTCGATCCCAAAACGTCGCTCCGGCCGCCACGGCCTGTTCGACCATCGCCGCGTCAAACGCTCGGCGACTGACACTTCGTCCTGCCGCAATCGGAATGGTGGCCGTAGCCGTTCCGTTGGTTAGCTGCAATTGACGTGTTGTGGGCGAACGCAACGTTTCCAGAATGCCCAGCAAACCGGCATCTTGCAAATACGTAATGGACGCCCCGTTCAGGCAGCCTCCGCAGACCTTAGAACGCGGAAACGTGTGTTGTTCTACCAGTAAAACTCGTAACCCCGACTGCGCCAACAAATAGGCAGCAAACGAACCAGCAACGCCTGCACCAATACAGATCACATCCCAATTATCCGTGCCACGAAGGTTCGTCATGTCGGCGTCCAATGCATCAAGAATCGACTGGGCCAATGACGATAGACTCGAACGTCTTCCATGCCGGCGGATTGGCAAAGCTGCGCAATTCTGCTTCGGTAAACGCCGCTTCCACCGACATCGGCCCGTCAACGTGAACGATACGAGAACGTGACAGGAATTCGAGTTCCCAGCCAAGCCAAAGCGTAGCCCCAACGGTTTCGCGACAGATCATCCACCAGTACGGCGCGAACTGCCATGCGTTTCATTCGCTGCAACAGCGTGATCGCGTCTTGGCTGGTCAGATGGTGCAAGAACAACGAACAAAACACCACGTCGAAAGTGCCACTTTGCGTGCCGTTAATGGCATCTTCGTTCAAAAACTCAATCGATGTTTCGGAATGCGCTGCGAACATGCTGGCCGCGTGATCCTTCGCAAAGACGCACGCCGTTTCGCTGATGTCCCAACCAGTCGCATGGATCGAATAACCATCGTTACGAGCCAGCTGCACAATGCGGCACAGCACATCCCCGCCACCCGATCCCATGTCCAGAATTCGTGTTGTCGCATCTGGGTTCGCGTACGGTCGCATGTGATGCCACAGTTGTCCAGCGGTTCGGCTAAGAAGATTGATTCGCCGAAGCCCTTTCAGTGCGTGGTGATGGGGCACACAATCAACTGGGGATCGTCCATCAATTCGTGCTGCAGCTTCCGACTTTTCAGCATGCGACGTCCATTTCTGCGAAGCGATCGTTGGCAAGCATCAAACAGAGCATGCTCGCCCACCATTTGGAGAGTGGCCGCGTTGATGGTACCGCTGCCCGCAACACGCCGGCTCGATATCGACCAAACTCGATTTTAAGCCCCGGCCACTCTATCGCCTAGGAGTCGACCGCCGCTCACGCCGACCACTAAGCAGTGCAATCGCAGTACATCAAGCTCTTCGCCAAATTAATTCTGAATTATCAGGCGACTAGGTCTGTGTCGCAAGACACGATCGTCGTGCCAATGCTGGAAACTAGTTTTGTTCGTCATCCAAAAGCATTCGTGGTCAATCGCATTTCATTTCCTCACGAAGAACACTTCGTCGAAAAGTGATTACGTGCTTGTTGACTCTATGGCGATTGCAATCGCCAAACCACGATTGTAGACACAAACTAGTCGCTAAAATTCGAAATATGCGAACTGAGCCAAACTAAGCCGACGTGCTGCGTTGCGTTTCGCTGCTTTTCGCACGAATTTCGTCGGCTAAGGGAGCGTTAGTGTAGCAGTGACGCGACGCAACTGTCGGAACACCATAGCCTGAAGATCGACCGTCAGAGTAAACAGTGTTGGTACCAAGAACAAAGTGACAATGGTCGATACCAGCAAGCCTCCTAAAACCACGCTTCCTAAACCTCGATAGAGTTCGCTGCCGGAACCTGGGAACAGAACCAACGGCAACAGTCCCAAGACGGTTGTGGTTGTGGTCATGAAGATAGGACGAATACGCGTTCTGACGCTCTGCAGAATTGCGGCGTGCGGCGACATCTTGTCTTCTCGCATATGGTTCAGTGATTGATGCACAATCAAAATTGGATTGTTCACCACCGTGCCGATCAAGATAATGAAGCCCAGCATGGTCAACACGTCCAGCGACTGAAAATACAGCAAGTTCAATGCTTGCAGTCACAAAACGCCGCCGACCGCGCCCAACGGTACGCTCAAAATGATCACCAACGGATAGACCCACGATTCAAACAAGGCCACCATCAACAGATAGGTGATAATCAGCGCCAGAATGATATTGAACCGCAGCGCGTCCCAAGTGTTGCGAAGTTTGTCGGCCGTTCCGGCCAAGTTGATTCGATAATTCGCTCCCAGCTGTCCGCTATCGATCATCGGTTGGATGATTTCGGTTCGAATCTTAGCCATCGCGTCTTCCAACGGAACTTCCGGCGGAGGCGAAACTTCAATCGTAATCGCCCGCTCGCGTTCACGGCGATTCACTTGCTCGGGACCGCTGGATAGCGAAACCGTGGCCAATGCTTCCAGTGGAATCAGTTCGCCACCGGGCGTGGCAATCGGAAGTCCTCGCACATCTTGCGACCGATTCGAATATTCCGATTCGCCCACGATGGTCAGATCGATTTTGTCACCTTGGTGAAAGTAGTCTGTGGCATAGGCACCATCGACCAGCGCGTTAACGGTGTATCCCAGATCCGTGCTGGTGACCTGCATTTCGGCCGCTTGAATTACTTTGGGTTCAATATGCAATTCTGGGCCGGAAAGATCCAAACTGGGCACGGGACGAGCTTGCGCGCCAGGAATGACTGCCATGCATTGTCCTAATATTTGTCCGCCGAATTGGACCAGTGTTTCCAATTCCGGACCAGTGATTTCAATGTTGATGGATCGCCCGGCCGCCAAGCCTTGTTCGAACAGCGACGATTGCTTGGCTACCGCAAACGTACCAGGCAACGGACGACCTACTTTCTGTACCAGCGGTACCAGTTCGGAAACTCGCGCCCCATCTGCCGCTCGCAAACCCATAAACACCTGCCGGCCTCGCGCGACAAAGAAGAAATCTCGAATCACCGGAAAGTCCAATTCGGCAACCTCTGGATCGTCCGGGTTCACATCCCAGTAAGGCCGCAATGAAGATTCGACGGTTTCGCCAATGGCCATCAATTCGTCCAGGTTGTAACCGGGTGGCGGCAAGAGAATGCCGAATACCAAGTTGCGATTCCCCGTTGGCAGATATTCCACTTTGGGAAACATCAACCACGTCAGGCCGATCGCCAAGGTCAGTAGCGAAGTAGCGAAGGCCATTCGACGAATCACGCTTCGCTGAATCCAACCGTTCACGCCTACCACCGCGTCCACAAACCAACGGCCAAACGATTCCAAGGTTCGAACCAAACCGGACGAAGCCACCGTTTGCTGACGAGACTTGCCGTTGGTTGCCGGTTGGCCTGCTTGCAAGTCTATCTCGGCGGCTTTGCGATTGCCCAATAGCCGAGCGGACGCCATGGGAATCAACGTCATGGAGATCAGCATGGATAACGCGACTGCGGCGCTGATTGCCATCGCGATGTCTCGGAACAGCTGTCCCGCTTCCTCCTGCACGAACACAATCGGCAAGAACACCGCGATGGTGGTCAGTGTGGATGACAAAACCGCGCCCCAAACTTCGGTGGTGCCTTTGACGGCAGCTTGGAACGGAGGTTCACCTTGGTCCCAACGTCGGAAGATGTTTTCCAATACCACCACGGCATTGTCCACTAGCATGCCGACGGCAAACGCCAAACCGGCCAGACTGATAACGTTCAGTGAACGTCCTAGGGAACCCATAATCAGAAACGTACCGATGATACTGGTCGGGATCGCCAAGCCCACAACCAACGCACCTCGCGCGACCCAAAACCCAATGATCACAATCACGGCCAATGTAATGGCAAAAAACCAAGGGGAAAGATACGCAGCAGCCAAAGCGCTGGCGACAATCACGGGGACGGCCACCAAAACTCGAAAGCCCAAATGCAAAAAAATCATCAGGACAATCATGGTCAATGCGCCGCCGATGAAAATATTCTGCTGGACCAAGTTGATGGAACTGTAGATATATTCCGTTTCGTCGTACACTTGCGTCAGTTGGAGGCCTCGTTGTTTGAGAACGCCTTCGTTCAGTTCTTGGTTCACGGCTTTTAGGCCGGCCATCGCGTCCAGTACGTTAGCTCCGGTTTCTCGTAAAGCGTTCACGGCGATACTGGATTCGCCAAAGCGGCGAACCAGTCCATCCGCTTTCTTGTATCCCAATTGGACATTCGCCACATCACGAACATAAACGGGCTTGCCATCGCGAACGGCAATCAACTGCTGTTCGACTTGTTCAGGACTGCGAAATTGGCCCAGCGTACGAACAACCCAACGTCGCTTACCTTCCCAGTAATCGCCGCCCGAAGTATCTTGATTTTGAGTGCGAAGTGCCGTACGCACGTCGGTGATGGTCAATTGCCGAGCGGCCAGTTTTTCCGGATCGATGATGACTTGCAGTTCATCTTCCAACCCGCCAATCACGTTGGATTGCGAAATCCCAGACACTCGTTCAAAGCGAGCTTCAATTTGATCTTCGGCAAAGCGTCGCAACTTGGGAACTTCCAGTTCAGGTGGCGGCAGCAATTCTTGAACCTCCGGATGTTGCTGCGCCAGACGTCGTAACCGCAACATGCCCAAACCTTCATTGGGAGAATTGCGAATGCGCACCATTGCTTCTTTCAAGTGCGGATGCTTGGCGTCAAACGCGTCAAAGTCTTCTTGGGCCGGATACCGTGGACTCAAGATAAACCAAGCAATGGGACTGTTGTTGGCATTGGCCGTGGTGATGACCGGCTTGTCAGCGTCTTCGGGATATTGGCGAACTTGTTCCAAACGCCCGATGACGTCCACCACCGACGCTTGCATTTTGGTACCGACCAAGAATTCTAGCGTGATACGGCCCATCGAATCGGAGCTTTCGGAAGACATCTTGGTGACACCTTCCACACCCTTTAGCTGCTCTTCTTGCTCCATCACGATTTCTCGTTCCACTTCTTGCGGACTGGCACCGGGCCAACGTGTTTCAATGGTGATGGTGGGCGTTTGAACTTCGGGCGTCAATTGCATCGGCATACGCAACAGGGCCACCACGCCAAAGAGGACCATCAGCAAGACGCCAACAGTTACTTTCGCGGGATTTTTGACAAAGAAATCGATGAGTGCCATGACTGCAGCCTGCTTTTATTTCGAACCGTGTTTTGATTTTTTTGAATTCGTTTCCAACAGTCGCGTGATTACTTGCCGTTGGGCGCGGCCCAAGTCACTTGGCTGGGTGGGCCACCGGGTCGAGACATCGGGATACGTTCGTTACCGCGAATGATGATGGACGATTCGGCAGTCAACAGCGAACCGACCGATTTAGGTTCAGCCGCGTTGGACGCATTCGACCGACCTGACGAAGCAACCGAAACTTCAATCCAGTCGTCGTCTTCGGCACCTGTCGTGACGGGAACGGGAATCGCGTTGGCTGTTTGCATGTTGCCTTCGCCAGGCGCGATCGAATCGGGTTGAATGACCCACACAATCGGCTTGGGACCGCCAAACACAATGGCATCTTTGGGAACAATCAACGCGTTGGGTGACTGACCGACCGCCAGTTCCGCTCGAGCCAACATGCCGGCCTTCAACATTGGTTGTCCGTCCGCATCCAAAATATTGTCCAGTTGGATTTTGACCGGAAACGTTCGCGAACGCACATCCGCTTTGGGAATAATCGCAGCCACGACTCCCGGAATGGTCTTGTTTATTGCGGGAACCTGAACGGCAACTTCGTCCCCGACGTGCACAAATGGAATGTGCGCCTCCAGCACTTGCACCACCGCATCCACTTGGTCCAATGCAACGACCTCGGCCACCGGTTCGCCTCGAGACACCCATTGTCCTTCTTCCGTATGTTCGACGGTGACATAGCCAGCGAATCGTGATCGAATGGTGTACTTGGCCTTTTGATCTTGTAAGCGTCCCAAGTTGGCTTCTTGCATGGACACTTTGGCTTTGGCTTGAGCAAGGCGTTCTGGGCGAGGACCGTCAACGATCAATTGATGCGCGGCCGTGGCCTCCAGCAATTTCTGCTTGGCTTCCAGTGCCAACGCCACCGATTGATCATAATCCGATGCGGAGATCGAATTGTTGGTACGCAATGCTTCTTGCCGCTGGCGCTCGTTTTCCAGGTATTCGGCGTTCACCTTCGCTGCCTCGACCAACGCGGCCGACTGCTGAATTTCGTCAGGACGGCTACCGTTTTCCAGCTCCTCAAGTTCCTTGCGACGAAGTTCTAATTCGGCCGCAGCGGCGTCAATTTCCAATTGAATCGTTTCCGTCAACAGCAAGGCCAGCTCTTGGCCTTTTTCCACTCGATCACCTTCGCGTACATTCATTTCGACGACGCGTCCATCCACTGCCGATCCGATCACGGCGGTGCGAGTCGCCGCGATGGTGCCGACGACTTGCTGCGTGGGGATCAGTTCCGAACGCGATTTCGCTCGAGTAATCTCCACCACAGCTGGGCCTCGTTGCGCCCAACAGGACGTCGATCCGATCAGGACCAACGCAGCGGCAACCAGAATTCTGTGAAAAACAATCATGGCGGTTCCTACGATTTTGATGTGTTGGATTCGAACGGCAAAACCGTCTGTGTTTGATAACGTTCGACACGCCGTGTCGAGAACGCGAATTTGCCTCAAAGGCTTTTAACCAGATTCGACCTGGCTGGACTGATAGTGACGCAGGTTGTTCAGCACGATTCGCAGCGATTTAATCAGCGCTGCCAGTTGTCGATCGCTGAGCCCTTGCGTGGCTTGTTGGCGAATGCGTTTGGCACACTGGACTACTTTCTCCCAAACGCCCGACGATTGTGGCGTCAGACAAATCACTTTCCGGCGACGATCATCCGTGGACGAACAACGCCGAATCAATGAGTCGCGTTCCATTCGGTCCAAGACGCCGACTAGCGTGGCGGGTTCAATCATCATGCGATTTGCCAATTCGACCTGCGAAAGTTCGCCATCGATCACCAGCCAACCCAACACTTGCGATTGACGATAGGTTAAACCATGCGGTTGTAATTCGTCCGTCAACGCCTTTTGGAACGCCTGCGACGTCAACACAATCCAGTATCCGATACTGGCTTCAAAATCGTAATTCAAGGCCACGGATTCCGTACTGACCGTCGGTTGCGTTGCTGCCATGCCATTCTCCGGCAAAACGTTAGGCTGGTAATAGTTAGCTTCCTATCTATTTTGGCTTACCGTCAAAAATTCGCAAGTAGGCAGCGAAAAAGCGTTGGCACAAGGAATTGGTTGCAATCGAGAAGACGGACGAATGGGCCTGATAGGCGGAGCCGTGTTATCGGTTGGCGCAGCGAGTTAACCGTGATGTAAATGTGGTTATCGCGTTTCGGAAATGTCAAGGCATATTTTTTGTTGCCATGAACGCTTCCTGAATGTCTCTTGGTGTCCGCGAAAGACTCGGCTTATAATACGGGACTGACATGCGTGAACCACTTACCAACTATAGTGAACCGTTTTAACGATAGGAGCTTGTTGTGCCTCAGGTACGTCCCAAAGTTGCGGAACTGAGATTCCAGCTTTACGGTCGTACTCTGCACCCAGAGCTATTCGAGATCTATTCGCGCCGGACGATTCAGCGCGAAGGATACAGTGCAACCATCGCCATCACCAGCGCCGGTCACTTTGTATCGTGGCGATGCGGCGAGACGATTATGACCGAAGTTGCCGCAGCGGCGCATCATCCGTTACCCGAAACGGGCAAGCTTCTTTCACACAAATTGCAAGGCCGCGCAGAAGATCAAATTCGCAACTTGGATGGCTGTTCGTACCAAGTGTCTTTTCAGTTGGAACCGGTGAATTTGGAAGTCTTCTGGTCATTCCAAAAAGCGTTGCTGGAAGACGAAAACCGGAAAGGCATGCTGCATACGTTCGATTCTAGTGGACGAGTTGCCATGGGCGCTATCAGCTACATCCACATTGAATCTCGCAACCGTAGACTCGCCATTCAGGCGTTCCACACGTTTCCGGATGACAGCGTCTTGGTGAAAAGTCAGTCGGTTTTTTGCATGCCGTAACCGACTTATTTTCGTCAGGTATAGATTGCCTTTGCCGTTCGCCAACAGTCTAAACCAGTCGCCACACTGGGACCGGCTACGATTCTCGCCAGCCAATGGCATCCGGTATCGTTCCCGAAACCACGCTTCTTAACTGTATCTCGCTGCACCATGACAAGCGTGGGGCCGTCTCGTCCAGTTTTGGCACCCTGATTTGGAAAAATGCGAGTTTGGCGTTAGACTACGGTTCCTGCCATGTTTCGCTCGCCCCCCGCCCCTTTTTCCTGATAGGTCATTTCGTGCGTACTTGCGTCTGTTTCGCAATGTGGATTTGTGCTTTCGCGTCATTACCTGCTGGGTTTGGCGAGGAAACGGAGTTAGCAGCGACCCGTTCGTTTTCGGACGAACAGATCGAATTCTTTGAGACGCATGTCCGCCCGCTGCTTGTCCAACATTGTTACGAATGTCACAGTACCGATGCAGAAGAAGTTCAGGCAGACTTGTACGTCGATAGTCGCGAAGGAATGGTAGAACGAACAACATTCGGGCCCGTTGTCATTCCTGGCAAGCCGGATGAAAGCTTGTTGATTTCGGCGGTTCGCTACGAATCGTCCGAAATGCCGCCCGACAAGAAACTAAGCGACCAACAGATTGCCGCATTAGAAAAATGGGTGGCCATCGGCGCTCCTTGGCCCGAAGTCACTTCGTCGCCCGTTCCTACGTCGGCCGCGACCGAAATCGACTTTTCTGCAGCAAGGCGTTTGCACTGGGCGTGGCAAGTTCCCACAAAGAGTGACGTGCCCAAACGGCCTGCGAAAGAAATCGCTGCCGACGAAAGTATTGATGCGAGTCCGATTGATCGATTCCTCTGCGCCAAGTTGCATGCGGCCGGATTGCAACAAAATCGTCTGGCATCGCCGGTAACGTTGATTCGGCGTATCTACATTGACCTGCTTGGCGTCTTGCCTTCGCCAGCAGAAGTCGAAGTGTTCGCAGCAGCGGCAAGGCAAGATAGACAGCGCGCGGTTGGGCAGCTGGTGGACCGCTTGTTAGAGTCACCCTTGTACGGACAACGCTGGGCGCGGCATTGGCTGGATGTGGCTCGATACAGCGACGGTCACGGCGGCTTTCTGGACAACAAGGCGTTGCCGGAAGCATGGCGATATCGAGACTGGGTGGTGGATGCGTTGAACCGTGACATGCCGATTGACCAGTTCCTTCGCCTGCAAATCGCCGGCGATATTGTCGGTGACTATCGGGACGCTGAGGCAACTGGCTTCTTCGCGTTGGGGCCGGAATATATTTCCGATGGCGGCGACCCGGATAGCGTGGCACAAGCCAAAGGCGAAACGCTGGATGATCGCATCGACACGTTAACTCGAGGCCTGTTGGGCATCACCGGTTCGTGTGCTCGCTGCCACGATCATAAATTCGATCCCATCCAACAACTCGATTATTACGCATTAGCAGGTGTCTTCAACAACACGGCCACTCGTCAAACTCCACTTGCCGAATCAGATGCAGTGCACCGCTTTGACGAATTCCAAAAGCGAACCAAACAGCTACAGGACCAAATCAACAAGCTTCAGCAGCAGTTGAAAAAGGAGAATATCGAACCCAACGCGGAACAGCAAACACAGCTGCAAACCTGGCAGGCCGAATTGGATCAACAACGTGCTCACCCTGTTCCAGCCTATTCCACAGCTCACACGCTGACCGAAGGTGGTGACCAAGATATGCACGTCGCGGTGCGAGGAAATTTACGTAGAACCGGTCCGCTTGCTCCGCGACAGTTTTTGCGGATCCTGTGCGAAAGCTCGCCACCTCGCTTTGATTCGGGCAGCGGACGACGCAACCTCGCAGACGCAATGGTGGATTCGAACAATCCACTGACCGCTCGCGTGTTTGTCAATCGAATCTGGATGCACCATTTTGGTCACGGAATTGTGCGCACGCCCAACAATTTTGGCACGTTGGGCGAGTCACCTTCGCATCCAGACTTACTGGATTGGTTGGCGGTTGATTTTATGGAAAACGGTTGGTCATTGAAACGCCTTCATAGACAGTTACTGACGTCCGTCGCCTACCAGCGAAGCAGTGACCATTCGCCTGCGTCTGCCGACCTGGATGCCGATAACACACTGTTGTGGAGATTTACTTCTCGGCGAATTGACGTGGAAGCGTGGCGAGATGCGATGCTGAAAGTAACGGGCGAATTGGACACAACCTTGGGCGGGCCGCCGGAAGATGACATTGCCTCCAGCCGCCGCAGAACACTGTACGCCAGAGTCAGCCGAAACGGAGACGTATTTGCGTCGGATCGCTTTCTTCGTCGGTTTGATTTTCCGTTGATGCGAGCCACCGTGGCGCAGCGGCCTCGAAGCATCGTTCCTCAGCAATTTCTATTCTTGCTAAACAGTTCGTTCATGGTGGAACGAGCGACCGCATTGACGCAGCGAATCGAGCGGCTTGCAGGCGAAGATGCGAACGACTTGACCAAAATCGAATGCATCTATCGATGCCTGTTCAATCGGACTCCGACGGAACAGGAATTGACTGTCGGTCAACAGTTCCTTTCACAGGATGCGACATCCGACAATCTCGGTTTAACACCCTGGGTACAATACGCTCAGGTTTTACTCAGTTCCAACGAATTCATGTTTGTGAGGTAAGTCATGACGTTGTCGAACAGGCGAATCCCGCCACAAAGCTGTATTGCACAAGGAGCCGCTCGCTGGTTACCGGACCTGGGTCATCGCCGAGACGCGTTGCGTCGGATGGGTGCCGGACTGGGGACGTTGGGTTTAGCCAGCGTCATGGCGCAGTCCGGTATGTTGAGTGATTCGTGTGCTTCGGCAAATGAAGCCAGTGTCGTGTCGCCGCTACTACCCAAGGCACCTCACTTCGCTCCGAAAGCTAAGCATGTCATCCAACTGTTTATGCCGGGCGGGCCTTCGCAAGTCGACACGTTCGACTACAAACCGGAAATCGCCAAACATGCCGGCGAACGCCCTCAGCTGGTTGATCGAAAGTCATTGCGAAATACCAAAATGGGATTGATGCCGTCACCCTATGCGTTTCGAAAACATGGCGAATCGGGCAAATGGGTCAGTGAAATTTTTCCGCATGTGGCCAGCTGCGTGGATGATATCTGCTTCATTCATTCGATGCATACTGACATTCCGGAACACGCCGGCGCCATGATGATGATGAATGCCGGACATCTGCAACCAAGCCGCCCCAGCATGGGTTCGTGGCTGGTGTATGGCCTGGGTTCCGAAAATCAAGATTTGCCTGGGTTCATTGCGATGAGTCCGCGAGCGCAACCTCGCAACAAACTGGCCAACTGGGGTAACGCATTTCTGCCCGGCGCGTATGTGGGAACGTACGTTAACATTCACGATATGCAGCCGGACCAAATTCTGGCTAATTTAAAGAACCGCTGGATCAATCCCCATAAGCAACGCCGGCAAGCCGATTTGCTTCAGCAACTGAATCAGCTGGATTTGAAGCAACAGCCTCACGACGATCAACTAGAATCCAGTATTCAAACGATGGAGATGGCGTTTCGGATGCAGTTTGCCGTTCCCGATGCGTTTGATACTTCGCAGGAATCGCCGTCCACGCTAAAGATGTATGGCGATTCTGAATATGCCAAAGGCTGCTTACTGGCTCGCAGGCTTGTCGAACGAGGCGTCCGAATGGTGCAGCTTTCGCATTCGATCGATGGCTACGACATTGCTTGGGACACAGGTCATAATGACATTGTAAACGGGCATCGTCGCTTGGCCGAAGCGTGCGATCAGGGCATCGCCGCGTTGATCAAAGACTTAAAGCAACACGGCCTACTGGATGAAACCTTGGTGATTTGGGGTGGCGAATTTGGTCGAGCTCCGACGTCGGAAGGACAAAAAGGCCGAGACCATGATCACTACGGCTTTACGGTGTGGATGGCGGGCGGCGGAGTGAAGCCCGGTTTCAGCTACGGGGCAACGGACGAATTTGGACTAACAGCCGTCCAAGATCGCATGCATGTCCATGACCTGCACGCCACCATCTTGCACTTAATGGGCCTCGATCACACGCGACTGACATATCGCTACAGCGGCCGTGACTACCGACTAACCGATGTCCATGGCAATGTAGTTTCCGATATCTTGGCGTGACAACCAGTTACAGCAGGGCTCAGTCGTAGACTCGTACCACGCGCTGTGCAACGGTGCTGAAAGACGCATACTTCGCTTTTGTCGTAAAAGCACTGCGTTGCATATCAACCAACGCAGTTGAAATCGCTTGGACTGCCAATGGCAATTGAAAGCAACTGTCCAACTAGGCTGCCATACGTCTGGGAGCTGCGTGTGCCAACAGATTCGCGTGATGCAACATGTTGCCGTCTTCGTCGTAGAACTGCAGCAGACCGATATCGATCATCCACATGGCCATATGAGATTCGGTGCGATACGTTCGAGCCCGACAACGGCCTTCATCAATCATCAGATTTTCAGACAAGTCGGTGATTTCACTTTCGTCCAGTCCAAGCGAACGAAAAGTACGTTCCACGATTTCTCGAACTTCATACGCGCTGGGGCAAACCAACATTCTGCAACCTCCTTGTTGCGGTTCATTTAATCGTCTATTCGAATCCAGGCTGTCGAGCAACACGTCCAGCTGATAGCACACAGTCGCTCATCAATGTCCGTTCGCATATCCTTTTCGAACGGAACGAATAACCTAACCGAAACCGTTGATTTTCCCAAGTCGGTTGCAACGATCGTTCGGAAAGTTTTTTCGCTTCGACAGCCAACAGCCGCGAATGACTGGTCTATTGATTTCCTATCGGCGCAAAGCCAGCCATCCATTCAGCCAGCTTTGCAGCTATGGCGTATTTATGCCGTCACACTCAAGCTAGCAGTGACATCAGTGCTTGCTGCTACGTAGCCTTGACCGTCAGAACTTCACTAAAGCCAGGATACGTTACGGAATGAGGAAAATCGTCCGTACCGGCCGCGCCAAACCGACCCTGATTGTCCAGCGCAATGAAATTGATAGCCAAATCTTTCTTGTTTCTGGGATCCATGGCGGCAATGCGTTCAATGACCTTCTGGCAAGCCGTCGTGGGATCCATGCCCTGTCTCATGAATTCCACAATCAAGAAGGTGGCGCAATATCGCATTACATTTTCACCCACGCCCGTAGCACCCGCTGCGCCCACTTCATTGTCTACATACAGACCGCTGCCAATAATCGGCGAATCACCCACTCGTCCCGGTATCTTGTTGGCCAAGCCACTCGTGGAACAGCCGCCAGATATGGTCCCGTCCGGCCCCAAGACCAACATGGTGATCGTGTCGTGGTTTTCCGCCGAACCCGGCTTCGCTTCGCTGGACGAATTCAACTTCTTGGCCGCCAGGAATTCGTTCTTCTTGGCTTGATCGGGCTGAACGTCTACCGATTTGATGCCGTGCTGAAGCGCGAACCAACGAGCACCTTCGCCGGCGAGCATGACATGGGGTGTTTCCTCCATGACTTTGCGAGCCACCGAAATGGGATGCACAATCCCTTCGATCGCACACACCGCGCCCGCTTGATGTTCCGGCCCGTGCATGATGCAAGAATCCAACTGCGAATAGCCCGCCGCGTTCGGGCGACCACTCAATCCCACCGACGTATTGCCAGAATCTTCGACAACCTTAATCCCGTCTTCCACCGCATCCAACGTTGATCCACCCGCTTGCATGGTAGCCAACGCCTTTTCATTACCCGCTTTTCCAAACGGCCAAGTGGAAATAATCAACGGACGCTTGTCTGTTTTGAGTTCGTCTGCCATCAGTTGGTTTGCTTGCTTCCAAGTGAATGCGGTTCCCGCGGCAGCTGCTGCCATGCCGCCAATAATCTGTCGTCGATTCAACATGCGGTCGCTCCGTTCAAGTCTAAAGGAGATTCTTGAAGCTGTGCACTCGCGTTTTCCGGCGGAATCTCTTAGCCCAACGCGTCAGCGAGAGACCAGAGAAACATTCAATTTTCCCTCACTTACGTTTCGGGATAGGAAAATGCGCAACTTCAAAATGAGATGTTTCGGGGCCTCGATTCTAGCCGCTTTGACGCGTCAGCAAACCACCGCTCTGTGAAACAGCGGAAAGTTTAACGATCTTGCGGATTGTGGACGATATTCCAGTTACGTCAATTTGAAAAACCTGCTAGATCGATCGAAAGGACACTCGAATGTGTCGAATCTCAAGTCCGCTAGTGTGGAGCATAATGGTGTTGCTATCAAGCGGATCACTATTCGCGCAAACTTCCGGTTCGAATCGAATTGGCTTCGTGCCTCGTCATCTTCGCCATGGCGAGATACCTCGAGTTGCCGCGCGGCCAACGCCGATCACCGATTCAAGAACGTCACCGGCCAGCGCCACGGAAGCAGACTCTTCCACTTCGCCGAACGACGAACTCGACACGAACGGAACGGACAATTCGCTCGGTACCAACACAACTACGAAGACCGTGTCGGATTCCATCGGTTCGATCCTGAACGAATCGACCGTTTCCGGAGTTCCAATGGAAGGCACCATTGTCGATAATGCTCCGCAGGCCAACAACCAGTTTGTATCCGACGCCGACGTCCTGCCGCTCGGTTCCGAACCAACTTACACGCACAGCGATGTGGGTTGTGACGCCGGATGCGTTGACCCGGGATGTGGTCCGCCTCATTCATACTCGCCGTGTGGTGCGATGGTCTGGGGACGAGTGGAATATATTGCCTGGTGGATCAATGGCGGTCGACCACCGATCTTAGCCACCACCAGCATCGCCGGTACGGCACGAGAAGACGCGGGCGTGCTGGGCATGCCCGGCACGGAAGCGTTGTTCGGTGGTGGTTCTCTATTCGACAGTGTCCAGTCAAACGTCCGCTATACCTTAGGCATGTGGCTGGATCCGATGGCCAGTCGCGGCATCGAAGCCAGTTACTTGGCCCTGGATGACGACGAAACGTACACGGCTTCCACCGGCGATTTTACTTCGGGCATTTTGGCCAGACCGTTTTACAACGCGTCCACCACACTCCAAGATTCTAGGCTCATTGCCTTTCCTGACTTAGTTACCGGTTCGCTGGATATCATGGCGGATACCGACTTTCACACCTTTCAGGTTTCGCTAACGCAAGCCACGTGCTGGACGGCTCGAGGCCAATTGGACATTCTGGTTGGTTATCGCTATGCGGGCCTGGAAGACAATCTGACGATCACCGAACGGACAACAAGCTTGGTGGCACCCTTGGAAGGCGCGACATTCGATTTGACAGATCAGTTTCGAACAGAAAACACCTTCCACGGCGGCCAACTTGGTTTGCGTTACGCTCCGTGGAGAGCCTCCTGCTTCCAATTGGAATTCACTGGCAAGGTGGCGTTGGGAAATTCGAATTCACGAGCCACCATTTCTGGCAACACCATGACCAACTTGCCAGGCGCAAGTTCTTCCACCGTGAATGGCGGATTGTTGACGCAGACTTCGAACATCGGAACGTTTGAAGTAGACAATTTTGCCATTCTGTCCGAACTGAACGTGACGCTTCGCCAAGAGTTTTCGCCAAGGTTCGCCGCCACGGTCGGTTATTCGATTATGTCCTGGAGCGATGTCTTGCGAGCCGGCAGTGTGGTGGACAACGTGGTCAATTCGACGCAGATTTCGCCCGGCACGCTTAGTGGCGACGCGCGTCCCGCCGCCAATTTGGAATCGACATCCTTCTGGGGCCACGGCCTGAATGCAGGAATCGAAATTGCGTTCTAAGCGGACGCGTGGCAACGTTCAACGCGCCGCTCAGACCTTGTTAGCTCAATTGTGAAGACTTATCCGAACTGACTTCTGCCATCTGCGACCGAGCGGCTCGGCAAGCGGCAAGAAGCTGGAAGACTTCGGTTCCAATCGCTTCCAGCTGTTCGTGTTCGGATGCCCATTCAACGGCGTTCTGTGCCGCATCCACAATCGCCGGGATATTGTTCGCCTCGGCAAACTTCCCCATACGCTGCGTCAGCGCGATAAAGGATTGCGTGTCTCCCTCTTCGACAACGCGGACAATGCGTTCCAATTGTTCGCCAATCACCAACGTGGCGTCACCGCGCACGTCGATATCTAGTTCTTGATCCAATAAACCCGATTCGACCAAGGTAATGAACTGGTCGACCAAATCAGGATCAAACTGCTGCCCTCGACACCGTCGCAACTCGTCGATGGCGTGAGCGATACTGACCGACTTCCGATATGGCCGGTCACTGATCATGGCATCAAAAGCGTCGGCAATACTTAGGATCCGAGCCCCCAGCGGGATTGATTCGTGGGACATGGACTGTTGATTCAAGCTGCCATCGAAATGGTAATGATGACATCTGACAATATTGGTTAATCCTTGATGTTGGAACGATTTGTTGATTATTTCGATACCAATTTGGTCATGCCGCTGCATCACCTTCCATTCTTCGTCCGTCAGTGGCCCCGGTTTCAACAAGATTGAATCCGGCACACCCACCTTGCCAATATCGTGCAGCAAAGAAGCCATTTCGATAATGTAGGCTTCCTGCGGATTGGTCACACGCTGCGCCATAGCACCGGCAAGATTTGCCACTCGCACGGAATGCACTCCGGTCATGGGATCTCGGTAGGAAAGCGCACTGACCAGCGCGCTGACCGCTCGATACGGAATCGACGGTTGGTCGTGAATTTCTTCCGCTGGTTTTTCTCGCGAAATTTTCGATTCGTCTACTACCAAGTCGTCTGGCACGTCGTCAAAGCGAACCACTTGATTTCGACCATTGCGCTTGGCAACGTACAAACACCGATCAGCTTGATCCAACATGTCTTGCGGATCCTTGCCCTCCAGCGAAAAGCTGGACACGCCCAAGCTGGCGGTAATGGACAGGTCGATGGAAAACTGCAACTTGCTGATCGATAGACGCAGCTGTTCGGCGAATTCGGGCCCTTGGGTAATATCGAAATCGCGCAACAAGATAGAGAACTCTTCGCCGCCATAACGGCTGGCAACGTGACTGTCACCGGCAGCTTCGTTTAACAGATTCCCGACCGCTCGCAGCACTTCGTCACCCATGCTGTGGCCGTAATTATCGTTAATGGATTTGAAGAAGTCGATGTCTACCATGATCACCGAAAGACAAATCTTGCCAGTCGTGGCCATTTCCCAAAGATTTTCAAACTCTTGGAAAAATGTACGTCGGTTGACGCACGACGTCAGCGGATCTCGAGTGGCCAAGTACTTCAGTTCTTCATTCTGTTCCGCGATTTCCTTCTTGGACCGGCTCAAATCTTCCAATGTCGATAGCAATGCCGCTCGGTTACGTTCCAGCGGAGTAATATCGTTGAACGCCAACATATTTCCGTGGCATTCACCATCGTCGCCGACAACGGGAGACGCGTTCACAGAAAAGATGGCGCGTATGTTCCCGGTCTTGTCCGCTAGGTGCATGCGAGTATTCTTCAGCTTGCTGGATTCGCGAACCGGTTGTTCTTCAGCAAACGTCCAAGCCAAACTCCAAAAAGGTGTGCCCACCAAATCGCGACTTTCAATATCCAAGAAGCGAGCAAACGTTTCGTTGGCCAAGACAATTTCTTCGTTTTCGTTCAGAACGACAACGCCTTCTGCGAAATTGTCCAACGCTTCTTGGACACGAGGCGGCACGGCTCGCTCCGGATCAAAAAATCGTAGCAACCGACGCAATTGCAGCCACGCTCCTAAGCCGGTCAGCGAGGCAACGATGGATAGTAACACAAATTGAGATTTGCTGAGAAATCGTTCGAATCCGACGTACTGCGGCGAAAACTGCAGCTCCAAACTGCCCCACTGTTCGGTTCCACGAATCAACGGCACGACATAGCAACCATCATTGCGTTGCTGTTCCGCACGAGCCCAAGTGGCGGCATGCTCGCCGACTTCTACCACCAGCGTTCCGTCGTGTCGACGAATCCCGCACGATACCAAATCTTCGTTCTGGTTAGCAAAGAACTCCATTTGCGAACCAACGTCTTCCAAGTGGTGCCGCGACAACTGAAACGCGATCCCCGTGGCCAACACTTCACTGATGTTCGCTCGCTGATCCGCGCGGTAAATTCGTTCGTCCGGCAAATACCCCGTCAGCCCTGTGTACAAAATGACACAGATGACCAGCATGACAAAGGTTATCGCAATTCGAAATGTACTATCCGTTTTCATGACGTTTTTTTCGTTCTTGAATGATCTGTGCCAAACTCTTTTCGTCTCGCACGGTGGCTGCGTGTCGCAGCACAAAGACAGGGTCAAACTGAGCCCAAGCTGGCAGACTGGACGCCGCCAGCGAGGCAATGTAGGTGCCACTCAACGACCACGTGGCCACACCTACGGTTACTCCAATAAAAATAGCGCTGGCCGATCCGGTGACCCAATGCACGGAATCTTGCTGCTGGTCCACAGTGCCGCGAAATTGGTGCAGCAACTTGTCCCAATCCTCAAGGTCCAGTGCGGTTTCCTGGGCGGAATCGAAACCGACCGTAAAGACATTGCGTTGATGAGCTAGGCTGTTGGATTCCAACGCAATGGCAAATTCATCTAACCGGTCCGATGACTGTTTGTATTCCAAGGATTCTTGTTCGGCGATCACCACAATCGCAAATTGACCGTCTAGATTTTCTTTTGCCGCAACCGGCCCAGTGAGTGTGGAACCGGTTGAGGTGGTGGTTTCGAACGCAATCACGCCCGGTTGCCCATCTCCCGCTTCTTCGGTCGAATCATCGGTATCTTGTTCGTCCAGATCAATCTCGTCTGGTGACGAATCGACCTTGGGCGGTTGCGAGACACCCGGTGTCTGAGCACCCTGAATCTCCAGCGTGACAACGGTTGAGCTGGACTGAGTGGTAGCGTCGGATACGGCATATTCAAACGAGATGGATCCTGTAAATCCAGGTAACGCATCATAACTAAAGCTGCCGTCCGCTTGCAGTGTCAGATTGCCAATCAACGGTGGCGTCACCAAGATGGCTCGCAGCGATTCCCCATCCAAATCAGTATCGTTGGCCAATAAACCGTCTGCCGCATCAATGTAAATGGTTGACAGCGACGCGCCCAACAGATAGCGGTCCGCCGCCGCCTGCGGAAGGTCATTGACGGAATCAATCAGAATGTCCCGAGTCACACTCAAGGCATCGGCATGGCCGTCGTTCACCGTGATCCGGATGGTACGTACGGCTGTGTTGGGTGTCTCCGAATCATTCACGTACCGGACACTTTGAATCGCATTGGCATACTCCGCCAAACTGGCCGAACCAGACAGCGTCAATTCCCCCGACGTTGCATTCCACGCTCCGGCAATCCCCGATTGGTTGACAAATAACAGCGAATCCTGACTACCGGTATAGTTGCTGACAATTTGAATCCGAGCACCGGCTAACAGTACGTCATCCGCATCGGCCAGCGACAGAATCGAAGTCACTGCCACAGCGCCGTCATTCTCCGTGTACAGCAGCGAACCGGCTTCGATCGCCGTAATAACGGGCACATCATTGACCGGCACAATGGACCAAACAAAGGTACCAGACGATACCAGGCCCACGCCATCGTCCACCACAAAGTCAAACGAATCGACCGTCGCTTCCGAACCACTGTGGTCGTACGTAATCAGCCCCGCGTCGATATCCGCTTGCGTAAACGAATCGCTGACCGCCAGCACGACACCGGACCGCACGAGCGTCCCCTGAGCGGGATTTGCCGTGATGGTATACGTCAAATTCGCGGCCGAATTGTCCACGTCCGTCGTTTCCAGCAGCGCCGCGCTCAACACGTTGTTCGTAGCACCTTCTACCACACTCGCCACACTGTTCACCGCAATGACTTGTTCGTCATTCACCGGTACAATCGAAATGGCAAAACTGGCCGAAGTGCTGGTCCCCACACCGTCATCCACTTGAAATGCAAAACTGTCAAGCGTCGTTTCACTTCCATCGTGATTGTAGTGAACGCGTCCCGCATTGATGTCCGCTTGCGTGAAGGTATCGGTCGAACTCAACGGACTGCCGTTCAAGAACAGTTGGCCATGGGCCGGCCCTGCCACCAACGAATAAACGATCTGATTTGCCGAATGGTCCACATCCAGTGTCTCCAACATTGTGGCGGTCAGCAGATTCGAATGCGAACCTTCCAAAAACGGGCCGCCCATATTGGTCGTCAACACTTCTTCATCATTGACCGCCGAAATGTGGACCGGTGTTACGCCCAGCACCACATCCGTCCCACCGCCAACGCCTGTATTGCCGTTGTCGTTGACAGAAACGGTGATCGAATCCGCATGATTGCCGTTCGTTTGTGGCGTGCCATGACGATATTGAATCTTGGTCACATCATCAAAATAGTTGTTTAAGTCCGTCAGCGTTCCTGTGATCGTTCGCGCCGTGGACGTTCCGCCAATGGTAACGCCGACACTCGGCGCCACCGTCAATTGGCCACCCGAACTGGTCTGCAGCGTGACCGTCAGCAATCCGCCACCAGCGTCCACGTCCGCCAGATGTAGAGCCGACAAGTCAACATTGGAATCAACATCCTCAACTACCGTGACGCTGCTCGGCAAGCCACCCGCATTCACGGGGTCATCATTCACGGCCGTCAGGTTAATGGTCTGGCTGGCGGAACTTTCTTCGCTGGTACCATCGCCGGTCAGACCCGGATCACTGCCCGTATTGCCACCGTCGTTCACCGCGAGTGAAATCGTCGTGAAATTCGCAGGCGTGTCTGATGCGTTTCCATACGTAATGGTGCCTGTTCCCGCACCGGTCAATAAATCATTGATTTGCGCAAGCGAACCAGTGAAGCTCACCTGATTCGTGCCATTTCCGCTGGTCACCGTCACGCCCGAATTCCCTTCGAACACCACCAGCGTCCCTTCGCCTACAGCCATCGACGCCGTCATCGTTCCACTGTGCGCGTCGACATCCGTGACGCTGAAGCCAGTACCGTGAATGGCCAAGTTGGTCTGTTCGTTCACGACAAACGCGGAAAGGGGCGCCGCCACTTGCGGACCATCATTGACATCCGTCACGCTCACCGCAACCGTCTCGATGTTGACGCTAAACGCGAAATCCGCTCCTGCATTGGCGGTCGAAACCTTCGTGCCGGCACTGCCCGATGTTTGATCCCACGCGCGAAACGTAAACGAATCCGTCCCACCCACATCGGTCGCCGGGACAAAGCGAATGCGGTCCGTGTCTCGCAACAGCAACGCACTGGAATCGGCCACCGTGCCCACGTTGGCCCAGTTCAAACCGCCGTCCAAACTGTACTGCCAACTGCCAAAGTTGGTGGTCGCCGAGCGCAGTGCCATGCCTTCGACGGAACCGAGATCCACGTCCGTGATACGATCTCCTCCAGCACTGGCGATGATTTCGGCCACCGAATTCCCATTGTTGTTCACATCGTCTTCCGTGATCGGAGTCAGCGACATATCGCCTGTCGTATCCAACTCCGGCGCGTCGTTCACGTTGGTCACGGTCCAGTTGAACGTAGCCGATGTCGTCGAACCGATACCGTCATCCACAGTAAAGCCAAAGCTGTCGCTGGACGTCTCCGAACCATCATGTTCGTACGTCATTAGGTTTGCATCGATGTCTGCTTGCGTGAACGAATCGGACACATTCAGCGCAACGCCGTTTCGGTAAAGCGTGCCATTCGATGGAGCCGCGTCGACGGTGTATACCAATTGCGCCGCCGAGTGATCCACGTCGGTGGTTTGCAGCTTGGCCGAAGGCAGAATATTGTTGTTCGAACCTTCGCTGACCGTTGCGCCTGTGTTGGTCGCCAGCACTTGTTCATCGTTCACCGGAGTGACCGTGATGCTAAACGTGGCGTTGGAGCTGGTACCCACCCCGTCGTCCACGGTCAAGTCAAACGAATCACTAACGGTTTCGCTGCCATCGTGGTCGTAGGTCACGTTGCCCGCATCGATGTCGGCCTGGGTGAATGTCTGACCGTTAGCCAGCGCCGTGCCGCTCAAGCGAAGCGTTCCGTTGGTCGGAACGGCATCCACTGTGTACACCAATTCCGCATCAGTGTTGTCCAGGTCCGTCGTCTCCAGCATCAAGGCTGTAATCGTGTTGCCGGTGGAACCTTCCGCGACGGTCGTTCCCGTGTTGGTTGCTAAGACCTCTTCGTCGTTCACCGCCGTGAAGTACAAGACGCGTTGATCCGAAAGACTGGTACCTCCATCACCATCGGTCACTTGCATGCCAACTACACGGAAAGCATTCGACGGATCATCCGAAGTGTTCGAGAACGCCACGCGTCGTGCGACCTTCTCCACGTCCACGGCAAAAGCGTCCGAATCGAAGGTAACCAGCAAGTCGTCACCGACACCCACACCGCCTGTAAAGGTGGCAATCTGAACGCCGTCGATCAAGATCGCATTACCAACCACGTTGACTTGCCCCAGGCCCGTGCCTTCGTGCAGGACGGTTAGCCGATCATTGGCGGTCCCGTTCAGGTCCAGTGACACGGTCAGCACACCGCCATCGAAGTCGAGGTTGTCGGCATCGGTCACGGTTACTCCGGAATCGACAATGACCGGAGAAGCGTTCTCGACATACGTCGCACCACCGGTGCTCATGTTCACAAACGGAATATCGTTGACCGCCGCGATGTTGATCGTCTGGGAAGCCGAATCCTCTTCGCTGGTTCCGTCCGCGGTTGTTCCTGGGTCCGTTCCAGTGTTTCCTCCGTCGTTGACCGTCAGAGTGATCGTCGTCGAGGCACTTGGCGTATCGCTGCCATTGTTGTAGACGATGGTGCCCGTGCTGCTTCCGGTGAGCAAGGCATCGATCTGTGCCAAGGTTCCGGTAAACGACACCGTCGACGCGTTGTTGGCGGTGATCGTGACCCCCGAATCACCTGCCGTCAAAACAATGTCTCCTTCGGCCACCACGAATGTGGCTGTCATGCTGCCCGAAGCCGCATCGACATCCGTCACACTGAACCCAGTGCCGTGCAAGTTAAGATTCGTCTGCTCATTCACGGTGTAGGCCGACCCAGGACCAACGACGCTTGGTGTATCGTTGACAGCGCCAACCGTAATACTGACTGTATCGGAGTCCGTCGCCGAGTCGCTATCGGTCGACAGCACCGTCAGGGTGTCGCTGCCGTTGAAGTTCAAGTTGCCTTGATAGGTCAAGGAAGCCAACGTGGCGTTGATATCGACCAGCGACCCCGAAAGCGTCAAGTCGCTCGATCCGTTGGAACCAGCGGATATCGAAGCCGCACCACTTAAGGTCACATTCAGTACGCCATCGTTAACGGTCAACTGCACGGTCGACAGATTGTCATCGGCGTCCGCCACGCTGATGCCGCTAATGGCGATGGACGCGTCTTCATCGACCGTTTGGGCGCCAGGGACCGTGTTAACCGGAGCATCGTTGACGTTGGTGACCGTGAAGTTAAACGTCGCCGAGGTATCGGTGCCCGCTCCATCGTCAACCGTGAAGTCAAAGCTGTCGGCCGAAGTCTGCGATCCATCGTGGTCGTAAGTAACTAGGCCCGCGTCGATGTCGGCTTGGGTGAAGGATTGGCCGTTCGTTAACGCAACGCCGCTCAAGCGTACAGTTCCGTTGGCGGGACTTGCGCTGAGTGTATAGACCAATTCGCTGTCGGTATTGTCGACGTCGGTCGTCTCCAGCATCGCACTGGTGATCGTGTTCCCGGTCGATCCTTCCGCGACAGTGGCTCCCGTGTTGGTGGCCAGGACTTCTTCGTCATTGACCGCCGACACATCGACGGTCATCACATTGGGGGTCGGATCCAGATTGATACCGCCGTTGGCAGTACCTCCGTCGTCGCGAACCTGAAAGGTAAACGAAGTGTAGCCGATTCCATTTTCGTCCGCTCCGGGTGCGAATCGGAGTCGGCTATCCGTGATACTGGGAAGCAAGATCAACTGGCCATCAGTTACTTCTTCGCCCATGTCGAATGAGCCGCTACTATTCGCGTCAAGGTAAAGTAGGCCGGATCCGGGTGCCGTTGTCACGACGATGCCCTGCATGTTGTGGTCTATGTCCGCGAAACCGAAGTCAACTTGCTGGAACACGTACTCGGTATCTTCCGCGGTGGCCACCGTATTGTCGGATCCACTGGGCGCATCGTTCACCTCCGTGATATCGACGTTGACGGTCCCCAAAGTCTGATCGATCCCACCACCGGCCCCCGTGTTGCCTCCATCGTTGATGACCACCGTGATCGTATCGGCGTTATTTCCGTAAGTATTCGCGGTGCCATGTAGATACTGGATGTTGGACGCATTGTTGAAGTACGCGTTCAATTCCGCCAGCGTACCCGTCAAGGTTCGCGCCGTTGCGGTACCCCCGAAGTCGATGTTGGCATCGGCCGCCAGCGTCAATTGACCACCGGAGGATGTAGACAGCGTTACGACCAGATCGCCGCCACCCGCATCGACGTCGCTAAAGTCGACGCCTGACAGGTCCACAGCCGTCAGCACATCTTCGGTGACGGTCCGGTCTGCAGGCAGGCTGCCTGCGTTACTGGGATCATCGTTTATCGCTGTGATATTGATTGTCTGCGAAGCCGAATCCTCTTCGCTGCTGCCGTCGGCGGTCAGTCCTGGGTCGGCTCCCGTGTTACCACCGTCATTGACCGTCAGCGTAATCGTGGTCGCCGCCGACGGAGTGTCCGATCCATTGTTGTAAACAATCGTGCCGGTGCTCGATCCGGTCAGCAACGCGTCAATCTGAGCAAGGGTACCGGTGAAGCTGACCGTGCCTGCGTTGTTGGCGGCAATTGAAACCCCGGAGTCACCGGCTGCTAGACTGAGCGTACCTTCGCTGGCCGTGAACGGAGCTGTCATGGTTCCCGATTCTGCGTCGACATCCGTCACACTGAATCCGGTTCCGTGAATGTCCAAGTTGGTCTGTTCGGTCGCAGCCAGAGCACCTGTCGGAGCCGTCACAACGGGAGCATCATTCATGGGAATGACGTTCTCTGTCCGAGTATCCACAACACTGGTTCCACCGTCACCGTCCGTCAGCTGCATGGAAATCGTGCGTTGAAGGCCACTGGGGTTTTCGCTCTCAACGCGGAAGCTAGTGCGGCGGACAACCTTTTCGACATCGGTCTCGTCCGCATTGGCATTAAATGTTACGAGCAACGGATCGGCGCCACCATTGCCTCCCGTGAACGAACCAATGGTCACGCCATCGATCAGAATATCGCTGCCAGAAACGTTGACTTGTCCCGCGCCAGTCCCTTCGTGACGAACAAACAAGCGGTCATCAGCTGTGCCGTTATCGGACACCCAAATCGTCAGCACACCGCCATCGAAGTCCAGCCCATCAGCATCGACAACGGTAGCCGCTAGATCAATATGAACCCCAGCACCGTTCTCATAATACGTGCCGCCTCCTGGCGCGAGACTCAACACCGGCACATCGTTGAACGCCGTGATATTGACCGTGGTACTGCCCAATGCCTGCAGTGCCCCACCGGAACCTTGGGCATTCGCCGTGTTGCCATCGTCAAAGGTCCAGTCGATTTGCACGCTGGCAGGCGGCGCATCGCTGCTGTTGGCGTAGGTGATCTGGCGAAGGATGTTATCGACATCAGCCGAAGTTGGCATTTCGCCGCCCGCGTCGGTGAAGGTGATCACCAGTTGGCCCGCCGTCGATGTCGTGTCGAAGCTGGCGATCGTCTGGCCGTTCTTGACCAAGTTGCTGCCCGAAAGCGTGATGCCGTTGCCATCGATAAAGCTCAGCAGGTCTTCGGCGTTCGCACCACCGTTGCGCACCAACGTCAGGCTCGAACCCGAGTAATTCCCCAGCCCGCCATTGAGTGCATCCAGTTCCACATCGGTGACGTCAACGTCACCGTCCAGAATGACGGCAGGGTCCCCTTCGTTATAGGAACGATTGCTCAGATTGAGCATGGCGGGGCCATTGTTAATGGCCGCAACATCGACGTAGATTCGCTGAGTCACCTGTTCGGCTGGCCCACCGGTATTCCCCTGGTCGTTGACCGTGATGTCGAAATAGGTTTCGCCATTGAAATATTCATTGGGAGTAAATTGAAGCCCCGTCAATGCTGCGTTGATATCGACAAGCGTGCCAGTAAAGACAGCCGTCGGATCGAGATTGCCGTCGCCAGTGGTAAATGTCAGGCCTGTGGTTGAGGAAAACGACACTACTCCATTGGGGCCAGTGATGGTCACCTGAAGATCATTTGTGCCTGCATCAGCATCGGCAATGGAGATGGTGGGAACCGCGATGGTCGTGAACTCATTTGTCGACAATCGGAACGGGCCGCTGCCACTGTTCTCGTAGAGATACACATTGGAACTTCCTGACGCACAGTGAGAAAGTCATCGTCTCCATCACCATCGATATCGCCGAATTCGATTCGACGGATGTTCGTTGCTGTTGTGTCGACGACTGATTCAGTGAACATCCCAGTTCCATCGTTCGTCCAAAGAAGCAGCTCGCTGCCTCCGGAGTGAGCCACAAACAGGTCTTGATCGCCGTCGTTGTCATAGTCGTTGGTGTTGATATGGCGAGTGGTGCCGTAATCCGCCAGGAAGTGATCAGTAAACGTTGGAGAGGCCGTTCCATCATTTTCCAGCCAGCCGGTGATTCCATTCAGGCCCTGATAGGCGATATCGAGATCACCGTCTCCATCCAAATCGGCTGTCGAAACGAAGAAGGCCTGTGAGACCATTCCTGCCGTACTGCGAGCGAATGTTGGATCGGCAACACCATCGTTGGTGAAGAGAACGACTTCGTTGATATTCCTCGCGCCGACAACAAGATCGTTGAATCCATCGCCATTCATGTCAGCAATCTCGACCGAGATCGCTCCAAATGCCTGGTCAATGAACTGCTTCGTCCACGAGCCAGCTCCCATATTTTCGTACCATGCGACATTGCCGCCACTCCAGAAGGTGGCCGCAATGTCGATATCGCCATCGTTGTCCAGATCGCCGAATGCAATGTCATCGGCACCCAGGAACGCTGTTTCCATGGAGACAACGGTGAAACTGCCAGTCCCATCATTCGTGAGCACATGAACGGCAGGATTCGTGTTGAACACGTCATAGGTAACGGCGATGATGTCCAGGTCGGAGTCTCCATCAATGTCGACAACCTTCAAGCTTTCAATTTCACCGGCGGTGTCCAGGATCAAACCGGCATCGGCGAATATTCCACTTCCGTCGTTCGTCGCAATGCGAATGTCGCCGACCAGATTATCAGCCACCAAATCGATGTCCCCGTCGCCATCGAAGTCGCCCGAGCCAATGCTCAACAGATCATTGCCTCCGGCAAGAAAGTTGGTAGAGACGGAATTCGGTAGCGTCGTGAATGCGGGAGCGTCATTGACGGCCGTGATGTTGACTGTCGTACTGCCAGTGGCAGTCAGTGCGCCGCCCGTGCCTTGTGCGTCCGCCGTGTTTCCGTCATTGAACGTCCAGTCGATCTGCACGCTGGCTGGTGGCGTGTTGCTGCTGTTGCTGTAAGTAACCTGGCGAAGGATGTTGTCGACATCAGCCGAAGTTGGAATTTCGCCGCCCGCGTCGGTGAAGGTGATCACCAGTTGCCCCGCCGTCGATGTCGTGTCGAAGCTGGCGATCGTCTGGCTGTTTTTGATCAAGTTGCCGCCCGAAAGCGTGATGCCGTTGCCATCAATAAAGCTCAGCAGGTCTTCGGCGTTCGCACCACCGTTGCGCACCAACGTCAGGCTCGAACCCGAGTAATTGCCCAGCCCGCCATTCAGGGCGTCCAGTTCGGCATCCGAGACGTCGACATCGCTGTCCAACACAACGGCCGCACCATCCTCGACGAACGTCGGATTGCCGTCGAGCGTGGTAACGGGCGCGAATTCCGTGTCGAGCGTACCGTCGCTGTTGTAACGCAGCACCATATAGTTGCTGTCGCCTTCGAGCGTGTCACCGACGACGACGATCTTGCCATCCGCTTGCAGCGTGACGCCATAGCCAAGGTCATGGGCCCCTGCCAGGTCGGTCGCGACGATACCACCGGTGCCAAAACCGGAGTCGAGCACGCCATTGGCATCGTAACGCGCCACCACCACATCTTGGTTGGATCCGTTGTGGGTTGAGCCGGTGACGACGATCTTGCCGTCCGCCTGCAGTACCATGTCATTGATGCGGTCGGCGCCCGAGCCAATCGCCGTGGTGACGATGCCGCCCGTGCCGAAGGTGCCATCAAGCGCGCCATTGGTATCGTAACGGGCGACGAAGAAGTCTAAACTGCCTCCATTGTCGGTGAAACCCGCGACGACGATGCTGCCGTCACCCTGGATGACGACGCTGTTGCCCTGATCCGCACCCGAACCGATGTCGGTGGTGACGATGCCGCCCGTGCCAAAGGTCGCATCCAGTACGCCGACGCTGTCGTAACGCACGACGACCAGGTTGCTGCCGTTGGTGCCGGTCAGAACGATATCGCCATCGTCCTGTAACGCCATGGCGTAGGCGATATCGTCACCGGCGCCGATCGGTGTCGTGACCTTACCGTCTCCACCACCGAAACCGGTGTCCAGCGAGCCATCGCTGTTGTAGCGCACCAGGGCAAAGTCGTGGTCTCCGTCGCGGCTGCTACCCGCCATCAGAATCTTGCCGTCGTCCTGCACGACCAGGCTATAGGCCTGCTCGTAGCCGCCGCCGATGTCCGTGGTCAACTTGCCGTCGCCATCGAAACTGGTGTCCAGCGTGCCGTCAGTGTTCAGACGCACCAGCGTGAAGTCGTTGGTGAAGTTGCCGTCCCACATAAAACTGTAACCGCCAACGAGAATCTTGCCGTCGGATTGTATCCAGACGTCTCGTGCCTGATCATTATCGCTGTCGAATGCCAGTATCACATGGCCACCGGTGCCGAAACTGGTGTCCAGCGTACCGTCAGCGTTCAGGCGAGTGACGCCGAAGTCATAAGAATCGCCGCCATTCCACACCTCGCCAGCGACGATCATCTTGCCGTCATCCTGCATGGCGACGGCGTAGGCCGTGTCCGTACTGGTGGTCAGGTCGTGGGTTATGACACCAGTACCGACATCGAAGGTCGGCGCGTCGTTGACGGAATTGACCGTAATCGTTGCCGATTCGATCGCGGCGCTGTAAGAGGTCACACCACCATTTGTGCTGGTGTCGACTTTGGTGCCAAATGTTCCCGTCACCTGATCCCAGGCACGGAAGGTGATGCTGCCGGTCGTCCCGTTGGCCGCATTGGGAACAAAACGAATCAGATCCGTTTCGCGCAGCAGCAGCGCCGCGTTTTCGCTAACCACGCCGACTGCATCCCAGTTCGCTCCGCCATCGATCGAGTACTCCCAGTGCCCATTGCCGTCGACTGTGGCATTGATGGCGATCCCTTCTGGGTCGCCATCGCCATCCGTAATACGATCGCCTCCGGCCGAAACGATGATCGACGCCACGGATTGCCCCGCGTTGTTGGTATCATCTTCGGTGATCGCTGAGAATGACATCGTGCCCGTGTTATCCAGCACCGGAGCCGAATTGCCGAAGAACTGATCGTTGACGACATCGTAATCGCCATCGGCAAATCGCAGGAACTCGACTGTTCCGTAGACGTAGTCGCTGCCCTCGTTGACGCCATTGACCGTCGTCTCGGTGACGCGTAGGTACCCGCTATTATTGTTCCCCGTATAGCTTGCGCGATTGATTGAGTAGTCCAAGAAGTTGCCATCGTAGACTGCAGTATCGATCCCGGCGTCACCGTACAGATAGTCGTTCGACGCTCCGCCGTACAAGGTGTCATTGTCGTTGCCACCGTACAGGTAGTGGGCCCCGGCACCATCACGCAAGTCATCGTCGCCGGCGTAACCATAGATGTAACTAGTCTCACCGGTACCGTTGTCATCGACGATGATGGTATCGCCCTGCGTTCCACCGAAAATGTACTCGATGTACTGCAAGTCGATGCCAGTCAGATCCCAGTTCAGCGCGGTGGCGTGGCTGCTATTGCCCAGGTAAGTCGTGTAGCTTGTACTGTAGGCATCGTGGATGCGATCGATACCAGTGGTGGCTTTAGAGAAGGTGTCCCTCAGATAATACGTCGCGTGTCCTGCGGTATAACCCACGATCGTGTCCACCGCGCCATCGGTGCCGCTGTCAACGTAGATGTCCGGCGTGTTGTTGGCGTAGATGTAATAACTGTCCGATCCGTCGCCACCATCGACCGTATCGGCCACACCATCCTCGGCTTCGCTGAAGCCGATCGTATCACCGCCAGCACCGCCGTAGATCGTATCGGCACCGAAACCACCATGAATATTATCGTTCCCGGCGGCACCAATGACCACGTCATTGCCGCTGCCACCGCGGAGCGTATCGTTGCCACTTACGCCAGAGTGGGCCACCATTCGGACGCCAGCAAGAAGCGGCCCGTCCGACGCGTCGCCGCTGATCGACGAGATGCTCAGCGTGTGCGACGTTGCCGTTGCCGTGAAGGTGTACACTCGAGCTTGCCAGTCCATCGTTCCCAGCGTGTTGCCGCCTGGCATCGTAGCCGTAATCGACTGCGTTCCCGCAACGGTGCCGTCGGTCGAAACGTTGACCACATGATCGCCAGCCGCTTGACCACCCAACATGAATGCCACGCTGTACGTTTCACCAATCGTCAATCCGGAAAGAGTTTGGGCAATCGTCGCGTTGTGCAGATCCACTGCTCGCAAATTCGCATCGTTGGCATCGTTCGGACGCAGCAGCGACTGCAAATCGCGTCCCAGGAAGTCGACACTGCCGCCCGAGATCGTCCAGCCGCTATTGGTGCCCGTAACGTTGAACTGCGAATCGACGCTGGTGCTATTGAAGTTTCCGTTGCCGAGCAGATCTGCGCCGCCTAGCACAATGTCGTTCCCCGTACCACCGTCCAGCGAATCAGATCCCGTCGTTCCAACGATGATGTCGTCGTCCGACGTCCCCGAGGCGTAGACTTCCGTGATATTCACCGTCGTGCTGCCGGTGCCCGCCAATGCGCCGCCCGTGCCTTGCGCGTCCGCCGTGTTTCCGATCAACGTGTCATCACCACCAAAACCATAGATGCTGATGGTTGTTTCTGCGCCAGTATCATCGACGATAATGGTATCGCCCTGCGTTCCACCGTAGATGTACTCGATGTACTGCAAGTCGATGCCAGTCAGATCCCAGTTCAGCGCGGTGGCGTGGCTGCTATTACCCAGGTAAGTCGTGTAGCTTGTACTGTAGGCATCGTGGATGCGATCGATACCAGTGGTGGCTTTAGAGAAGGTGTCCCTCAGATAATACGTCGCGTGTCCTGCGGTATAACCCACGATCGTGTCCACCGCGCCATCGGTGCCGCTGTCAACGTAGATGTCCGGCGTGTTGCTGGTGTAGATGTAATAGCTGTCCGATCCGTCGCCACCATCGACCGTATCGGCCACACCATCCTCGGCTTCGCTGAGGCCGATCGTATCACCGCCAGCACCGCCGTAGATCGTATCGACACCGAAACCACCATGAATATTATCGTTCCCGGCGGCACCAATGACCACGTCATTGCCGCTGCCACCGCGGAGCGTATCGTTGCCACTTACGCCAGAGTGGGCCACCATTCGGACGCCAGCAAGAAGCGGCCCGTCCGACGCGTCGCCGCTGATCGACGAGATGCTCAGCGTGTGCGACGTTGCCGTTGCCGTGAAGGTGTACACTCGAGCTTGCCAGTCCATCGTTCCCAGCGTGTTGCCGCCTGGCATCGTAGCCGTAATCGACTGCGTTCCCGCAACGGTGCCGTCGGTCGAAACGTTGACCACATGATCGCCAGCCGCTTGACCACCCAACATGAATGCCACGCTGTACGTTTCACCAATCGTCAATCCGGAAAGAGTTTGGGCAATCGTCGCGTTGTGCAGATCCACTGCTCGCAAATTCGCATCGTTGGCATCGTTCGGACGCAGCAGCGACTGCAAATCGCGTCCCAGGAAGTCGACACTGCCGCCCGAGATCGTCCAGCCGCTATTGGTGCCCGTAACGTTGAACTGCGAATCGACGCTGGTGCTATTGAAGTTTCCGTTGCCGAGCAGATCTGCGCCGCCTAGCACAATGTCGTTCCCCGTACCACCGTCCAGCGAATCAGATCCCGTCGTTCCAACGATGATGTCGTCGTCCGACGTCCCCGAGGCGTAGACTTCCGTGATATTCACCGTCGTGCTGCCGGTGCCCGCCAATGCGCCGCCCGTGCCTTGCGCGTCCGCCGTGTTTCCGTCATTGAACGTCCAATCGATTTGCACACTGTCAGGAGGTGTATCACTGCTGTTGGCGTAGGTGATCTGCTGCATTGCCGAGTTCACCAACGTGTTCGTTGCACTGGCGTTGAAAGTGAATACCAGCGTGCCGCCGCTGTTGGTGTAGGTACCGATGGTGGTACCGCCAACCACCAAATTGCCACTGGCCGCAGAGATGGACGACAAGGTGCCTGTGGCGTTGAACACGTCCTGCACGTTCGCGCCACCATTGCGAGAAAGCGTGAGAGTGGCACCATTGAAGTCGTTCGCCGCGCTCAGCTCCGCGTCAAAGATCTGCACATCGCTGTCCAGCACCACCGCAGCACCGCCTTCGACGTAGGTCGGATTGCCATCGAGCGTGTTGGCGAGGTCAAAACGCGTCCAGTGTGCCGTCGCTATTGAGTCGCAGCAAGGCAAAGTCGCGGTCGCTGCCGTTGTGGCTTTCGCCCGCTACCACGATCTTGCCATCGGCTTGGACTGTGAGGCTGTAACCACTGTCGTTGCCAGCCCCAATCGCGAACGTTGCGATCCCGTCTCCCGAGAAACTGTTATCCAGCGAACCGTCACTGTTGTAGCGAGTGACTGCAAAGTCGTTGTCGGTCCCGTTGTTACTATAACCCGCCACCAAGATCTTACCATCATACTGAACGGTGACGCTGTAAGCTCGGTCTTCGCCAGCTCCAATGGCGGTGGTCACGATGCCATCGCCCGAGAAACTGGTGTCCAGCGAGCCGTCGCTGTTGTAACGCACCAACGCAAAGTCGTTGTCGATCCCGTTGTGGCTATAGCCCGCCACCAGAATCTTGCCGTCGTCCTGCGTGGTAACACTGAAGCCGTAATCGTTAGCCGATCCAATGGCGGTGGTGACAATACCATCGCCCGAGAAACTGGTATCCAGTGAGCCGTCGGTGTTGTAGCGGATCAGCCTGAAATCGTTGTTCGTGCCGTCGTTGCTGAAGCCAGCGACCAGGATCTTACCATCGGCTTGTACCGTGACCGATTTTCCGTAGTCATAGTCGGACCCCACGGCGGTGGTGACGATTCCGTCGCCCGAAAAACTGGTATCTAGCGTGCCATCGCTGTTGTAACGAATCATTGCAAAATCTTGTGTTCCACCGGGAGTCGCGTCTCCGGCCACCAGGATCTTGCCATCGTCCTGCACGGTGATGCTGTAGCCGTAATCGAAATTGGAACCAAGATTCGTCGTGACCTTGCCATCACCGGAAAACGTTGTATCGAGAGTGCCGTCGGCGTTAAATCGAACGAGTGCGAAGTCTCGAGCGCTGCCGTTTTCGATGTAGCCACCCACCAGGATCTTCCCATCGTCTTGAATGGCTACGCTTTGGCCCCTGTCTTGCGTCCCGCCAAAGTCGGTGGTAACCATGCCATCGGTCGAGAAGCTGGTGTCCAGCGAACCGTCGGCGTTGTAACGAGTCAGAGCGAAGTCGTACTCAGCACCGTTGTAGCTGTGGCCGGCCACCAAGATCTTTCCGTCGCTCTGCACCGCCACACTCTTGCCAAAGTCCTCCGAACTTCCCACGGCCGTCGTGACCATTCCGTCACCTGCGTTGAAGTCCGGTGCATCGTTGACGGGATCAACCGTGATCGCCACAATGGCGGGCACTTCTGCGGCATCTCCAGCCAGCGCGGAAATCTCGTTGGCCGAGAGAGCTCGGCTGTAGATGCGAGCGTCATCGATCAGGCCATTGAAGTCATAGTCACCGACCGCGGCTGTGCCGTGCTTGCCGATGTAGGTATCTGTGTCGATACCCTGATAAACGAGCGATCCACCTGTGAAGCTGCCGACTTCCTCTCCATCTAGAAAGACCTTAAGCGTGCCCGTCGCTGCGTCAAATGTGCCAGCGACATGGCGCCAGCCAGTTCCCGCGACGTTGATATTCGATTCTGCGTTGTCCCAAAAGCTGCCGTTAAAGGCATAGAGAGTCAGACCACGAGAGGAATTGACATCATCCAAACGCAATCCAATGTCGTTCCCTAGGGCAATGACCTCTGCGCCCAGAGTATCCGCTGCACTCAAATTTACCCACGCCGCCAGAGTGACGCTGGAAGACTGAGCGAATCGCCCATTGATAAGAACGTTGCTGCTGGGCGATCCATCTAGACTCAACACTTCGCCCCGCGCTCCGTCGATGACGGTTGTGGCGCCTCCGTTGAGCGTTCCATTCTTCGCTGCACCGGCCGACTGATCGTTCGCGTTGCCGCCTTCAAATGTATAAAAGCCCTCCAGGTCGGCACCCAGCGAAGTTTGCATATTCAGCGTCACTGCGCCGTTGAAATCCGCGTCCGGCGTGAACGTCATGCCTTCCAACGCTGCATTGATATCGGACTCGGTCCCCTGGATCGTCATGAACGACGAACCGTTGGCTCCGCCGGGAATCGTCAGTCCCGTCGTTTGGGATAAGGTCAATGTGCCATCGTTCACCGACAGGAAGACCTGCAACGGTGTATCGGTTGTCGCCAGCGTATCACTGACCGAGATGGCGTTGCCGTTGGCGGTGCTGAAGACAAGCGTGGTGTCTTCTGGAATCACATAGCCCGGCGACTGGCTCTGGAACAAGTCGAGCACCTGAGCATCGCTGAGCTGCGAACCTAACAGCGCGAATTCGTCAATTTGTCCTTCGTAGAACCGCTGGAGGTCGTCGGTCGTTCCAGGGGTGCTGTGATCGTTCGCCGCCCCAATCACCAGCGTTTCAGCATTGCCACTGCCACCGGACGACGTGCCCAGACCGCCCGTGTAGGCATCGGAATCCATCAACTGTCCGTCAATGTACAACTTCATGCCGCCACTGCCGAAGCTGAAGGCGAAGTGGTGCCACTCGTTCTCGGTAATCGGCTGAGTTGCAGAATTCGTGCTAATGTAGTACTGACCACTGGCCGACTGCAAACGAACCTGGATCTCGCCACTGGTGGTAATTTCAGCCGTGATATGCCCGCCAGCGCCGAAGGTCATCGCGTCCTTGCTGAACAGCGTTCCTTCCTGCGTGATGTCGCTGGTCTTGAACCACAACTGGAACGTCCCTTCGTCCACCAGGAGATCGGGCGAATGGGCCACCGCGATATGCTGGGCATTGGCAAACGTGACTGCGGTGTCAGCGTCACCATCGATGGCGCCCGTCGCGCCCAGTACGACACCGCCCAGGTACGTACCATCATGATTGCCGGCCGAATCAACGGCCGTGCTGCCGCTCGATTCGCCCAGTCGCAGGTGAATCAACGGTGAAGACTGGTTGAGCTCGGTCACGTAATCCTGCGGCAATCCGAGGATCACTGGCTCCAGCTCGTTGTCGACGGCGATCGACATGACTTCACTGTACGTGTTGCCTGCCGCGTCGGTGACTTGAATGGTGACATTGTGCGAAGTGGCTGTTTCGTAGTCCAGCAGCGAACCATCAGCGACCGTGATTTCGCCGGTGTTGCTATCGATCGCAAAGCGTCCGCCCGCATCGTTGGTCAGGCTGAACGTGAAGTTGGAAAGAACCTCGTTGGCGTCCCATTCGATGACGTACGACTGCGTGTCGCTGGACTCGCGATCAGCCCATTCGCCGGTGCCGAGCATGATGGCATAGTCATCGGTTGCCGATGATGCCTGTGGGTTTGGCAAATTCCAATTCTGATACTGGCCAGCGATACTATTGCCGGTCGTGCCATCGCCTTGCCAGAATTGATCTCCATCGCTTGCTTGACTCTGCCACCGCCACTCGCCTTCAATCGTCTGATCGCTCGCACCGATCCAAGGTCGCTTTCCAACCTCATCGGTGAGTTCACGAATCAGCTCGTTCTCGTACGCGGAACGAATCGTCACGAGCTGTCCGGTGGAACCATTTAGCTTTGATGCGACTGCCGCATCTCTCGCCGCCGTCCACGACACATCTGCATTCACGAATCGGTAAAACTTTCCCGTCGCCGCGTCGTAGGACAGCGTCGGATCGTTGTTCAGAATCGTCGTGACCGCGGCGGGGATTTCGATGACGCGAATATCCGCGATGATTGCTGCGCGGTTCGTGACACCGAATTCGAGACTATCAAACGCGAGCTTCGTGGACGTGCTATCAGCCGTAAACTCGAAGCTGCGGTGTTCCCACAATCGGTTGAGCTGAGTCCAGCCGCTTGGCTGACTCACTGAGAAATCTTGCGACACACCTCCCGCGCTGGCACGCAGGTCCTTCACATCCTCGCCACCATCCCAGTCGCCAGATAATGCGAAGACAACTTGATAACGTTTTCCGACTTCCGTGGTCAGAGTTTGCTCAACACCACCGGGCCCCGCAGCGACGCCCAGCTCAATGCTGTTTCCTCCAAGTGGGGAAGGATCCCAAGTAGCTGGGTTCTGGTACAAGACGGCACCTTCACCTCGTGTCGCCCAGTGGCTGCCGAAGTCTTGAAACAACCCATCGCTGACAATGTCCTGCGGCGAATCCGGGTCATTCGGCATGACGAAGCCAACGCTGGTTCCACCGGCCGCGTTTTCACTGATGTGCAGGTCTTCGACCGGCGTGCTGACGATGAAGCCCGTGCCGGTGGCATGTCCAATGCTCAGGTTGTTGCCGCTGACAACATCGACGACTTCATTCGAGCCATTGAAGCCATCCATCTGCCAGTTGGCGATCAGGCCGCTGGGCAAACTGCCGCTTTCGAACTTGTGCTGATAGTTCAGTGCGATCTCGGCTTCGCTGCGGGCTTCGTTCCAGAGGCGAACGTCATAAAGTGTACCCGTGAACTCGCTATTGGAATCGTAGCCACTATCAACCCCACTCTGACTTTGCCCCAGGACGATCGCGGACGCTGCGGAACTGGATAGTGTATTTCCTTGCTTGAGTCCGAAAGCTGTCTCTTGCAGCTCGCCATCGATATACAACGCAACATCGCCGTTCGTATTGTCCCAACTCACCGCAATATGATGCTGACCACCATCGAGCAATTGCGCTGTGTAGTTCGCGTCACTGAAATACATGGCGGTACCGTTCACATAAAACAGAACGCCTCCGCCCTCCACCAAATCCAGTGCCATCGCGTTAGTTTGAGTATCTGTTTCATAGGAGAGGATCGAGTACGTTGTGTTCGACGGATCATGAACTCCCGTAAAAATCGCTTCGAGCGTGAAGCTTGCCGCTCCGCCGAGCAAGCTTTGCGCGTTGTTGGTGATCAGATACGCATCGTTCCCGCCGTCCGTATTCAGCTCGATGCCGCTGGACAGATTCGTCGGCGCGTTGTTGGCAGGCTCTGTGATGTTGTCCAGCGAAATCGTGAAAGCTTCATCGTAAGTTGCCGTGCCATCGCTGACTCGGACGGTCACGGTGTGAGTCGCGTTGGTTTCGTAGTCCAGCAGCGAACCATCGGCGACGGTGATCTCGCCAGTGTCACTGTTGATCGCGAAGGCCCCGGTGACGGTTTGGGACTGGATCGAATACGTCAAAGCGTTGGTCGCATCGAGCACTTCGTCAGCGTTGTATTCGATGATTAGTCCGGTGTTCAGCAAGAACGCCGAACTATCCTTCCACTCGCCGGTGCTACCACTGAGTGAAAGGGACGTAATCGACGTGTTGGTGCCACCATCGGGTTCTGTGGCACTGAAGTTCACATACTGGCCATCGACTCGATACCCACTGGCATCACCGACCCAAAACAGCGTTCCATCCGCCCAGCGCCATTCGTCAGCAACCGCCGCATCTGACCCGCTTAACCAAGCACTGGACGTTCCAGTGAGCGACACAAGTTGCCGCAGGAATTCATTTTCGTTGGCCGACGTGACTGTGGGAAGCGTCCCCACAACACCGTTGAGCGTCGTCGAGCTGACGATGGATAACGCTGCGTTTTTGTCCATCGCACCCGATGTGACAACCTTGTAGAAACTGCCCGTCTCCGCGTTGTAACGCAAGTCTGGATCAGCGGCCAACACCTGCGCGATCCGAGCTTCCCGCTCAGCATCGACTCCGCTCACCTGGCCAACAACCGTTCCAGCCAAGGCGTTCTCATTCAACGTGAACGTCAGCGAAGGTTCACTCGCCGTAAATCCCGCGCCATTTACATGCTTGACGGTGAGGTTATTGCCGCTTACCGCATCGATTACTACGCCATCGGTTGAAAGCTGATCGAACCTCCAGTTAGCGATCATGCCGGCTTCGTCGAACGGCAGGTCACTGCGATAGCTGGCCGCGATTTCACCCGCGCTGCGCACATCGTCAAAGACTCGTACATCGTAGTAAGTGCCCGCAAAGTGCTGGGCCGAATCGAAGCCACCGCCGACCGAGTCCTGATCTTGTCCCAAGACCAGAATACCGCCAGATTCGATTGTATGCCCGGTCACGAACCCTGTGCCCGAACCAACGTCGACACCATCGAGATAAATGACCCAGTCGCCCGTGGCCGATGACCACGTTGCGCTGATGGTGTGAGGCAATCCGTCGTCGAAATCGGCGCTGCTCACGGTGGATGATACTGTGCTGGAGTTACCCGAATAATCGTTGATCTTCAGTTGCAGTGTGCCCGAGCTGTTGAGCCACAGCATGACTTCATTCTCGGCGCCTGCCGTCGCATAAGACAGCAGGGGTGTGTCGGTGAGTGGGCTACCGATGGCGAGCTGAATTTCCACCGTGAAGTCCGTCAGCCCGCCAAGGATCGCGCCGCCGTCGTCGGCTTTGAGATAGATATCATTGCCGCCATCGGCATTGATGCTCAGGCCGCCTTCGCTGGTCGTTACTGCTTGCAGGTCGCTCGGTGTCGCTCCGCCCGGATCGCTGTCGGTGGCCACGGCGTAGTTGGAGAATTCACTGCTGTTGCCGTTGGCGTCGGTAGTGACCAGCGTCACGTACTCGCCACTGGCCAGCGAGATGCCTGACAACGATCCTGTCAGCGAACTATTGCCGTTGGCCACTCCGCTGAGCGAACCCAGATATCGCTTTCCTTCGACTTGACCGCCGTCGCGATTGGTGCTGGCGTAGAAGTCGACAGTATAGGTTCCCGCCGCCAGTGTGGTCGTATCAAGTTGGTAGCTAAACGTGCCATCATCCGCGATTGCTGCCGAAGTCAACACCGCCCAGTTTTGCAGGTTGTTCGCGCCCATGTCGGCATCGCCTGCATCGTTGGCGGTAACGCCGTCGTTGTGCAGATCGATGCCCAGGCCGTCATTGTCGTAGATCGCGTTACCGCGAATGCTGTTGTTTACGGGGCTCGAACTGGACAGCACCGAAATACCCGCGCCCGTGCTGGCGGTGATGACATTGCCCTCGCCGGCATTGACGCCGCCGATAACATTGCCGGACGATCCCCAGGCGATCTCGATACCGACATCGTTGCCAGCAACGATGGTTCCCGTTTCGTCGATTCCGATGAAGTTGCCTTGCACCGTCGTGCCATCCACCTCGACAGTGAAGCCGATACCGACGCCACTGCCTAGGATGACGTTGCCGGTGCCGACCCCACCGATGACATGATTGTCGCCGGAATAGAGGTAGATGCCGTAGTCGCCGCTTCCCAGAACGGTGCTGCCGTCCGCACCCAGGCCGATCCAGTTGTTCTGGATGGTGAAGTTGTTGGTGATGCTGTCCTCGATATCAATCCCGGCAAACTCGCCCGAGATGATGTTGCGGTGCGCATCGGTCGCGCCGCCGATGGTATTGTGGTGGGCATTGTTGGTTGCCACGACACCTTGCCAGGCGCCGCCGCTGGCCAACACGCTGTTGCCTGTCGTGTCCGTGCCCAGGTAGTTGCCAGCGATCACGTTGTCATGGGCGCTGGTCGAGTACAAGAAGATGCGTTCGTTGATAACGTTGCGATCGGCGGCGGTCGTTCCGCCGATGACATTACTATCACCATCGATGAAAATGCCGTTGCCGCCGATTACTTCGCCAGCACCGGCATCGCTACCGTCGCTGTTGAATTGTCCAATCCAGTTGCCCGCGATCGTAATCCCCGACGCATCCTGATCAATTTGAATTCCATCTCCGCCGACATCCCGGATCACCAGCCCGCGAACCATACTGTTG